>CAKTBJ010000011.1 GCA_934533075.1 uncultured Paracoccus sp.
ATAGGTCTTGCCGTCATCCTGATCGACGATGAAATGGCCGTGGATCGGGTTGACCGCAAGCGACAGGCTCGTGACCGGAGGGAGGCCCGGAATCGGGTTGGGCACCACGATGTCGGGCGCCAGCGTCGAGATCGTGCCCGAGCCGGCATAGACGCCGTTATCCAGTGCCACGCTGTCGTCGCCCCGGACCAGATCCACATCGTCGCCGCGCGTCAGGGTCGTGGCGCCGGTATCCTCCACGTCGTATTTGGCGAAGGGCTGCGAGGCATAGAGGCTGTTCAGCAGCAGGATGCTTCCCAGGTCCAGAGCCGGTGTCGTCGCGTTCAGGTCGATCGTCGCATCGGGGATTTCGGTATAATTAGGGCATCGCGGGCACTCCTTGACCAACACCCATCCCCGCCCTTGGCACAGACCCGCCCGATGGCTTCGGAGATGGTTACACATACACAATCCCGCATGTTCAGGCTGGACACATGCGAAGGTTGTATTCAATGGAAAATTTCGCGCAGACAGGGAGCGGCCGGCCGGTCATACGGCGGCGCGGTGGGAGTGGTCGTTACTTTTCAGGGGATTGCGCAGTTTTCGGCGGAATTCCGCCGATAAAAATTATGCAGCTTGCCAGATTCCGCCGACTGTCCAGTCGGGCCGCATCCAGACCAGATCAGCGGCGCGGCCGGGCCGGATTCGGCCGGTGCGGCCGCCGGCGCCGATCAGGTCGGCGGGAATGCTGGTGGCCATCGCCAGCGCGCGGGCGGGCGCGGCGCCCAGCGCCACCAGCCGCGCGATGGCCTGCGGCAGGGTCAGGTCGGCCCCGGCCAGCGTGCCGTCCGCCAGCGTCAGCCGCCCGCCCTCGCGCCGGATCGGCCGGCCTTGCAGGCGCATCTCGCGCGCGTCGGTGCCGGCGAAGGCCATGCCGTCGGTGACCAGGAACAGCCCCTCGGGCCGTGCGGCCAGCGCCACCGCCAGCGTCGCCGGGTGGACATGGTGGCCATCCGCGATCAGCCCGGCGGCCAGTCCGCCCGACAGCACCGCCCCCACCAGGCCCGGCGCCCGATGGCCGAGGCCGCTCATGGCGTTGAACAGATGCGTCGCGCAGCGCGCGCCTGCGCGGATGGCGGCCTGCGCGGTCTCGTAGTCGCAGCCCGTATGCCCCAGGCTGACCACCGCGCCGGCCGAGGCCAGCGCCGCGATCTGCTCGGGCGTCGCCGATTCGGGGGCCAGCGTGACCATCAGTGCCGGCAGGGCGCGGGCCGCGTCGCACAGGCGGGCGAGATCCTCGCCGTCCATCGGCCGGATCAGCGCCGGGTCATGGGCGCCGGCGCGGGCGGGGTCCAGATGCGGTCCCTCCAGATGCAGGCCGAGGAAGCCGGGGATGCGCCGGCGGGCGGCCTCCAGCCCGGCGGCGATCACCTGCGCGGTGGTCTCGGGCGTGTCGGTGATCAGCGTCGGCAGGCAGGCCAGCACGCCGGAGGGCGCCTGCGCCGCGCAGATGCGGGCCAGCCGGTCGGCGTCAAGCCCGGCGCCGACCATCTCGCCGCCGCCGCCATTGACCTGCAAATCCACCAGCCCCGGCGCGATCACGCCCCCCGGCAGGCGCCGCGCGTCCGGCGGCGCCTCGCCCGCCGGGATCAGCGCGGCGATGCGGCCGCCGTCCAGCACCAGCGCATGATCCCGCAGCAGGGTCTCGCCATCGAAGATCGCGGCGCCGGCCAGGATGGTCATGCCCCCGCCTCCGCCAGCTCCCGCGCCAGGGCCAGCGCCCCGTCCAGCGCGCCGCCCTGCGCCGGGCGGATGGCGAACCGCCCGGACAGCCGCGCCGCATAGGCCGGGCCGAGGCCGCCCAGAAACACCACCGGCAGCGCACCGAAGCGCCCTTGCAGCGAGGCCAGTATCGCACCCACCCGATCCGCCGCCCGGCCCAGCACGCGCCCGGCGCCCGCGTCGCCGGCATCGGCGGCGGCGACCAGCCGGGGGGCCAGGGCGGCGAAATCCGGGGCGCGGGCGCCGGCGGCGAAGCCGATCACGCCGGCGGCGCCGCCCTGTTCCGCCACCAGTTCCGACAGGAACAGGCTGGGCTGGGCGAAACCGTCCTCGGCCCGCAGCGCCTCGGCCAGCGCCGCGCGGCCCAGCGGCGCGCCGCCGCCCTCGTCGCCCAGGATCCAGCCGCGCCCGCCGAACTGCGCGAACCGCCCGCCGGCCTGCACCGCAAAGACCGAGCCGGTGCCCATCGCCGCCACGATGCCCTCGCCGGTGCCGATGGCGCCGCGGGTGGCGGTCTGCGCGTCCGACAGGATGCGGGCGCGGGCGAAGGGCAGCGCCGGCGCCAGCCGCGCCACCGCCTGCGGCATGTTGGCCCCGGCCAGCCCCAGCACGGCGCAAAGCCGGCCCGGTGCCACGCCGGCGGCCCGCGCGGCCTCCAGCGCGGCGGCCAGGATCGCGTCATGCCCGCCCTCCGGGTCGGAATGGATATTCGCCGGCCCGGCCTCGCCGCGCCCCAGCACGCGCCCGGCGCCGTCCGCCACCGCCGCCCGGCAGCCGGAGCCGCCGCCATCCACGCCGAGGATCAGCATGCCGGCCCGCGCAGCCATGCCGCGCCCGACCGCGCCCGCGATGCGCCGCGCGATACCCGCCCGGCCCGCCATTCCGGCCCCGCGCCATGCCGCAAGGAGGAAACGCCCCCCGCACATTGCCCACGCCGTAGGGTGCGTGCTTGCACGCACCATCCCGTCCTCACGCCGTGCCCGAAGACGGAAACGTCCCCCGCATGCCGCCCATTCCGTGGGGTGCGTGCCGATATGCGCCATTCCGGCCATGCGCAAAAGCCGAAAGAGGAAACGCCCCCCACATATCGCGCGCTCCGCAGGGTGCGTGCCTGCATGCGCCATCCCCACCCCGCGCGATGCCCGGAAAAGGAAACCCCGCCCGCGCCCCGCAGGATGCGGCACCCGTCGCGCCATGCCCCGCCCGCCGCCCGCAAGGGGCGCACGGATCGGGCGGGGCAAGGCGGCGTCACGGTCACGGCGGGGCCTTCGTCTCGGGTTGCCGGACATATCGCAGGCCCGCCCCGGCTTGGCCAGCCGATTTCGCCGCCCGGCCCTTCCCACAGGCCGCGGCCCGCGCCTATAGTCGGCGAAAGGCGGCCCGTGAAAGGACATGACGATGGCGCGAGAGATCGACCTGAATTCCGATCTGGGCGAGAGCTTCGGCCCCTGGCGGATGGGCGACGACGAGGCGATGCTGTCCATCGTCACCTCGGCCAATGTGGCGGCGGGCGGCCATGCCTCGGACCCCGAAACCATGTATCGCACCCTGCTGACCACGGCCGAGCGCGGCGTGGTGGTCGGCGCGCATCCCGGTTACACCGACCGCGAGGGCTTCGGGCGCCGCGTCATCCCCATGCGGCCCGGCGAGGTCGCCCGCATGATCGCCGCGCAGATCGGCGCGCTTCAGGCCATCGCCGCGCTGGCCGGGACCGAGGTGGTCTATGTCAAGCCGCACGGCGCGCTGGCCAACCTCGCCGCCGATGACGAAGCCGTGGCCCAGGCCATCGCCGAGACCGTCGAGGCCCTGCCCGGCAAGCTGGCGATCCTGGCGATCTCCGGCACGGCGCTGGATGGCATCGCCCGGCGCCGGGGCATGCGCGTCGCCTCGGAGATCTTTGCCGATCGCAACTATCTGCCCAGCGGGCGGCTGGTGCCGCGCTCGCGCTCCGACGCGCTGCTGCACGATGCCGACGCGGCCGCCGCGCGGCTGGTGCGGGTGCTGGAGACCGGGCTGATGCCGGTGATCGGCGGCGACCCGATCCCGCTGAAGGCCGAATCGATCTGCGTGCATGGCGACGGCGCGGCCGCCGTGGCGATGGCCCGCGCCCTGCGCCTCCGGCTGGAGGAAGCCGGCGTGACGCTGAGGCCCTGCTTTTCATGAGCGCGCCGCTTTATCGCCCCGTCGGCGACACCGCCCTGATGGTCGAGTTCGGGGACGTGATCGACCCCGCCCTGCATGGCCGCGTGCTGGCGCTGGATACGGCGCTGGCCGCCGCCCCCTTCGCCGGCTTCCGCGAGGCCGTGCCGGCCTATGCCAGCCTGATGGTGCGCTTCGACCCCGTCGAGACCGACCATGCGGGCGCCATCCGGGCGCTGGACGCGCTGCTGGCCCATGCCCCGGCGGCGCGGGGCGAGCCGGCCCGGCGCGAGGTCGCGGTCTGCTATGACGGCGATCTGGGTCCCGATCTGGCCGTGGTGGCCGAGGCCGCCGGGATGAGCGTGGAGGCCGTCATCGCCGCGCATCTGTCCGGCGACTACAGCGTGTTCCTTTACGGATTCGCGCCCGGCTATGCCTATATGGCCGGCGTGCCGGAGGGGTTGCGTCTGCCGCGCAAGCCCGCCGCCGTGCGCGACGTGCCCGCGGGCAGCGTCATCATCGCCGGCCCGCAATGCCTGGTCACCACGCTGACCATGCCGACCGGCTGGTGGCGGATCGGCCGCTCGCCCACCGCCATCCTGACCGGCGACGACGAACGGCCCTTCCTGTTCGACGTGGGCGACCATGTGCGGTTCCGGCGCATCTCGCTGGACGAATATCAGGGAGGGCGGGGATGAGCCGGGCCGTTCTGAAGGTCGTCTTTGCCGGTCCCTATGTCTCGATTCAGGACGGCGGGCGGCAGGGCTATATGCGCTTCGGCGTGCCGCGCTCCGGGCCGATGGACCGGCTGGGCTTCGCCACGGCGAATCTGGCGCTGGGCAACGACCCGGCTGCCGCGGGGATCGAGGTCTCGGCCGGGGGCCTCACGCTGGAATGCGTCGAGGGCGCGGTGGGCCTCGCCGTTGCCGGCGGCGGCTTCCTGACCGAACTGGCGGGCCAGACCGCGCCGGGCTGGCGGGTGGCCACGATCGAGGCCGGGCAGCGGCTGGTGATCCGCCCCGGCCGCTGGGGGGCGTGGACGAACCTGGCCTTCGCCGGGCGGCTGGCGGCGCGCGAATGGCTGGGCAGCGCCGCCACGCATGCGCTCTCGGGCTTTGGCGGCGGCCGGGTGGCGACCGGCCAGCGGCTGGAGATCGAGGATGCGCGGGCCGTGGCGCCGCGCGACCTGCCGCTGCCGGTGCTGGCGCGGTTCACCGGGCTGGCGCATGTGGTGATGGGACCGCAGGATCATTTCTTCGACGCCGCCGCGCGCGAGGCGTTCCTGCATGGCGACTGGTCGCTGAGCAATGCCTATGACCGGATGGGCATGCGGCTGTCGGGTCCGGTCATCAAGCCGGCGGCGGCGCTGGACATGCCGTCCGAGGGCATCATGCGCGGCGCGGTGCAGGTGGCCGGCGACGGGGTGCCGGTGGTGATGCAGGCCGATCACGGCACCACCGGCGGCTATCCCAAGATCGCCACGGTCCTGGACTCCGACCTGGACGCCTTCGTGCAGGGCCGGCCCCGGCAGCCGGTGCATTTCCGGCTGGTGACGCCCGCGCAGGCGGTCGCCATCGCCCGCACCCGCCACGCGGCCGTGGCGCGCTATCTGGCCGGGATAAGGCGCGAGGCGGGGGGATAGGGGGTCCCCCGCCGCGCCTCCGGCGCATGCGGGGCCGTGATCGGGTCCTTGTGCGGCGAAGGCATACGGGCGCCGGCGGGTCTGCGCGGGTCCGATGGCAAGGCGGCGACCCGCCGCGGTCTCCGGTCCGGCAGGGTCCGCGGCGTGAGGCTCGCCCCCCCGCTTCAGCCCGCCGCCGCCACTGGCGGCGGGGCGATGGCCGCCTTGAACGCCGCGATCCGCTCCACGATCAGCGCCCGATAGCCGGCCGGGGACAGGCCGCGATCCTCGACCCGCATCACCCCGCGCGAGACCGGCACCAGCAGATCGCCCGGCCTTGTGCCGCGCAAGGCATGGATGGCGCCGGCATCGCCGCCCTGTGCCCCCAGTCCCGGCGCCAGGATGATCGCGCGCGGCATCAGCATGCGCAGCCGCCGCCCCTCATGCGGCACCGTCGCCCCGATCACCGCGCCGATCGGGTCCAGCCCGTCGCCCTCCGCCGCGCCCAGGTCCCCGATCAGGTCGGCGACGCGATCCGCAACGGCGCGGTTGCCGGTCATCCGGTCCTGCAACCAGCCCGCGCCGGGATTGGAGGTGCGGCACAGCACGAACAGCCCCTTGCCGTGGCGGCGCGCGCAATCGGCGAAAGGTTCCAGCGTATCCGGTCCCATCAGCGGGTTGACGGTCAGGCAGTCGGCCTCGAAATCGCCCGAACCGCCCGCCTCCGGCGGCGTGAGGTAGGCGCGCGCATAGGCCGCGGCGGTGGCGCCGATATCGCCCCGCTTGGCGTCGAGGATCACCCCGATCCCCGCCGCCCGCGCGCGTTTCATGCCCGCCGACAGGGCCGCGAGGCCGGGCAGGCCGCAGGCCTCGAAATAGGCGCTCTGGAATTTCACGAAACCGGCCTGCCCCGCGATGGCGTCGAGGGCGAAATCGGTAAAGCGCCCGATCCAGCCGGCCCCGTCGCCCTGGTCGAGGAACGCCGGAAGATCGGGCAGGAACGGGTCGATGCCCACCACCAGCTCGCCATGCAGGGCGGTGTTGCGCTGGACGATCTCGATCCATGACGACATGGCGCGTTCTCCCTGGCTGACATGCCGCATCGGGATAGCGCATCCCGCCCCGCGCGTCGATACGGGCGCCGCCCTTGCGCCCCGTCCGGCGGCGTCGGGTCGGATGGCCTGCCCCGGATATTCCTGCCGGCGGCGGGGGGCATGATGCTGCACGTCCCGCGTCCGGGTGGCGATGGCGTGTCCTGTTCGACGGCGCTGGACCCGCCCGGATCGGCCCCGTCCCGGTTGCCGGGCCTGTATCGGGGCCGGTCCCGTCCCGCCGGGTCATCCGGGCCAGATCGTGACCTCGATCACGTCCGGCGCGCAGGGCTGGCTGTCGTCGCGGATGCCCTGGAACTCCATCCAGCCGATGCGGGCGGCGACCCGCTCGGTCTCCAGCAGGAAGAGCGGGCCGGCCGGCAGCGGATCGGGCATCGAGGGGCTGGACAGCGTGAACCTGCGCGAGGGGAAGCAGGCCTCGACGGTCTCGATCCGGGTCCAGTCCCGGCCGGAGACCGGCTCGGCCGGGGCATGGTCCGGCTCGGTCTCGTAGATGCTGACGCGGATATGCTGGTTCAGGCAGCTTGCGGTATAGACGACCAGCCCGGAGGGCGGCACGAACAGGCTGCGCCGTTCCATTTCCGGGGTGATCTCGACGGGGGCGGCAAAAGGCGCGCCGGGATCGACGAGGTAGAACTGGCCGTAATCGGATTGCCAGGCGAAGCTGGCCCAGCCGCGTGGTGACAGGAAGCGCATTCCTTTCCTCCCCGGCCCGAATCGCCCGCCCCGACGGACGGACCGCAGGGCAGGCTACGCCATGCGGGGCCAATGTGGGAAGGGCGGGCTTCCGGGCGGCGAAGCCGTGCATCCTGCGGTGCGTGGAGCATGCTGTTCTTCTCCCGGCCGGCAGCACGGCCGCCGGACAGGCGATGCCATGTGCATCCGACGATGGAGGGGAGGGCAATCCGGGCGGCGAAGCCCGAACTGCATGAAATCACGCACCCTGCGACGCTGGGGCGGATGGCCGGATGGCGGCGCGATCCAGGCAGGTCCGCGCCCGACCTTCAATCTGTGGTCGGAGCCGGTCGCTAAAGCGTGCATCCTGCGGTGGAGGGCGGCATCCATTCCTTTCCAACCCGAGTCACGGGACCGGCCGGTAGCGCGTCCGCGGGACAAGGCAGGCTTGTGCAGCCGATGGTGGAAGGAAGGGCGATCCGGGCGGCGAAGCCCGAACTGCATGAAATCACGCACCCTGCGATGCTGGGGCGGATGGCCGGGTGGTGGGGCGATCCAGGCAGGTCCGCGCCCGACCTTCAATCTGTGGTCGGAGCCGGTCGCTGAAGCGTGCATCCTGCGTTGAGGCGGCATCCATTCCTTCCCAACCCGACTCACGGGGCTGGCCGGCAGCGCGTCCGCGGGACAAGGCAGGCTTGTGCAGCCGATGGTGGAAGGAAGGGCGATCCGGGCGGCGAAGCCCGGAGTGCATGAAATCACGCCCCCTGCGACGCCGGGGCGGATGGCCGGATGGCGGTGCGATCCATGCGCCCCGCGCCCGGCTGTTGAGGCGGCGGCTTGTCCAAAAGGTCGCCGGATGGCCTGTCCGGTGGCATGGCGCAAGGCGGGGTCAGGCCCTCGCCCTGCGCCGCAGCCTTGCGCCTCAATCCATCCGGGTGATGAAGCGGGTGTCCAGATAGGCTTCGATGGCCTCCGAGCCGCCTTCGGTGCCATAGCCCGAATCGCGGATGCCGCCGAAGGGGACCTCGGGCAGGGCGAGGCCCAGATGGTTGATGGTCAGCATTCCGGCCTCGACCTCGGCGCCCAGCCGTTGCGCCGCCTGCGCCGAGCGTGTCCAGGCATAGGCCGCCAGACCGTAGGGCAGGCGGTTGGCCTCGGCGATGGCCTCGTCCAGCGTGGAAAAGCGGTTGAACACCGCCACCGGGCCGAAGGGTTCCTCGTTCATGATCGCGGCCTCCGCCGGCACGTCGGCCAGCACCGTCGGCTCGAAGAACCAGCCCTCGTTGCCGATCCGCCGCCCGCCGGTGACCAGCCGGGCGCCGCGCGCGATGGCGTCCTCGATCATCGCCTCCAGCGCGGGGATGCGGCGCTCGTTGGCCAGCGGTCCCATCTCGGTTCCCGCATCCAGCCCCGGACCCACCTTCAGCGCCTCCGCCGCGGCCGCAAAACCGTCGATATAGCGGTCGGCCACGCTGTCCTCCAGCAGGAAGCGGGTGGGCGAGACGCAGACCTGCCCGGCATTGCGGAACTTGTGCCCCGCCATCGTGGCGATCGAACGGTCCAGATCGGCATCCGCCGTCACGATCACCGGGGCATGGCCGCCCAGCTCCATCGTGGCGCGCTTCATGTGGCGCCCGGCCAGCGCGGCCAGATGCTTGCCCACCGGGGTCGAGCCGGTGAAGGTCACCTTGCGGATCACCGGATGCGGGATCAGGTATTCCGAGATCTCGGCCGGGACGCCGAAGACCAGCCCGATCACCCCCGCCGGCACCCCGGCATCCTCGAAGCAGCGCAGCAGTTCGGCCGGCGAGGCCGGGGTTTCCTCGGGTGCCTTGACGATGATCGAGCAGCCGGCGGCCAGCGCCAGCGACAGCTTGCGCACCACCTGGTTGACCGGGAAGTTCCACGGCGTGAAGGCGGCGACCGGCCCGACCGGCAGCTTGACCGCCATCTGCGTCACGTTCGGCGCGCGGGCCGGGATGACCTGCCCATAGGCGCGCTGCGCCTCGCCGGCGAACCATTCGATGATGTCGGTGGCCGAGATCAGCTCGCCTTTGGCCTGCGCCAGCGGCTTGCCCTGTTCGAGGGTCATCAGCGGCGCGATGGCGTCGGCGCGCTCGCGCAGCAGGGCGGCGGCCTTGCGCATGATCTTCGCGCGCTCATAGGGGGGAACGGCCTTCCAGGTGGCGAAGCCGCGCTCGGCCGCGGCCAGCGCCGCGTCCAGATCGGCGGTATCGGCATGGGCGACGGTGCCGATCCGGGTGCCGGTGGCGGGGTTCAGCACGTCGATCACGCGCCCGGAGGCGCCCGGCCGCCATGCACCGTCAATCAGCAGCAGCGTGTCCTGGTAGGTGGTCATGGCGGGTCTCCGGTTGGAATGGGTCGGTGGCTGCCTGCCGGGTTCGGCCGGGCTTTGCAAGGGGGGCGGGCGGGACTTGCCATGCCTTGTTACACAAGGTATATACCTTGCAACGATAGGTATGAGGCCCGAGATGAAGCGCGAGACAGGTTCCAACTATCTGCACGGCGTCCCTGAACTGCTGATCCTGCGGCTGCTGAAGGAGCGGGAGATGTATGGCTATGAACTGGTGCAGGCCATCCGCACCGCGACCGGCGAGGCGATCGCCCTGGGCGAGGGCGTCGTCTATCCCATGCTGCACCTGCTGGAGCGGGAGGGCGCGCTGCGCTCCCGCCGCCAGACCGTCGCCGGCCGCAGCCGGATCTATTACAGTCTGACGCCGGCCGGGGATCAGCGTCTCGCCAGGGCCGCGGACGCATGGACCCGTATCGCGCATGCGGTCGGCCTCGTTCTGGGAGGGCCGGCGCGTGCCTGATCCGTTCGGTATCTTGCAGGACCGTCTTCTCCGCGCCGGTGTCCGGCCTGCCAGCGCAGCGCGCTATGTAGCGGAGCTTCGCGACCATCTGGACGATCTGGCGGGCGAGGGGATCGCGAACGGCCTCGGCGCTGCCGAGGCACGGCGGCAGGCCCTCGCCCGGCTGGGCGGCGTCGATGAACTGGCAAAGCCGATGATCGCGGACCGGCGGTTTCGGAGCTGGGCCGGTGCCGCCCCCTGGGCTGTCTTTCTGCTGATGCCTGTCCTCGGTCAGGTCGCCGTGATCGCGGTTGCGGCGTTCCTTCTCGCCGCCGTCGCCTCGTCCGGTGCCGTTCCTGTCTGGTTCGGCACGGCAACCCTGGCTGCGCAATACGGGCTGGGCGGGCTGGTGCCCGTCCTGACGGCCTGGATCGTCGTTGCAACCGCCCTGCGCCAGCGGTCGCGCGCGATCTGGCCCATGCTGGGGATCGGTGCGGCCGTCTGTGTCGGTGCGATGCTGCATCTGCCGGTGACGATGCCGGCACAGGGCCAGCCCGGCATGATTGCGATCACGCTGGCGCCGCCGGCCCTGCCGCATCTGCTTGTCCTGCTCGGCCTCGCCGCCGCGCCCTTTCTGCTGACCCGTGCAAAGGCCCTGACATGACCCTGTTGCGCCGCATCCTCCCTTTCGTGTCGGCGCTGCTCGCCGTGCCTGTCGCTGCCGCGGCTGCGTTGGAACGGGGCGAGGCGCAGCGCCCCGATGGCAGCACGTTGCACTGGACCCTCGACCTGCCGGATGGCGGCGGGAAAGTCGGGCTGGTCGTGCTTGCCCAAGGGTCGGGCTGCCTGCCCGCGATGCAAAGCCGGGCCATGCAACAGGCCCGGGCCGCGTTCGGGCGTTTTGCGGCCCTGACGGTCGAGCAATATGGTGTCACCCCGGACGACACGCCGCAGGCCGTGGACAATTCCGACTGTCCGCAGGCATTTCACGACAATCACACCGTTTCGCAGCGCGTGGCCGACTATCGGCAGATCATCGAGAACCTGCGGGATGCGGCGTGGTGGAATGGCGATCTGGTCCTGTTCGGCGGTTCCGAGGGCGGTCTGGCGATGGCGCGGCTTGCACCCGAGGTCGGCGCGGATGCCGCGATCCTGATGTCTACGGGCGGCGGCGTCACCTTTGGGGAAATGGTGCGCGAATCCGTCCCCCCGGAGGGCCGGCCGACTGTCGACGCCACGTTCGAGAAGGCGCGCCGGAACCCGGACAGCACCGAATTGTGGGCGGGGCATAGCCTGCGGTTCTGGGCGGATATGATCGACCGCCGGGCAGCCGACGACATGCTGCGCGCGGATACCGGCTTTCTGCTGATCCAGGGTGGCCGGGATGCGTCAGGATCGGTCGGCGTCGCCCGCGCCGTCAACGATCTGTTCGCCGAGGCGGAGCGGTGCAATCTGACCTATTGGGAGTTTCCGGCTTTCGACCACGGCATGACGGACCCGGACGGGGGGTCGCGCATGGCGGAGGTGCTGGCACAGGCCGATGGCTGGCTTGCCGCGCAGTTGGCCGTGGATCGCGCGGGGCGTCCGTGCATGCAAGGGCGTTAGGCCTCGGTCCGCTTGCGTGGGCGTGGTTGTCCCTGCCCCGCGCCGCCTCAGAACCCCAGCTCTGCCGCAAGCACGTCCAGCGCGTCGGTCAGCATCGCCATGATCTCGTCGATCTGGGCCTCGGCCACGATCAGCGGCGGGCAGACCAGAATGTGGTCGCCCTCGACCCCGCCCCGCGTGCGGCGGGAATAGACGATCAGGCCGCGATCAAGGCACAGGTCCACCAGCCGCTGATGGGCGTTCGCGGCCGGGGGCAGAACCGCCATCGTCTCGCGGTCGGCGACCAGTTCCGCCGCCAGCAGCAGCCCCTTGCCGCGCACATGGCCGATGAAGGGATAGCGGTCCATCAGCCCCTCCAGCCGCGCCTTCAGGAGCGATCCCATGCGCTCGGCATTGCCGATCAGGTCGCGGTCCAGCACTTCGCGCAGCACCGCCAGCCCGGCGGCGGAGGCCAGCGGGTTGCCGGCATAGGTGTGGCCGTGGGCAAAGCCGCCCGCATCCAGCACCGCCTCCACCAGATCGCCCCGCGCCGCCATCGCGCCCAGCGGCATGTAGCCCGCCGCGAACCCCTTGGACAAGGCCACGATGTCGGGCGCGATCCCCCAATGCTCGGCGGCGAGGAAGCGGCCGGTGCGGCCGGCGCCGCTCATCACCTCGTCATGGATCAGGAAGATGCCGAATTCGTCGCAGATCTCGCGGATGCGGGGATAATAGCTGTCGGGCGCCACCAGCGCGCCGGTGGAGGCGCCGCCCACCGGCTCCATGATGAAGCCGGCCACGGTCTCCGGCCCTTCCGCGAGGATGGCATCGCGCAGCATCCCGGCATAGCGCAGCCCGCGCTCGGCCTCGGTCAGGTTGTCGCGGTCCAGATAGGTGGTCGGCGCCGGGATTTTCGGCATGGCCTGCGTCATCGGCGCGAACGGCTCGGTCAGCGCCGCATAGCCGGTCAGCGCCAGCGCCCCCATCGTGGCGCCGTGATAGGAGGGAAAGCGCGAGATCACCTTCCACCGCCCCGGCCGCCCCAGCGCGATCTGCGCCTGCCGGGCGAATTTCACCGCCGATTCGACGGCCTCCGACCCGCCGGAGACGAAGAACACCCGGTCCACCCCGGCCGGCATCAGGCTGGCGGTCAGGGCGGCCAGTTCCTCGGCCGGCCGGTTCTGGAAATGCAGGCGATAGCCGAAGGTGGCCCTGTCCATCTGTTCGCGCATGGCGGCCAGCACGGCGGGGTTGGAATGGCCGATATTGCTGACCATCGCCCCCGAACTGCCGTCCAGATAGCGCCGCCCCTCGGTATCCCACAGGTAGATGCCCTCGGCCCGGTCGAGCATCGGCCGAGACAGCCGGGACTGATAAAACAGATGCGAGGGATTCACGGCGCGGCTCCTTGGCTGGGACGGCGCCATTGAGGCCCGCCGCCGGATGCGGGTCAAGCGGTGCGGGCGACGAAGCCCATCTTCGGGGGGCGGGGCATCGCGGCGGCATGACGGCCCGGCGGGATCGTCCTTGCCGCCCCCTGCCCGCTGCGGATCAGGTGCGCTTGCCACCCCAAGGCCCCGGCCCGTGATACGGCGCCGCGCAGGCCGGCGCGGTGGCGAAGGGGATCGGGGCGCGGCCTGCCATCGGTGCGCAGGCCGCGCTCGTCATTCTGGATCGTCGCCTCGGACAGGTGCAGGGCGCGGGCGGCGCCGATCCGTGACGGCCCCATCGCCCTGCGCCATGCCATGCTCCTTCGCTGGGCGGAGCGAGGGCCGTCACCCGATCCGCATTTCCCTTTTGTCGATGGTCGCGGCGAAGCGTCAAGCTCGGGTCCCGGCGACCCGGTGCGAGCGGATTTCACCCCTTCGGCGGCGGGCGGCCCGGCCCGGGCGCCGGCCGGAACGTCGCGCCATTTCCGGCCGGTCCCCGCCATGCAGGGCATTGAAACTCTTGCCTCGGCCTGGGGTGCATGCGACCCTTCGGCGCAGGTTTGCGGTATCGGTGACGGGGGCGAGTGATGCGACTGGCAGGACAGGCGGGCGGGCTGAAGGCCGTGGCGATGGTTCTGGCGCTGGCGGGATCCGTGCTCGCACCTCCGGCGCTGGCGCAGGAGGAAAGCCCGCTGGTGCCGCTGCGCCGGGCGGTGCTGGCGGCGGATACCGACCTGCCGGGCGGCGACATCGACAAGATCTTCGACATCTCGCTGGACGATTGCGTGCAGGCCTGCCTGGGCAATCCCGCCTGCGAGGCGTTCACCTACAACCAGCGGGCGCGCGCCTGCTTCCCGAAGGCGGGCGATCCGGCGCCCTCGGCCTTCCTCGGCGCGCTGTCGGGCCATGTCCGCAATGCCGGCGACCTGCCCGCAGCCGCGCAGGCCCGTGCCGATGCCGCGCCCGCCATCCGCGAGGGCGACTATCGCGCCGCCTATCAGCTGGCGCGCCAGGCCGCCGTGATGTGGCCGCCGGGCAACGACGCCGACCCCCGCGCCGCCGCGCAATCGGCCGAGGCGCGCGAGGACTGGCGCGCCGCCATCACCGCCATCGGCCCGCTGGTCGCGCAGCAGGACGAGGTGCAGGACTGGATGACGCTGGCCCGGCTGTCGCTGAAGGCCGGCGACGGCGGCCAGTCCGCCAGCGCCGCCATCAACGCCTATCTGCGCGCCGGCGACGATGCGCAGGCCGCCGATGCGCTGGCGCAGCTTGCCGCCGCGTGGGACAGCAATCGCGGGCAGGACTCGCTGGCGGTGCTGCGGCTGGCGGCCGGCCTTGCCGAAAGCGACGCCATCACTGACGCCCTGGCCCGCGCCGAGGAGCGTTACGGCATGCGGGTGCAGGACAGCGAGGTCAGGGCCGACCTTGCCCGGCCCAGCTTCTGCGTCAGCTTCAACCGCGCGCTGTCCGACAGCGTGGATTATGCGCCCTATGTGCGGCTGCCGGCGGGCGACCTGACGGTCGAGGCGCAGGATTCGCGCCTCTGCGTCGAGGGTTTCGCGCATGGCGCCGAGGTCAATGTCACCCTGCGCGCCGGCCTGCCCGCCGCCGATGGCGAGACGCTGCGCAAGGATGTCGAGCTGAGCGCCTATGTCCGCGACCGCAGCCCCTCGGTGCGCTTCCCCGGCCGGGCCTATGTGCTGCCCGCGACCGGCGACCGCGGGCTGGAGGTGGTGACGGTGAATGCCGAGGCGCTGGAACTGCGGCTGTCGCGCGTGTCCGACCGCAACCTGATCGCCACCCTGCGCGACGACCTGTTCGCGCGGCCTCTGGACGGCTGGTCCGCAAGCTGGCTGCGCGACGAGATGGCCACGCAGATCTGGCAGGGCGAGGCCGATCTGGCCGGAGATGCCGCCGGGAGCCTGAATCGCGAGGTCACCACCCGGCTGGGCATCCCCGACGCCGCCGGCCCGCTGGAGCCGGGCGTCTATGTGCTGGAGGCGCAGCTGCCCGGCACCGACGAGAACGATGTCGACTATTACGCCGATGCGGTGCCGGTGGCGGTGCAATGGTTCGTGGTCTCGGATTTCGGGATTTCCACGCTGTGGGGCGCGGATCAGTTGACCGTGGTGGTGCGCAGCCTGGCCAGTGCCGGCCCGCGCGAGGGGGTCGAGGTCGCGCTGGTGTCGCGCGCCAATGCCGTGCTGGCCACGGCGCAGGCCGATGCCGAGGGCGTGGCGCGTTTCGACGCCGCCGTGACGCGCGGCGAGGGCAGCGCCGCCCCGGCGATGGTCACGGTGACGGCATGGGAGGGCGAGGGGGCCGACCGCAAGCCCGCCGACATGGCTTTCCTGTCGCTGCTGGACCCGGAATTCGACCTGTCGGATCGCGGCGTGGCCGGGATGCCGGCGCCCGGCCCGATCGACCTGTTCATGACCACCGATCGCGGCGTCTATCGCGCCGGCGAGGTCGTGCATGTCACCGCGCTGGCCCGCGACGGCGCCGCGCGCGCCGTCAGGGACGTGCCGCTGATCGCCGTGCTGACCCGTCCCGACGGGGTGGAGGCCGCGCGGTTGCGGCTCGATCCCGACGCGGCGGGGGGCTATGTCTACGACCTGCCCATCGACGCCTTCGCGCCGCGCGGCACCTGGCGGCTGGAGATGCGCGCCGGCGCCAATACCCCGCCCCTGGCCAGCGCCCGCATCCTGGTCGAGGATTTCACGCCCGAGCGCATCGACTATCCGCTGGACCTGCCCGAGGGCATGCTGTCCAGCGGCGAAAGCCTGACCATCGACAGCGAGGCGCGCTGGCTGTTCGGCGCGCCCGCCGGCGAATTGCCCTGGGAGGCCTGGCTGGCCGTCAAGCCCGCCTTCGCCCTGCCCGCCTTCGCCAATTACGCCTTCGGGGTGGAGGAGGGCCGCACCGCCAGCCTCGACACCATCGGCACCGGCGTGACGGCCGAGGATGGCAGCTTCGCGGTGCCGGTGGACCTGCCCGCCGGCGACAGCCTGGCCGAGGCCACCGTCCGCGTGCAGGTCAGCGAGGGCGCCGGCCGTCCGGTCGAGCGCAGCGATACGCGGCTGGTGATGCCGGACCAGCCGATCCTCGGCATACGCAAGCTGTTCGACGGCAATACGGTGGCGCAGGATTCGGATGCCCGCTTCGAGGTGATCGCGGTGGCGCCGGACATGACCCGCGCCGCCATGCCCGCCCGCTGGGTGCTGACCCGGATCGAGACCGATTATGTCTGGTATCGCAGCGGCAGCCGCTGGAACTGGGAGGTCGTCACCCACAGGAAGCGCGTCACCGGCGGCGAGGTCGAGATCGGTGCCGATGCGCCGGCGCCGGTCTCGGTGGCGCTGGACTGGGGCCAGTATGAATTGCGCGTGGAACCGGCCGAGCCGGGCGCCGGCGGGGCCGCCGCCGTCACCTTCTGGTCGGGCTGGGCAATGGCCGGGGCCGGCAGCGAAAGCCCCGACCGGCTTTCCGTGCGGCTGGATGCCGCGAATTACCGCGCCGGCGACACCGCCAACCTGACCATCGAGGCCGAGGAGGACGGCATCGCCGTGGTCTCCGTGCTGACCAACCGCATCGTGGACCTGCAAACCGTGCCGCTGGTCCGGGGCAGCAATACCGTGGCACTGGCCGTCACCGACGACTGGGGCGCCGGCGCCTATGTGACCGCGCAGGCCATCCGGCCGCTGGAGGGCGATGCCGCCAGCCCCAACCGCGCCCCGGTGCGCCGGCTGGGCCTGGCCTATGCGCCTGTCGATCCCGGTGCGCGCAAGCTGGATGCCCGCATCGAGGTCGCGGCCGAGTCGCGCCCGCGCGGCACCCTGCCCGTGACCCTGCATCTGGACGGGGTGGAGGCCGGGCAGACCGCCTTCGCCAGCATCGCCGTTGTGGATCAGGGCATCCTGAACCTGACCGGCTTCAAGTCGCCCGATCCGGCGGGCCATTACTTCGGCCAGCACCGGCTGGGCGTCGGCCTGCGCGACCTTTACGGGCGGTTGCTGCTGTCCACCGGCGCCGCCGATGGCGCGCTGCGCGAGGGCGGCGATGCGCAGGGCAGCATGGATGCCTCGGCCCCGCCGCCGACCGAGGTGCTGATGGCGTATTTCTCCGGTCCCGTCACGGTGGGCGAGGATGGCAGCGTCACCGTGGACGTGCCCATCCCCGACTTCAACGGCGCGGTGCGGGTGATGGCCGTGGCCTGGACCGAGACCGCCGTGGGGCAGGCCGAGGCCGATGCGGTGATCCGCGACCCGGTGGTGCTGATGGTCACGGCGCCGCAATTCCTGGCGCCCGGCGACGAGGCCACCCTGCGGCTGGAGCTGACGCAGACCGAAGGGTCCGGCGAGACCCGGCTATCGCTGGACGCGGCCGGGTTGGAGGCGGGCAAGCTGCTCGCCTCGGTCACGATGGAACAGGGCGAGGTCCGGCGGCTGGAACTGCCGATCTCGGTCCCCGAGAGCGCGCCGCTGGGCACGGCGCGGATCGGCTTTGCGATCACGGCGCCCGATGGCAGCCTGCTGACCAAGGACATCGCCATCCCGGTCATGGACGGCGCCCCCGAGGTCGTGCGCCGCACCCGCATCACCATCGACGCCGGCACCTCCGAGGTGCTGGACGGCGGCGACAGCGGCGGGCTGCGGGCGGTGTCGCGCATCCTGCTGACGGCGGGACCGTTCGCCTCGCTGGATACCGGCTCGGTCATCGGCGACCTGTGGCGCTATCCCTATGGCTGCACCGAGCAACTGGCCTCGGCCGCGCTGCCGCTGATCCGCATGCCGGGGCTGGTGCCGCTGGTCCAGCCCGAGGCCGAGGCGCAAGCCGCGCCGATCGACGTGCAGAAGGGGGTGAATACCGCGATCACCCGCATCCTGGCCCGGCAGAATCCCGATGGCGGCTTTGGCCTGTGGTCGGCGGGCTATGACAGCGACAACTGGCTGGATGCCTATGCCACCGACTTCCTGTCGCAGGCGCGGGCCGCCGGCTATGCCGTGCCCGACCGCGCCTTCCAGTCGGCGCTGGAGAACCTGCGCAATACCGTGAACTACGCCACCAGCCCCACGGCAGCCGATCAATGGGAGAACGCGAACCTGGCCTATGCCTCGCTGGTGCTGGCGCGCGAGCGCGCGACCTCGGTGGGCGATCTGCGCTATTATGCCGACGCGGCGGCCGAGAGCTTCACCACGCCGCTGTCGGCGGCGCAGGTAGGGGCCGCGCTGGCGCTGTATGGCGACACCATCCGCGGCCAGAAGATGCTGAACCAGGCGCTGGCCTCGCTGAAGCCGGTGGACGAGCGGACGATGCGCTGGGATTACGGCTCGCAGCTGCGCGACCGCGCCGGGATTCTGGCGCTGGCGCTGGAGGCGGGGCTGAGGGTGCCCGATCTGGAGGCCGAGGTCCGCACGCTGGCCGGCGTCATCGACCAGCGGCGCAGCCGGGGCTGGGGCCTGTCCACGCAGGAATCCGGCGCGCTGGTGCAGCTGGCCTACCGCCTGTCCGCCGCGCCGCCCGACCTGACCGTGGACGGTGCGGCGCTGGCCGAGGTGCTGGTGCCGCTGGTGCCCGGCGCCGACGTGACGCTGGAGGCCGGGCCGCGCGCGCCGGTGGACGTGACGCTGACCGCCTTCGGCCGGCTGGCGGCGACCGAGCCGGCGGGCGGCCTCGGCTATACGATCACGCGGGAGTATTTCGACATGGACGGCAATCCGCTGGACGTGGCGAACGTGTCTCTTGGCGCGCGCATGGCGGTGGTGCTGACCGTCAAGCCGGCGTCGGACAATCCCGGGGGGCGGCTGGTCGTCGATGACCCGCTGCCGGCGGGGTTCGAAATCGACAACCCCAACCTGATCCAGTCCGGCACCGATGCCGCCGCCTTGTTCGGCGAATCGGCCGACCCGGACATGGCCCAGTTCCTGCGCGAGCGGTTCGTGGCCTCGCTGACCTGGCAGGGGACGGAAAGCTTCCGGCTGGTCTATATCGTGCGCGCCGTGCACGAGGGCCGGTTCAGCCATCCGGCGGCGGTGGTCGAAGACATGTATCGCCCGCAATTCCGCGCCTGGACCGATGCCGGCACGGTCAGCGTCCAGTGACCGCCGCGCCGGCCGCTGGCTGATCGCGCTGACGGTCGCGCTGGGGCTGGCGGCCGGCCTGCGCGACGCGGGCGAGGCGCGGCTGGACGCCTGGGTGGCGGGGGTCGAGATGCCCTCGCTGGACCCCCCGGTGGGGGTGGAGGTTCTGGCCGGCGACGGCAGCCTTCTGCGCGCCTTCCAGGTCGGCGCCGGCCGCTGGCGGCTGGCGCCGGGGGCGGTCGATCCGCTGCTGGTGGACATGCTGGTCGGCTGGGAGGATCGTCGTTTCGAGGACCACCACGGCGTGGACCTGCGCGCGGGCGCGCGGGCGGCCTGGCAGGCGCTGCGGCACGGTCGCATCGTCTCGGGCGCCTCGACCCTGACCATGCAGGTCGCGCGACTGCTGGAGGAGGGTCCCACCGGCACGCGCGAGGGCAAGTTGCGGCAGGTCCGGGTGGCGCTGGCGCTGGAGCGGCAGCTGACCAAGCCGCAGATCCTGGACCTCTATCTGCGGCTGGCGCCTTACGGGGGAAACCTTGAAGGGGTGCGCGCGGCCTCGCTGGCCTGGTTCGGCAAGGAGCCGCGCCGGCTGTCGCCTTCGGAGGCCGCGCTGCTGGTCGCCCTGCCTCAGGCGCCGGAGGGCCGTCGCCCCGACCGCCACCCCGAGGCCGCGATGGCGGCGCGCAACCGGGTGCTGGCGCGGGCGGCGGCACTGGGGCTGATCGCGGAGGGCGACCTGCCGGCGCTGATGGCCGAGCCGGTGCCGCGATCCATGCGCGCCTTCCCCTCGCATGCGCCGCTGCTGGCGGAGCGGCTGCGGCGCGCCCATCCCGGCGTGACCCGCATCCCGACCACCATCGACGCCCGGCTGCAACGGCGGGCCGAATTCCTGGCCGGGCGCGCCGCCGGGGCCGGGCCGCAACGGCTGTCGGCGGCGATCGTGGTCGCGGACCACCGCAGCGGGGCGATCCTAGCCTCGGTCGGCACCGGCGGCTGGGCACAGGATGCGCGGGCTGGGTTCGTGGACATGACGCGGGCGCTGCGCTCGCCCGGCTCGACGCTGAAGCCCTTCGTCTACGGGCTGGGCTTCGATGACGGGCTGATCGACCCGGAGACGCTGATCGAGGACACGCCTGCGATCTTCGGCACCTGGCAGCCGCAGAATTTCGACCGGCATTTCCGGGGCACGGTGACGGTCCGGCAGGCTTTGGAGCTGTCGCTGAACCTGCCGGTGGTGCGGGTGGCCGAGGTGGTCGGCCCGGCGCGGCTGGTGCAGGCGCTGGAGCGCGCCGGGGTGCGGCTGGAGGTGCAGGGCGGCGTGCCGGGCCTCGCCGTGGTGCTGGGCGGGGCTGGCGTGTCGGCCGAGGGGCTGGCGCAGGGCTATGCGGCGCTGGCGCGGGGCGGGCAGGGGATCGTGCTGTCGGCCGAGCCGGGCGGCGCCGCGCCGCTGCCGCGGGCGATGTTCCGGCCGGCGGCGGCCTGGCAGGTGGGCGACATCCTCGCACGGGTGCCGCCGCCGCCGGGGGCGCCTTTGGGGCGGCTGGCCTACAAGACCGGCACCAGCTACGGCAACCGCGACACCTGGGCGGTGGGCTATGACGGGGCGCATGTCGGTGCGGTCTGGCTGGGGCGCCCGGACGGCACGCCGGTGCCGGGGGCTTTCGGGGCCGATCTGGCAGCGCCGGTGCTGTTCGACATGTTCGGCGGCCTGCCTGCCGTGCCGCTGCCCCCGCCGCCGCCCGGCGTGCTGCGCCGCCCTAATGCCGCGCTGCCGCCGCCGCTGCGCCGCTTCGCCTCGCCGGGCACGGTCAGCGCCCCGGCAGAGGCCCGCACCGATCCCCTGCGCCTGACCTTCCCCCCGGACGGCGCGCGGATCGAACTGAATGGCAGGCCCTTGATCGCCAAGCTGCGCGGCGGGCTGCCGCCCTATACGCTGCTGCTGGACGGCGCGCCGGTGGTCACGCGGCTGTCGGGGACCGAGGCGGAACTGCCCGTGCTGGCACCGGGCTTCGCGAAGCTGACGGTGATCGACGCGCGCGGCGCATCGCAGAGCGCCAGCCTGCGGATCGACTGAGGGCGCTTGTGCTCCTGCCAAGAGGCATGAACGACCGTGGCCGCGGATTGTGAGGAGAGAAGGTTTGCCCTTCAGGCCAAACCTGCGCTGCCGCCCGGCCTTGCGTGGGGTGCCGCCTTCGTCCGAAACGCTGCGATCGGCCTCGCCGCACCCTGCGGGACTTCCACCGCCGGTCAAGGGCGCATGGCCCGACTTACCCACCCCCTCCGACTCCTATGGGGGTCTCCGGGCGTGGATAAGTCTGCGTGGGCTGGCCGGTCTTGCCCACCGCGCGCGTGGCAAAGGGGGAAGGTTTGCCCCGAGGGGCAAACCTGCGCTGCCGCCCGGCCTTGTCGGGGTGCCGCTTCGCTTTCGGCTGAAAGTCTGCAATTGTCCCGGCTGCCCCCTGCATGGTCTGCATGGGCACCGCTGTTGCCCGGCCCTGCAACGCATTGCGAAACGGCCACCTTGCCATGCGACACCACCGCTTTGCCTTGCGAGGCAGCCCCGGCTCTACGCCGCCCCCCTTTTCTTCTTTCGGTTAGAAACCTGGAGAGCAGTGCCTGGGGTGCGGGGGCGGCGAGCGCCCCGCCGTGCGGACCCAACAGGGGCCGCACCAATAAGAAAACAAGGCGTGCACCTGCGCGCTCTGTTTGGCCGCCAACAGGCGGCCTTCCCTACCCACAACTAACAGCGCCGTCGCATTTTGCCGCTGGGGCCGGGCGGCAGCGCCGGGCTGCCAAGCCCCGAAGGGGCGTTGGCGGGCCGCTCTCGCCTCTCGGGTTGGAAAGCTGCCTGACGAGGAGGCTTTGCCCCCTAAAGCCAGTCGCGCAGGATCGGGATCAGCGGAATATCCGCCGGCGGCATGGGGTAGTCCGCCAGTTTCTCGGCCCGGACCCAGGCCAGCCCCTGGCCCTCGCGCGGGATCACCTGCCCCTGCCAGCGCCGGCAGGCAAAGAGCGGCATCAGCAGGTGGAAATCCCCATAGGCGTGGCTGGCGAAGGTCAGGGGCGCGAGGCAGGAGGTCCATGTCTCGATCCCCAGCTCCTCGTGCAGCTCGCGGATCAGGGCGGTTTCGGGGGATTCGCCGGTCTCGACCTTGCCGCCGGGGAATTCCCACAACCCCGCCATCGCCTTGCCTTCAGGGCGCTGCGCCAGCAGCACCCGCCCGTCCGCGTCGATCAGCGCCACGGCAGCGACGAGGACGATCTTCACGAGCGATAATCCGCGTTGATGTCGATATAGCCATGCGTCAGGTCGCAGGTCCAGACCGTCCGCGCCGCCCCACCAAGCCCCAGATCGACGCCGATCACCAGCTCCTGCCGCTTCATGTAGGCGGAGGCGGCCTCCTCGGAATAGGCCGGGGCGCGCCAGCCGTTTTCGGCCACGACCAGATCGCCGAAGCGGATGGTCAGGCGGTCGCGGTCGGCCCGCGCGCCCGACTTGCCCACGGCCATGACGATGCGGCCCCAATTGGCGTCCTCGCCGGCGATGGCGGTCTTGACCAGCGGCGAGTTGGCGATCGCCATCGCCACCTTGTGCGCGTCCTCCGCCGAGGCCGCGCCCGTCACCTGAACCTCGACGAATTTCGTCGCGCCCTCGCCGTCGCGCACCACCTGCTGCGCCAGGTCCAGCATGACCCCGTGCAGGGCCTCGGTGAAGGCGGCGGCATTGGCCTCCGTGACCGGCGCGGCGGGCGAGCGCCCCGTCGCCGCCACGATCAGCGCGTCCGAGGTCGAGGTGTCGCTGTCCACCGTGATCGCGTTGAAGGTGCCGTCCACCTGAGCGGACACGATCTTTTGCAGCAGGTCCGGCGCGATCTGCGCATCGGTGAAGATATAGACCAGCATCGTCGCCATGTCGGGCGCGATCATGCCGGAGCCTTTGGCGATGCCACTGATGCGGATGGTGCCGCCCTCGGCCGCGATTTCCGCGCCGGCGCCCTTGGGGAAGGTGTCGGTGGTCATGATCGCCTTCGCGGCCTCGGCGATGGCGCCCCCGTCCAGCCGTGCCACCAGATCGGGCAGGATGGCGGTGATGCGCTCATGCGGCAGCGGCTCGCCGATGACGCCGGTCGAGGAGGAAAACACCCGCGACGCCGGCAGGCCCAGCGCCGCGCCGACGCCCGCCGTCACCGCATCGACGGATTCCTGCCCGCGCGCGCCGGTGAAGGCATTGGCATTGCCGCTGTTCACGACGATCGCCGCGCCGCCCTTGCCCGGCCGCAGGGCCAGCTTGGCCTGATTGTCCAGCACGCAGGCCGCGCGGGTCGAGGATTTCGTGAACGCCCCCGCGATGGCCGTGCCCGCGTCCAGCGCGATCAGGGTCACATCGGTGCGGCCCCGATACTTGACCCCCGCCTGACCGGCGGCAAAGCGCACGCCCTCGATCCGGGGCAGGTCGGGAAACCGCGCGGGCGCGAGCGGCGAGACGGGAAGGGCCTTGGCCATCGCTCAGTTCTCCAGCAGGTCGGTGCGGGTCAGGATGTCGGCGGTGATCTCGGGGTTGCGCACCACCTCGGCGCCGGCCAGCGCCGCGTCGGCGGCGGCCTCGACGCGCTGGCGGCGGGCATAGGTGGCCAGGTCGTCGCGCACCTCCTCGAAGCTGGGCGGCTCCTGCATGCGGGTCTCGATCAATTTCGCGACATGCCAGCCGAAGGGGGATTCGAACGGCGCCGACACCGCCCCCGGCTCCAGCGCCGCCACGGCCTCGGAGAAGGGCTGCACCATCATGTCCAGCGAGAACCAGCCCAGATCGCCGCCGTTCTGCGCGGTGGCGTCGGTGGACCGCTCGGCCGCGACCTTGGCGAAATCCTCGCCGTCCTCCAGCGCCTTGGCGGCGGCCTGCGCGCCCTCCTCGGTCTCCACGAGGATATGGGCGGCGTGATATTCCGTCACCGGCTCGGCATTGCCGAAATGCTCGGCGTAAAGCGCCTGCAATTCCGCATCCTCCGGTTCCGGCTCGGCCACGCGCTCCAGCGCCGAGGCGGCCATGTAGGCGCGGCGTTGCAGCGCGACGGCGGCGGCGTCGCGGGCCGAGGGGTCGGCCTCGGCCTGCTGGGCCAGCGCCTCCTGCTGGGCCAGCTGGTCCACGATCAGGTCCAGCACCGCCTGCGGCTCCATCCCGCCGGCCTGGCCCTGGAAGTTCTCATACAGCGCCAGCACCTCGGCCAGCGTGATCGCGTTGCCGTTCACGGTGGCGACGGTGGTGGCGGCGTCCTGCGCCTGCGCCGGCAGGGCCAGCAGCAGGGCGGAGAACAGGGCGGCGGGCAGGGATCGGGGCAGGGGATTCGGCATGGCGGCCTCTCGCTGGCGGATGCAGGCCGCAGGGCTGCGGGTGCAAAGTTGACAGGGACGCGGGCGAGGCATACATCCGGCGCGAACCGAAAAAGGCATGCCCGCCCCGTTTCGCGCCCGTTGATACGGCAGGACCGGCGCCGCGGGCAAGTGGGCCTGCTGCCCGCGGCCTTTCAAACGAATGCGAAGGGGCGTGATGCTCGGTATCGAAACTCTGGCACGCAAGGTTTTCGGCTCGGCCAATGATCGCCGGGTCAAGGCGCTGCGGCCCTTGGTGGCGCGGATCAACGCGCTGGAAGCGGAAACCAAGGCGAAAAGCGACGAGGAGCTGGTCGCCAAGACCCGCGAGTTGCAGGGCAGGGCGCAGGGCGGCGAGTCGCTGGACGCGCTGCTGCCCGAGGCTTTCGCCACCTGCCGCGAGGGTGCGCGCCGGGCGCTGGGCCTGCGCGCCTTCGACGTGCAGCTGATGGGCGGCATCGTGCTGCATCAGGGCTGCATCGCCGAGATGAAGACCGGCGAGGGCAAGACGCTGGTCGCCACCTTCCCGGCCTATCTGAACGCGCTCTCGGGCAAGGGCGTGCATGTCGTCACCGTCAACGACTATCTGGCGAAACGCGACGCGGAATGGATGGGCAAGGTGTTCCGCCATCTGGGCCTGACCACCGGCGTCGTCTATCCCTTCCAGCAGGAGGCCGAAAAACGCGCCGCCTACGCCGCCGACATCACCTATGCCACCAACAACGAGCTGGGCTTCGACTATCTGCGCGACAACATGAAGGGCAGCGTCGAGGAAATGGTCCAGCGCGGTCACAACTTCGCCATCGTGGACGAGGTGGACAGCATCCTGATCGACGAGGCGCGCACGCCGCTGATCATCTCCGGCCCGTCGCAGGACCGCAGCGAGCTTTACAAGACGCTGGACGCCTTCATGGCCGAGATCCGGGACGAGCATTTCAACCTGGACGAAAAGACCCGCAACATCACCTTCACCGAGGACGGCAACGAGTTTCTGGAAAAGCGCCTTCAGGCCGCCGGCATCCTGCCCGAGGACCAGACGCTCTACGACCCGGAAAGCACCACGCTGGTCCATCACGCCAACCAGGCCCTGCGCGCGCACCGGCTGTTCCACAAGGACCAGCACTATATCGTGCGCGACGGCGAGGTGATGCTGATCGACGAGTTCACCGGCCGCATGATGAAGGGCCGCCGCCTGTCGGACGGGTTGCACCAGGCCATCGAGGCCAAGGAGGGCGTGGACATCCAGCCCGAGAACGTGACGCTGGCCTCCGTCACCTTCCAGAACTATTTCCGGCTTTACGGCAAGCTGTCGGGCATGACCGGCACGGCGGCGACCGAGGCCGAGGAATTCGCGGAAATCTACAAGCTGGGCGTGGTCGAGATTCCCACCAACCGCCCCATCGCCCGGCAGGACGAGCACGACCGCGTGTATCGCAATGCCGACGAAAAGCATGCCGCCGTGATCGAGGCCATCAAGGAGGCCCATGAGAAGGGCCAGCCGATCCTTGTCGGCACCACCAGCATCGAGAAATCGGAAATGCTGTCGGCGATCCTGACCCGCGAGGGGCTGCCGCATAACGTGCTGAACGCCCGCCAGCACGAGGCCGAGGCCCAGATCGTCGCCGAGGCCGGCAAGCCCGGCGCCATCACCATCGCCACCAACATGGCCGGCCGCGGCACCGACATCCAGCTGGGCGGCAATGTCGACATGAAGGTGATGGAGGCGCTGAAATCCGACCCGGAGGCCGATGTGGACGCGCTCCGCGCCCGCGTCGAGGCCGAGGTGGCCGAGGACAAGGCCCGCGTGCTGGCCGCCGGGGGCCTGTTCGTGCTGGCCACGGAACGCCACGAAAGCCGCCGCATCGACAACCAGCTGCGCGGCCGCTCGGGCCGGCAGGGCGATCCGGGGCGGTCGCTGTTCTTCCTGTCGCTGGACGACGACCTGATGCGCATCTTCGGCTCGGAACGGCTGGAGAAGGTGCTTGGCTCGCTGGGCATGAAGCCGGGCGAGGCGATCATCCACCCCTGGGTGAACAAGTCGCTGGAACGCGCCCAGGCCAAGGTCGAGGGCCGCAACTTCGACATCCGCAAGCAGTTGCTGAAATTCGACGACGTGATGAACGACCAGCGCAAGGCGATCTTCAGCCAGCGCCGCGAGATCATGGACAGCGAGGAAGTCAGCGAGATCGCCGCCGACATGCGCCATCAGGTCATCGACGACCTAGTGGACGAGTTCATGCCCCCCAGGGCCTATGCCGAGCAATGGGACCTGGCCGCCATGAAGCAGGCGGTGCGCGAGCGGCTGAACCTCGACCTGCCGGTTCCCGAATGGGGCGCCGAGGACGGCGTGAATGCCGAGGTGATGCGCGAGCGCGTGCTGGAGGCCTCGGACAGGTTCATGGCCGACAAGCTGGAGCAGTTCGGTGCCGATTCGATGGCCCAGATCGAAAAGCAGATCCTGCTTCAGGTCATCGATGCGAAATGGCGCGAGCATCTGCTGACGCTGGATCATCTGCGCTCGGTGGTGGGGTTCCGGGGCTATGCCCAGCGCGACCCGCTGTCGGAATACAAGACCGAGGCCTTCCAGCTTTTCGAGAACCTGCTGGACGGGCTGCGCGGCGAGGTCACGCGGCAGTTGTCGCTGATCCGCCCCCTGACCGAGGCCGAGCGCGCGCAGATGCTGGCGCAGTATCAGGCGCAGTTGCAGGCCCAGCAACAGGCGCAGCAGGCCAGCCATGCCGAGGCCGAGGGCGGCGAGGTTTCGGCCCGCGCGCCGGGCTTCGACGAGGCCGACCCCACGACCTGGGGCAATCCCTCGCGCAACGATCCCTGCCCCTGCGGCTCGGGCAGGCGGTTCAAGAACTGCCACGGCGCGCTGGTGTGACGGAAAAAACCCCCCGGAGCGATCCGGGGGTGTTTCGTTGCCGGGGCCGGTCCGCGGGTCCGGTCAGTAATTGATATAGTGGCTTTGGATGACCGGCTTCGGCGCGCCCTCGCGGGGCTTCTTGCGCACGGCGTAGAACAGGAAGCGCGGCTTGCGGAACCGCCTCTCGGCCCCGCGCGGGTTGCCGGTGGGGTCGGGAACGGCCTCGGGCGCCTCGGTTTCCTGGCGGGTCATGGTCCAGCAGCCCAGCATCTCATAGCCGAGGCTGGCCACCCAATAGCGCCACGGAATATCGGGACCGACCTGATAAAAGCCGTGCCCGAACCAGCCGTCGGTTCCGATGCAGGACACGAAGATGCCTTCGGGTTTCAGCATGGCATCGACGTTGCGGAAGGCCTGCGCGATGTCGAAGACATGCTCGGTCGTGCCGCCGTCATAGACCAGATCGAAGCGGCCGGTGAGGTCGGGGCCGACCGGCAGGGACAGGTCGTGGATATGCTCGGCCCCCTCGATGGCCGAGAAATCGAGGCTTTCCATCCGGGGCCAGCCGATGGTGTTCAGGAAGGTCTCGCAAAAATGGTCCTTCTGGAACAGGTCGTCGGGCGTGGCCTGGATGCCCAGCCCGGCCAGCGCCTCGATCAGGCGGGGCGTCCATTCCCTGGGCCGGAAATGCATCTTCTGCCGGCCCAGCATGACGCCGGCGCGGCAATCCTTCACCAGCGGCGCGATGGTGGCCAGTTGAATGGCGATATTGATGCTGATGCCCATCCCGGATCCTCTTGTCGCGATTCAGGGCAATAGAGCGCCATCGACCGCCCGGCGCAAAGCATTTCGCCGGAGATGGTAAAGGTTTGCCTGAAAGGGCGGGATTGAACCGGCGGGTTTCGTCCCGGCGGGACGCGCCGCCGCAAGGCCGGGCGGCAGCGCCGTTTTTCCAGGCCCCGCAGGGGTGCGGGGAAAACGTTCCCACCTTGCGCAGGGGCGGATATGGTGCGCGAGGACCTCTCTGGCCGCAGGTGCGTGTTCACACGCACCATCCCGCATCGCCCCCTTCTCGACCACGCAGACTTATCCACGCCCGGAGACCCCCACAGGAGTCGGAGGGGGTGGGTAAGTCGGGCAATTCACCCCGCGCATGAGACCCTGCGGCGACCTCTGTCCGGACCGCCGCAGGCCGTGTTCACTCGAACCGGGCGTTCCTTGCCGCCAGCAGCTTCAGCCGCAGCGCGTTCAGCCGGATGAAGCCCGCCGCGTCCTTCTGGTCATAGGCGCCGGCATCCTCCTCGAAGGTCACATGCGCCTCGGAGTAAAGGCTGTGCTCCGACCAGCGCGCCACGGTCCGCGCCGCGCCTTTGTAAAGCTTCACCCGCACCGTGCCGGTCACATGCTCCTGCGACTTGTCGATCAGGGCTTGCAGCATCTCGCGCTCGGGGCTGAACCAGAAGCCGTTGTAGATCAACTCGGCATAGCGCGGCATCAGGCTGTCCTTGAGGTGCCCGGAACCGGCGTCCAGCGTGATCTGCTCGATGCCGCGATGGGCTTCCAGCAGGATGGTGCCGCCGGGGGTCTCGTAGACGCCGCGCGACTTCATGCCGACGAAGCGGTTTTCCACGAAATCCAGCAGCCCGATGCCGTGGCGGGCGCCGTATTCGTTCAGCCGGGTCAGGATCGTGGCCGGCGACAGCGCCTCGCCGTTGATCGACGCCGCGTCGCCCTTCTCGAACCCGATCTCGATGAATTCGGGCTGGTCGGGCGCATCCTCGACGGCGGTGATGCGCTGGGCGACGTAATCGGGGGCCTCGACCGCCGGGTCCTCCAGCACGCGGCCCTCGGACGAGGTGTGCAGCAGGTTCGCGTCGACGCTGAACGGCGCCTCGCCGCGCTTGTTCTTGGCGATCGGAATCTGGTTGGCCTCGGCGAATTCCAGCAGCCTGGTGCGCGAGGTCAGGTCCCACAGCCGCCACGGCGCGATGACCTTGATCGCCGGGTTCAGCGCATAGGCCGACAGTTCGAACCGCACCTGGTCATTGCCCTTGCCGGTGGCGCCATGCGACACCGCATCGGCGCCGGTTTCGCGCGCGATCTCCACCAGCCGCTTGGAGATCAGCGGCCGCGCGATGGAGGTGCCCAGCAGGTAAAGCCCCTCATACAGGGCATTGGCGCGGAACATCGGGAAGACGAAATCGCGCACGAATTCCTCGCGCAGGTCCTCGATGAAGATGTTTTCCGGCTTGATGCCCAGCAGCTCGGCCTTGTGGCGGGCGGGTTCCAGCTCCTCGCCCTGGCCGAGATCGGCGGTGAAAGTCACCACCTCGCAACCATATTCGGTTTGCAGCCATTTCAGGATGATCGAGGTGTCCAGCCCCCCCGAATAGGCGAGGACGACTTTCTTCGGCGCGTCGGTCATGTGGTCAGGCCCCCTATTTTTGCCCGCAATAAGCCGCTTTGACCCACCCGGCAAGGGGCAGGCCGGCGGAAAGCCCGGTCGCTTGCGCCGGTGCTTGCCTCGACGCAGGAATTTCGTCAGGAAAGGGCATGGAGCACTTCACCGAATCCGTCCGCCAGTCCGAGGCCGCCCTGCGCGACCTGTTCGAGGCCACGCCGCTACAGCGCAACGACGCCCTGTCGGCCCGCTATGGCGCCGAGATCTGGCTCAAGCGCGAGGACCTAGCGCCGGTGCGCAGCTACAAGCTGCGCGGGGCGTTCAACGCCATGCGCAAGCGCGTGGGCGCGCACGGGCATTTCGTCTGCGCCAGCGCCGGCAACCATGCGCAGGGCGTGGCCTATGCCTGCCGCCATTTCGGCGTGCGCGGCACCATCTTCATGCCGGTGACGACGCCGAGGCAAAAGATCGACCGCACCCAGAGCTTCGGCGGCGAGTGGGTGGAGGTCCGGCTGGTCGGCGACATCTTCGACGCCGCGCTGGCCGCCGCGCAGGCATTCTGCGCGGCCGAGGGCGCGGTGTTCCTGTCGCCCTTCGACGACGAGGACGTGATCGAGGGCCAGGCCACCATCGCCCGCGAGATTCTGGCCCAGCTGGGCGGGGCGCCCGATCTGGTGGTGCTGCCGGTGGGCGGCGGCGGGCTGGCGGCGGGCGTCACCCGCTATCTGGCCGCCGAGGCCCCGGCGGTCGAGGTGGCCTTCGTCGAGCCGTCGGGCGGCACCAGCCTTCAGGCCGCGCTGCGCGCCGGCGGGCCGGTGACGCTGGCGCAGGTGGACAATTTCGTCGATGGCGCCGCCGTGGCGCGGATCGGCGCGCTGCCCTTCGCCGCGCTGGCCCGGTTCTCGCCCGATCAGGTGCTGACCGCGCCCGAGGACCGCATCAGCGCCACCATGCTGGAGATGCTGAACGGCGAGGGCATCGTGCTGGAACCCGCCGGCGCGCTGTCCATCGACGCCCTGCGCGACCTGGCCGAGGCCGGGCAACTGGCCGGGCGGCGGGTGGTCTGCGTGGTCTCGGGCGGGAATTTCGACTTCGAGCGCCTGCCCGAGGTGCGCGAGCGCGCCGCCCGCTGGCGGGGGCTGAAGAAATACTTCATCCTGCGCCTGCCGCAGCGGCCCGGCGCGCTGCGCGAGTTCCTGGACATGCTCGGTCCCGACGATGACGTGGCGCGGTTCGAATACCTGAAGAAATCGGCGCGCAATTTCGGGTCGGTGCTGATCGGGATCGAGACTTCCGCACCCGAGAACCTGACCCGGCTGATGGGCCGCATGGACGGGGCCGGGCTGCGCTATCTCGACATCACCAATGACGTGATCCTCAGCGAGTTCCTGGTCTGAGCGTCCGGCGGCGGGGACGGGCGTTTACGGGTTGTTAGCCCCTTCGGCCTAAGACTGGCCGGCATGAAGCAGGCGCAGAATTCCCCTCTGGCAGGCAAACCGGCGGCCCGGCACGGGCGTGCGCGGGGCCGGGTGCTGCTGGTCTGTGCGCCCGGCGATCCCTGCGCGCGGCTGGCGGGACCGCTGCGGGCGGCGGGGTTCGCGGTCTGCCTCGCGGTGTCGGGACGGGCGGCCCTGGCCCGCGAAGGGCCTGAAATCCCTGCGATCGTGCTGTGCGCACCCATGCTGCCGGACATGGCCGGGCTGGACCTGTGCCGCGCGCTGCGCCATGCCTGCCCGGACCGGCATATCCATGTGATCCTCGTGGGCGCGGTCTCGCCGGAGGAGGCGCTGGCGGCGCTGGCGGGCGGGGCGGACGACGTTCTGGTGCCGCCGGTGGGCGAATCGGTGCTGCGCCTGCGGCTGGCGGTGGCCGAGCGGGTGGTCGGCATGGCCACCCAGCTGACCGAGGCCAATCGCGCGATGGCCGGCATGCTGGACAACCTGCGCGCGGCGCAGGGCGCGCTGGACCGCGACCTAGCCGAGGCGCGGCGCCTTCAGCAGGGGCTGGTGCGCGACCGCTATCGGCAATTCGGGCCGTTCCGGCTGTCGCTGCTGCTGCGGCCCTCGGGGCATGTCGGCGGCGATCTGATCGGCTGCTTTCCCATCGGTGCGCGGCGCATCGGCATCTATGCCATCGACGTGGCCGGGCACGGGGTGACGGCGGCGCTGACCGCGGCGCGGATCTCGGCCTGGCTGTCGGGCGGCGCCGGCCAGAACATCGCGCTGCGCCCCGGCGGCGGCGAATCGGTGCCCCCGGCCGAGGTGGTGGGGCGGCTGAACCGGATGATGCTGGCCGATCAGGCCGGCGAATCCTATTTCACCATGATCTATGCCGAGCTGGACACCCTGACCGGTGCCGGGCGGCTGGTGCAGGCCGGCCATCCCGGCCCGATCCTCCAGGCCGGCGACGGCACCACGCGGCTGATCGGCGATGGCGGCCTGCCGGTGGGCGTGATCGAGGAGGCCGAATATGACGAGGTGCCCTTCCACCTGCATGCGGGCGAGCGGCTGTTCATCGCCTCGGACGGGCTGACCGAGGCCGAAAGCCCGCGCGGCGACCTGCTGGGCGACGAGGGGCTGCTGGCGGCGATGCGGATGAATGCCGGCCTCGGCGGGCAGGCTTTCGTGGAATCGCTGTGCTGGTCGGTCAGCCTGTTCACCGAGGGCAAGCAGGAGGACGACATTTCGGCCGTGCTGATCGAACACAGCGCCGATGCGGCGGCGGAGGGCGCGGCGTGATGCCGCCCCGGCGCCGGCCTTCCGGGGTGAGGTCGCGGCTGCTTATGCCTTTCCCCGCGATGGGCCTGCTGTTCGCCCGCCGGCTTGCGGCCCTGTTCCGGGTCGCGCGGGATGCCCTGTTGCCGCTGCCGGCGCGTCTGGCCAGTCTGCGCCGCATCGCAAACGGCGACGGAGGCCGCCATGACACCCGCCCGCATCCGGTGGATCATCACCTCGGTGTTCTTCCTGCCGGGCGGCTGGGCGCTGCTCTGGCCGCAGGGGGTGATCGACCTCACGCTGCTGCCCGAATATCGGGTTGGCACGCCGATCCTGCCCTTCGTCGTCGCCTGCTTCGGGGCGCAGGCGATGATCTCCGGCCTGTTCGCCGGTTTCAGCCGCTTCACGAAGACCACCTTCCTGGCCTATGGGCTGGCGCTGATCCCGTTCCTTGTCTTCAACATCTGGTTCCTGCTGGTCGATCCGGTCTTTACCCGGCTGGGCTGGCTGGATGCGCTGGGCAATGCCGTCATGGCGGCGATGTGCGGACTGGGCTGGCGCCGGGTCTGAGGCCGGCCCGCGCGCGCCGGCCCTTCCGGTTGCCGCCTCGCGCCCTATATTGGGGGGCAAAGGCCGCCTCCGCGCGGCCGGAATCATCATGCAAGGTCATCCATGAGCCTGACGAATCGCATCGCCTGGGACGATACCGTCCTGCCCTTCCAACTCGACCGCTCCGGCCTGCGTGGGCGCGTGCTGCGCCTGGACGGGGCGCTGGACCATATCCTAGCCCGGCACGACTATCCCGCCCCGGTGGCGGCGATGGTGGCCGAGGTGGCGCTGCTGGCGGCGCTGATCGGTCCCACCGTCAAGCTGCGCTGGAAGCTGAGCCTCCAGGTGCGCGGCAATGGCGCCATCCGCACGCTGGCCGCCGACTATTACGCCCCCGCCGAGGCGGGACGGCCCGCCCGTATCCGCGCCTGGGCCAGCTTCGACGCCGACCGCCTGGACGACCGCCCCGCCTTCGAGCAGATCGGCGAGGGCTATTTCGCCGTGCTGATCGACCAGGGCGCCGGCAACCTGCCGTATCAGGGCATCACGCCGCTGGCCGGCGGCTCGCTTTCCGCCTGCGCCGCCAGCTATTTCGCCCAGTCCGAGCAGCTGCCGACCCGGTTCGCGCTGGCCTATGGCCGCGCCCGCCTGAAGGGCGAGGCCGAGCAGTGGCGTGCCGGCGGCATCATGCTGCAAACCCTGCCGGCCACGCCGATGGAGGCCGCCGAGGCCAGCCGCGAGGGCGCGCTGATCGAGGCCGCCGACATCCTGCAAGGCGCCGAATCCGAGGACTGGAACCGCGCCAACATCCTGCTGGACACGGTGGAGGAGGTCGAGCTGATCGACCCCGACCTTGCGCCCACCGACCTGCTGCTGCGCCTGTTCCACGAGGAGGCGCCCCGCGTCTTCGACCCGCAGCCGGTGCAGTTCGGCTGTTCCTGCGGCGAGGACCGGGTGCGCAACACGCTGAGCATCTATTCGGCCAGGGACATCGGCCGCATGACCACCGATTCCGGCACGGTCACCGCCGATTGCCAGTTCTGCGGCGCGCATTACGAGATGGACCCGCGTTCGCTGGGCTTCGAGGCCGAGGTGGACGAGGACGGCAACCCGCTGGATGCCGAGGCCCGCGCGGCGCTGCGCGAGGCGGCGCTGGGTGGCGGCCGGTCCGCCCCGGCGGCGGCTGCCGGTCAGGGGGCATGAGCGAGGCCGATCTGCGCCGGCGCCTGCTGGCGGCGCTGGCGCAACCCGGCGACGGCAGTTCGGATTTCGACCTGGTGGCCGAAAAGCCGCCTTTCGCCGCGCCGCGCCCGGCCGGGGTGCTGGCGGCGCTGCGCCCGGACGGCCGCATGATCCTGACCCGCCGGGCCAGCGGGCTGCGCCACCATCCCGGCCAGATCGCGCTGCCCGGCGGCAAGGTCGATCCCGGCGACGCCGATCCCACCGCCGCCGCCCTGCGCGAGGCCCATGAGGAGATCGGCCTGCCGCCCGGCCGGGTCGAGATCCTCGGCACCCTGCCGCCGCACCTGACCGTCACCGGCTTCTCGATGGTGCCGGTGCTGGGCCTGATCGACGGCGACTTCACCCCGGTGCCCGAGGCCGGCGAGGTCGCCGAGGCCTTCGCCGTGCCGCTGGACCATATCGCCGACCTGTCGAACTATCGGATCGAGCGCCGGCTGTGGCGCGGCGACTGGCGGCCCTATCGCGTCGCGCCCTGGGGACCCTACTATATCTGGGGGGCGACGGCGCGGGTGCTGTATGGGCTGGCGCAGCGGCTGCGGGCGGCGGGCTGATGCGGCTGGCGGCGGGGTTTCTGGACGATCCCGGCCTGCAAAGGGTGCTGGCGCTGCTGGATGGCGCCGGGCATCGCGGGCTGGTCGTCGGCGGCGCGGTGCGCAATGCGCTGCTGGGCCGGGATGTGACCGACCTCGACCTGGCCACCGATGCGCGGCCGGAGGCCGTGATGGCGCTGGCCGCGGGGGTCGGGCTGCGCGCCGTGCCCACCGGCATCGCGCATGGCACGGTGACGCTGATCGCCAACGGCACCCCCTTCGAGATCACCACCTTTCGCCGCGATGTCGCCACCGACGGCCGCCGCGCCACGGTCGCCTTCACCACCGCGCTGGCCGAGGATGCGGCCCGGCGCGACTTTACCATGAACGCGCTTTATGCCGATGCCGCCGGCGCGGTCATCGACCCGCTGGGCGAGGGGCTGGCCGACCTGCGCGCCGGCCGGCTGCGCTTTGTCGGCGACCCCGATGCCCGCATCCGCGAGGACTATCTGCGCATCCTGCGCTTTTTCCGCTTCCACGCCCATTACGGCCGCCCCGGTCGGGCCGATGCGGCCGCGCTGGCGGCCTGCGCGGCCGGGCGCGCGGGGCTGGCCCGCATCTCGCCCGAGCGGATCGGGGCCGAGATGCGCAAGCTGCTGGCCGCGCCCGATCCCTGCGAATCGCTGAAGCTGATGCGCGAGGCCGGGGTGCTGGCGCAGGTGCTGCCCGGCGCCGATGTCGGCGCCATGCCCGGCCTGATCGCGGCGGAATCGGCGGCGGGCGCCCCGCCGGACTGGCGGCGGCGGCTGCGGGCGCTCGATGCGCCCGAGGCGGCGACGCTGCTGCGCCTGTCGCGGGCCGAGACCCTGCACCTGCGCCGCCTCGCGGAGGCGCAGGACATGGGCGCCGCCGCCGCCGCCTTCCATCTTGGCCCCGACCTCGCCCGCGACGGCGTGCTGCTGGCCGAGGCTGCCGGCCGCGCCCCGCCGCCGGACTGGCCGGCCCTGATCGCGGTGGCAGAACCGCTGCCCGTCACCGCCGCCGACCTCGCGCCGCTGTCCGGCCCGGCGCTGGGCGCGGCGCTGAAACGCGCGCAAGCGGCCTGGATCGAATCGGGCTTTCGCGCCGCACCCGCCGACCTGATCGCGCGGGCACTGGAAACCGGCGGCGGCAAGGCATAGTTGGGCTGGATGCTGCACGCCCGTTTCGCCCGCATGATCGACGCCTTCCGCCCCGCGGACGGCCCGCCGCCCCGCAGCCTGCTGGCCTTTTTCGGCTGGTGCCTGCGCGGCAGCCGCAAGGGGCTGACGGTCGCCGCCGGCGCCTCTGCGCTGGCCGGCGCGGCGGATGTGGTCGCGGCGGCGCTGCTGGGCATGGTGGTCGATTCGATCACCACCTCCGGGCGCGAGGGCGTATGGGCGGACAATCTGGGCATCATCCTGCTGTTCGCCGGCTTCTTCCTGATCGTGCGGCCGGCGATCTCGGGCCTCTCCACCGCCTCGTCCAGCGTGATCGTGGGGCCGAACGTGCTGCCCCTGGTGCTGTCGCGGCTGCATCGCTGGACGATGGGCCAGTCTGTCAGCTTCTTCGACAACGACTTCGCCGGCCGCATCGCGCAAAAGCAGATGCAGACGGCGCGGGCGGTCACGGATGTGGCCTCCGAGATGGTCAACACCGTCACCTTCGCGCTGGCGGCGGTGCTGGGTTCGGCCATGTTCCTGATCGGCGTCGATCTGGTCGGGGCCATCGCGCTGGTGCTGTGGCTGGGCGCCTATGTCGCGCTGATCCGGTTTTTCCTGCCCCGCATCCGCGAGCGTTCGGCTCGCCGCGCCTCGGCCCGCGCGATGGTGACCGGGCAGGTCGTCGACACCATCACCAACATCAAGACCGTCAAGCTGTTCGCCCATGCCGAGCACGAGGACCGCGCCGCCCTGGGCGCCATGATGGGCTTTCGCGAGCGCGCGCTGGATTTCGGCGTGGTCAGCACGCATTTCCGCGTGGCGCTGATGGGGCTGTCCGGCGTGCTGCCGGTGCTGCTGGTCGGGCTGTCGGTCTCGCTGTGGCAGCGGGGGATGGCGACGGCGGGCGACGTGGCCGCCGCCGGCGCGATCTCGATGCGTCTGGCGCAGATGACCGGCTGGGTCAGCATGGCGCTGATGTCGATGTGGGGCAGTATCGGCGAGGTCGAGGACGGCATGCGCACCCTGGCCCCGCCGCATGACCTGGCCGACGCGCCCGATGCCGGCCGGCTGGGCCGGGTCAGCGGCCGGATGGATTTCGACCATGTGGATTTCACCTATGGCCGGGGCGAGGGCGGGGTGCAGGACCTGGACCTGCATGTCGCGCCGGGCGAGCGGGTGGGCATCGTCGGCGCCTCCGGGGCCGGCAAGTCCACGCTGGTCGCGCTGCTGCTGCGGCTCTACGACGTGGAAAAGGGCGCGATCCGGCTGGACGGCCACGATCTGCGCGACGTGACGCAGGAAAGCCTGCGCCGCAATATCGGCATGGTCACGCAGGAAACCGCGCTGTTCAACCGCTCGGCGCGCGAGAATATCCTTTACGGCCGCCCCGACGCCACCGAGGCCGAGATGATCGCCGCCGCCCGCGCCGCCGAGGCGCATGAGTTCATCCTCGGGCTGAAGGACAACGCCGGGCGCACCGGCTACGAGGCGCATCTGGGCGAGCGGGGGGTCAAGCTGTCGGGCGGGCAGCGCCAGCGGATCGCGCTGGCCCGCGCCTTCATCAAGGATGCGCCGATCCTGGTGCTGGACGAGGCCACCAGCGCGCTGGACAGCGAGGTCGAGGCCGCGATCCAGCAGGCGCTGGGCCGGGTGATGACCGGCAAGACCGTGCTGGCCATCGCGCACCGCCTGTCCACCATCGCCGAGATGGACCGCATCATCGTCATGGACCAGGGCCGCATCGTCGAGCAGGGCAGCCATGCCGAATTGCTGGCGCTTGGCGGCCTCTATGCGCGCTACTGGTCGCGGCAGTCGGGCGGCTTCCTGGGCACCGATCCCGATCTGGACACGGCGGCGGGCGCATGAGCCTGTGGCAGGTCGAACGGCTGGGCCGGCGCGGCGACGGCGTGGCGGTGGACGCCGCCGGTGCCCGCGCGCTGGCGCCGCTGACCCTGCCGGGCGAGGCGATCGAGGGCGAGGCCGTCCCCGCCGGTGGCGGCCTGGCCCGCATTGCCCAGCCGCGCATCGTGACGCCCTCGCCGCAGCGGGTGGCGGCGCCCTGCCGGCATTTCCGGGCCTGCGGCGGCTGTGCGCTGATGCATGCCTCGGATGATTTCGTGGCCGGCTGGAAGGTCGAGGTGGTCGAGCAGGCCCTTGTCGCGCAAGGCATCGCCGTGCGCGCCACGGGGCTGGCGACCTCGCCCGCGCGGTCGCGCCGGCGGGCGGTGCTGGCGGGGCGGCGGCTGAAATCCGGGCCGGTGGTCGGGTTCCATGCGCGGGCCTCGGACCAGCTGGTGCCGATCGCGGATTGCATGGTGCTGCGCCCGGCGATCATGGCGGCGCTGCCCGACCTGCGCGCTCTGACCGGCCTCGTCGCCGCGCGCGGGCAGGAGGTGGGCATCAGCGTGACCGAGACCGAAACGGGCCTCGACATCGCGCTCCGCGGTGGCAAGGCGGTGGATGCGGCGCTGGTGGCCGAACTGGCCGCTCTGGCGGCGCGCGCCGGCTGGGCGCGGATCAGCTGGGGCGGCGCGGGGCAGGGCGAGGGGCTGACCCGGCGCGCGCCCGTGCTGGCGCTGGGCCGGGTGCGGGTGGTGCCGCCGCCGGCGGCGTTTCTTCAGGCCACGGCCGAGGGCGAGGCCGCCCTGCGCGCCGTCGTGCTGGAGGGGGTCGCGGGCGCCCGGCGGGTGGCGGACCTCTATTGCGGCATCGGCACCTTCGCGCTGCCCATCGCCGCGCGTGCCGAGGTGCATGGCGTCGAGGGGCTGGCCCCGGCGCTGAAGGCGCTGGACGCCGCCTGGCGCGCGGCGCCGGGCCTGCAACGGGTCACGACCGAGGCCCGCGACCTCGCCCGCCGGCCGCTGCTGGCCGACGAGCTGGCCCGGTTCGACGCCGTGGTGGTCGATCCGCCGCGCGCCGGGGCCGAGGCGCAGGCGCAGGCCCTTGCGCAATCGCGGGTCGGGCGGATCGTCTGGGTCTCCTGCGATCCGGTGCCATTCGCCCGCGACATGCGCATCCTGACCGGCGCCGGTTATCGGATCGAAAGCCTGCGCGTGGTCGATCAATTCCGCTGGTCGCCGCATGTCGAAATGGTTTGCATTCTAAACAAATACTAGGCGCTGCCCCGCCTCCCGTGGTAAAGCCTGCGGAAAGCAAATCGCGAAACGCGACGATTCGGGGCAGTGATGATTCGGGTATTCCGTGCATTTCTCGGTGCGGCCATTCTGGCCGCCCTGGCCGCCTGCGGTGGGGCGGAGCCTGACGGTCCGCCGGCCTCGGCCAACAAGTTCCGCGACTATTACGGCCCGCGCGTGACCCAGGTGGTGGTCAACAAGGGCCAGCGGCGCATGTATCTGATGCATGGGCAGGAGGTGCTGAAGCAGTATCGCATCGACCTCGGCTTCCAGCCGGCCGGGCACAAGACCCGCGAGGGCGACGGCAAGACGCCGGAAGGGGTCTATTTCATCGACCGGATGAATCCGTCCTCCAGCTATCACCTGTCGCTGGGCGTATCCTATCCCAATCCCGCGGATCGGGAGCGTGCGCGGCTGATGGGGGTTTCTCCGGGCGGCGACATCATGGTCCACGGCCGCGGCCGCTATGGCAATGCGGTCGGGAAAAAGGACTGGACCGCCGGCTGCATCGCGGTCAGCGACGGCGAGATCGAGGAGATCTACGCCATGCTGCGCCCCGGCGTGCCCATCGTCATCTATCCCTGACGGGCGGGTTGTGGGGGTGAATGGCGCCGCCGCCCCTCCCTGACGGGGACGTGGGCAAATGGTGCGTGTGAACACGCACCCTACGGTGCCCCGCCGAAATCCGATGCCTCTCCGTTCTCCCGCGCTTCGCGGGATTGCGGCGCCTCGGCGGCCGCAGGGTGCGTGCTCACACGCACCGTCCCGCCTCGCGCCCCGACGACCACGCAGACTTATCCACGCCCGGAGACCCCCACAGGAGTCGGAGGGGGTGGGTAAGTCGGGCCACAGGCGCCGCGCCATGAAAAAGCCCGCCTTGCGACGGGCTTTCGGCCTTGCGGGGCGGCGCGCCGCGATCAGGAGGCGGTCAGCAGCACCCACCAGATCTTGCGCGACGGCTCCTGATACCACGACACGCCCAGCGCCCGCGCGGTCGGGTCCATGATGATGTCGCGGGTATCGCGCGAGGCCATCCAGGCGTTCAGCGTCGCCATGTCGTTCTCGTAGCTTTCCGAGATCGCCTCGCCCACCAGCACGCCCGGATAGCCGGCGCGGCGCACGCGGTCCGGCGGCGACGAGCCGTCCGAGCCGAAATGCCAGGCCCGGTTCTGCGCCGCCATGTCGCGCGCATGCGCCAGCGCGGCATTGCCCAGCGCGGGGTCCAGCACCAGCGGCCCCAGCCCGCTTTGCGCGCGCAGCTGGTTGACCTGCGCCAGCACGCGCGGCGCGATCTGGGTGGCCTCGCGGGCGGTGATGGTATAGGCGACCGGCAGCGGCTGGCCGTCGGGACCGAGTTCCGGCGCGGGCGCGGTGGCGCAGGCGGCCAGCAGCAGGGCGCCGGCCAGCGCGAGGGCAGAGCGTTTCATCATCGGCTCACCGTCCTTCATGAGTCTTGTTTTGCTTGACCCGATCCGATAGCGAAACCGGCCCCCGGCTTCAAACGCAACCACTGCAATTTCGCGTGAGAATGCCGTTCTGTGGCCCGCCTGCTGCACCTTTCCGGCAAATTCCGTGCCAGACTGGCTTATGACGCCGGTTTGAATTGCTCCAGGGCGGCGGCGGATATACGCGCAGGATCAGCACGGCCTCGCTCGGGCGGGGCCGGTGGATACAGCCAAGGCCGCGCCCCCCGAGGCAAGACGGCCGAATTGAGGAGACGATGATGAGCAAGGATAGCATGACAGGCGTCAGCCGACGCGGGTTCATGGCCGCCGCCGCCGGTGGCGTGACCGCCGGTCTGGCGCTGCCGGCCTTCGGCCAGCAGATCGACCCCTATACCGGCCAGATGCAGGTCCAGCAGGGCGCGGGCGGCGCCACCCCGGACGCCGGCGTGGTGCAATACGATGCCGAACAGGACGCGCGGCGCAACATCTCCAGCTTCCGCATGCATCAGGACTGGCGCGAGTTCTTTCCCAGCCTGACCAATGGCTGCATCCTGTGCGACTTCACGTCGCGCACCGTGACCTTCTGGGGCGAGGACGGCGTGACCTGGCGGGTCTATCCCTCGTCGATTCCGGTCTCGGACGACCTCAGCCGCCGCGGCCGGTCCGAGATCATCAAGAAGGTCGAAGGCCCCAGCTGGGCGCCGACCCCCTCGATGAAGGCCCGCAATCCCGACTGGCCGGATTTCGTGCCGCCCGGCCCGGACAATCCGATGGGCACGCATGCGCTCTGGCTCAGCTGGGAATATTACCGCATCCACGGCACCCATGACACGCGCAAGATCGGGCGCCGGTCCTCGAACGGCTGCGTGGGCCTCTACAACGAACACATCAAGGAGCTGTTCGGCCTGTCCAGGATCGGCACGCAGGTGCTGATCATCTGACCGGCACGCGGTTTCGGCGCGAAAAGGGGGCTGCGGCCCCCTTCTTCATGTCCAGCCGGCGAGGTTGTCGGCGATCAGGTCGGTCAGCATGGCGATATGCAGGGGATCGTCGTTCAGGCAGGGAATATAGGTGAACCGCTGCCCGCCGGCCGCCTTGAAGGCGTCCTGGATCTCGCCCTGGATTTCCTCCAGCGTCTCGATGCAGTCGGTGGCGAAGGCGGGCGAGATCACGGCGATGTCGGTGATCCCCTGCCGGGCCAGGTCCGCCACATGCTCGACCGTATAGGGGCGCAGCCATTCCTCGCTGCCGAAGACCGACTGGAAGGTGGTGTCGATGCGGTCCGCCTCCCAGCCCAGCGCCGCGCGCAGCAGCCGCGTGGTCTTCCGGCATTGGCAATGATAGGGATCGCCCTCCTCAAGATAGCGTTTCGGCATGCCGTGATAGCTGGCGACCAGTTTCTGCGGCCGGTGCCCGTCCAGCCCGCGCGTGACGGAATCCGCCAGCGCCGCGATATAGTCGGGGCGGTCGAAATAGGCCGGCACCGTGCGCACCGAGGGCTGCCATTTCTGCTTCATCAGCGCGCGGAAAAGCTGGTCGTTGGCGGTGGCGGTGGTGGCGCCGGCATATTGCGGATAAAGCGGCAGGAACACGATGCGCCGGCAGCCGGCGGCGGTCATCTTCTCCAGCACCGATTGCGTCGAGGGATTGCCATAGCGCATGCAAAAATCGACCAGCACGTCATCCCCCCAGCGGGCGGCGCAGGCGGTTTGCAGCGCGGCGATCTGGCGCTTGGTCAGCGTCAGCATCGGGCTTTCGTTGGCCTCCTCGTTCCAGATCAGCTTGTAATTGGCGCCCGAGGTGAAGGGGCGCTTGGTCAGGATGATCCCCTGCAATATCGGCTGCCATTTCCACCACGGATAGTCGATCACCCGCTTGTCGGAGAGGAATTCGTTCAGATAGCGCCGCATCGACCAATAGTCGTAGCCGTCCGGCGTGCCGAGATTGGCGACCAGCACGCCGATGCGTTCGCGCGGCAGGGCGGGGTGGTTGGCGGGGGCGTGCTGGGTCACGGCGTGCTCCTGGCATTGAGGGCCGCGGCCAGCGACGTGCGGGCCGAGCCGGGGCGGAGGGGTTTTTGCTGGTTTTCCGACGGCGCCCAGCCGGTCAGGAAGATCAGGTCGAAACGGGCCAGAACCCGGCCCGGCGCATCCGGGTCGGGATTGGCGGCGGCGTAGATTTCCGCCGCGCGGGCAAGGACGGTGCGGCGTGTCGGGTGGCGCAGGCGGTCGGCCAAGGCATTGTTTTCGCCCATGTCCCGCAGGTCCCGCATCAGGTGCAGCGCGTCGCGATAGCTGGCCTGCTGGCTGACCAGATCGGCCACCGGCAGCGCCAGGCCGCCCCGCGCCAGCAGCCCGCCGAGGTCGCGGATCTCGGCCATCGGCAGCACGCGGGGCGAGGCACCGCCGCTGACCTCGGCCTCGGCCTGCATCAGCGCGGCGCGCAGCGGGGCGAGGGTCTCGCCGCCGGGCAGGGCGGCCAGGAACAGCCCGTCGGGGCGCAGGGCGCGGGCCGATTGCACGATCTGGCCCACCGGGTCGTCGGCCCAGTGCAGCGACATGGCGTGAACGATCAGGTCATGCGCGCCGGGTTCGAGGTCCAGCCGGTCCTCGTCGGGCAGGATGCGGGCATCGGGGCGCAGGTCGGCCCAGAATTCCGGCCAGCCGGTGACGATGGCGGGATTCGTAAAGGTTCGGTTAACCTCTGCCAGCCTATCCTCGACTTCGAGGCGGGCGATTCGGTGCAGGAAATCGGCCGGTCGGGCGGACCGGCGGGCACGGGCACGATGCTGGCTCAGAGCCGCACGGTCGGTCAGGCGGCGCGGCGATGGCATGGAGGCGGGCGACATGATGGCGGACCCTAAGGCGCTTTCGCGACTATGGGAAGGTGCGATCGGGCTGGTCTATCCGGCGCAATGCCCCGGCTGCGGGGCCGCGGTCGGGCGGTTCGGCGCGCTGTGTCCCGCCTGCTGGGCCGAGGCGGAATTCGTCGGCGAAGGCGCCTGCGCGGGTTGCGGGGCGCCCATGCCCGCCGGGCTGGAGGAGGGGGATCGCTGCGATGCCTGCGCCACCATGCCGCGGGTCTGGCAGGGGGCGCGGGCCGCCCTGGTCTATCGCGGCGCCGGGCGGCGGCTGGTGCTGGCCCTGAAGCATGGCGACCGCGCCGATCTGGTCCCGGTGCTGGGCGGCTGGCTGGCCGAGGCGGCGGCGCCCCTGGTCGTGCCGGGCATGGTGGTGGTGCCGGTGCCGCTGCATCCGCGCCGGCTGCTGCGCCGGCGCTATAACCAGGCGGGGCTGCTGGCCGGGGTGGTGGCGCGGGCGCACGGGCTGGCCCTGCTGCCGGGCGGGCTGGCGCGGCGGCGGCATACGCCGATGCAGGGGCATGGTTCTCTGGCCGAGCGATTCGACAACCTGCGCGGGGCGATGGCGGTGCCGGCGCGGCGGGCGGCGAGGGTGAGGGGGCGGCCGGTGCTGCTGGTCGATGACGTGATGGCCTCGGGCGCGACGCTTTCCGTGGCCGCGGAGGCGGTGCTGGAGGCGGGCGCGGCCTCGGTTTCGGTGGCGGTGCTGGCGCGGGCGGTGCGGGATGCCTAGATTGGGGCGCGCACCCCCAGTCCAGACGCGAAAGGAACGCCGGAATGCCGAAGATCGAGGTCTATGCGACCGCCACCTGCCCCTATTGCCACCGCGCGCGGGCGCTGCTGGAGAAGAAGGGCGTCGGCTATGAGCTGATCGACGTGGGCGCCGCGCCCGAGCGCCGGGCCGAGATGGCGGCCCGCGCCGAGGGCCGCCGCACCGTTCCGCAGATCTTCATCGACGGCGAGGGCATCGGCGGCAGCGACGACCTGGCCGCGCTGGACCGCGCCGGCAGGCTGGACGCGATGCTGGGGCTTTGACGGGCGCGGGGGGGGGTGCCGGGGCGCGTCCGGGAACGGTGCGTGTAAACACGCACCCTACATCCGGTGGGGTTTGCAGCGGGCGTGTTTGCACGCACCGTCTGGAATGCGCTCGGACAACAAGGCGGGGGTGGTCGGTTTGCGGGCTGCGCGCACCGCCGGGGGTACTCCCCCGCGGCGCCTATGGTCCGACTTGCCCACCCAATCCGACTCCCGGGGTCTCCGGGTGTGGATAAGTCTGCGTGGTCGCGGGGCATGAGGATTGCCCGCAATGCCCGACGACATATCCGCCCTGCATCAGGGTCGGCCGTCGTGACATGGCAACCTAAGGGGACTGCCCGCGCCTATCATCCCCGGCGGGGTGCGGTGTCTTTCGATCCACAACGCCGCGTGGGCTGCCCGACTTACCCACCCCCTCCGACTCCTGGGGGTCTCCGGGCGTGGATAAGTCTGCGTGGTCGCGGGGCGGATTATCCCGCCTTCGTCGCCGTCGCGATATAGTTGCATCCCAGATCGCGCGTCGACAGCGACCACGACCAGCCCAACGGGTCGAAGACCATGCCGCGATGGTCGCGCGGGGTCAGGCCGGCCTGTTCCAGCATGGCGTCCAGCTCGGCGGGGGTGATGAAGCGGCGCCAGTCATGGGTGCCCCTGGGCAGCCAGCGCATCACCCATTCCGCCCCCACGATGCCCAGCGCAAAGCTTTTCGCCGTGCGGTTCAGCGTGCTGGCCACCACCGCGCCGTCCGGCCGCGTCAATTGCGCGCAGGTGGCCAGGAAGGCGGCCGGATCGGCGACATGCTCGACGATCTCCAGCGCCATCACCGCGTCGAACACCTCGCCCCCGGCGGCCAGGGCCTCGGCCGTGGTCTCGCGATAGTCGATCGCCAGCCCCGCCTGCGCCGCATGCAGCGCGGCCACGCGGATATTGCCGCCCGCCGCATCCGCGCCCACCACATCGGCGCCCAGCCGGGCCAGAGGCTCGGCCATCAGCCCGCCGCCGCATCCGATGTCCAGCACCCGCAGCCCCTGCAAGGGCCGGGGCGCGCGCAGGTCGCGGTCGAACTGGGCCGCCAGCCGTTCGGTGACGTAGTCCAGCCGCACCGGGTTCAGCATGTGCAGGGGCTTGAACTTGCCGGCAGGGTCCCACCACTCGGCCGCCATCGCCTCGAATTTCGCCACCTCGGCGGGGTCGATACTGGTCTGTTCGCGCATTGCCTTCACCCAAGCCGGCCCTTTCGGTGCCGATCGTCCCCCCCTATAACCCAAGCATGGACCTGACGGCAGAGCAAATCCGAAACGGGGGCATGTGGCCGGCGGTCGAGCCGTTCGACCGCCGCATGCTGGACCGCGACGGCACCCACCGGCTTTACGTCGAGCAATGCGGCAATCCGCGCGGCCGGCCGGTGATCGTGCTGCATGGCGGGCCGGGGGGCGGGTGCAGCCCGTTCATGCGCCGCTTCTTCGATCCGCGCCACTGGCGGGTGGTGCTGTTCGATCAAAGGGGCTGCGGGCGTTCGACCCCGCATGCCTTGGTCGAGGCCAATACCACGCAGGACCTGATCGGCGACATCGAGGCGATCCGGGCGGCGCTGGACCTCGGCCCGGTGACGCTGTTCGGCGGCAGCTGGGGGGCGACGCTGGCGCTGGCCCATGCGCAGGCGCAGCCCGATGCGGTCGAGGCGCTGGTGCTGCGCGGCGTGTTCCTGGCCCGGCGCGCCGATGTGGACTGGTTCTATGGCGGCGGTGCGGCGCGGTTCTTTCCCGACCTCTGGGCCGGGTTCTGCGCCCCGATCCCGCCCGAGGAGCGCCACGACATGGTGGCCGCCTATCACCGCCGGCTGTTCAGCGGCGACCGCGCGCAGGAGATGGCCCATGCCCGCATCTGGACGCATTGGGAGAATGCGCTGTCCGGCCTGCATGCGCCGCTGGGCGACAGCGGCGGCGCGCCGGACCACGCCCATGCCTTCGCCCGGCTGGAATGCCATTACTTCCGCAACGGCTGCTTTCTGGACGAGGACCAGCTTCTGCGCGACCTGCCGCGCATCGCGCATCTGCCGGCGGTGATCGTCCACGGCAGGCAGGACGTGATCTGTCCGCCCGCCGCCGGCTTCGCGCTGGCCGAACACTGGCCGGCCGCGCAGTTGCGCCTGGTCGCCGGGGCCGGCCATGCCATGTCCGAGCCGGCCATCGCCGCCGAATTGCTGCGCGCCGTGCAATCTCTTGCAATCCCGGTCGAGTCGCGCTAGATGCTTGACCAACAGCGGCGCGGGCCTCCACAACCCGCCCAACCGGATCACCTTGCGGGCCGCCACGGCCCGCTTTGCGTTTTTGGGGATGGAACATGTCCACCGGCACCGCCGACCCGCACGAGACCGACCTGATCGCCCGCACGGCCATCGACCGCCGGCTGGCCGAGATCGTGCGCCCGGTGATCGAGGGCCTCGGTTTCGAGCTGGTGCGCCTGCGCCTTCAGGGTGGCAAGACCGCCACCCTCCAGATCATGGCCGACCGGCCCGAGGGCGGCATCACCGTCGACGACTGCGCCGATATTTCCACCGCCGTCAGCGCGGTCATGGATGTCGAGGACCCGCTGGAGGACCCCTATCACCTGGAGGTCTCCAGCCCCGGCATCGACCGCCCGCTGACCCGGCTGAAGGATTTCGCCACCTTCGAGGGCTACGAGGCGAGGCTGGAGACCAGCCAGCCCATCGACGGCCGCAAGCGGTTCAAGGGCGAGCTGGCCGGCGTCGAGGGCGACGAGGTGCTGGTCAATCTCGACATCGGCGGCCAGGTCCAGACCGTGGGGCTGCATTTCGACTGGCTGTCGGATGCGAAACTGGTGCTGACGGATGAGCTGATCGCCCTGATGCTGAAGGCGCGCAAGGAGGGCGGGGCGCCCGACCTCGACGAGGCCGCCTTCGACGAGATCGAGACCGAAAACGACGACAGCGGCGATGATGCCGCCCGCAAGGAGTGACAGATGGCCATCACCTCTGCCAATCAGCTTGAGCTGTTGCAGACCGCCGAGGCGGTCGCGCGCGAGAAGATGATCGACCCCGATCTGGTGATCGAGGCGATGGAGGACAGCCTCGCCCGCGCGGCAAAGTCCCGCTATGGCGCCGACATGGACATCCGGGTGCGCATCGACCGCAAGACCGGCAACGCCACCTTCACCCGCGTGCGCACCGTGACCGAGGAGGAGCTGGTCGAGAACCACCAGGCCCAGTTCAGCCCCCGCGACGCCCGCCCCTATTTCGAGCCGACCCTGCCCGGCAATCACTGGCTGCGCGATGGTGCGCCGGTCACGGATTTCGCCGGCGGCCCGCAGATCGGCGACGTGTTTTCCGAACAGGTGCCCCCGGTCGAGCTGGGCCGCATCGCCGCGCAATCCGCCAAGCAGGTGATCCTGCAACGGGTCCGCGAGGCCGAGCGCGACCGCCAGTATGAGGAATTCAAGGACCGCGCCGGCACCATCATCAACGGCATCGTCAAGCGCGAGGAATACGGCAACATCATCGTCGATGTGGGCCGTGGCGAGGCGATCCTGCGCCGCAACGAAAAGATCGGCCGCGAATCCTATCGCCCCAACGACCGCATCCGCGCCTATGTCAAGGACGTGCGCCGCGAGGCGCGCGGCCCGCAGATATTCCTGTCGCGCACCGATCCGCAATTCATGGCCGAGCTGTTCAAGATGGAGGTGCCGGAAATCTATGACGGCATCATCGAGATCAAGGCCGTGGCCCGCGATCCCGGCTCGCGCGCCAAGATCGCCGTGATTTCCTATGACAACTCCATCGACCCGGTGGGCGCCTGCGTCGGCATGCGCGGCAGCCGCGTGCAGGCCGTCGTGGGCGAGTTGCAGGGCGAAAAGATCGACATCATCCCGTGGAACGAGGATCAGGCCACCTTCCTTGTCAACGCCCTGCAACCGGCCGAGGTCAGCAAGGTCGTCTTCGACGAGGACGCGCCCCGCATCGAGGTCGTGGTGCCCGAGGAGCAGCTTTCGCTGGCCATCGGCCGGCGCGGCCAGAACGTGCGGCTGGCCAGCCAGCTGACGGGTCTGGATATCGACATCCTCACCGAGGAGGAGGAATCCAAGCGTCGTCAGGCCGAGTTCAACGCCCGCACGCAACTGTTCATGCAGACGCTGGACCTGGACGAGTTCTTCGCCCAGCTTCTGGTGGCCGAGGGCTTTGCAAATCTGGACGAGATTGCCTATGTGGAGCTGGACGAGCTTCTGGGCATCGAGGGCGTGGACGAATCCACCGCGCAGGAATTGCAGGCCCGTGCCCGCGACTATCTGGAGGCCCAGGCCAATGCCGCGCTGGAAAACGCCCGCGCGCTGGGCGCCGAGGACAGCCTGATCCATTTCGAGGGGCTGACCCCGCAGATGGTCGAGGCGCTGGCCAAGGACGACGTGAAGTCGCTGGAGGATTTCGCCACCTGCGCCGACTGGGAACTGGCCGGCGGCTGGACCACCCAGAACGGCCAGCGCGTCAAGGATGACGGGGTGCTGGAACCGTTCGGCGTCTCGCTGGAGGATGCGCAGCACATGGTGATGACCGCGCGCGTCATGCTGGGCTGGGTCGATCCGACCGAGCTGCTGGACGAGCCGGACGCCGAGGAAGAAACCGGGGAGGCCGGGGCCTGAACAGCCCCGCAAGCGACATGAGCCGGGGCGGGCGCGACAAGGAACGGGATCAGCCGGAACGGCGCTGCATCGTCACCGGCGAGACCGGCGGCAAGGCCGGGCTGATCCGCTTCGTGCTGGCCCCGGACGGGACCGTGGTGCCGGACCTGGCCGAAAAGCTGCCGGGCCGGGGCATCTGGGTCACGGCGGGGCGCGCGGAGCTGGACAAGGCCGTGGCGAAGAATCTGTTCTCGCGCGCGGCGCGGGCGCAGGCCAGGGTGCCGGAAGGGCTGGTCGCACAGGTCGAGGACGGGCTGGCGCGGCAGGTCATCCAGTCGGTTTCGCTGGCGCGCAAGGCCGGGCTGGCGGTCTGCGGCTTCGAGAAGGTCAAGGAATGGCTCTCGCGCGGGCAGGCCAAGGTGCTGCTTCAGGCCAGCGACGGCTCGGACCGCGGCAAGGGGCGGTTATGGACGCCGGAAGGGGGCCGCTGGTTCGGCTGCCTGACGGCTGAAGAAATGGGTTTGGCTTTCGGCCGCGCGCATGCGATACACAGCGCGCTTGCGCCGGGCGGCCTGACCAAAAAGGTAATTCGCGACGCGGGTAGACTGTCTGGTCTGCGCGGGCATGACGGCAGTATGATCGAGACTGTCGGGAAGGGTTCTAAAACGGTATGAGCGACGACAAGGACGGTAAAAAACCTCTGGGGCTGGGTGGCGGTCAGCGCCCCGGCCAGGTCAAGCAAAGTTTCTCGCATGGCCGCACCAAGAGCGTCGTGGTCGAGACCAAGCGCAAGCGCGTGGTGAAGCCGGCGGCCAAGCCGGCCGCGGCCGCGCCCATGACCGGCCTTGCCGCCGCGTCCGGCGCCGTGCGCCGCCCGGCCGGGATCTCCGAGGCCGAGATGGAGCGCCGGCTGAAGGCGCTTCAGGCCGCCAAGGCCCGCGAGGTCGAGGAAGCCGCCGCCCGCGCGGCCGAGGAAAAGGCCCGCGAGGAGGAGCGCGAGCGCCGCCGTGCCGAGGCCGAGGCCAAGGAGCGCGAGGATCGCGAGCGCGAGGAAGCCCTGCGCCTCAAGGCCGAGGAGGAGGAGCGCAAGACCCGCGAGGCCGAGGTCCGCGCCCAGCGCAAGGCCGAGGTCTCCAAGGCCAAGCCGGCCGAGGGTGCCGCCACGCCGATGGACCGCGCCGCCGCCGAGGCCGCGGCGCTGCGCGCCGAGACCAAGGGCGTCAGCGCCACCCCGCGCGGCAAGACCGACCGCGACCGCGCCGACCGCGGCACCACCCCCGACCGCGACGCGCGCGGCAAGGGTGCGCGCGATGACGGCCGCCGCTCGGGCAAGCTGTCGGTCAGCCAGGCCCTCGACGGCGAGGGCGGGCGCCAGCGCAGCCTGGCCGCGATGAAGCGCAAGCAGGAAAAGGCCCGCCAGAAGGCGATGGGCATGGGCCAGCGCGCCGAAAAGCAGGCGCGCGACGTGCAGCTGCCCGAAACCATCGTCGTGCAGGAACTGGCCAACCGCATGGCCGAGCGCGCCGCCGATGTGGTCAAGGTGCTGATGAAGATGGGCATGATGGTGTCCATGAACCAGGCCATCGACGCCGACACCGCCGAGCTGGTGATCGACGAATTCGGCCACAACGCCATCCGCGTCTCGGATTCGGATGTGGAGCAGGTCATCGACACCGTCGAGGACAAGGCCGAGGACCTGCGCCCGCGCCCGCCGATCGTCACCATCATGGGCCATGTCGACCACGGCAAGACCAGCCTTCTGGACGCGATCCGCAATGCCAACGTGGTCTCCGGCGAGGCCGGCGGCATCACCCAGCATATCGGCGCCTATCAGGTGAAGGCGGCGAACGGGGCGGTGCTGACCTTCCTGGACACGCCCGGCCACGCGGCGTTTACCTCGATGCGGGCGCGCGGTGCCAATGTGACGGATATCGTGGTGCTGGTCGTGGCCGCCGACGACGCGGTGATGCCGCAGACGGTCGAGGCCATCAACCACGCCCGCGCCGCCAAGGTGCCGATGATCGTGGCCATCAACAAGATCGACAAGCCCACCGCCAACCCGCAGAAGGTCCGCACCGACCTGCTGCAACACGAGGTCGTGGTCGAGGAAATGTCCGGCGACGTGCAGGACGTGGAAATCTCGGCCAAGACCGGCAAGGGCATCGACCAGTTGCTGGAGGCCATCGCGCTTCAGGCCGAGATTCTGGAGTTGAAGGCCAACCCGGATCGCGCCGCGCAGGGCGCGGTGATCGAGGCCCAGCTTGACGTGGGCCGCGGTCCCGTGGCGACGGTCCTGGTCCAGCACGGCACGCTGAAGCGCGGCGACATCTTCGTCGTGGGCGAGCAATGGGGCAAGGTCCGGGCGCTGATCAACGACCAGGGCGAGCGGGTGGACGAGGCCGGGCCTTCGGTTCCGGTCGAGGTTCTGGGCCTGCACGGCACGCCCGAGGCCGGCGACGTGCTGAACGTGGTCGAGACCGAGGCCCAGGCCCGCGAGATCGCCGACTATCGCATCCAGCAGGCCAAGGACAAGCGTGCCGCCGCCGGTGCCGCGATCACGCTGGACCAGATGCTGGCCAAGGCCAAGGCCGACCAGAGCGTGGCCGAACTGCCGGTGGTGGTGAAGGCCGATGTGCAGGGTTCCGCCGAGGCCATCGTGCAGGCGCTGGAAAAGATCGGCAACGACGAGGTGCGCGTGCGCGTGCTTCATTACGGCGTCGGCGCGATCACCGAATCGGATGTGGGCCTGGCCGAGGCCAGCCGCGCCCCGGTCATCGGCTTCAACGTCCGGGCCAATGCCCCGGCGCGGAATGCCGCCAACCAGAAGGGCGTGGAAATCCGTTATTATTCCATCATTTACGATCTGGTGGATGATATCAAGGCGGCGGCCTCGGGCTTGCTGTCCGCCGAAATCCGCGAGCATTTCATCGGCTATGCCGAGATCAAGGAAGTGTTCCGCGTCTCCGGCGTCGGCAATGTCGCCGGCTGCATCGTCACCGAGGGCGTGGCCCGGCGTTCCGCCGGCGTGCGTCTGCTGCGCGACAACGTGGTCATCCACGAGGGCACGCTGAAGACGCTGAAACGCTTCAAGGACGAGGTGAAGGAAGTCCAGTCCGGTCAGGAATGCGGCATGGCCTTCGAGAATTACGACGACATCCGCAAGGGCGATGTCATCGAGATCTTCGAGCGCGAATCGGTCGAACGCAGCCTCTGATCCCGTATTCCGGGCAGAAACAAGGGGCGGTCCCGCGCGGGGCCGCCCCTTTTCCTTGACGGTGAGGGCTGCCGGTTCAGGCCGGCGTCAGGGCGGGGGTTTCGGCGGCGGCCTTGGGCAAGGGCAGGAAATCGACCGGCCAGCCCTGCAACAGCCGGTCCCCCACGCGCAGAACCAGCTTTCCGTCCGGCATCACCCCTTCGGGCTGGCCCTGGACCAGGATGCTACTGCCGATGGCGATGGTGCGAAGCATTCTGCCCTCCCGCGATGTATGTGATCTTGATGCAACTTTAGGCCGATTTTCCTTCCGCATGGTTAATGAAAAGAGGCGGCGACCCCCTTCTCTTGCGATTTTTCCCGTGACCCCGGTGGAATTGTTGCGTCGATACATCACTCGCGCCTCGCCTCCGGGTGATTCGGGGCATGTCCCGGCCGGACGAGAGGCGCTTGCGCCCCGTCGCCCGCGCGCTAGAAACGATGCGATGACCCGGCTTGCCACCCATACCGCCCACGAGGCCCGCACCGCCGCGCTTGGCCGCGCGCTGGCGGCTCTGGCGCGGCCCGGCGACGTGTTCCTGCTGGAGGGGCCGGTGGGCGCCGGCAAAAGCCATCTCGCCCGCGCCTTCATCCGCGCCCGCGCCGGCGATCCCGGCGCCGAGGTGCCCAGCCCGACCTTCACGCTGGTGCAGACCTATGCGGATGCGCCGACCGGGGGCGAGGTCTGGCATGCCGACCTGTATCGCCTCGCCGATCCGGGCGAGCTGGCCGAGCTGGGGCTGGACGAGGCGATGGACCATGCCATCTGCCTGATCGAATGGCCGGACCGGCTGGACATGGCGCCGGCCGAGGCGCTGCGCATCCAGATCGCGCCGCTGCCCGAGGCGCCCGACCTGCGGCGCATCACCCTGTCGGGCAATCCCGCCCGCTGGTCGCGGATGGCGCGGGCCGGTGCCATCGCCGCGCTGACCGACCGCGCCGGCTGGGGCGAGGCCTGGCTGGCGCCGCTGGCCGGCGACGCCTCGGCCCGGCGCTATTTCCGCCTGCACCGGCCGGACGGGGCGCGGGCGATGCTGATGGACGCGCCGCCGGGCAGCATGGGCGCCTATATCTCGATGACCGAATGGCTGCGGGCGCGCGGCTTTCATGCGCCCGAGATATTTGCCGCCGACCCGGCCGAGGGCCTGCTGCTGATCGAGGATCTGGGCGACGACCTGCTGGCCCGCCGGCTGGCGGCCGAGCCGGAGCTTGCGCCGGAGGCCTATGCGCGCGTCACCGACCTGCTGGTGGACCTGCACAGCCACGCACCGCCGGATTTCGTGGCCCCTCTGGGCGGGCCGGAACTGGCCGATCAGGTGGGGCTGTTCGGCGAATGGTATGCGCCCGACGCCCCGCCGCTCGGCCCGATCGTCGCCCGGCTGCATGCGCGGCTGTGTGCGGATGCGGCGCCGGTCTGCGCCCTGCGCGATTTCCATGCCGAGAACATCTTCTGGGGCGACCCGCTGGGGCTGATCGACTTTCAGGACGCGGTGGCGGCGCATCCTGCTTATGATCTGGTCTCCTGCCTGCAAGACGCCCGCCGCGATGTGCCGCCCGCGATCGAGGAGGCCGCCATCAGCCGCTATATCGCTCGCACCGGCGTCGATGCGGCCGGGTTCCGCGCCGCCTATGCCCTGCTGGGTGCCCAGCGCAACCTGCGGATTCTGGGGATTTTCACCCGGCTGGCGCAGCGCGACGGAAAGCCGCGCTACCTGGAGTTCATGCCCCGCGTCTGGGACGCGCTGCGCCGCGATCTGGCGCATCCGGCGCTGGCGGAACTGGCCGAAGCCCTCGCCGCCGTCCCCCCGCCCGAGGCCCGGCGATGATCCCCGACGCGCTGATGCTGTTCGCCGCCGGCAAGGGCACCCGCATGGCGCCGCTGACCGACCGCATCCCCAAGCCGCTGATCCCCGTCGCCGGGCGCCCGCTGCTGGATCGCGCGCTGGAGCTGGCGCGGGCGGGCGGCGCGCGGCATGTCGTGGTGAACACCCATCACCTCGGCGCCCAGATCGCCGCGCATCTGGCGGGGACCGGGGTGGCGATTTCCGACGAATCGGCGGCGCTGCTGGAGACCGGCGGCGGCTTGCGCAAGGCGCTGCCGCTGCTGCCGCCCGGCCCGGTGCTGACTCTGAACCCCGATTGCGTCTGGACCGGTCCCAACCCCGTCGCGGCGCTGCGCGCGGGATGGGACGGCGCGCGGATGGATGCGCTGCTGATGCTGGTGCCGCTGGCGCGGGCCGGGGCGCGGCTGGGCGGCGGGGATTTCGCACTGGGTGCCGATAACCGGCTGAGCCGGAAGGGCGATTTCGTCTATGCCGGGGCCTCGGTCCTGAATCCCGCCCGGCTGGCCGAGGTGCCGGAAGCGGCGTTTTCCCTTAACCGCGTCTGGGACCGCATCCTTGCCGATGGCCGCGCCTTTGGCCTGATCCACCCCGGCGGCTGGTGCGACGTGGGCCGGCCCGAGGCGATTCCGCTGGCCGAATCGCTGCTGGCGGGCGGGCCGTGAGGGGGCTTTACGCGCTGCCGCCCGGCGCGGATTTCGCGGGCGATCTGGTCGCCGGCCTGCTGGCGCGCCATGACGCCCGCCCGCCGGAGGCGCTGGCGCAGGTGACGCTCTACCTCAATGCGTCCCGCACCTTGCGGGCGGTGCGCGAGGCCTTCGACCGCGCCGGCGCGCGGCTGCTGCCGCGGATGCGGCTGATCGCCGATCTGGGCGGCGGGCCGCTGGAATCGCCGCTGACCCGGATGCTCGACCTCGCCAGCCTGATCGAGGCCGCCGCCCGCGCCCAGCCGGACCTGATCGCCGGCCAGTCGGTGCCCGCGCTGGCGCAGTCGCTGGCCGCGCTGATGGCCGAGATGCAGCTTGAAGGCGCGGATGCCGATGCGCTGGACCGCATCGACGTGGGCGAGCATGCCGCCCATTGGCAGCGCGCGCTGGCCTTCCTGCGCATTGCCGCCCGCGCCTATCTGCGCCCCGACCCCATCGACCGCGAGGCCCGCCAGCGCGCCGCCGCCGAGGCGCTGGCCCGCGACTGGGCCGAGGGGCGCAACCTGCCGCAGGGGCCGGTGATCGTCGCCGGCTCGACCGGCTCGCACGGGGCGACGCGGGGCTTCATGCAGGCCGTGGCGCGCCTGCCCGAAGGCGCCGTCGTCCTGCCCGGCTTTGATTTCTCCGAACCCGATAGCCTGTGGCAGCGCCTGCTGCACGACCGCGCCGAGGAGCATCCGCAGGCCCGCTTTGCCCCCCTTGTGGCCGCGTTCGGCCGCCCTCGCCTGTGGCATGGCGAGACATCCGCCAGCCCGCGCACGCGGCTGGTGGGGCTGGCCCTGCGCCCGGCGCCGGTGACGGATCAATGGGTGGCCGAGGGGCCGGCGCTTGGCAACCTGCTGGCCGCCACCGAGGGCATCACGCTGATCGAAGCCGATCAGCCGCAGGCCGAGGCCGATGCCATCGCGCTGGCCATGCGCGAGGCGGTCGAGGCCGGCCAGCCGGTCACGCTGATCGCCGCCGACCGGGGCCTGACGCGGCGGGTGACGGCGGCGCTGGACCGCTGGCGGCTGATCCCCGACGACAGTGCCGGGCGGCCGCTGTCGCTGTCGGCGGCGGGGCTGTTCCTGCGCCAGCTTGCCGGGCTGAACGGCAGGGCGCTGGCGGTGGACGGGCTGGTGATCCTGCTGAAGAACCAGAGGGTTGCGATGGACGCGCGGGGCGAGCATCTGCGCCATGCCCGCGATCTGGAATTGCACCTGCGCGCGAAGGGGCCGGCCTTTCCCGATGCCGGCTTTCTGCGCGAATGGGGCGGGCGCCGCCCGGACCGTGGCCCTTGGGCCGGTTGGCTGGCCGGCATCCTGACCCGCATCGCGCCGCTGGCCACGGATCGGGCCGAGCGCCCGGTTTCGGCGCGGCTGGCCGAGTTGACCGAGCTGGCCGAGTCCCTCGCCGCCGGTCCGTCCGGCGACGGTGCGGCGCTGTGGCACGACGAGGCCGGGCGTCTCAGCCACGCGGTGCTGTCGGGTCTGGCCCGCGCCGCGCGCGACCATCACCGCCTTGCCGCGCCTGATTTCGCGGCGCTGGTCGGCCAGCAACTCGATGCGCAGGCGCTGCGGGCCGAGCCGGGGGCGCATCCGCTGATCCGCATCCGCGGCCCGCGCGAGGCCCGCACCGATGCCACCGGATTCGTGATCCTGGGCGGGCTGAATGAAGGCGGCTGGCCGCAGACCCCGGCGCCCGACCCGTGGCTGAGCCGTGCCATGCGCCTGTCGGCCGGCCTCGACCTGCCGGAGCGCGCCATCGGCCTGTCGGCGCACGACTTCCAGCAGGGGCTGGCGGCGCCGCGCGTCATGCTGACCCGCGCCCGCCGCGACGCCGATGCCGAGACCGTGCCCGCGCGCTGGCTGAACCGGCTGACCAACCTGCTGGGCGGGCTGCCGGCGCAGGGCGGGGCCGAGGCGCTGGCCGGGATGCGGGCGCGCGGCGCGCGCTGGCTGGTGCTGGCCGAGGCTCTGGCCCGGCCGCGCGATGCCGTACGCAAGGCCAATCCGCCGGCGCCACGCCCGGCGCCGATCCCGCCGCGTGATGCGCTGGCCGAGATTTCCGTCACGCAGGTCAGCCGACTGATCCGCGATCCCTATGGGGTCTATGCCGAGAAGATCCTGCGCCTGCGGCCGCTGGCACCGCTACATCCGCGCCCCGACGACCCGCGCCTGCGCGGCACCCTGCTGCACGAGATCGCCGAGGCCGTCACCCGCAACCTCGCCGCCATCGGCCCGGATGCGGCGGCGCTGGAGGCGCATTTCCGCGCCGTCACCGTCCGCGTCCTCGCCGCCAATGTGCCCTGGCCGGCCGAGCGGGTGTTCCTGGACGCCCGCCTGACCGCCATCGCCGCACGGCTGGCCGCCGATGACGCCGCGCGGCTGGCCGTGCAGCAGCCGGTGGTGGTCGAGCGCGGCGGCGGCGCGCCCCTGCCGCAATCCGGCGTGCGGCTGACGGCACGGCCCGACCGGCTGGACCGCGACGGGGCGGGGGCGATCTGGGTCTATGACTACAAGTCCGGGCGCCTGCCGACCGACAAGCAGATCGCCGCCTTCGACAAGCAACTGCCGCTGACGGCGGCGCTGGTCCTGCGCGGCGCCTTCGACGGGCTGGCGCCGGCGCCCCTGGCCGGGGTTGCCTATATCGCCTTGGGCGGCGAGGGGCGGACAGAGCCGCGCGACGTGACCGAGGACACCGCGCGCGAGGCATGGGCGCGGCTGGACGCGCTGCTGACCCTTTATCAGGCTGGCGCGCGGGGCTTTGCCGCGCTGAGCCGGCTGGAAAAGGCCCAGCATGTCGGCGATTACGCCCATCTGGCCCGTTTTGGCGAATGGTCGCTGGCCGACAAGGCCCGGCCTGTCCGCGTGGGCTTGGGCGGCGGTGAGGGCATGGCCGAGGAAGAGGGCGCGCCATGAGCGTGGGCGACGACGCCACCTTTGCGCAGAACCGCGCCGCCGATCCGCTGGCCTCGACCTGGCTGACGGCGAATGCAGGCTCGGGCAAGACGCGGGTGCTGACCGACCGGGTGGCGCGGCTGCTGCTGGGCGGCTGCGCGCCCGAGCGCATCCTGTGCCTGACCTATACCAAGGCCGCCGCGACCGAGATGCAGAACCGCCTGCTGTCGCGGCTGGGCGAATGGGCGATGCTGCCCGAGCCGGACCTGCGCGCCCGGCTGGCCGCCATCGGCGCCGGCGAGGGCGCCGACCTGGGCGAGGCGCGGCGCCTGTTCGCCCGCGCCATCGAGGCGCCCGGCGGCCTCAAGGTCCAGACGATCCATGCCTTTTGTGCCGCCGTCCTGCGCCGCTTTCCGCTGGAGGCCGGGGTGCCCCACGGCTTTGCCGAACTGGACGACCGCAGCGCCGCCCTGCTGCGCGCCGAGGTGCTGGATGCGATGGTCGAGGACGGCGCGCCGGAGGTGGCCGATCTGGTCGCCATCCATTCCGGGGCCGGGCTGGACGGCTGGCTGGCGGCGCTGGCGGCCTCGGATGCGCGCATGGCGCCGCCCGACCCGGATGCGACCCGCCGCTTTGCCGGGCTGGCGCCGGGGGCGGATGCCGACGGGCTGGTTCGCGACCTGCTGGCACCGGCCGAGGTGGCGCTGATCCGGCAGGTGGCCGCGCTGGCCGCCACCGGCAGCGCCAATGACCAGAAGCTGGCCGGCCGTCTGGCCGCCGGCAACTGGGCCGCGCCGGGGCTGGCCGAGGTGGAGATCCTTGAATCGGCGCTGCTTTACGGCGCCACGGCCGCGGCGCCCTTTGGTCCCAAGCTGGGCAAGGTGCTGACCAAGGCCACCGCGGCAAGGCTGGACGACCCCGAGGCGCTGGACGCCTTCGCGCAGCGCGTGGCCGAGGCGCGCAGCCAGCGCATCGGGCTGGATTTCGCCGGTGCCGCGCTGGCGCTGCATCGGTTCGGCCACGCCTTCGCCACCCGCTACCGTGCTGCCAAGACCGCGCAGGGCTGGCTGGATTTCGACGACCTCATCACCCGGACCGAGGCGCTGCTGTCCACCCCCGACATGGCGCCCTGGGTGCTGTATCGGCTGGATGGCGGCATCGACCATGTGCTTGTGGACGAGGCACAGGACACCTCGCCCCTGCAATGGCAGGTGATCGGCCACCTGATCGAGGAATTCATGGCGGGCGAGGGGCAGGCCGGGCAGGGCCGGAAGAACCCGCGCACCCTGTTCGTGGTCGGCGATCCGAAACAGTCGATCTATTCGTTCCAGGGCGCCGACATTGCCGTTTTCGACTCGCGCAGGGCGGTGTTTTCGCGCGGCTTTGCCGATGCCGGCCTGCCGATGCAGGATGCGGCGCTGCTGCATTCGTTCCGCTCGTCCCCGGCCGTGCTGCGGCTGGTGGATGCGGTCTTCCAGGGCACCGGGGCCGAGGGGCTGGGCGGCCCGCCGCGCCATATTCCCTTCCACGAGGCCCTGCCGGGGCGGGTGGACCTGTGGCCGGTCGTGACCCCGCCCGAGGCGCCGGAGCCGGCGGCGTGGGACGATCCCATCGACCTGATCCGCCCCTCGGACGCGCCCGCACAACTGGCCGAGGCGGTGGCCGAGGCGGTGGCGGGCATGCTCGGCCAGCCCATCGCCGCCCGCAACGGCGGGGTGCGCGCGATCCGGGCGGGGGATGTGCTGATCCTCGTCCAGCGGCGTTCCGCGCTGTTTCACCAGATCATCGCCGCGCTGAAACGGCGGGGCCTGCCGGTGGCCGGCGCCGACCGGCTGAAGCTGGGCGGCGAGGTCGCCGTGCGCGACATCCGGGCGCTGCTGGCGTTCCTGTCCACGCCCGAGGACGACCTGTCGCTGGCCGAGGCGCTGCGCTCGCCGCTGCTGGGCCTGTCGGAGGATGCGCTGTATCGCCTTGCCGCCGGGCGGGGCGAGGACGAGTTCCTGTGGGCGCGGGTGCGCGACCATGCGCCGGAGGCGGCGCGGGCGATGCTGTCGGACCTGCTGGGCGTGTCGGCGGCGCTGCGGCCCTATGAGCTGATCTCGCGCATCCTGTTGCGGCATGGCGGGCGCGAGCGGCTGATCGCCCGGCTGGGGCCGGAGGCCGATGACGGCATCGACGAACTCATGTCGCAGGCGCTGGCCTATGAGCGGATGGAGGCGCCCTCGCTGACCGGGTTCCTGGTCTGGCTGGAGGGGGGCGATACCGAGGTCCGCCGCCAGCCCGGCGCGGCCGGCGAGGGCGAGGGGCTGGTGCGGGTGATGACCGTGCATGGCGCCAAGGGTCTGGAATCGCCGGTGGTTTTCCTGCCGGACGGGGCGAGGCGGCGCGCGCCTGCGCCGGATGCGATCCTCAAGCGCGCCGATGGCCCGGCGCTGCCGCGCGGTCGGGCGGGCGCGCGGCCCGAGGCGCTGGAGGCGCTGGTCGCCGCCCGCGCGCAGGCCGAGGAGGCCGAGCGCCGGCGGCTGCTTTACGTCGCGCTGACGCGGGCGGAAAGCTGGCTGATCGTCGGTGCGGCAGGCGAGGCGGGCGACGAGGAAGCCGCCAGCTGGCACGCGATGGTCGCCGGCGGCATGGCGCGGGCCGAGGGGCTGGCGCGGGCCGCCGTGCAGACCCCGCTGGGCGAGGGGCTGCGGCTGTCCTTCGGCGACTGGCCCGAGGCGCTGCCCGAGGCCGTGGCGGTTCCCGCCGCGCCGCCCGAGGCCGAACCCGCCTGGCTGCGTGTGCCCGTTCCCGCACCCGCCCCGCAGCCGCGCCCCGTCGCCGCCAGCCAGCTTGCCGGCGCCAAGGTGCTGGAGGGCACCGCGCCCGCCCCGGATGCCGCGCTGTTCGGCACCCGCCTGCACCTGCTGCTGGAGCATTGGGAGGCGCTTTCCGGTCCCGATGCCGCCCGCGACCTGCTGGCCGGGGCCGAGGGCGGCATGCCCGACGATGACGAGCTGGCCGCGCTGTGGTCCGAGGCCGAGGCGGTGCGCGGCGCCGGGGCGCTGGCGCATCTGTTCGCCCCCGATCCCGGCGATGTGGTGCTGACCGAGGTGGCGCTGACCGCGCCCGTTCCCGGCCTGGGCATCCTGCACGGCACCATCGACCGGCTGCTGGTCGGCCCGGAGCGGGTGCTGGCCATCGACTATAAATCCAATGCCGGGATCCCCGCCCGTCCCGAGGACGTGCCGCCCGGCATCCTGCGGCAGATGGCCGCCTATCGCCTTGCGCTGGCGGCGATCTATCCGGGGCGTCGGGTCGAGGTCGCGGTGCTGTGGACGCGCGGGCGCAGCCTGATGACGCTGCCGGCGGCGCTGCTGGACGGGGTGGACCTGCCGGCGCCCTGACCCGGCACCCCGCCGCCTGCGGTCCCGGCGCCCCTTGACCCGCCGGGAGCCGGCGCCTAGCTAACCCTCATCCCCTGCGCCGGCCACGCCGGCGCGCTGCCATTGCAAGGATGCGACCATGCCGACCAAACCCGTTACCGATGCCAGTTTCGACGCCGAGGTCCGCAAGTCGGACCTGCCCGTCGTGGTGGATTTCTGGGCGCCCTGGTGCGGCCCCTGCCGTCAGATCGGTCCCGATCTGGAGGCCCTTTCCGACGAATATGCCGGCCGCGTCAAGATCGTGAAGATCAACGTGGACGAGAACCCCGATTCGCCGGCCGAGCTGGGCGTGCGCGGCATCCCGGCGCTGTTCCTGTTCAAGGACGGCGTGGTGGTGTCCAACAAGATCGGCGCCGCGCCCAAGGCTTCGCTGAAAAGCTGGATCGAGGACGCGATCTGATCCGCGCCTGATGTGGAACGCAATACGGCGGGGCCAGGCCCCGCCGTTTTTCGTTTCACAGCCGGCTGACCTTCTCGGCCAGGTCGGGGCGCGGGCGCTCGGGCGGGGTTTCGCCGCCGGTGCCGATATGGACGAAGCCGGCGATCTCCTCCTGCGGGGAAAGGCCCAGCCCGCCTTCCATGAAGGGCCGGTCCTGCGCCACCGGGCCGGTCAGCCAGGTCGCCCCCCAGCCATCGGCCAGCGCGGCGTTCAGCAGCGACAGGCAGACCGCGCCCGCCGACAGGTGCTGTTCCCAGCGCGGCACCTTGGGGTGCTCGGCGGGCGAGAACACCACCGCGACGATCAGCGGCGAATCCCAGCTTTTCACGGTCTTTTCCGCCTGCGCCTCGTCGCGGCCCTGCCGCAGCACCGCCGCGCGCAGCTGCGGGTGCAGCCGGGCCTGCGCGGCGCGGTCGATCAGCACCAGCCGCCAGGGCTGGACGCGGCCGTGATCGGGCACGCGCAGCGCGGCGGTCAGCAGCGCGTCCAGCCGCGCGCCCTCCGGCGCAGGGTCCTTCAGCGCCGGCCGGGGATGCGAGCGGCGCGCGGCCAGGAATTCGGAAGCGGTCTTGGTCATGGAATTACAGTCCTCTGGCTCCGGCCAGCTCGCGCAGCCAGTCGGAAACATGGTTGACCCAGCGCGCCGTGGGCTGGCGCGCGCGGATGGTATCGCGCAACGGGTCGGGCGCGGCGATCGCGCTGCCTGCCAGCGTGGCGATGGCGGCATGCCCGCAAAAGGGCACATGCAGTTCCGAATAGCCGCCTTCATGGACCAGCACCAGCCTGCCGCCGCATATCTCGCCGGCGAGGTCGGCCAGCATCGCGGTCATGGCGCCATAGGATTCGGCGCCCAGCAGCATCTGCGCGAGGGGATCGACGGCCGAGGCGTCATAGCCGCAGGCGACGATGATGATGTCGGGCCGGTGGCGGCGCAGGGCGGGGATGACCAGCCGCTCCATCGCCTCCAGATAAGTGGCGTGGCCGCAGCCGGGCGGCAGCGGGATGTTCAGGTTGGCGTCGCCCGCGCCGCGCACATCCGCCCCGCCGGTATCCAGCGGATAGCTGTTTTCCTGATGCAGGCTGACGGTCAGCACGTCCGGGTCGTCGAGGAAGATCGCCTCGGTGCCGTTGCCGTGATGCACGTCCCAATCGACCACGGCAAAGCGCGCCGCGCGCCCCTCGGCCTGCGCGGCGCGAATACTGATGGCGATATTGGCCATCAGGCAGAAGCCGTTCGGCCAGTCGGGCATGCAGTGATGCCCCGGCGGGCGCGACAGCGCATAGGCGCGGGCCAGGTCGCCGCTCAGCACGCTGCGCAGGGCCTCGGTGGCCAGCCCGGCCGAAAGCGCCGCGATCTCGTAGCCGCCCTTCAGGAACGGGGTGCGCAGGCCCAGCTCGCCGCCCTTGTCGTCCGAGGCGGCCTTGAACGCATCCAGATAGCGGGCCGGATGGACCCGCAGCAGTTCCTCGCGGCTGGCCTCGGCGGCGCCGCGCGTGTCAAGATCGCCCAGCAGCCCGGTCACCGCCATCAGGTTGACCAGCCGCCGCTTGGTCTCGGGCGATTCGGGCAGGGCGCCGCCCGGCTGGACGAGGCCCCCCACCGGGATCGTCAGGACATAATGCCCGCCGCCATGCCACAAGGTGCGTTCGTCATGGAAAAAGCCGGTCGGTTTGGGCATTGACTGTCTCCGAGGCTGGATTCTGGCGGGCAGGGCCGCCGCGGAGGGCAGCATGACCGACCTTTCCCATCTGGCGCAAGACGGGGCCATGATCGCGGTGCGGGTGACGCCCCGCGCGTCGCGCAATGCGGTCGAGATGCGCGACGGCGCGATTCGCATCGCGGTGACGGCGGTGCCGGAGGGCGGCAAGGCGACGGCGGCGGCGCAGAAGCTGCTGGCGGCGGCGCTGGGCCTGGCACCCTCGCGGCTGGTGCTGGTGCGCGGCGCGGCGGCGCGGGACAAGGTTTTCCGGCTGGCGTGAGGGATTTTTTTACGGTCGATGCGCCATGCTGGCCGCGAATCACGGGTCAATCGGCGGAGGACAGGCGATAATTCCCCTCGGGCAGGTTCAGCGCCGCGCGCAGCTCGGCCAACTGGCGCATGGAAAAGGTGACCTGTGCCAGCGTCTCGCCGTCCTCGGCCAGTTGCTCGACGATCACCCGGTCGTCGAGGGCGCGGATGGTGATGTCCTCGGCCAGGGGCGCGGGGTGGCCCTCGTCGATCAGGGTGACGATGGTGGCGTCGAATTCGTGCTCGATGGTGAACATGGCGGAACTCCTTCCCGGCAACATTCGCGTGAAGCCGGGGGTGGCCGCAAGGGTGCGGCTTGGCCGCTTGCAACCCTCGGGCTAATCTGCACAAAGCCGGCAGGCGGATCGAGGCAGGGGACAGGAATGCGGCAATGGATCGGGCGCGGTTTCGCGCGGGCGGCGGGGGTGGTCGTTTTGCTGGCGCTGGCCGGCTGCGTTCCCGTGCCGGAGCAGATGCCGGGCACGGTGCCGCAGGGGACGGCCAGCACCACGCCCGCCGCGGTTTCCGCCGACCAGAAGGCGCGCAACTTCGTGTCCGTCGTCCAGCGGATGGAGCCGGCGCTGGAACAGCAATGCCTGTCCCGGCGCGCCAGCCCGATTCGCTGCGATTTCCAGTTCGTCGTCGATGACCGCGACGGGCTGGAGCCGAACGCCTTCCAGACCGTGGACAATCAGGGCCGGCCGATCATCGGCTTCACCCTCAGCCTGATCGCCGAGACCCAGAATGCCGACGAGATCGCCTTCGTCGTCGGGCACGAGGCCAGCCACCACATCCTCGGCCATCTGGATGCCAAGGCGGGGGCGGCGCGGACCGGGGCGATCATCCTGGGCACCATCGCGGCGGCCACGGGGGGCGATCCGCTGGCGGTGCGCGGCGCGCAGAACATGGGTGCCCAGTTCGGCAGCCGCTACTTCAGCAAGGACTGGGAATTGCAGGCGGATTACCTGGGCGCGATCATCGCGAAACAGGCCGGCTACGACCCGATGCGGGGCGCGGCCTTCTTCGACCGGCTGCCCGATCCGGGCGACCGGGTGATGGGTTCGCATCCCTCGCGCGAGGCCCGCAAGGCCCAGGTCGTGCGGGCGCTGGCCGATCTTCAGGCCGGGCGCGCCCGTTAGGCGCCGGCGCGACCAATGGTCGCGGCCCGGTCTTGCGCATCGTCAACCTGTGCCGTCGCGGCGGAAAACCAGTTTGCACGGATTCTGTGGCACCGCTGCAACGGTCGGCAAAAAATTTGACCTGCTTGACGCTGATTTTGGCGGATATTTCCGGTTCCGAAATGGGTGCGGAATATGCGTATTCATGGAAGGCTTGCGTTTTCAGGGAATTTTGCCGAAAGGTGAGTTCCAGACAGAAAATATATCGCTCTGGTTGCAAAGGAAGCAGGTAAGGCCGCTATGCTGGGTGTCGTCGTCTGGAGCAATGAGGTCCGCAGCAAGGCGGTGATCTGGTGCGAGGATCAGGGGGCGCTTGCCTATCTGGAGGGCTTGGCCAACCTGTCGCCGGCTTCCGCATGGCCCAGCGCCGGCGATCTGGTCGAGATGGAATGCACCCTCGAAGGCGGGCTGCGGCTGGCGCATGAGGTGCGGCTGGTGTCGCAGGGCGTGGGGGCGGCCTTGCCGCAGGCTTTGCGGGCCAGCGTCGCGCAGGCCGATGCCGACGCGGCCGCGCGCGCGTCTCTGTCCGGCGACACGCAGCATCTGCGGCTGGTCTCGAAACGCGAGCCGGTCGGATGCCCGGCCAATACCGTTTCCACCCTGCGCAGCGCCGTCGCCGGCAGCTGATCGCGGCCAGGCGGGCGGCCCCCGGCAGACCGCCCCTTCCCAGCCGATTCCGGCGCGTCAGGCGCCGCGCGCCAGCGCCGCCACCCCGGTCCGCGCCTGGTCCGACAGGCCCAGCGGGCGCATCAGCTCGGCGAAGGCATCCAGCTTTTCCGGCGTGCCGGTGATCTCGAACACAAAGCTTTCCAGCGTCGAATCCACCACCTTGGCGCGAAAGATCTCGGCCAGGCGCAGCGCCTCCAGCCGCTTGTCGCCCTTGCCCGAGACCTTGAACAGGCCCAGCTCGCGCTCGACGCTGGGCGATTCCACGGTCAGGTCGTGAACGTCGTGCACCGGCACGATCCGGCCAAGCTGGGCCTTGATCTGCTCGATCACCGAGGGCGTGCCGCGCGTCACCACGGTGATGCGCGAGCGGTGGCCCTGATGGTCCACCTCGGCCACGGTCAGGCTGTCGATGTTGTAGCCGCGCCCCGAGAACAGGCCGATCACGCGCGCCAGCACGCCCGGCTCGTTCTCGACCAGCAGGGCAAGGGTGTGGCGCTCCTCGATCTCGGAATGCGGGTCGCGCAGGTCGTAGGCGGAATGGCTGGAGGCGCCCTTCTGGATGTTCAACGATGTCATGGCTGGCTCTTGTTCTCGGCGGAATGCCGTCTGGTTGGCCTTGTGCGCCGTCGCTCGTCGATCAGCGCGCGGATCATGATGGCGAGGTCCTGCACCACGAATTGCCGCTTCAGCGGGTCTTGCAGGAAATCCTCGTCGAGGTTGCGGTGCATGGTCTGCGCGACGCAGCGCGGCGCGGACAGAGCCTGAAGAAAGCGCGGCCGGTGGACCTCGTAGGCGGTGCCGATGTGATAGCCGGCATTCTCCGCCCCCTTCAGCGTATCGGCAAGGCTGGCATAGACGCCGGCGGCGGTCTCGTCCGGTTCCGCCGGCAGGATGCAGGTCACGCCAAGCCGCATGACGTTGCAGGTGATCGCCAGTCCCACCGATTCGTCGCCCACGGTCAGGATGTAGTCGGTGCTGGTCACGCCGCTTGCATGGGCGATCCGCAGCGTGACGTTCGAGCGCAGCCCGGCCGATGGCGGGCCGCCGTCCTGCCAGGGGATGAAGGCCAGCGGGTCATAGCTGACCTGGCGCAGCGCGCGCGGGATGTCCCGCAGGAAGAAGCTGGCGGTCAGGCTGCCCGCGCGCTGGATGTCGCGGCGCGAAGCCAGGAAGAACAGCACCAGCACGACCAGCATCCCGGTTCCCGCCGTCTCGGCCAGCGCGGCGGAGGGGGCGACCCAATCCTGCCGCCCCTCGATGAGGGCCGAGGCGACCAGCATGCCGGCCGCGCCCAGGAACAGGACCGCCACCACCGCCGTGACCGACCACCGCAGCCAGGGCGGGACCAGCCGGGCGGTCCCGCCGCCAAGCGGCAGCAGCGGGGACAGCTCGGATGCCGGTCGGCTCACACCAGCGCCCCGCCGGCGGCGCCGATGGCGCCCTCGGTCGAGGCATCGCCCAGCAGCATCTCGTTATGCGGTTTGCCCGAGGGGATCATCGGGAAGCAGTTCTCGTGCCGCTCGACCAGCACGTCCAGCAGGAAGGGGCCGTCATATTCCAGCATCTCGCGGATGGCGTCGTCCAGTTCCGCCGGGTCCGAGACCACGCGGCCCTTGCAGCCGAAGGCCTCGGCCATCTTGACGAAATCGGGCAGCGATTCCGACCAGCTTTGCGAATAGCGCCCGCCATGCAGCAGTTGCTGCCATTGCCGCACCATGCCCAGCCGTTCGTTGTTCAGGATGAACTGCTTGACCGGGGCGCGGAACTGCACCGCCGTCCCGATCTCCTGCATGTTCATCAGGAAGCTGGCATCGCCGGCGACGTTGATGACCACGGCCTCCGGGTGTGCCACCTGCACCCCGATCGAGGCCGGCAGGCCATAGCCCATCGTGCCCAGGCCCCCCGAGGTCATCCAGCGGTTCGGCTGGTCGAAGCGCAGGTATTGCGCCGCCCACATCTGGTGCTGGCCGACCTCGGTGGTGACGTAACGGTCCAGCCCGGCGGTCAACGCCTCCAGCCGCTCCAGCGCGTATTGCGGCTTGATGATCGTGTCCGAGCCGCGATAGGCGAGGCAGTCGCGCTTTTTCCATTCCTCGATCTGCGCCCACCATTTCGGCAGGGCGGCGGTGTTGGTGCGCCCGCCCCGTGCCTTCCAGACGCGCAGGATTTCCGCGGTGACGGTCCCGACATCGCCGACGATCGGCACGTCCACCCGCACGATCTTGTTGATCGAGCTGCGGTCCACGTCGATCTGCACCTTGACCGAGCCGGGGCTGAAATCCGCCACCCGGCCGGTGATGCGGTCGTCGAAGCGCGCGCCCAGCGTCAGCATCAGGTCGCAGTCATGCATGGCCAGATTGGCCTCGTAAAGCCCATGCATGCCCAGCATGCCCAGCCACAACCGCCCGCTGGCCGGATAGGCGCCCAGCCCCATCAGCGTCGATGTGACCGGAAAGCCGGTGCCCTTGGCCAGTTCGCGCAGCGCCTCGCAGGCGGCGGGGCCGGAATTGATCACGCCGCCGCCGGTATAGAAGACCGGGCGCTCGGCGCTTTCGATCAGCTCGACCACGCGCAGGATCGCGGCCTCGTCCATCGCCGGGGCGGGCGCGGCCTCGGCCTTCGGGGCCGGCGCCCGATAGGTGCCGGTGGCGAACTGCACATCCTTGGGGATGTCGATCAGCACCGGGCCGGGTCGGCCCGAGGTCGCCACCTCGAAGGCGCGGTGGATGGTCTGCGACAGCTTTTCGGTGTCCTTGACCAGCCAGTTGTGCTTGGTGCAGGGGCGGGTGATGCCGACGGTATCGGCCTCCTGAAAGCCGTCGGTGCCGATCAGGAAGGTGGGAACCTGCCCCGACAGCACGATGATCGGGATCGAATCCATCAGCGCGTCGGTCAGCCCGGTGACGGCATTCGTCGCCCCCGGCCCCGAGGTCACCAGCACCACCCCCGGCTTGCCGGTCGAGCGCGCATAGCCCTCGGCCATGTGCACCGCGCCCTGTTCGTGGCGGACCAGGATGTGCTGGATGTCGTTTTGCTGGAAGATCTCGTCATAGATCGGAAGGACGGCGCCGCCGGGATAGCCGAATACCGTGTCCACGCCCTGATCGCGCAGAGCCTGGACCACCATCTTCGCACCCGTCATCACTTCGGACATGCCATCCTCACCGTCAATCACTTCGCCGTCATGCGGCGACGCGGCAAACTAGGCCCGCCGCGCGGCAGCGTCAATGCCGGATTGCGCGAATTGTGACCGGATCTGGTGTCGAAATGTAAGATAGTTGCGTTCTTGCACCTTTGTTGGAAAGAATTGCGATTCAGGGCAGGGTGATGCGCGTCACCTGCTCGGCAATGGGCGCGACGGACAGGGGATGCGCCTCGCCGTCATGATCGGCGGGGTTGCCGATATCCTGCCAGATGCCGCCCTTGTAGATGTCCAGCGCGGCGAATTTCGCCTTGTATTCCATCTTGCGGCTGCCCGGCACCCAATAGCCCAGATAGAC
>CAKTBJ010000012.1 GCA_934533075.1 uncultured Paracoccus sp.
GGCACCCCCGTCACCCACGCCCCGCCCGGCCGCGCCACCCCGGTGATCGAGATGATGGCGGCGGGGATCACGGTCGCCGTGACCACCGACGGCACCGCGCCCAACCGCGCCTTCGACCTGTTGCAGGTGGCGCGGCTGTTCCAGTCGGTCCAGCATGTGCTGCGCGGCCATGACCGTTATTTCCTGCCGCCCGGCAAGGTGCTGGAAATGATCACCATCGACGCGGCGCATGTGCTGGGGCTGGCCGACCGTATCGGTTCGCTTGAGGTGGGCAAGCAGGCCGATCTGGCGGTGATCGACATGCGCGCGCCGCATCTGACCCCCGACTGGCAGCCGGTGCATCGCCTGATCGCGCAGGGCCTCGGCTCGGATGTGGAGACGGTGATGGTGGGGGGCGAATTCGTCCTGCTGGACCGCAAGGTGCAGCGCGTGGATGAGGCGCTCGCGCTGGCCGAGGGCAACCGCCTGGCCCGCGAACTGGTCGCCCGCGCCGGCATGGAGGCGCATCTGCGCGATCCCGGCTGGGGCCAGATCTACCGCACCTTCGACGCCCCGATCCCGCTGCCGCAGCTTCCCCAGGGCTAGAGGGCCGGACGAGACCCCGGAACCCTGTATCCGGGGCCGTGATGCCCTCGTCACGCCGGGGCGGACGGGGCAGGGCGTTCCGGCGCTGGCAGGACGGACCGAAACATTCCGGCGAGGTGAGGAATGGCCCGGCTCCGAAGTCGCTCCGCGGGTCGGAGTGCGGATCGAAACTGGAACAGGAAGCCGGCGTTGGCCCCGTCCAGATAGTCGCTTCCCTCGCGGGAGCGCGGATAGAAACGGCTATGAGGGTGTGCCAGGCACCCGCTCGCGGTTGTCGCTCCCTGCGCGGGAGCGCGGATAGAAACCTCGCACCGTTCCCGGTGCCCGTGCCACTCACTCGCCGTCGCTCCCTGTGCGGGAGCGCAGATTGAAACAAGGCCCGCGCGGCGATCATCACGGACCTGGGCTGTCGCTCCCTGCGCAGGAGTGCGGATCGAAACCCGGTCCGGCCGGCCGACGATCCCCCATCCTTGGCCGCTTCCTGCGGGAGCATGGATCGAAGTCGAAACGGATCGCCTCGGGCATACGGGATATGCCGCCCCCCTTGCGGGAGGGCGGGATGGGCCATGAGCCGCCTTTGACCTTGGATGGTTGCCTCCGGCCCGGATCGTTGCGGGTTTCCCGCATCGGGCGCGGAGGCCAGGGGCCTGGCCTGCCGGACTCCGCGGCACCGACGGATGCGGCGGCCGGAACCGGCCTACCGGACCGGTCGTGCCGCCTTGACCAGAGGCCCGAGCGAATCCAGGTATTCCGAGCGATGGCCCTCGGCATAGATCGGGAACGGCACCGGCCGGTCGCGGAAGCTTTTCAGCGGCTGGCCCATGTTCAGGATACCCCGCTGCCGCTGGTCGCGAATCCGGGCGAAGTCGATTTCCAGCGGGATCAGCTCCTCCTGCACATTGGCGCGATGCAGGATGCGGCCGTCGCAATCGACCACCAGCGAATAGCCGTTGCCGCCGGCATGCAGCCCGTTGATGCTGAACACGACCGACTGGAACATCGCCGCCGAGGCCTGCACGATCGCCAGATCGGCGGGCCGGTCCACGAAACTGGCCAGAACCGGGTTCAGGATCACCTCGGCGCCCATGCCGACCAGCGTCCGGGTCAGTTCCGGGAACCACATGTCATAGCAGATCGACAGCCCGAAACGGCCGGCGCCCGGCACGTCGAACACGCAGAATTCCGTGCCCGGCGTCGTGCCCCGCTCGTAGGGGGTGAAGGGGAACATCTTGCGGTAGCGGGTGACGATCTCGCCCTCGGGATTGAAGACCGGCGTGGTGTTGTAGACCAGTTCGCCCTGCTTCTCGAAATAGCTTCCGGGCACCAGCCAGATCTTGTGCTGCACCGCCATCTCGCGACAGCGGGTCTCGAACGCGCCGTCCATTTCCTCGGCGCTGGCATGGTTGGGACCGCGATAGGCCAGTTCGCTGAGCACCACCATCTCCACCCAGGGGTAAAGAAACATCAGCAGGTCGACGCGCCGGCGTATCTCGTCGAAATTGTCCTGCATGCCGATATTCATCTGGATGCCGGCGATGGCGAATTTGGTCATGGCTGTTTCCGTATCTGTCCCGGCCAGAAAAGGGCCGCTGGAGTTCGTGAGGCTGAGAAGGGTCAATGGGCGGCGCGGCCCGCCTGGCTCGACGGTCCGCCCGGCACGGGAACCAGGGCGGGCGCGCCGTCCCGGCCATAGTAGCGGACGCGGAAGCGGCGCCTGGGGAAGTCGGCAAAGCTCCAGCCCTGGCTGGTGCCGTCGGGCCAGATCAGCGACATGGTTCCCGAAAGCGGGCGATAGGCGGCGGTATAGACGGTGCCGAAGCCCTTGTCGTAGCCGCGCGCGAACAGCGGCGGCAGCAGGAAGGCGCGGGCGGCGTCGATCCCGGTGATCGCGGGGTTGGCGGTCAACTGGTCCAGGCATTCCGCCCGTTCCACCGTCAGGGTCTCGCGCCCGTGGCGGGGCAGCTCGACCCAGATCTGGTGATTGGTCGCGAAACGGTTGCGGTTGACCATCGGCGGGCGGTCGGGCGACAGCATCACCGTCGCCCAGTTCCCGGCCTTGTCCAGCAGCGTCAGGTTGTAGGACATGTGCGAGGGCATGCGGCGCAGCACCTCGACCGCATCCTGAACATCGGCGCAGAACTCCAGCAGGTAGCGCATGACCAGCGGGATGCCGAAGCCGGTGCCGTATTCGATGCGGCCGCCGAAGGTCAGCGAGATCGCAAGCCCGGCATCGTTCATGCCGTCGGCCAGCCCGGCCATGCCCTCGACCATGCCCATCACCTGCCTGGCATGCCAGCAGGTCTTGTAGATCGTGCCCTCGTTCAGGGCCGGATCGAGGTCGTAATTGCGGATCAGCAGGGGACCGTCCTGGTCGAGGATCACCGCCTGGCTGCAATTCACCAGATAGCGCGGCGGGTTCCAGAAGGTCAGGAACTGCGCCGCGGTGTCGTCGGCGCCGGCGGTTTCGACCAGGCGCTCCCAGATCGGTTCCATCTCGGGCATGTGGCGGCGCAGCGCCTGGCGCGACTGCGCCAGGGTCGGGCCGCCGCCCTTCTTGCGGAACCAGTCGCGCCAGCCCGGCCAGCCGTGCCCGAAGACCTCGCGCCAGGCCTCGCCCGGCGCGTGTTCCTCCAGGCTGCGAAATGACAGTTCCAGCGGCATGGCTTCCCCTGTTCTGGCCCCGCCCGTCAGAACCACTTGCCGTCCGTCATGTCGGTCGGCGGGTTGACCGGCTGGCTCGGCATCAGGGGAACGCTTCTGAACGCCCCTTTGATCCCGGCGCCCCAATCCTTGGCCCGTTGCAGCAGCTGCCGCTTGTCCGACTGCATGCGTCCGCGCGCCAGCAGGCACCCCAGATCGGCGCCGTAATAGCAATATTCGCCGGCGGCGTAAACGCGCAGATAGAAGGCCTCGTTCTCGTCCGCGACGCTGCCGATGTTCAGCGCCGGGCGCACGAAGCTGATCTGGCCGTCCTTGTCCATCCGCCAGATGCCGGATTTCGGCGCCTCGACGATCAGTTCGACCCGTTCGTCGGATTGCTTGATGATCAGCTGCGACCAATGATCGTAATCGGTCCAGCGGTTCTGGATTTCCGCGATGTCGATCTCGTAATCCACATCCAGAAATTCCAGCAGATGGAACAGGAACAGCGGGCAGCCGCCATAGGTGGCGGTGATCAGGTTGGTCGGCGGCGAGGCCCCGGAAACCCGCGGGTTCACCTCGCCCAGATAGACCTCGTTGGTATCGGTATCCAGCAGGAAATCAAAGCAGAACACGCCCTTGTAACCCTCGGCATAGAGGCGGTCGCCGAATTTGCGGGTCATCTCGCGCACCTTTTCCGGCACGCCCTGGGGCAGGATGGTGGTCGAGACATCGTTGCCGCACCAGCCGCCCTTGTAGGGGGTCAGTTCCTCGAAGCCGGTGATATCGGTCATCACCGGGCCGACCAGCGTGCCGTGCCGGGTGGCGCAGCCCTCGATGGTGCCGGGCAGGTGGTTGATGCGCTTCATCACCTTCAGGTGCTGGCCGATGATCTTGGCCTTGTACTTGTCCCAGTCCTCTTCCGACTTGACGAAGAAGGTGGTGCGGCCGCTGTCGCCATAGGGGGTCTGCACCACCAGGTCGGTGCCCAGGCCGGCCTCCTCGGCCGCGGCCAGAAGCTCCTCGTAGGTGGCGGCCTCCGAGAAGCAGTTCGGGGCGCTGGCCACGCCGGCCTCGTTGCCCAGCCGGGTGGTCTCGATCTTGGAATCCAGCCGCGTGCGCAGCTCGGCCGGGGGCAGGGCGATGTCGATGCCGGCGGCCTCGCACAGGGCTTCGGTGCGCTCGTCGAACATCACGAAGATCGCCTTGCCGCGCGGGCGACGATTGACGCGGGCGACGAATTCGGGGTGCTCGACCAGATAGTTGGCCACATCCTCCATCGAATTGAAGTCCTGCGGGCCGGGGCGGGTCGGCACGAAGACGCGGGGATGCGCGCCCTCGAAAATGTCGAAGTAGTTGACGAATTCCAGCGAGCCGACCCATTGGTCCAGGCCGAGCAGGCTGAACGGCGTCGGCGTTACCACATAGATCGGTGTTTCGTTCTTGCGCAGGTAGGTAAAGATTTCGGTCAGACCACGAAGCTTCGTTCTTTCGGCCATTATCGTCCCTCTTTCCGCTGGAGAACCTTCAGGAGAATCCTGCGCCGGCGTCATGTCCGGCTGATTGTGTGTTTTCGTGTCGTTCAGTGCCTTCGTCGTAATGGTATCCTGGCGGCCTCGGGCATCGGCGGCCCGCCCGTATCCCAGAGGCCTGCAAACCCACCGCCTGATCGCGTTCAACCAGGACATCGCCGTCATTCCTTCCGCATCGGGGGCGCCTTGCCCGCAGGTTGCGTGCTTCCCTTGGGCGCATCAGGTCGTTGTTTCTGCATCGGGGGCACTCTGTCGGGTGGCATGGCGGCATGGAAGGCGGGGCTTTGCGTAGCGGTCACGGTGCCGCCGCCGTGAACGATTGTCAACGGGCGTGGCGCGGCCTGCCCGCCGGCCCCGGCCGGGGCCGGCGGCGTTACCGGCGCCGTCTCAGGACAGCCGCTTCAGATAGTCCAGCACCGTCTGCAAATCCACCACATCGGCATAGCGGCGCTGCACGTCGCGCAGGTTGTCGCGATGCGGGCCTTCCTCGACATCGCCCACGCAATCCTCGGGGACGATGGTGCGATAGCCGCGCTGGAAGCTGTCGATCACCGTCGCCCGGATGCAGCCCGAGGTATTCACCCCGGTCACGATCACCGTGTCCACGCTGGCCTTGGTCAGGAACGGCTCGACCTTGGTCTCGTAGAACATCGACGGGCCGGTCTTGCGGATGATCAGGTCGTGGTCCGGGTCGGCCAGATCGTCCTCCAGCTCGATGGCGCGGTTGCCGGGCAGGTAGGTCTCGCGCACCGGGCGGATCTTCCAGTAGGGCATGTCGCGCTCGCTCTGATAGGCGGTGAAGCAGACCGCCACCGGCACGCCCAGCGGCCGCGCCACGGCCAGCAGCTTGCGGGTGTTCTCCAGCGCGCGCAGGGCCAGCGGCCGGCCGCCGAAGGCGAATTCCTGCGAGGTGTGCGACCTCTGGAAGTCGATGACCAGGATGCCGGGGCGCTGGCCGAAGCCGACCGGAATCTCGCCGTAACCGGAATGCTCGTAGTCGTCGAAGGGGGTGTCGGACATGGGTTTCCTCCTTGGGTCAGGCGTCATAGCCGAAAGGGTCGTCGATGCTGTGGCAGGGCCGGGTGAACCAGCGGGCGCCGTCCTCGGCGATATAGGCCAGGTCCTCCAGCCGGATGCCGAATTCGCCATAGATGCAGATCATCGGCTCGATGGAGAAGCACATGCCGACCTCCAGCGGGCGGGTGTTGCCCCGCACCATGAAGCTTTCCTCATGGACCTCCAGGCCGATGCCGTGGCCGGTGCGATGGGGCAGGCCGGGGGTCTTGTAGTCGCGCTCGAATCCCGGTGCGGCCTCGATCACGCCGCGCGCGGCATGGTCCACGGCCTCGCAGGGGGCGCCGATCCGCGCCGCGGCAAAGCCCGCCGCCTGCGCGGCCTTTTCCAGATTCCAGACCTCGCGCTGGCGGTCGGTGGGGGTGCCGAAGACATAGCTGCGCGTGATGTCGGACCGATAGTCGCCGACGAAACAGCCCAGATCGACCAGCACCATGTCGCCGTCCTTCAGGGTCTGCGGGTAGTCCACGCCATGCGGATAGGCGGTGGCCTCGCCGAACAGCACGATGGGGCGCCCGGCATTGCGGATGTCGCCGCCCAGCCGCCGATGGGCCTCGGCGGTGAACTGCTCGACCTCCAGCGTGCCGATCCCCGGCCGCAGGATGCGTGCCGTGGCCTTGTGGACCGCCAGCGTGATCTCGTTGGCACGTTGCATCAGCGCGATCTCCTTGGCCGTCTTGACCGAGCGGCAGGCGCCGGTGATCGCGGCGCCGTTCACCAGCTCGTAGCGGTTGCCGGCGCGGCGCAGCCCGTCGACGTTGAAGAAGGGTGCGTTGGGGTCCACGGCCAGCCGCCCGGACTTGATGCCGAGGCTGTCGATGGTCTCGATCACCAATGCGCCGGGGTCCTCGTGCTCCTCCCAGCAGCGGATCTCGCCGTCGATCTTCAGCATCGAGCGGGTCTTCGGCTCCTCGAAGGCCGGGCTGAGATAGGTCAGCGGACCCTCGGCGGGCAGGATGGCGCCGTGCAGGCGCTCGGTCAGCTTGAGGTTCAGGCCGGTGAAATAGTTCAGGTTCACCGTGGTATCGAGGTAAAGCGCGCTGATGTCCTGCTCGCGCATCAATTGCTGCGCCCTGGCCAGCCGGGCCTCGCGGTCGGCATTGTCGATGGGCACGATGCCCTGCGTCATGTCGTGCAGCCGCGCCAGTTCCGCCTCGGGCGTCGAGCCGCCTACGCCGATGGTCATTGCCTGTCTCCTCTCTGGTGTCGGTGTGATGATGCGGGCCGGGTCAGGCGGCGCGGCTGGTGGCCGCGTCCATGATCGCCTGCAAGGCGGCGGCATCGACCTGCCCGGACAGGCCGATCGCCACCAGAAGGCTGTCGCCGGCAGCGGTTGCGGCCCCGGTGCGGGTCAGGCGGCTGCGCCTGCCGACCTGCTGGAACTCATAGGCGCCGACCTGCCCGTCCGCCCCGCGCACCCGCAACACGCCCTTGGCGCGCAGCAGGCCGGCACCGAGCCGGCGCAGCGCCGGGCGCAGCCGTGCCTCGTCGAGGGGCGATGCGCTGCGCCAGGACCACGAGGCGAAGGCGTCGGCATGGTGGTCGTGGTCGTGGTCGTGGTCGCAACCGCAACCGCAGTCGGGACCGTGATGGTGATGCGCATGGCCGGTTCCGCCCACGGGCCGGTCGGCGCGGGCCGGGCCGAACAGCACCTCCGCCGGCACGTTACCCTGCACCGCCGGCACGATGCGCAGATGCGGCATCAGGCCCGACAGCCGGTCCCGCAGGTGCGCCAGTGCGGCGCCGTCCACCAGATCGGTCTTGGTCAGGACGATCATGTCCGCCCCGGTGATCTGGTCGATGGCCAGTTCGGTCGCGGCGAAGTCCAGCTCCGGGAAGGCGGCCGCATCGACCAGGCAGAACATGCCGTCCAGCACCGCAAGGCCCTGCAATTCCTCGGACATCATCGTGTCGGCCAGCGGCAGCGCGCGCGAGATGCCGCTGGCCTCGATCACGATGCGGTCCAGGTCCGGGCGCGATTCGATCAGGTCCCGCATGGCCGTGACCAGCTCGGTCTGGATGGTGCAGCACACGCAGCCATTGCTGAGCGAGACCGCATCCGCGCTGTCCTCGACGATCAGGGCGGCGTCGATGTTGATCGCCCCGAAATCGTTGACCAGCACGCCCAGGCGCTGCCCGCCGGGATCGGACAGCAGCGCCCGCAGCAGCGTCGTCTTGCCTGCCCCGAGAAAGCCCGTGAGGATGGTGACCGGAAGCGGCGCGCGTGAAGTCATGGAATTTTCTTTCCTGTTTCGCCGCCACAGGGAACGACATGGAACGCCGGAACTCAATACTTGCATTGTATATTACTTGCCTACATAGTCGGCCATGAAGATCGTCCGCCGGCAGGCATGGCTTGCCTGCCCGGCGGCCTATACCGCGACGATTGACCCGCCGGGCGTGGCCGGGCTGTTTGGGGGGCCTGCTCTGGTGCAGAAGCTGTTCAGGAACTTCGCGATGCTCGATCCCGAGAGGGACGGGATTCTGGAAGGCTGGAACCTGCTGGTCGAGGGCGGCCGCATCCGCGAGGTCTCCGAGGGCGCCATCACGGCCCCCGAGGCCGAGGTGATCGACTGCGGCGGCGGCACGCTGATGCCGGGGCTGATCGACAGCCATGTGCATGTCGTCCTCAGCGAGGTCTATATCCGCAACATGCAGAGCGTGCCGGTCACGCTGATGACCGCGCAGGCGATGGCCGAGATGGGCGCGATGCTGAATCGCGGCTTCACCACCGTGCGCGATACCGGCGGCGCCGACTGGGGATTGCGGCAGGGGGTCGAGCAGGGGCTGATCGCCGGCCCGCGCCTGTTCGTGGCGGGCCGCGCCATCGGGCCGACGGGCGGGCACAGCGACACCCGCGCCCGCACGCAGGCCGTGCCGGGCTGTCCCTGCTGCGACGCGATGGCCTTCACCATGTGCATCGCCGACGGCGTGTCCGCCGTGCGCCGCGAGGTGCGCGAGCAGATGCGTCAGGGCTGCGACCATGTGAAGATCATGATGTCGGGCGGCGTGGCCTCGCCCTACGACCCGCTGCATTCGCTGCAATATTCCGTCCCGGAAGTGCGCGCGGCGGTCGAGGAGGCCGAGGCCTTCGGCCGCTACGTGACCGCCCATGCCTATACGCCGAAGGCGATCACCCGCGCCGCCGAATGCGGCGTGCGCTGCATCGAGCACGGCAACCTGATCGACGAGGCATCGGCGGCGCTGATGGCCGAGAAGGGCATGTTCATGGTCGCCAACCTGATCGCCTATTACGCGATGCGCGAGCGCGCGGCCGAGTTCGGCATGACCGCCGACATGCTGGAAAAGAACGAGGCGGTGATCGACGGCGGGCTGCGCTCGCTGGAAATCTGCAAGCGGGCCGGGGTGCCCGTAGCCTATGGGTCTGATCTGCTTGGCAACCTTCGTGTTGACCAGAGCCGGGAATTCGTGATCCGCTCGGAGGTGCTGCCGGCGATGGACATCATCCGCTCGGCAACGCTGACCGGGGCGCAGCTTTTGCGCAAGGAGGGGGAACTGGGCTGCCTGCGGCCGGGCGCCGTGGCCGACCTGCTGGTGGTCGACGGCAACCCGCTGGACAATCTGGAATTGCTGACGGGGCAGGGCCGTCACCTGAAGGCGATCATGAAGGACGGGGTCTTCCACAAATGCACGCTGAACTGATGCCCGCCACCCGTCCCGCCCCGTTCCTTCGGGAGGTCGCATCGTGACCGCCCCTCTGCTGCTGAAGAACCTGCGCCTGCTGGACCCGTCCTTCGACGAGACCCGCGACGGCTACGAGATCCTCATCGAGGGCGAGAAGATCCGTGAGGTCTCCGACAGCCCCATCGCCAGCGCCTCGGCCGAGGTGGTGGATTGCGGCGGCCGGGTGGTGATGCCGGGCCTGATCGACAGCCATGTGCATTGCATGCATTCCGAGGTGTTCACCCGCCGGCTGGAGGAGGTGCCGCTGACGCTGGCCACGGCGCGGGGCACCAGGCGGCTCAAGGACATGCTGGACCGGGGCTTCACCACCGTGCGCGATGCCGGCGGCACCGACTGGGGCATGAAGACGGCGGTCGAGCAGGGGCTGGTCCCCGGCCCGCGCCTGTTCATCGCCGGGCGCTCGATGGGTCCGACCGGCGGCCACAGCGACGGGCGTGCGCGCACAAATCCGGGTTATCCCTGCCTGTGCTGCAACGGCCAGGCCTTCCTGCGGCTGATCGTGGACGGCGAGGACGAGGTGCGCCGCGCCACGCGCGAGCAGATGCGGCAGGGCAGTGACCATATCAAGATCATGGTCTCGGGCGGGGTGGCCTCGCCCTATGACCCGCTGATGTCGGATCAGTTCTCGGATGGCGAGATTTCCGCCGCCGTCGAGGAAGCCGAGGCCTTCGGCCGCTATGTCGCCGCCCATGCCTATTCCGCCCGCGCCATCACCCGCGCGGTAACGCTGGGCGTGCGCACCATCGAGCACGGCAACCTGATCGACGAGGCGGCGGCCAGGGTCATGGCCGAGAACGGCGCCTATATCGTGCCGAACATCGTCGCCTATGTGGCGATGAAGGAGCGCGCCGCCGAATACGGCATGCTGCCCGAGATGCTGGAAAAGAACGAGATGGTGATCGAAGGCGGCTACCGCTCGCTGGAGATATGCAAGGCGGCGGGCGTGAAGGTCGGCTTCGGCTCGGACCTTCTGGGCGCGCTGCTGGACGACCAGAGCCGCGAATTCTCGATCCGCTGCGAGGTGCAGCCGGCCATCGAGGTCATCCGCGCCGCCACCACCATCGGCGCCGAGATCGTGCGTCGTCCCGGTCAACTGGGCACGGTGGCCCCCGGCGCCTGGGCCGACCTGATCGTGGTGGACGGCGACCCGCTGGCCGACATCACCCTTCTGGAAGGGCAGGGGCGGCATCTGGCGGCGATCATGCAGGGCGGGCGGTTCCACAAGAACCGCCTCGGGCAGGGCGCATGAGCGGGGCCGTCGCCACCACCCCCACCGGCGCCGGTAGCCTCATTCGCAAGCGGCTGGGCCGCTGGACGCTGAACGCCTTCGCCATCCTGGCCTTCATCTACATCCTGCTGCCGCTGATCTTCGTCATCTGGCTGTCCTTCTACGAACAGGAAATCCCCTCCTATCCGCCCACGGGCTATTCGACGCAATGGTATGCGGCGGCGATCGCCAACGAACGCTTCCTGTCGGCCTTCTGGCTCAGCACGCGGGTCGGCGTCGTGGCGACGGTCATCGGCCTGCTGCTGGCGATCCCGGCCTCCATCGCGCTGACGCGCTACAGGTTTCCGGGCCGGGCGGGGATCAACAACCTGCTGCTGATGCCGCTGGTCGTGCCGGGCATCGTGCTGGGGATCGCGCTTTACATCTTTCAGGTCGAGACCGAGATCAACACCGGCCTGCCCGTCATCGGCTCGTTCTGGGGCATGGTCTTCGGGCATATCCTGCTGGTGATCCCCTGGGCCGTGCGGCTGATCTCGGCCAGCCTGATCGGCTTCGACCGCACGCAGGAGGAGGCGGCGATGAATCTCGGCGCCACGCCCTTCGTGGCCTTTCGCCGCGTGACCATGCCGGCGGTGCTGCCGGGGATCGTGGCGGGGGCGATGTTCGGCTTTGTCAGCTCGTTCGGCAATCTGGAAGTGTCGCTGTTTCTGGTGGTTCCGGGCCAGACGACGCTGCCGGTGGCCATCCTTCAATATCTGGAATGGAAGATCGACCCGACCATCGCGGCCATTTCGGTGCTGCAAATCCTGGTCATCGTCGCCGCGATGCTGGTGACGGGCCGCTTCGTCAAACTCAGCCGGGTAGTGTAGACAATGGCAGGTGTCCAACTCGAAAACGTGTGCAAGTATTACGGGGATTTCCATGCGACCGAGGACGTATCCCTCGACATCGCGGACGGCGAGTTCCTCGTCCTGCTTGGCCCTTCCGGCTGCGGAAAGACCACGACGCTGCGCATGATCGCGGGTTTCATCGAGCCGACGAAGGGCCGCATCGCCATCGGCGGTCAGGACGTGACCATGCTGCCGCCGTGGAAACGCTCCACCGGGCTGGTGTTTCAGAACTATGCGCTGTTCCCGCATCTGACCGTGGCGCAGAACGTCGCCTTCGGGCTGGAGATGCGCAAGGTCGGCAAGGCCGAGGCCGAGCAGAAGGTCAGGACCGCGCTGGAACTGGTCCAGCTCGGCCATCTGGCCGACCGTTATCCGCGCCAGATGTCGGGCGGCCAGCAGCAGCGGGTGGCGCTGGCGCGCGCGCTGGTCTTCCAGCCCGACGTGCTGCTGCTGGACGAGCCGCTCTCCAACCTCGACGCCAAGCTGCGCCACGAGGTGCGCGGCCAGATCCGCAGCCTCCAGCAGCGGCTGGGCATCACCACGATCATGGTGACGCACGATCAGGAGGAGGCGCTGACGATGGCCGACCGCATGGTGGTGATGAGCGAGGGCCGCATCCAGCAGCTTGGCGCCCAGCGCCAGCTTTACGACCACCCCGAAAGCCGCTTCGTCGCCTCCTTCGTGGGGCGGTCGAATTTCATCGACGGGGCCTTCGCGGACGGCATCTTCGTCAGCGAGGGCGGGATGAAGGTAAGGACCGAGCGGCAGCTGACCGGCAAGGCCGTGCTGGCCGTGAGGCCGGAGCGCGTGGGGCTGGGGACGCAGGCCGACACGGCCGCCGCCAACTGCTTTCCGGGCACCGTCGAGGCCGTGACCTATATGGGCAGCGCCATCGACGTGCATGTGCGGCTGAACGACCGCGATCTGGTGATCGCGCAGATGGTGAATCACGGCGACGGCGGCGATCCGGCGGTGGGGGACAGGGTTTTCGTCTGGTGGCGTCAGGACGCCCCGGTCTTCGCGGCCTGACCCCGCCGCACCCATGACGATGCACCGGCGGGGCCGGGCAGGGCAACGAACATAACAGGGAGGAATGGCAATGACCAATCAACGGACGGGCGGGATCATCGGCCGGCGCGGCTTTCTGACCGGCGCGGCGGGGCTGGCGGGGGCGTCCCTGCTGATGCCGGCGCGGCCGGCCTTTGCACAGGCCGGCGGCCGCGTGGCGGTGGGCACCTGGGGCGGCGACTATGCCAAGTTCCTCAGCGATTATATCGACACGCCCTTCATGATTCCGCAGGGCTACGAGATCGTGCAGGACCAGGCCGGCGACCCCGAGCGCCGCGCCAAGATGGTGGCCGAGCGCCGCCTGCCGCGCGGTTCCATCGACGTGAATGCGTTGCAGGACAGCTCGATGTATCAGATGTTCGCGCAGGGGCTGGCGGACGAGATCGACTATGACCGCATCCCGAACGCGGCCAACCTGCTGCCCAATCTGCGGCTGCCCTATGGCATCCCGCATATCTTCTCGGGCATGGTGGCGCTCTACAATCCCGACCATATGGACGCGCCGGCCGCCTATGCCGATGTGTTCTCGCCCGATCTGGGCGACAAGCTGGGCATCATCGACATCCAGTATCGGCACAATATCGGCGTGGCCTCGCTGATCGCGGGCGGTTCGGTGACGGCGGTGGACGAGGGCAAGGCCCTGCTGATGGAGCTGCGCCGCGCCGGCGCCCGCATCTATCCGACCAACGAGGCCTTCGCCCAGGGATTGCAGACCGAGGAGATCCACGGCGGCGCCATGTGGAAGGCGCGCGCGCTGCAATGGCAGGCCGCCGGCATCAACGTGCTGTCCGTCACCCCGTCCGAGGGCTTCATCCCCTATATGTCGGGCTTCATCATTCCCAAGAACGCCCCGAACAAGGATGGCGCCTATGTCTGGCTGAACGCGGCGCTGGAGCCGCAGGCCCAGTTGGATTTCGCCGAGAACATGGGCTATGCCGGCACGGTGAACAACGCGCCCATCCCCGACGATCTGCAAGAGAAGATCGGCTTCACGGATGACGAGATCGCCGCCATGAACCCGCTGGATTTCGAGTTCTACGTGGACAACGACCTCGACCTGAAGAACTGGTGGGACCAGGAATTCAAGGGCTGAGCATGCTTGCCCTTCCCGTGTCCGTTTTCAGCTTGAATGCGCCCAACGCGACAGGGGAAGGGCAATGACCGATATGGCGAAGAAATCCAGCACCTTGACGGCCTCCTCGCTGATCGGGCCGGCCACGTTCATCTGCGCGCTCGGCGTGATCGGCCCGATGCTCTACCTGCTGCGCTACAGCTTCAACCAGTATGACGCGCGCGAGTTCATGATCGAGACCTTCACGCTGTCCAACTATGTGGAATTCTTCACCAATCCCTACTTCCTGAACACCTATCTGACCACGCTGCGGGTGGGGGCGGTCGCCACGCTGATCTGCCTGATCTTCGGTTTTCCGCTGGCCTATGTGCTGGCGCGCACCCGCTCGCGCTACAAGGACCTGATGATCATCGGCATCGTCCTGCCCCTGTTCGTCGGCAACGCGGTGCGCGCGGCGGGCTGGATGAGCTTCCTCGGCAGCCGCGGGTTGCTCAGCGTGACGCTGATGGATTGGGGCATCACCAGCGGCCCGACCGATTTCATGTATACCGAGGGCACGGTGATCGTGGGCATCATCGCCGTGAACCTGCCCTATATGGTGCTGTCGCTGCAAAGCGTGATCGAGGGCATCGACCGCAATGTCGAGGAGGCGGCCTTCTCGCTGGGGGCGCAGCCGCTGGTGATGGCGCGGCGGGTGCTGCTGCCGCTGGCGCTGCCCGGCGTGGCGGCCGGCACGATCCTGACCTTCATCCTGGCGATGAACGCCTATGCGACGCCGGTGCTGCTGGGGGGACCGGGCTTTCGCATGATGGCGCCGGTGGTCTATGGCCAGTTCCAGCTCAACAACTGGCCGGGCGCGGCGGCGATCGCCTTCATCCTGATGGTCACCACCCTGCTGCTGACCATGCTGGTCAGCGTCATCACCCGCCAGAGGTTCCGCACCGCCTGACCCGACGCGGGGCAGGGGGCGGGGCCTTTGCGCCCGTCCCCTCACGTCGGGGGTGGAAACAAACCCGTCTGTCTGTAACCTTGGCCTCGAATGCTGTAACCGGATGCCCCGAGAGCAGCCGAATGCCGCGGAGGCCCGCATGAACGACATGGACGCGACAGGCCGGCCGGCCCGCTCCCGCCCTCGCCGGACGCAGGCCGAACGCTCGTCCGCGACCCGCAAGGCGGTCTGCGAGGCGACGCTGGATGCCCTGGTCGAGGTGGGTTACGAGCGCATCTCGACCACGCTGATCGCGCAGAAGGCCAGGGTCTCGCGCGGGGCGCTGACCCATCACTTTCCCACCCGTCAGGAGCTGTTCCTCGCCGCCTATCAATATCTGGTGGACAGCTGGGGCGAGGGCTATCCCTTCGGGCCTGCGCACGGGGTCGCCTCGGTCAGCGTCACCGAACTGATCGATGCGATGTGGAACAACATCTTCGCCAACAAGCGGTATGTCGCCTCGCTGGAACTGATGCTGGCCGCGCGGCTGGACAGCGAGTTCGGCCGGGCACTGCGCGAGATGATCCTGGACTGGGTGCAGCGCCGCGACACCATCGCCATGACGCTGCTGGGCGGCTCGGTCGAGGACGAGGACGACCGGCTTTTCCTGCAACTGTCGCTGGCGGTGCTGCGCGGCGTCGCCATCAACCGCAGCTTCGACCGCGACGAGGCGGTCTCGGCCCGGCTGCTGGAGATGTGGAAGGACATCGCGCGCCAGAACGAGGCGAAGCGTCTGGCGCGCTGAGGGGGATTACAGGCCGGCGGCCTTCTTCTTCGCCACGCCGCCCTGCATGATCAGCGGCATATGCTTGCCGCCCGAGGCCAGCAGGTCCAGATTCTCCAGCGGGTTGCCCTCGACCACGATCAGGTCGGCATGGGCGCCCGGCGCGATCACGCCCACCTGCCCCTCCATCCGCAGCACCTTCGCCGCGTCCACCGTGGCCGAGCGGATCACCGCATCGGCGGGGATATACTGGCCGCGCAGGGTGAATTCGTGGGACTGATACTGGTGCAGCCCGCCCAGCAGGTCCGAGCCGTAGCCCACGGTCGCGCCGGCCTTGTAAAGCTTTTCCAGCTTTTCCAGCCCGGCCTCGCGCACGTCCTCGATCTTGGCGACCGACTCGGGCGGCAGGCCGTATTTGGCGCCGTCGCGCGCCAGCCCGTAATAGGCGACGTTCGTGGGCACGATGACCTGCCCCTCGCGGGCGATGCGGGCGATGCTGTCGTCGCTGATCAGGTTGCCGTGCTCGATGCACTCGACGCCGCAATCCAGCGCCCGCACGATGGCGCGGTCGTCATAGAGATGCGCCGAGACATAGGTGCCGAAATTCTTCGCCACGGTGACGGCGGCGCTGATTTCCTCCTCCGAGAACACCAGATAGCCGATCGGGTCCGAGGGCGAGGACACGCCGCCATCGGCCATGATCTTGACGAATTGCGCCCCGCCCTTCAGCTCCTCGCGGGCGGCGCGCAGCACCTCCGGCACGCCGTCGCAGATGCGGCCCAGCGTGCCCAGCTTGTCCTTGTAATAGGCCACGTCGCGGTTGTGGTAGGGGCCGCGATAATCGGTATGGCCGCCGCTTTGCGACAGCGCCTTGCCGCAGATGACCAGCCGGGGGGCCTCGACCAGCCCTTCCTCGACCGCCTGCTGAAGGCCGCGATTGGCGCCGCCGAGGTCGCGCACCGTGGTGAAGCCGCGCATCAGCATGTCGTTCATCAGCCGCGCCGCGCGCAGGGCGACCAGCGAATCAGGCAGCTCGGCATTCAGGCCCAGATTGGCCGAAGTGGCGATGACATGGACATGGCAGTCGATCAGGCCGGGCATCACGAAGCCGCCGGCAAGGTCCATCTCCGCATCGGCGCGGAAGGCGATGGCCTTGCCCACCTCGACGAAGCGGCCATCTTCGATGGCAATATCAACGGGTTCGGGCGCCTCGGGCGCGGTGCCGTCGATGATGCGGGCGTTGCGGATCAGCAGGGAAGCCATGTGCGGGTGTCCTTCTGGCGGCGGAGGGTGAGAATTTTCTTGATTTGCGAACAACTCTGTCGGTAACAAAAGAACAGCACAGTCTGGAAGTTGCGTAAAGCCCTTCCTTCGTGTCGGCGGGGAGGGGATGAGACCGCACGACCCCGCTGCCTTCAGCTTATAGAATGACAGGGGAAATCCATCCATGAACAAACTCATGCTCGCCACCGCGATGCTTTCGCTGATGGGCAGCGGCGCCCTCGCCGAGAACTGGGATCTGTCCAACGAATATCCGGCGACCTCGCTGCACGGCCAGACGGCGGATTTCTTCGCCAAGGCCGTGGCGGAGAAGACCGGCGGCTCGCTGACCATCACCGTCCATCACGGCGCCGCGCTGGGCTACAAGAGCGTGGACCTGTTCGACGCGGTGGGCGACGGCGCCTTGCAGGCGGCCTCGACCTCGTTCGTGTTCCTGTCGGGCATCGACCCGGCCTTCCAGCTTGGTTCGCTGCCCTTCATCGCCGCCGACATGGAGGAAACCGAGACCCTCAACGAGCTGGCGCGGCCGGTCTATGACGGCATCTTCGAGGATGCCAACCAGGCCCTGCTGGTCGTGGTGCCCTGGCCGGTCTCGGGCATCTGGGCCAACAAGGTCGTCGCCGGTCCCGAGGACATGAAGGGCCTGAAGATCCGCACCTACGACGTGGGTTCGACCGAGACGATGGCCAATGCCGGGGCCTTCCCGGTGCAAATCTCGTGGTCGGACGTGCCGGCCCAGCTTTCGACCAATGCCATCGAGGCCGTGCTGACCTCGGCCAATGGCGGCGCCGGCTCGCAGTTCTGGGACCTCCAGACGCATTTCAACAACGTGAACTATACCGCCGGCCTGCAAGCGATCCACGTCAACCGCGATGCGCTGGACTCGCTGACCGAGGAGGAGCAGGCCGCCGTGCGCGAAGCCGCGGCCGAGGCCGAGGCGTTCGGCTGGCAACTGGCCGTGGACAACCTGCAAGTGGATTACGAGACCCTGCGCAGTCACGGCGTGACCGTCACCGAGGACATCTCGCCCGAATTCGCCGCCTTCCTGAAGGAAGCCGGGCGTCCCTTCGCCGAGAAGTGGCTGGCCGGTGTCAGCGACGAGCTGAAGGCGGTCTACGAGGCCTATCAGGCCGCCACGGCCGAGTGACCGCAGCAAGCCGCCCGGCGCCGGATGCGCGCCGGGCCTCCTGCCCCTACCGGAGACCGGTCACATGGCCCGATTCTATGCTTTCGTCTTCGGCGTCTCGCGGATTGCTGCCGTCGCCGCCGCCGCCTCGATGGTCTTCATGGTCGGGATCATCGCGCTGGAAATCGTCCTGCGGGCGGTGTTCTCGACCTCGACCTTCGTGACCTCGGAATTCGTCGGCTATGCGATGATGCTCTGCGTGCTCTGGTCGCTGGGCTATGTGCTGGAAAGTGGCCAGTTGATCCGCGTCCAGTTGGTGCTGGCGCATGTGTCGCCCCGCATGCGCGACCTGCTGACCGCCGCCGCCGCCTTCGCGGTCTGCTGCGGCACGCTGGGGCTGGCGCTGGTGTTCTGGACGCGGGCGGCGCGCGCCTATCAGCGGGGCACGGTCTCGTCCTCGATCGCCGCCGTGCCGACCTGGATTCCCGAAACGGTCATGCTGATCGGCCTGCTGGTCTTTGCGCTCCAGCTTTTCGCGCATGGCCTGCGGCATGTGACCGGGCATCCCTCGCCGGCCGCGCCGGTCGAAGAAACCCTGATGGATTGAGGCGGACAAGCACATGGATACCCTGATTTCATCCGGTTTCATCATCGTCCTGCTGTTCGGGCTGCTTGCGCTGGGGGTGTGGGTCTTCGCCACGCTGGCGCTGGTGGCGGTGGGGGCGCTGTTCTTCCTGCATGGCATGGACATGGGCCGCATCGGCACCATCGCCGCCTCCATCATCTATCGCTATTCCTCGGGATGGGAGCTTTCGGCCATCCCGCTGTTCATCTGGATGGGCGAGATCCTGTTCCGCACCGACATCTCGATGCGGCTGTTTCGGGGCCTGTCGCCTTTCGTGGCCTTCCTGCCGGGGCGGCTGCTGCACACGAACGTCATGGGCTGCACGCTGTTCGCGGCCGTGTCGGGGTCCTCGCCGGCCACCACGGCGACGGTGGGCAAGATTTCCGCCGGAGAGCTGGACCGGCGCGGCTACGACAACCGCCTGTCGCTTGGCTCGCTGGCCGGTGCCGGCAGCCTGGGGCTGCTGATCCCGCCCTCGATCCTGATGATCGTCTACGGCATCCTTGCGGAACAGTCGGTCAGCCGCCTGTTCGCCGCCGGGGTGCTGCCGGGGCTGATGATCGCGGGCTTCTATTCGATCTATATCATGGTCTATGCCACGCTGCGCCCGCAGGTGGTGCCGCAGGACCGCCAGCGATACACGGCGGGGGATTTCGGCAGGGCGCTGGTCGATCTGCTGCCGCTGGGCGTGCTGATGGGCATGGTGCTCGGCTCGATCTATTCCGGCATCGCCACCCCCTCCGAGGCGGCCGCGGTCGGCGTCATCACCGCCATCGGCATCACGATGGCGACGCGGCAGTTCTCGCTGCGGCTGATGACCACCACGCTGATGTCGGCGCTGCGGACCTCGACGATGGTGTGCTCGATCCTGATCACGGCGGCGGTGATGTCCACCGCGATGGGCTATCTGCACATCCCGGCACAGGTCGCGGCCGCCATCGGCGCGCTGGAGCTGTCGCCCTGGGGGCTGCTGCTGGTGCTGTCGCTGTTCTATCTGGTGCTGGGCTTCTTCCTCGACGGCAATTCCATCGTGGTGATGAGCCTGCCCATCGCGCTGCCGCTGGTCGTGCAGGCCGGCTTCGATCCGATCTGGTTCGGGGTCTATCTGGTGATCATGGTCGAGATGGCGATGGTGACGCCGCCCGTGGGCTTCAACCTGTTCGTGCTTCAGGGGATTTCCGGCAAGCCGATCGGCTATATCGCCGCCGCGGCCTTCCCGTTCTTCCTGCTGCTGCTGTCGGGGGTGGTGCTGCTGGCGCTGTTCCCCGGCATCGCGCTGTTCCTGCCAAACTATCTTTACGGATAAGCCATGACCACGACCGACACCGGCATCAGCCGCCCCGTCCCGCAAGCCAGCTTCGCGCTGGTGGAGGAAATCTGCCGCCGCGCCTTCGGCTTCGGCATGCTGACCGTGCTGCGCCACGATCCCGACGCGGGCGAGATCGAGCGCGTCTACTCCACCGATCCCGAGCACTATCCCGTCGGCGGCCGCAAACCGATGGGACCGACGCCCTGGGGCCAGTTGACGCTGCACGGGGGCAAGGGCTGGTGGGGCAACACGCCCGAGGCCGTGCGCTGGGCCTTCCCGGATTCCGGCCTGATCCTGTCGCTGGGCTATGAAAGCCTGCTTTGCGCGCCGGTGCTGGACGGGGGCAGGACCATCGCCATCCTGTCGCTGAACGACGTGGCGGGGCGTTACGCGCCCGACGACCTGGACCCTCTGGGCGTGATCGCGCAGGCGCTGCGGGAGCCGATCCTCGCGCTGTGATCCGGGCGGCGGCCGGGTGCCCGGCCGCTCTCCCTTCCAGCCGGGCCGCCCCTTCTGGCGCGGCCCGGCTTTTTTCTGGCGCGGCGCCGGGTCGCATCATCGCGCGCCTTCCGGGCATCGCCCTGGGTGCCGTGGCGACGGTTGGCCCCCGCATCGCGAACGGCCCCGGCGGCCCCGGCCGCGTGCCGGGCTTGCCACCGCAAGGCCCGCTTGCGAGGGTAGGCGCAACCCGTCACCCCTCGGAGAATACAGATGACAGCACGCCCCAACCGATTGGCCATCGAAACGCGCGCCATCCATGCCGGGCAGCAGCCCGACCCGCTGACCGGCGCGGTCGTGCAGCCGATCTATACCGCCAGCACCTTCGTCCAGGATGGGATCGGGCAGAACAAGGGCTACATGTATTCCCGCTCGCGCAATCCGACGCGCAGCACGCTGGAAGCCTGCCTTGCCGATCTGGAAGGCGCGCGGGTGGCGCATGCCTTTCCCACCGGCCTGTCGGCGGCGGCGGCGATCCTGGAACTGCTGGATGCCGGCGGTCGGGTGGTGGCGCATCACGACGTTTATGGCGGCATCTATCGGCTGCTGACCAAGCTGCGCAACCGCAGCGCCGGGCTGGATGTGGATTTCGTGAACTTCGCCGATGCCGAGGCCGTCCGCCGCGCCGTCACGCCGGAAACGAAGATGCTGTGGTTCGAGACCCCCTCGAACCCGCTGCTGGAAATCGTGGACATCGCCGAGGTCGTGCGCATCGCCGCCCGGCACGGCGCGCTGACTGTCTGCGACAACACGTTTTCCTCGCCCTATTGCCAGCGCCCGCTGGAGATGGGCGTGGATATCGTCATGCATTCGGCGACCAAGTTCCTGAACGGCCATTCCGACCTGCTGGCCGGGGTGGTGGCCCTGTCCGAGCGCGCGGGCGACCGGGTGGCGGAGGAGCTGGCCTTCATCCAGAACTCGGTCGGTGCGGTGCTGGACCCGGTGAGTTGCGCGACGCTGCTGCGCTCGCTGAAAACGCTGGCGGTGCGGATGGACCGCCATGTCGAGAACGCGGCGGCGGTGGCGGCCTTCCTCGACGCCAACCGGGCGCGGCTGGGGATCGAGCGGCTGATCTATCCGGGCCTCGCCAGCCATCCGGGCCACGAGATCGCCAAACGGCAGATGAAGGGGTTTGGGTCGATGATCTCCTTTGCGGTCGAGGGCGGGCTGGACCGCGCCGACCGCATCGCGCGCGAGCTGGACCTGTTCGCCTATGCGGTCAGCCTGGGCGGGGTCGAAAGCCTCGTGCAGCATCCGGCCAGCATGACCCACAAGATCCTGCCGCCCGAGCGGCGCGAAATGCTGGGGGTCACCGACAACCTGCTGCGCCTGTCCATCGGCATCGAGAACGTGGACGACCTGATCGCCGACCTCGACCGCACGATGAGCCGCTGAACGGCATCGGGGAAGGCCCCCACCTTCCCCGGCGCCGGGATTTCCCTTTCGCCGCCGCGCCTGCCCGCCCCGACCGGGTTCGGCACGGCCCGCCATCATCGGCGGGCGTGGCGAGGGCCGGCCATGCGGGGCGCGGGGCGCTTCGGCATGGTGCCGGGTCGAGGCGGCGGCTCGCGGATTGCCGGGCGCATCGCCCCGGCACCATGCCGAAGGGCCTTGCGCATGGGGGTGGACCTTCTATTGAAGGCGTTGCGGTCGGCTTGCCGGTCCCGACCTGTCCCGGACCGCGATCACCAGTGGCAGGCGAGGGGATATGAACCTGCCACCGACCCAAGGCCCCACCCGCGCCGCACGGGGCGGCAGAGCCGGAGCGATACATCCATGACGCCCATCCTGTTCCTCGTTCTCTCGGCGGCGGCCTTTGCCTCGGCCTTCGTGCAGGGCGCCTCGGGCATGGGCTTTGCGCTTGTCATGGCGCCCGTCATCGGCCTGTTGCAACCGGAACTGCTGCCGGTCAGCGTGCTGGTGCTGATGATACCGCTGAACGGGCATGTCGCCTGGCGCGAGCGCCACGCCATCGACTGGCGCGGCACCGCATGGATTCTCGTCGGGCGGTTTCCGGGCACCTTTGCCGGGCTGTGGCTGCTGGCAGTGCTCAGCCAGGCGCAGCTGGACATCACGGTGGGCGCCGTCACGGTCCTCGCCGCCGCCGGCGCGGCCCTCGCCCCCAGATTCGCCCCGACCCGTTCGGCGGCGGTCGGGGCGGGGCTGTTCACCGGCGTGACCGAGACCGCCACCAGCATCGGCGGGCCGCCGCTGGCGCTGCTCTACCAGCATGCCCCGGCCGCGGTCCTGCGCTCGACCCTGGCGATCTGCTTTCTGGTGGGACAGGTGCTGTCGCTGGGCTTTCTGGCGGCGGCGGGCCGGGTCGACGGCCTCACGCTGGCCACGGCGCTGGGGCTGTGCCCGGCGGTGATCCTCGGCGCGGCGGTGTCGCATCATGCCCATCACCGGATCAGCGACCGCGGGTTGCGCAACTTCGTCCTGCTTTTCGCGACCGTCAGCGGGGTGCTCCTGCTGCTGCGCGCGGCGGTGGCGTGACTTGCCCCGCGCCGGAACCTCGCCCATGATGCCGGCCGGCGGGGTGCCGCCGGACGGGCCATGCAGGCCAAAGCGAGGCACAGATGGGTAGGTCGTCCTTGAACGCCGCCGCAGCCGATCCGCTCGACGGGCCGCTCGGCCAGCCGGTCGCCTATATGCGCCGGACGCGGGAATGGTATCTGGGGCTGGGCTACGGGACGCCCTATGTGTGGGCGCACAACCCCGACGCGCCCTTTGCCCGCCTGCAATTCCCGCTGGCGCGGGCCACGGTGGCGCTGATCACCACGGCGGCGCCCTACCAGCCCGACAAGGGGCCGCAGGGGCCGGGCGCACCCTACAATTCGGCGGCGAAGTTCTATCGGGTCTATTCGGGGCCGACCGACAGCGACCCGGACCTGCGGATCGCGCATGTCGGCATCGACCGCAAGCATGCCGACATGGCCGATCTGGGGGCGTGGTTCCCGCTGGCGGCCCTGCGCAGGGCGGCGGGGCGGATCGGGCGCATCGCGCCGCGCTTTCACGGTGCGCCCACCAATCGCAGCCAACGCCATACGATCGACGTGGACGCCCCCGAAATCCTGCGCCGATGCCGCGAGGACGGGGTGGACGCGGCCATTCTGGTGCCGAACTGCCCGATCTGTCACCAGACCTGCACCCTGATCGCCCGGCATCTGGAGGAGAACGGCATCGCCACCGTCATCATGGGCGCCGCCAAGGACATCGTGGAGCATGCCGGCGCCCCGCGCTTCCTGTTCAGCGACCTGCCGCTGGGCAATGCCGCCGGGCGTCCGAACGATCCCGCATCGCAGCTGCGCAACCTGAACCTTGCGCTGGACCTGCTGGAGCAGGCGCCGGGACCGCGCACGACCCTGCACTCGCCCGAGGTGTTTTCCGAGGACATGCGGTGGAAGCTGGATTACTCGAACATCCGCAGCAAGACCGCGCAGGAAATCGAGGCGCTGACGGCCGAGGCGGAGGCCGCCCGCATCCTCGCCCGCCAGATCCGCGAGACGACCATGCCGGACGGAGAGAATCGTTCGTGAAACGGCCCTGCCCGCCGGTGGTGGCACCCCCTCGCCGGGCCGGCCTGCCCGCGATCCGGTGACGGGCGGCCTCGACCGCCGTCTTGAGCGGCAGGCCGGGTTATGGCGCGGGTCGCGGTCGGGAACGGGGCTGCCCCATGCCGGGGGTCATGCTTCCGGGGTGCCTCGCGGCTCCTTCGCCGATCCCGCTTTCCTTCCCGGCCGTCGAGAGCGATCATCGGCCTGTATCCGGTCACGCGGCAAGCCGCCGGGCCGGGCAGCGCCATCCGCCGGCGCGTGGTCCCGGCAAGGCGATGGCGGTCCGGCGGGCTTCCTCGACGCTGGCCGGGCCGGCCTGCCCCTATCGGCGCGCGGCGATGAAATCGGCCAGATGGGCGGCCAGTCCGCGCAAGGTGGCGCGGGTGGCCTCGAAGCTGTCATTGGGCGCGCGGGTCGCCTCGTTCATGTAGAGGCGGCGATTGACCTCGACCTGAAGGGAATGCCGGCCCTCGGCGGGGCGGCCGTGGCGGCGCACCAGCTCGACGCCCTTGTAAGGATCGTTGACCTTGACCGAATAGCCCCGGCCCGCCAGCCAGTCGCGCACCGCCCGCGTGAACTCCGGCGCGCAGGTGCTGCCGTCGCGGTCGCCCAGCACGAAATCGGCGCGGGCGACGGTGGGGTCCTCGCCCTTGTGCATGACCGAGGGAAATTCCGGCATGGAATGGCAGTTGATATGCCAGACCTGCCCCCAGCGCGCATGCGTCGCGTCGATCAGGTGCCGAAGCGCGGCGTGATAAGGGCGGTGATAGGTCTCGACCCGGTGGCGCAGGGCCTCGGCCGGCAGGGGGCCGGCATACATCGGCCTTCCGTCCGGGGGCACCCGCGTCCAGCACAGCCCGATGCCCTGCTGCGCCTTGGGACCGGGTTCCAGCGGAAACGGCGGCGGGCCGGCGACCTGCGCGGGGTCCATGTCGGTCTCGGCGCGGTTGGCGTCCAGATAGGCGCGCGGGAACTGCGCCGCCAGCATCACCGCGCCCAGTTCCACCGCATCGCCGAACAGCAGATGCACATCGGTATCCTCGGCCTGACGCAGCAGCGGCATGGGGGCGATGGCGTCGAAATCCGCCGGATAGGTCACGCCCGAATGCGGGCTGTCGAGGACCAGCGGGATCGCCTGATCCGCCACGCCGTGCAGGCTCAGCACATCGGGAATATCGGTCGGGGTCATGCCACGCCTCCGTCATGCAGGTGGCAGGCCACGGCGCGCGGCCCGTCGGCGACCAGCCGGGGCACCTCGCGCGCGCAGCGCGGGCCGGCGAAGGGGCAGCGGGTGTGAAAATGGCAGCCCGGCGGCGGGTTCAGCGGCGAGGGGATCTCGCCCTTGATCGGGTGGAAGCGGCGCTTTTCCATCGACAGGCGCGGCACCTCGGCCAGCAGGGCCTGGGCATAGGGGTGCAGCGGGCCAGCGAACAGGGCCTCGGTCGGGGCCAGTTCGACCAGCCGGCCCAGATACAGGATCGCCACCCGGTCCGAGATATGCTCGACCACGCCCAGATCGTGGCTGATGAACAGATAGCCCAGGTCCAGCTCGCGGCGCAGGCGCATGAACAGGTTCAGCACCTGCGCCTGGATCGACACGTCCAGCGCGGCGACGGATTCGTCGCAGATCAGGAATTCCGGGCTGACCGCCAGCGCCCGCCCGATCACCACCCGCTGGCGCTGCCCGCCGGAAAACTGGTGCGGATAGCGGTCGCGCACCGACGGGTCCAGCCCGACCCGGCGCAGCATGTCGTCCACGAAGGCCCCGGATTCGCGGCGGCTGACCAGCCCGTGATAGACCGGGGCCTCGGCGATGATGTCGCGGATGCGCTTGCGCGGATTCAGCGAGGACATCGGGTCCTGAAAGATCATCTGCACCTGCAAGGCCGCCGACTTGGCCGACCGTCCGGGCGCGTGAATATCCGAACCGCGAAACAGCACCGTGCCGTCGCTGGGCGGCAGCAGCCCGGCGATCATCCGGCCGATGGTGGACTTGCCCGAGCCGGATTCGCCGACCAGCCCGACCACCTCGCCGGGCTGGATGTCCAGCGACACGTCGTCGACGGCGTGGACGGTGGCGCTTTGCGGTCCGAGGCCGAGGCGCGCGGCCAGCCTTTCGGCCCCGTCCTGCTTGATGGTGAACCGTTTCGACAGGTTGCGCACCGAGATGATGGGCTGGGTCACGGCGTGGCCTCCGCTTCAAGCCCCAGCGGGTGGATGCAGCGCGCCGACTGGCCGGGGCGCAACTCGCGCATCTCCTGCGGCTGGCGGCAGGCATCCGTGGCATGGGCGCAGCGCGGGCGGAAGGCGCAGCCCTGCGGCAGCGCCAGGATCGAGGGGGTCATGCCGGGAATCTGGCTGAGGTCCGCGCCGCGCCGGTTGCGCGACGGGATCGAGGCGATCAGCCCGGCGGTATAGGGGTGCATGGGCCGGCCCAGCACCTGCGGCGCCGGTCCCTGCTCGACCACCTTGCCGGCATACATCACCGCCAGCTTGTCCACCAGCGACGAGACCACCGACAGGTCATGCGTGATCCAGATCATCGCGGTGCCGGTCTCCTCGGTCAGGCGCTGCACCTCGGCCAGGATCTGGCTCTGGATGGTCACGTCCAGCGCGGTGGTCGGCTCGTCGGCGATGATCAGGTCCGGGTCGTGCAGCAGGGCGATGGCGATGGCCACGCGCTGGCGCATGCCGCCGGAAAACTGGTGCGGATAGGCCTCCAGCCGCTCGTCGGGCGAGGGGATGCCGACGCGGGCCAGCGCCTTGCGGCAACGCTCGCGGGCCGCCTCGCGCGAGATGTCCTCATGCGCCTGCACGGCCTCGATCATCTGGGTGGCGATCTTCAGCACCGGGTTCAGGGTCATCATCGGGTCCTGGAAGATCATCGCGATATGACGGCCCCGGATGCGCTGCCATTCGCGTTCCGAGAACTCGGCCAGGTCGCGGCCCTTGTAGAGGATACGCCCGCCGACGATGCGCCCCGGCGGGTCGATCAGCCCGAGGATGGAAAACCCCGTCACCGACTTGCCCGACCCGGATTCGCCGACCAGCCCCAGCATCTCGCCCCGGCCGATGTCGAAGCTGACGCCATCGACCGCCGGCGCGACGCCCGCGCGGGTGAAGAAATGCGTCCTGAGGTCCTGAACTTCGAGGATCTTGCCCATGCGCCTATCGCCTCAGCCTGGGGTTCAGCACGTCGCGCAACTGGTCGCCGACCAGGTTGATCGCCACGATGGTGATCAGCAGCGCGATGCCGGGGAACACCGCCACCCAATAGACGCCCGACAGCATGTAGGAATAACCGTTCGAGATCAGCAGCCCCAGCGAGGGTTCCGTGATCGGGACGCCGACGCCGAGGAAGGACAGCGTGGCCTCCAGCGCGATGGCCTGCGCCACCTGCACCGTGGCCACGACGATCAGCGGCGGCAGGCAGTTGGGCAGCAGATGCCCGAACATCACCCGCCCGTGCCCGAGGCCAAGGCCGCGCGCGGCGGCGATATAGTCGCGCTGGCGCTCGACCAGCGCGGTGCCGCGCACGGTGCGCGCGTAATAGGCCCATTGCACGATGACCAGCGCGATCACCACCTTGTCGACGCCCTTGCCCAGCACCGCCAGCAGGATCAGCGCCACCAGGATCGAGGGGAAGGACAGTTGCAGGTCCACCACCCGCATGATGATCGTATCGACGCGGCCGCCGAAATAGGCCGCCATGATGCCCATCGCCATGCCGATGGACAGCGCGATCAGCGTGGCGCTGCCGGCGACGATCAGGCTCATCCGCAGCCCGTAGATGATCGCCGACAGCATGTCGCGGCCCTGGTTGTCGGTGCCCAGGTGATAGATCATGCCCGAGAAGCTTTCCGACCCCGGCGGCAGGTTGTTGTCCATGATGTCGAGCTGGGTCAGGTCATAGGGGTTCTGCGGCGTGATCCAGGGCGCGAAGGTGGCGGCCAGCACGATGATGACCACCACGATCAGCCCCAGCACCGCCAGCCAGCTTGACATGAAGTCGCGCGCCGCCATGCGCAGCGGGCTGACCGCGGGGCGCGGGGCGGCGGCGGTATCGGTGGTGTCGCTCATCACTCGGCCCCCCGCTGGGCGGTGCGGACGCGCGGGTCCAGCACCGAATAAAGCAGGTCCACGGCGAAGTTGATGATGACGAAGATGAAGACGATCAGCATCAGATAGGCCACGATCACCGGCCGGTCGAGGCGGTTGATGCTGTCGATCAGCAGCTTGCCCATGCCGGGCCAGGAAAACACGGTTTCCGTCACCACGGCGAAGGCGATCATCGACCCCAGTTCCAGCCCCAGGATGGTGACCACCGGGATCATGATGTTCTTCAGCACATGCACCAGCACCACGCGGCGGCCCGACAGGCCCTTGGCGCGGGCGAACTTGATATAGTCCTGCATGACCACCTCGCGCGTGCCGGCGCGGGCCAGGCGGATCACCAGCGCCATCTTGAACAGCGCCAGGTTGATCGCCGGCAGGATCATGTGCGACAGCCCCTCCATGCTGAGGAAACTGACTCGCAGCCCGAAGACCTCGGTGGTCGGCCCGCGCCCGCCGGCGGGCAGCCAGCCCAGCATGACGGCAAAGATCAGGATCAGCATCAGCCCCTGCCAGAAATTCGGCAGCGAGAACCCCAGGATCGAGCCGGCCATGATCGTGCGCCCGGTGACTGTCTCGGGGCGCAGCCCGGCGATGACGCCCAGCGGCACGCCCAGGAACACCGCCAGCATCAGCGCGAACAGCGCCAGTTCCATCGTCGCCGGCAGGCGTTGCAGGATCACTGTCATGGCGCTTTGGCCATAGACGAAGGAATTGCCGAAATCGCCGCGCAGCAGGTTGCCGAAATAGGTCAGGAACTGCTGCCACAGCGGCTTGTCGAGGCCGAGGCGGATCATGGTCTCCATCCGCTCGGTCTCGGTGGTGTCGGGGCTGACCAGGATGTCGACGGGGTTGCCGATGGCATAGACGCCGATGAAGACCAGCATCGCCATGACGATGACGGTGATCGCGCTCTGGCCGAGGCGTCTGAGGAAATAGGCAACCATGCTTGCGGCCTCCTCGTCGAACGAGTGGGTGGCGCGGCGTGACCGGGCCGGCTCCGGTTCGGGGACCGGCCGGGCGTGCCGGCCGGTCCCCCTGCGGTCAGTCGGCCTTGTTCAGCACCGATTGCGACAGTGTATATTGGTCGGCACGGGCCTCGTATTCGATGCCGGGACGCAGCGCCCAGGTGGTCAGCTCGAAATGGATCGGGATGATGCCGTGGCTGTCCATGACCAGCGCCGAGGCCCGTTGCAGCAGCGACCGGCGGGCGTCGTCATCGACGGTCGCCAGCGCCTCGACCAGCAGGTCGTCCATTTCCGGGTTCGAGTGGCGGGTATAGTTGGTGCCGCCCAGCGAGCGCGCCGGGTCGCGGGTGGCGACCAGCGCCCCCAGCGGCGAGGACATCTCGCCCGTGGCCGCGCCCCAGCCGGCCAGGAAGGCCGAGAACTTGAACTCGTTGCGGTCGTTGAAGAAGGCCGTGGCGGTCTTGGCATCCACCTCGGTCCTGACGCCGATGCGCGCCCACATCTGCGCCACCGCCTGGCTGATCTGGGCATCGTTGATATAGCGGTCATTGGGCGAACCCAGCGTGATCGCGAAGCCGTCGGGATAGCCGGCCTCGGCCAGAAGGGTCCGGGCGCGCTCGGCGTCGAAGCCCACGGGGCCGCGATCCTCCTCGGTGCCGAACATCGGCCAGGGCAGCAACTGCCCCGCCGGCTGCGACAGCCCGCGCATCAGGCGCTCCTTGATGGCCTCGCGGTCGATGGCGATGGAGAGGGCCTCGCGCACGCGCACGTCCAGCAGCGGGTTGGTGTCGGCCGGGATGCCGGTGATGCCCGGCGTCGGCGCCTCGCCCTGGTCCAGCGCCACATAGATCACCCGGTTCGACAGGCCCGAGGACACCTGCATCCCCGCCTGCTCGATCCGGTCGAGGTCCTGCGTCGGCGGGTTCTCGATCATGTCCACGTCGCCGGCCAGCAGCGCCGCCACCCGCGCCCCCTGGTTCGAGATCGGGCGCAGCACCACGCGCTCCCAATCCGGGGCGTCGCCGAAATAGCTGTCGTTGCGGGCCAGCACGATATGCTCGCCGGGGACGAATTCGACCAGCGTGAACGGGCCGGCGCCGATGGCGAAGTCCGGGCGCGAGAAGGCGGCCGAGGCCGGTGCCTCGCCGACGCCCTCGCAGCCGTCATTGCCGAACACCACCTCGTCGGCGGCGCCCGAGGCCGTGGCCGACAGGATGCCGAAGGTGGACAGCATCACCGGCAGCAGCGGCGCCGGGGTATCGGTGCGCAGGATCAGGGTGTGGTCGTCCTCGGCCTCCATGCCGGTGATGGCGCGGGTGTAAAGCGTGAAGGACGAGGGCGAATCGATCACCAGCGGCACGCGGCAGACGGTATAGATCACGTCGCGGGCGGTGAACGGCTCGCCGTTCGAGAAGGTGACGCCCTCGCGCAGCGCGATGCGCCAGGTGGTTTCGTCCAGCGCCTCCCATTCGGTGGCCAGGCCGGGATGCAGCAACTGCTGCGCGTCCTGATTGATCAGGGGCGCAAAGATATGCCGCGCCAGCGAGTTGTTCGGCCCCAGGTTGTGATAATGCGGATCGACCGAGGTCGGCTCGGCCGACAGGCCGATGGTCAGGGTCTGCGCCGGTGCCATGCCCGCCGTCAGCGCCAGGACGGCGCCGGCCGTCATCAGGCGCAGGCTGCTGCGTGAAAACTTCATATCTTTCTCCCTTGCCGGACGCGCGGGTTGTCCCGCCTTCTGTCCTGTTGCGGCAGGTGAACCCTGCTTGTCCTCAACGCTATTATGCTGCTATCGTATGGTCAACATAAATAACCATAATCAGAACGCATAGAATGGCTGCCGCATCCGAACCGGAACCGACGCTCAGCCGCACCGGCATCACCCTGCGCGAGCTGGAGGTGCTGCGGGTTCTGGTGGGCACGGGCACCGCCACCGCCGCCGCCGACCGGCTGGGCATCTCGCAGCCGGCGGTCAGCCGTTCCATCGCGCAGATCGAGGCCCGTCTGGGCCGCCGGCTGTTCCGGCGCGAGGGCGGGCGGCTGATCCCCACCGCCGACGCCCGCGCCATCGACGCCGAGCTGGACATGGTGCAGGCCGCCCTGTCGCGGATCGAGCGCGCCGCCGGTCCGCTGCCGGACCCCGACCAGCCGCTGCGCATGGTGGTGCCGCCGACCATCGGCCATCGCTTCCTGCCCGGTCCGGTGGCCGAATTCGCCCGCCTTCACCCCGGCCACCAGATCATCGTCGACGTGCTGTCCTCGGACATGCTGGTGACGCAGGTGGCCGAGGGGCGCGTGGACCTGGGCATCACCGACACCGCGCCCAACCATGCCGGCATCCGGCTGGAGCCGTTCCACGATTCCGCCGTGGTCTGCCTGATGCAGCGCAGCCATCCGCTGGCCGCGCGCGCCGTCATCACCCCCGCCGATCTGGACGGCGTGGACTTCATCACCCAGACCCGGCGCCATTCGGTGCGCGCGGCCGAGGACGGCGTGCTGATCGCCGCCGCCGTCCAGCCCCGCGCCCGGATCGAGACCGCGACCGTCGTCCTGGCCGCCGAACTGGTGCGCGAGGGCCTGGGCGTGGCGCTGATCAACCCCTTCCCCACCGCCCTGAGGCTGCATCCGTCATTGTGCATGCGGCCGTTTCGGCCCAGGATCACCTTGCGGACCTGTTTCCTGACCCCGACCGGCAGCCGCCCCTCGGCCGCCGCCCTTGCCTTCATGGACATTGCCCGCGCCCATGCCAGCCAGATCAGTTTCGACGGAGCCACCGATGACCAGCCCGACCAGCCGACGACCGCGCCCGCAGACCGTTGACATCCTGCGCCGACTGGTCGGTTTCGACACCACCAGCCGCAACTCCAACCTGCCGCTGATCGACTGGGTGGAGGATTACCTGATCGGCCTCGGCGCAAGATGCGAGCGGGTGCCGGACGAGACCGGGCGCAAGGCCTCGCTCTGGGCCAGCTTCGGGCCGGAGGGGGTGCCGGGCTGGGTGCTGTCGGGCCATACCGACACCGTGCCGGTGGACGGGCAGGACTGGACCAGCGACCCGTTCGCCTTGCGCGAGGACGGCGGCCGGCTTTACGGGCGCGGCAGTTGCGACATGAAGGGCTTCGTGGCCTGCTGCCTGGCGATGGCCCCCGACATCGCCGCCGCGCCGCTGGCGGTGCCGATCCATTTCGCCTTCAGCTATGACGAGGAGGTCGGCTGCCTGGGCGTGCGGCCGCTGCTGCATGTGCTGGCCGGGCGCAGCCCGACGCCCTTGGCCTGCATCGTGGGCGAGCCGACGATGATGCAGGTCGCCATCGGCCACAAGTCCAAGCGTTCGTTCCGGGTGCGCTTCACCGGCACGCCGGGGCATTCCTCGCGCGCGCCGGAATTCGTCAATGCGGTGGAATACGGCGCGCAACTGGTGGTCAAGGTGCAGCAGATCGGCCGCCGCTTTGCGACAGGCGCGCGCGATCCGCTGTATGACACCGCGCATTCGACCGCCCATGTCGGCATCGCCCGCGGCGGCGCGGCGCTGAACATCGTGCCGGAAAGCTTCCTGACGGAGTTCGAGTTCCGCACCATCGCCGCCGACGATCCCGACGCGCTGGAGGCCGAGATGCGCGCCTTCGCCTTCGAGGAACTGCTGCCGCAGATGCAGGCCGTCGACCCCCGTGCCGCGATCGAGTTCGAGATCGCCTCGGACACGCCCGGCGTCGATGCCGCCCCCGATGCGCCGGTGACCCGCGCCGCGCAACGCTTTGCCCAGCGCAATACGGTCGTGAAGGTCGCCTATGGCACCGAGGGCGGGCTGTTCCAGACCATCGCCGGCATCCCCACGGTGGTCTGCGGTCCCGGTTCGATCGGGGTGGCGCACCAGCCGGATGAGTATATCGAACTGGACCAGCTCGCCGCCTGCGAGGATTTCCTGCACAAGCTGATCGCCGAATGCCGCTAGGCCCGCCGGCATGGGCGGTCCCGGACCTTCCCTTCACCGGCCGGCCGGCGGGAGTGGCGGCCTTTCGACCATGCCGCATCAGTGCCACGCGCGGGATGCGCCGGCTGACAGCCGGGATTGCCGCCCCGGCGGCGGCGCATGATGGTGCGCGCGTCCTTGCCTCGGGCGGGTGCCGGCAGCACCGGCCCCTTGCCGCGCAGTCCGGCGCCTCGGCCAGGGCATCGGGATTGGCGTCCAGCCCGGCCCGGTAGCGGCGCCGGAATTCGTCCCCTCGCGCGCGATCAGGCGCCCGGCGCCAGCGCCAGCACCCGCAGCGGGCTGCCCGAGCCTTCATGCACCTTCAGCGGCGCGGTCAGCAGCATGGCGCCCTTGGGTGGCAACTGCTCCAGCCCGCACAGGCATTGCAGCCCGTAGCGCCCGGCGCCGTGCAGGAAGTGATGCGCCGGATAGGGCGGCGTGAGATGGCCGCCGAGGCCGGCATCGGTGCCGATGGTCTCGGTGCCGAAGCCCAGAATGTCGCGTTCCGTCACCAGCCACTCCATCACCTCGGCATCCGGACCGGGGGTATGGGCGCCGTCCGCGCGCAGGTTGGCATAACCCGCGCCCCGGCGCCGTGACCAGTCGCTGCGCATCAGCACCCAGCAGCGCGGCGGGATGCGGCCGTGCCGGCCCTCCCATGCCTCGACCATCGCGCGGGTCAGCAGGAAATCATCGTCCTCGGCCACTTCGGCCGAGCAGTCGATCACGCAGGCCGGGGCGATCATATCCCCGGGCGGCAGCGTGTCCACGGTGCCCCGCGCCCGGTCGCGGCCGGTGAACCAATGCGCCGGCGCGTCGAAATGGGTGCCGGTATGCTCGCCGAAGGACAGGTTGTTCCAATACCATGCCGGCCCGGCGGCGTCATAGCGCGACAGCCTTTCGATCCGCACCGGGGCGGATTGGGCGAATTCGGGCGGCAGCACGATGGTGGGGAAATCCTCGCGCAGGGTCTGGGTCAGGTCCACCACCCGCACCGCGCCCGAGGCCAGCGCCGCCCCAAGAACCGAAAGCGCATCGCTCATGCCGTTCCCCTAAAGCTGGCCGCGCGCGAGGTCATGCTCCAGCGCGCGGGGGTTCTTCGCGTGACGCTCCAGCCAGTCGCGGGCCAGATCGCCGATGATCGCCTCGTCCTGTCCGGCCTTCAGCGCGGCAATGATCGCGCCGGCGATGGTGGGGCCGGACAGCTTGGGCTGCGGGAAGTCCTGAAACCAGTCGATATCCGTGGGGCCGATGTAAGCCGTCATCAGCCGCACCCCGCCCGGCGCCAGGGCTGCGCGCAGCGCCGGCGCCAAGGCGAGCGCGGCGGCATGGGCGGCACCGTAGCCGGCAAAGCCCGGATGCGGCACCCGCGCCATCACCGGCACCAGATTGACCCATGCGGTTGCGGGCGCCGCGCCATCGGCGCCCCGGCTGGCCATGACCGGCGCCAGGCTGCGCATCAGGCGCAGCAGGCCGAAGGCCGTGACCTCCATCATCTCGCGCGCCTGCGCGGGGGCTGCCGGGGCCAGCGCCGCACCGGGGCGGGGCAGGTCGGCGGTGTTGATCAGGATTTCGATTTTCGCGCCGATATCGGTCGCCATATCCTGCACCGAACGATCCGAACGCAGGTCCAGCGGCACCACCTGCGCGCCCAAGGCCTCGAACGGCGCCCGGTCGAAGGGCTTCCAATCCTCGTCCAGCCCCAGCCAGACCCCCGCCGCGCCGGCCTTCAGCAGCGCCTGCGCCAGCGGCAGGGCGGCGATGTGGCGGGCATCGGTGATCAGCACCCGGCGGCCTTTTGGGTCGCAGGTCATCGCCTGCCATTGCGGGTCCGTGCTCATGTCGGTCTCTCCCTCCGGGGCGCCATGCAGCACCGCCTGCCCTGCCCGGTCCAGCAGCAAGGACAGCCGCAGCCGGTCGCCCGGCCCGCAAGCCGGGTGCAGGTGAACCAAGGCTTGCGGCCCGCAATCCATCTGCACCAGACCCACATGCCACGGCGCGCGCTCGCGGAAATAGGCGTCGGCGGGGACTTCGGCGGTAGTCGCTGAAATCACCTGCCCCCCGCGCGGTGCCGGCGTGATCGGCAGGTCGGGGGACAGGCAGACCGGGCAGGCATCCCGCACCGGCCAGCTATAGGTCCCGCAGGTGGCGCAGCAGGGCAGCGCGAACGCGCCCCGTCCCGCCGGGCCGATCAGCAGATGCGCGCCCCGGCTGCGCGCGCCGGGGGGCAGCAGCGGCTGGCGGGTCTTGCGCAGCGGGTCCTTGCGGGGGCGGCTGGACATCTATGCGCCCTCCATCACCACGGCACCCGAGCCGAGGCCGCGATCGAAATTGATCATCCCGAAGCCCGAGACCAAGGCCCGACGCGCGCCTTTCACCTGTCCCGCCCCGGCGGTGCCGGTGACCTGGCGGAGCGCCTCGACCAGCCCCATATGGCCGCCGGCGCAACCGGCCTGCCCGCCGGACAACTGCCCGCCCGAAGTGTTGTGCGGCAAATCTCCCCGCACCGTCAGGTCACGACTGCGCAGGAACGCGGCCCCCTCGCCCTTGGCGCAAAAGCCCAGATCCTCGAACTGCATCATGGAGACGAAGGGATAATCGTCATAGGTCTGCACAAGGTCCATGTCCTGCGGTCCCAGCCCCGCCGCCCACAGCGCATCCACATCCCGCGCCCAGCCGCCGCGCAGCATCACCGGGTCTTGCGGGAAGGCGTTGTGACGCTCGATGCTGGAGACGATGCGGGCGAAGGGCAGGGCCTGCGCCCGCGCGGTGTCCTCGCGCATGACCAGAAAGCCCTCGGCCCCGGCGCAGGGCATCACGCAGTCGAACAGGTGGATCGGCGGCGCGATGGGGCGGGCAGCCATGTAATCGTCCAGCGTCAGCGGCTTTTTCATCAGCGCATGGGGCGACAGGCTCGCGTTGAACCGCTGCGCCACGGCGATGCGGCCGAAATCCTCGCGCGTGGCGCCGGTGGCGGCCATATAGGCCTGCGCGATCAGGGCAAAGCTGACATTCGGCCCGCCGGTCCCGTAGGGATAGACCGCATCCTGCGAAAAGCGCGAGAAATTCTCCAGCCCGTGGCGGAAACTGTGCAACCCGTTGGTATCGGCGCCGATGCAGGCCACCACGTCGCAATCGCCGGCCTGCACGGCGCGGGCGGCGCGGCGCAGCGCCATGACGCCGCCAACCCCGCCCATCGGCAGGAAGTCCAGAAAGCGCGGCGACAGGCCGAAATGCTGGGTCAGGCCGATGGCGCTGTCCGGGGCGGTGGAAAAGCTGGCCACCGACAGCCCGTCGAAATCCCGATGCGCCATGCCCGAGGCCGTCGCCAGCCCCGCCAAAGCCCGCCCGATCCACCATTGCGTGCTCTCGGTGGAATAGCGTTGATAGGGCACCGTCACCGGCGCCGCGATCACCACGCCATCATAGCCGCGCGCCATGCCTCAGCCCGCCTTGCGCAGCGCGGCCTTGAGGTCGCGCAGGTCATGGGCCTCGCCGGCTTCGATCGCCGCCTGCGCATCCGTGCGCAGCTTGCCGCGCAGCAGCTTTTGCGTCGAACTCAGCGGCATGGCCTCCACGAAGGCCACGTAACCGGGCAGCTTGTGATAGGACAACCGCGCCGCCGCCGCCTCGACCAAGGCCCGCGCGTCGGCGGGACCGGAGGCGATGACGAAGGCGAACACCTCCTCGCCGCGCACGGCATCGGCCACCGGCGTCACCGCCACCGCCTGCACGCCGGAGCAGTCCTTCAGCACGGCCTCGACCTCCAAGGCCGAGATATTCTCGCCCGAGCGGCGGATGATGCTTTTCTTGCGGTCCACGAAGTAAAACAGCCCGCTTTCGTCCACCGTCATGATGTCGCCGGTATGGAACCAGCCGCCTTCCCAGGCCTCTGCCGTGGCCCTGGCGTCACCCAGATAGCCCGAGAAGAAGCCGCGCCTCGGGTCGTCCCCTTCGGCCCGCACCCAGAGTTCGCCGGGCTGGCCCACGGGCACGTCGCGGCCCTCGTCATCGACCAGCCGCCATGCCATGCCGGGGCGCGCGGCGCCGATGCAGCGCAGGCCGGGCGGATAATCGCGCCCGGCGGTCGAGGTCACGCCGGTGCCGCCGGTCTCGGTCATGGCCCAGCCCTCGACGATGGGCAGGTTGAAGCGGGCCTCGAAATCCAGCTTGTGCTGGGCATCGACGCCGGGGCTGAAGTTGAAGCGGGCGCGGTGGCGGGTCTCGGCCTCGCAGGGGGGCAATTGCAGCAGGATCGCCGGGATGACGCCGAGGTTGTGGACGATGGTGGCGCCGCTATCGGCCACGGTCGACCACCAGCGGCGCGCGGAAAAGCGGTCCAGCGGCACGATGGCGCCGCCGATCATCATCATGCCGGTGGCGGTGCAGCCCAGCGCGTTCATGTGGAAGAAGGGCAGGGGGGTCAGCGCGATCTCGGCATCCGGGCGCATGGTGGCGACGCCCTCCATATGCACATACCAGTCGGCCACGTTGACGAAGTAGAAATTCGACAGCACGCAGCCCTTGGGCAGGCCGGTGCTGCCCGAGGTGAACAGCAGCGCGCATTCGGCATCCGGCCCGCCTTCGCTGGCCGCGCGGGGGTGGGCGGCGGCGGGCGGGGTGCCGGGCAGGCAGCGCGGTATGCCGGGGGCGCCGGCCTCGGCCAGCGCGGCATGCTCGGGCAGGTGGACCAGCAGGTCGGGCGCCGCGATGCGCATCTGGTGGGCCAGTTCCTCGGGGCGCAGGTCCGGGTTGATCGGCACGATGGAGGCGCCGCAGGCGTTCAGCGCCAGCCAGTGCAGGAAGAAGTCCGGCCTGTTCTCCAGCAGCAGGGCCACGCGCGACCCCGCGCCATAGCCCGCCTGCGCATAGGCGGCACGCAGCGCCTCGATGGCCTCGGCGGCCTCGCCGTAGAGGATGCGGAAGCCATCCGGCGCATAGGGCAGCGCGGCCGAGGCGGGCGCGATCAGGAAGGGCAGGTCCGGGCGCCGCGTGGCGGTGCGGCGGAAGGCGTCAAAGGGCGACGTGGGCAGGGTCATTGCGGGTTCCGGCTGGGGTCGCGGGCAGATTAGGCGCCGCGCGCGCCTATTGCCAATTCAATCTTGCCCGGCCATTGATAGCGTATCGGTATGGCGTGGCATGGAACTAAGACAGATCCAGTATTTCATCGCGATCGCCGAGCTGGAGCATTTCGGCCGGGCCTCGCAGCGCCTGCGCATCGCGCAGCCGGCGCTGAGCCGTCAGGTCAAGCTGCTGGAGGCCGAGCTGGGCACATTGCTGTTCGAGCGCCTGCCGCGCGGCGTGCGGCTGACCGAGGCCGGGCGGGTGTTTCTGGAGCGCACGCGCGGGCTGGTGCAGCAGCTTGACCACGCCGTGCTGGAAACCCGCGCCGCAGCCGAGGGCCGCGCCGGCGCGCTGCGGCTGGGGGTGATCGAGGTCGCGGCATGGGAGGGGGTGGTGCCCGAAAGCCTGCGCCGCTTCCGCGCCGCCTTCCCCGAGGTGCGGCTGGTGCTGTCGGCCTTGTCGGGTGCGCGCCAGATCGACGCCATAAGGCTGAAGCATCTGGATGCGGGGCTGCTTTACAACCCGCCCGACGATCCGGCGCTGGCGGTGTTGCCGCTGGCGCGGCATCCGGTGATGCTGGCGGTCCATGCGGCCAGCCCTCTGGCGGGGGCGGAGGCCGTGCGGCTGGCCGATCTGGCGGATCAGGATTTCATCGGCTTTCACCGCCGCGAAAGCCCGCGCTTCTACGACGATCTTCAGGCCGCCTTCGACCGCGCCCGCTTCACCCCCCGCATCAGCGCCGAGATGCGCAACGAGGCCGACATGCTGGCCCTGGTCAGCGCCGGGGCCGGGGTGGCGCTGGTCAATTCCTGCCAGCGTTTCCGCCCGCCGCAGGCGGTGCGCTTCCTGCCGGTGCCGGGGCTGGACGTGGCGCTGACGCTGGCGCTGGTGCATCCGGCCGATGGCGACGCGCCGGTGGTCGGCCGCTATGCGGAGATCGTGCGGGGGCTGGGCGCGGGCTGAGCGGACCGGGCCGGCGATCAGCGGGATGCGACCAGCGGCGCGAAGAATGCGAAGGCTTCGTTGAAGATCGGGTGCCAGGTCTCGTCCGGCGCCCTGTCCAGCGGGTGCCAGAAGAACGCGAAGTCATGGCCGGAATCGTCCCCGGTCCGATGCGACCGGCGATCCGGCAGTCCGGGGCAACGGAACAGGAGGAAATGCCAGGGCCGGCGATCCGCGCCGATCGCCTGCACGCCCGGCAGGATCGGGGGCGAGGGCGCGATCAGGCCGCTTTCCTCCCGCAACTCCCTGACGGCCGCGTCACGCGGAGACTCGCCGGTTTCGATGCCGCCCTTGACGAATTGCCTGCCCGCCAGGGGATGCGCGAAGGCCAGCACCTGCCGGCGGCCGTCGTGCCGGCGGATGATGATCGGACAGGCTTTTTCCGCTGCGCTCATCATCCTGTGGGACGGCGGGCTTGCGGCAGGGTCAAGGCCGGCACGGGGCGCGGCAAGGCCGCCGCTCAGCCCCGGAAATCCAGCACCAGCTTGCCGGCCAGATGGCCGCTGTCCGACAGGCGTTGCGCCTGGGCGAAATCGCTGGCGGGCAGGATCCGCGTCGGGCCGGGGTCCAGATCGCCGTGCGCCACCATGTCCAGCAGGCGGGCCAGAACCGCCGGGTCGGGCACGACCTCGGCCACGGCCACCCGGACGCCGCATTCCGTGGAACGGTCCACGAAGGGCGCCGCGTTGAGGCAGGCGATCAGGCCGCCGGGGCGCAGCGTGGCATAGCTGGCGGCATGGGCCTCGCCGCCCAGCAGGTCGACGACCATATCCATGTCGCGCGCGGCAAGGTCCTCGCTGTCATAGGCCCAGACGCGGGCCGCGCCCAGGGCGATCAGCGCCGCGCGATTGGCGGCGGAGGCGGTGGCATGGACCTCGGCCCCCGCCAGCCGGGCCAGTTGCACGGCGATGCGCCCGACGCCGCCATTGGCGGCATGGACCAGCACCCGCCCGCCCTTGGCCGATTGGCCGGGTGCGATACCGCCCAGGGCCAGCACCGCCGCCGCCGACAGCCCGGCCAGAGGCAGCGCCGCCGCCTGCAAATCCCCCACCGCATCGGGAACCGGCGCCAGCACCGCGACCGGCATGGTCACCGCCTGCGCCCAGGTGCCGGCGGGACCGCGCGGGGCCAGAAACGCCACGCGCCGGCCCAGCCAGGCCGCATCCACCTCCGGCCCCAGCGCCGTCACCACACCCATGCCGTCGCGCCCGGTCTGGGCGGGAAAGCCCAGCGGCAGGGGCGGCAGCCGCCCGGCGCGGATCTTGCCGTCGATGGGGTTGACCGAACCCGCCCGCATCGCGATCCGCACCTCGCCCGCCTTGGGCGGCGGCAGGGGGGCGGGGCGCCAGACCAGCACCTCCGGCCCGCCGGTGCGGTCGTATTCGACGCGGTGGGTGGTGTCGGTCATGCGGGTGTTCCTTGTTTCAATGCGGCCTGCCCCCGGTCGTGGCGGCCGCCCGATGCGCGCAATCCGTGCCGCTCATGCGGGGGTCCCTTGCCGCGATGGAACTCGCCTTCGGTTGTGCCGGCACCCCGTTCATGTGGGGCCGGCCCGGCTGGCTGCCCGATGCGCGTGGTCCTCGCGGCTCATGCGGGGGTCCCTTGCCGCGATGGGACCGTCCCCGGTCGCGCCGGCACCCCGCCCATGTGAGGCCGGCGCGGACGGCTGCCCGATGCGCGTGGCCCGTGCGGTTCATGCCGGTGCCCCTTGCCGGGATGCCGCCACCCGCCGCGCGCCGGTCATGCCGGCGCGCCTTCCTTGGCGGCCAGCTTGTCCAGCGCCGCCTGCCCCTCGCCGGGCATCGCCGCCAGCAGCTTGCGGGTATAGTCGGCTTGCGGATCGGCGAAGACCTCATCGACCTCGCCCTGCTCGACCACATCGCCGCGATACATGACCAGCACCCGGTCGCACAGGTAACGCACCACGGAAAGATCGTGCGAGATCAGGATGATGGACAGCGCGCGCTCGCGCCGCAGCCGCAGCAGCAGTTCCAGCAACTGCGCCTGCACCGACACGTCGAGGCCCGAGACGATCTCGTCCGCGATCAGCAGGCGCGGCACCGTGCACAGCGCGCGGGCGATGTTCACCCGCTGCTTCTGCCCGCCCGACATCTGCGAGGGGTAACGCTGCGCCATCTCGGGCGCGAGGCCGATTTCCGACAGCAGTTCGGCGGCGCGGGTGGCGCGGTCCGCCGCGCCTCCGCGCATGACCTCCATCGCCTGCGTCACGATCTCGCCCACCCGGCGGCGCGGGTTCAGGGCGGATTGCGGGTCCTGGAACACCATCTGCACATGGTCGCGGCGAAAGGCGGCGGTGGCGGCGTCCATGCCGCTGATGTCGCGGCCCAGAAGCTCCATCGTGCCGCCGGAAGTCCCCTCCAGCCCCACCAGCAGCCGCGCCAGCGTGCTTTTGCCGCTGCCGCTTTCGCCGACCACGCCGAGGAATTCGCCCTCGGCAAGGTCCAGCGTCGCGGCGCGCACCGCCGCAAACGTGTCGGGCTTGCCGAACAGGCGCTGTTTGGTGATGTAGTGGCGGGAAATGTCGCGGGCGCGGAACAGCACCGGCGCGTCGGGGGCGCGGTGGCGGTGCCGGGGCGGCGGCGGCGGGTTGATGCTGGCGGTGCGCTCGGGCGCGGCGCAAAGGACGGTATGGCCGGGCGCCACGGTGATCTCGGGCGGCGGCGTGGTGTGGCAGGAGGGTTGCGCCACCGGGCAGCGGGCGGCGAAACGGCAGCCGCCGATCTCCTTCAGCGACATCAGGCCCGGCATGCGGTCGGGCAGGGTGAACAACCCGCGATGCTCGGACCCCGAGGGCGGGATCGCCAGTTGCAGCGCGCGGGTATAGGGATGGGCCGGATGCTCGAACACCTCGGCGGCGGGGCCGAACTCGATCTGCTTGCCGGCATAGAGGACCAGCACGTCGTCGCAGATTTCGCGCGCCAGCCGCAGGTCGTGGGTGATGAAGATGACCGCCGTGCCGTATTGGCGCTGCATCTTGCCGATCAGGCCGGTGATATGGGCCTGCACCGAGACATCCAGCGCGGTCGTCGGCTCGTCCGCGATCAGCAGCTTGGGGCGCGACAGGAAGGCCATCGCGATCAGGATGCGCTGGCACATGCCGCCCGAAAGCTGGTGCGGATACTTGTCCAGCACGCCGGCGGGGTCGTGCAGTTGCACGGAATCCAGTGCCTCGATGGCGGTGGCGCGCCAGTTCGCGACCGCCTGACGGCCGGTGCCGCGCGCGATATGGGCCATATGCTCGCGGATCTGCTGGCCGATGGTCAGCACCGGGTTCAGCGCCGCCAGAGGCTCCTGCGGGATGAAGGCGATGTCGCGGCCCAGCATGGCGCGGCGCTCGGCCTCGCCGATGGCCAGCATGTCGCGGCCGTCGAAGGTCAGGCTGCCCTCGCTGACGAAGAAGCGATGCGGCAGAAGCTGGGCGATGGTGCGCCCGATCATCGACTTGCCGGCGCCGGATTCGCCGACCAGCCCCAGCACCCGGCCCGGCGCAAGCCGGAAGGTCAGCTTGTCCAGCGCGGTGAAGGTGCCCTTGGCATTGCCGAAGGAAACCGAGACGCCATCGACCGAAAGCAGGCTCATGTCAGGCACGCTCCGTCTGGGTCAGCCGGGTGTCGAGGCTGCGGCGCAGCCCGTCGCCCAGGATGTTGAAGGCGAACACCGTCACGAACACCGCCAGCGAGGGCAGGATCAGGCTCCACGGTGCGTTGTAGATGTCCTGGCGCGCATCGGCGATCATCTGGCCCCAGGCGGGCACCTCGTTGCCGACGCTCATGCCGGCGAAGGACAGGATGGCCTCGACCACTACGGCGATGCCCATCTCCAGCGCCATCAGCGTGATCAGCAGCGGCATGGTGGCGGGCAGGATCTCGCGCAGGATGGTGCGGCTATGCGAGAATCCCAGCAGCCGCGCCGCCGATACATAGTCGCGCCGGCGCACCACCATGACCTCGGAGCGCAGCACCCGGCAAAACCGCGTCCAGTCCACCAGCACGATGGCGAGGATCACGTTCCACAGGCCGGAGCCGAGGCCCACCATCAGGATCAGCGACAGCACCACCGGCGGGAAGGAGAGCCACACGTCGATGACCCGCCCGATCAGCCAGTCCACCCAGCCGCCGAAATAGCCGGCGACATGGGCGAGGAAGGCGCCCAGGATGGTGGCCCCCAGCGTCGCGCAGACCGCCACCGTCATCGCCACCCGCGCGCCGTAAAGCAGGCGCGACAGGATGTCCCGGCCAAGGCTGTCGGTGCCCAGAAGATAGGCCGGATCGGCGCCCTCGGCCCAGAAGGGCGGCAGCAGGGTGTTGATCAGGTCCTGCTCGTTCGGGTCATAGGGGGCCAGCACCGGCGCCAGCACCGCCGCCGCGACGATCAGCACCAGCAGCGACAGGCCGATCAGGCTGCGGGCATTGCGAAGCCAGGGGGGAAGGAAGGTCATCAGCGCACCCGCAGCTTGGGATTGAGGACCAGATACAGCACGTCCACCACGGTCGAGATCAGCAGCACCATGATGCAATAGGTCAGTCCGACGATCTGGATCACCGGCAGGTCCACGTTGCGGATGGCGTCGATCATCAGGTTCCCGAGGCCGGGATAGGAGAAGATCACCTCCACCAGCAGCGTGCCGCCGAACAGGAAACCGAACTGCACGCCCATCAGGCTGATCGTGGGCAGGATGGCGTTCTTCAGCCCGTGGCGCAGCAGCACGCGGCGCTCGGTCAGGCCGCGCAGGCGGGCTTGGTGGATATAGTCCTCCTGATACACATCCAGCAGGCTGGAGCGCAGCACCCGCATGATCGCTGGCGCCGCCGACAGGCCCAGCGCCAGGCAGGGCAGCACCATGTGGCGCAGCGCGCTGAAGAAGGCGTCGGGGCGCCCGGCCAGCAGCGTGTCCAGCAACAGGAAGCCGGTGATGAACGGGCGCTGGATGTCGGGATCGAGGCGCAGCATGAAGGGCAGCCATTGCAGCCAGACCCCGAACACCAGCATCAGCAGCAGCGCCCACAGGAATTCGGGCAGCGACAGCATGACGATGGAGGACAGGTCCAGCGCGGCCTCGGTCGGGCGGCCGCGGAAGTGGAAGGCCAGCAGCCCGCCGGCGATGCCGGCGATGGTGGCCACGATCATCGACAGGAAGGCCAGCTCGATCGTGGCGGGCAGAGCCTCGGAGACCAGCGTCCTGACCGGCTGGCGCAGCTGGATCGACAGGCCGAAATCACCCGAAAGCAATTGTCCCAGCCAGATGAAGAACTGCACGGGCAGGGGCCGGTTCAGGCCCATCGCCTCGCGCATGGCGGCCAGTTCCTCGTTGGTGGCATTGGGCGGCAGCGACATGGCCGCCGGATCGACCGGCAGCAGCCGCAGCACCACGAACAGCAGCGCGGCCACCACGAACAGCGTCGGGATCGCGACCAGAAAGCGGCGCAGCAGCATTTTCAGGATGGTGGCGAACATCGTGGCTTTGCATCCGGGGCGGAAAGGCTGGGATGCCGGGCCGCACGCGCATCCGCGCGGCCCGGAAAGGCGGCGTCAGGCGGGCTTGCGCCTCAGCCCCAGTGCATGGTCTGGCCCAGCAGCCAGCCGTTCTTGAACTTTTCATAGGACAGATCGGCCTTGCGCACCAAGGTCTGCACGCTTTGCAGCAGCGGGATCGAGGCCCCCATCTCGACCGCCTGCACGTTCAGGTCGCGATAGCCCTGGATGCGCTCGTCGTAATTGGCGGTCTGGAACAGCTCGCGGATGCGGGTGCCCGGCTCCTCGCCGCGCCAGGCGGCGAAGGGCATGTCGGGGTTCAGCATGTAGCCGGTATAGATCTCCGGATCGGCGGTGGCGTTCTCCCAGGAATACAGGGTCAGGTCGGGAAGCTGGTTGCCGCGGTTCAACTCGAAATACTTGGCGTATTCGATGACCTCCAGCTCGGCCTCGATGCCGACCTTCTTCCACATGCCCACCAGCGCCCGCGCGATGTCGTAATCCGAGGGGAAATGCCCGTTCGTGCTGGCAAAGCGCACCTTGGCCGGGTTGTCGGGGCCGAAGCCGGACTTGGCCAGGTATTCCTGCGCCAGTTCGGGGTCGTAGGCGAAGCTGAAATCCGGCACGTCGCCCGGCGTGCCCGGCGTCACCGGCAGCGACAGCGGCACGGCGGCATCGCCGTAGAAGGCCTTGGACAGCGCCGCCTTGTCGATGGCGTGGTGGATGGCCAGCCGCAGGTTCTGGTCGGCGGTGGCGGTGTCGTGCTTGACCTGAAGCAGGATCACCCGCTGCACCGGGTTCAGTTCGGCAGCCAAGCCCGGCGTCTGGCCCAGCCGCTGCGCCTCGCGCACGGGGATGTTGATGGTCAGGTCGGCCTGCCCGGATTGCAGCGCCGCAGCGCGGGCCGAGGGGTCCTTGATGACGTTGACGACCACGGTGCGGATCGCCGGCTTCTCGCCCCAGTAATCTTCGTTGCGCTCGAACACCATGCGGCTGTTGATCTGGTATTCGACCAGCTTGTAGGGGCCGGTGCCCACGGGCTTCTCGCGGAAGGCCGCCAGGCCGTTTGCCTCGATATAGTCCTTCGGCACCACGAAGTTGGCCATGAAGGCCAGCCATTGCACGGCGGTCGGCATGGCCTGCGCGAACTGGAAGGTGCCGGCGAAATCGCCGTCCAGCACGATGTCGGTGACATGCTTCCAGGTGTTCGCGGCGTCCAGCTTCTCGCCGCCGTTCAGGCTTTCCTGGATACGCTCGAACCAGGTATAGCGGATGTCGCGGGCGGTCAGCGGGCTGCCGTCGTGGAAGGTCACGCCCTCGCGCAGCTTGAAGCTCAGCGACAGGCCGTCATCGGCCAGCGCCCATTCGGTGAACAGGCCGGGGACGAAGTTCAGGTCCGGGTCCTGCATCACCGGCTGCTCGAACAGCAGCTTGTAGATGGGCTGCGCGTCGGGCTGGGTGCGCTGGTCGGGGTCCCAGGACGGCACGTCCGAGGGCCAGGCGATGGTCACGCTGTCCTTGTCCTGCGCGAAGGCGAGGCCGGCGGCGGACAGGTTCAGCGCGGCCGCGCCGGCGCCGAGGCCCATGATGTGCAGCAGGTGACGGCGCGAGAGGTCGGTGGTCATGGGCTATTCCCTGTTGAAGGCGGCGAAGCGCGAGAATGCGGGGGGATGCTGTCCGGTTTCGTCTCTGCGTGCCTGCGGGCGAGTCGTCAGAAACTGGATTCTGTTTGCTGGGGATTACAGTATATCGGGATTGCATTCCGTCAAGAGAATTATTTGAAGCATGAAGAGAATCCTGTTCATGGTGCTGATTTGCCAGTCTGGGGCGCTATGCGGTTGACTATGGCCGGGAAACGCGGTCTTCTGGCCGTAAGCCCGCATCCAGAAACAGAATACTGTATCCTGATATGAACATGGACCCCACCTTTCTGACCCTCGGGGCCGAGAGCCTGCGCCAGAAGGTCTATGACGAGCTGCGGCTGAAAATCCGCGAGGGTGCCTTCGCCGACGGCACCAAGCTGGTCGACGTGGCCATCGCCCGCCAGCTTGGCATCTCGCGCATGCCGGTGCGCGAGGCGCTGCTGCGGCTTGCCGCCGAGGGCCATGTCCAGTCCACCACCCGCGGCTTCGAGGTGCGGGTGCCCGACGCCGCCGCCATCGCCGAGATCTTCGAGGCCCGCCGCCTGATCGAGCCGCAGGTCGCCGCCAATGCCGCCCGCGTCCTGACCGAGGCGGAGCTGGCGCGGATGCAGGAACTGGTCGCGGGGGCCGAAAAGGCCGTGGCCGAGGACGATCCGGTGGCGCTGGGCGTGGTCAATGCCGAATTCCGCGCCATCTGGGTCGCGGCCAGCACCAACAAGCGGCTGGCCGGCATGCTTCAGCATTGCACCGACCAGGTGGAAATCGTGCGGCAGGCGACGCTGATCGACCCGCATACCCAGCGGGTGGTGCTGACCGGCATGCGCGACCTGCTGGCGGCCTTCCTGCGCCGCGACACGCTGGCGGTGGCGCAGCGCATGTATCTGTTCGCCTGCGAGGCGGAATATTCCTATTCGCAACTGCCGCAGATCGCCGCCGCCTCGCAGGGCTGAGCACGGACCCGCCGCCGGGCCGGAGGCGGGCGGGGCAAGGGGCGCCGGGATGGCCGGGCCATGCCGCCGGCCCGTCCGGCCGCGGGGGGCGGTTGCGGCGCATGGCGTCATGGCGGCGGTCCGCCCGCCGCCTGCGGTCGTGCGGCCCCGCGGCTCAGGGCGCAAAGCCCTTGCCGGGATTCAGGATGCCGTTGGGGTCCAGCAATCCCTTGACGGCCCGCATGGTCGCGATCTCGGCCGCGCTGCGGGAATGGCCGAGGTAATGGCACTTGATCGCCCCCAGCCCGTGCTCGGCCGAGATGGTGCCGCCCTGGTCGCGGATCACGCCATAGACGAAATCCTTGATCTCGGTCCCCGGCTGGTCCGCGCCCCGGTCGGGGACGTTCACCACGAAATGCAGGTTGCTGTCGCCCAGATGGCCGTAGGACAGCACGCGCGCGCCGGGAAAGCGCGCGGCCAGCCCGTCCTCGACCTGCCGCACCGTGGCCTCCACCGCCGCCAGCCTCACCCCCACGTCGAAGGCCGTCAGCGGCCCGACGATGCGCCCGAATTCGGCGGTGGCCTCGCGCACCGCCCACAGCGCGCGCTCCTCGCGCAGCGAGGCGGCGATCACCGCATCCTCGGCCACGCCATCCTCGATCGCGGCCATCAGCGCGGTCTCGAACAGGGTGCCGAGGCCGGCATCGAAGCCGGTGGCCTCGATGATGACATAGGCCCCGTGCCGGGCGGCCAGCGGGTGCGGCAGGCCGGTGCCCGCCTGCATCGGCTCGTAGAAGGAAGGCCACATCACTTCGAAGCCGCTCAGCGCCGGACCCAGCGCCTGCCGCATCCGCCGCAGCAGCGCGATCACCGCCGCCGTGTCGCGGCAGCCGACGAAGCCGGTGCGCCGTTCCGCGGGCCTGGGTTGCAGGCGCAGGACCGCCCTGGTCACCACGCCCAGCAGCCCCTCCGAGCCGATGAAAAGCTGCTTCACATCCAGCCCGGTATTGTCCTTCAGCAGCCGGTTCATCGCGGGCAGGACCGTGCCATCGGCCAGCACGGCCTCCAGCCCCAGCACATGCTCGCGCGTCATGCCATAGCGCAGCACCTGCGTGCCGCCGGCATTGGTGGCTATGATGCCGCCGATGGTGCAGCTGCCGCGCGCGCCGAGGTCCACCGGCAGCATCAGGCCCTCCGCCTCGGCGGCGGCCTGGGCGGTTTCCAGCACCACGCCGGCCTCGGCCTCGATCAGCGCCATGTCGGGATCGACGGTCACGATGCGGTTCAGCCGCGCGGTGGACAGCGCGATGGTGCCCGGCACGGGATGCGCGCCGCCGGAAATCCCCGACAGCCCGCCCTGCGGCACGATGCCCAGCCGCATCTCGTTGGCCAGCGCCAGCACCCGCGCCACCTCGGCGGTATCGCGGGGCAGGGCCAGCGCCAGCGGCATCACCGGCGGCAGGCCTGACCAGTCCTGTGCATGGCGTTCGGGAATGTCGGCGCCCAGCCGGATCACCTCGGGACCAAGTGCGTCGGACAGGCGGGCGAGGCGTGGATCGGTCATGCGCGGGCACCGGGTTGAAGGGTTTGCGGGTGCGCGGGGACGCTGGCGCCCGGACGGGCCAGCTTGGCGCCGGGCATATGGGAGAGATGGGAGCGACGTGGATCGCTCATGCGGAGGGACCGGGTTGGAGGGGTTGCGATTGGCGTGAGGCCGTGGCGCCCAACCGGGCCACCTTGAGGCCGAGGGTATCAGAAAGGTGGTGGTGGGCAGGGAGGCCGGCGCCCCGATGTGCCAGCCCGATGCCAAGCCTGTCGGTCGGGTGGCTCCGGGGCAGGAGGCTTGCGGCTTTCGGGAGGCGCAGCCGGGCCGCCTTGAGGTCGGGCAAGTCGGAGAGACTGGCGAGCCTCTGGCGCGCAGGACTATCCTTGCCCCATCCGATCACGTCGAGACCGGGCGTATCGGTTGGTTGGGCAGGGCGCTGGCGAAAGGCGGGGAAGTGCCCGCCCCGCCGGGCCGCCTTGCGGCCATGCGCGCCCGTCATGCGCGGGGTGCCCTGTTGGCTGGTGGCTGGCTGGATGGCGGGTATGGCGGCTCCTGCGTCAGGGGCGGAAGGTCTCGGTCAGCATGGCGTGATGGTAATTGCCGCCCTCGAAGGCGGGGAGGTTGGCGAAATCCTCGCGCAATTCGTGGCGGATCGGGCTTTGCAGCGCGGCGGTCAGCGCCTCGGGGCTGTCGAACAGCACCCGGTTGCGCAGCATGTGGCGGGCCTTGGCCACCGGCAGGTGGCTGACCCAATCCACCGGGGTCAGGATCTCGATGCCGCGAATGCCGGGCATGCGGCGCATCAGGGGCGGGTGGCCGTCGATGTAATAGGCCAGCCAGGCGTTCACGTCCTCGGCCGGGCCGGGATAGTGCACGACGAAGGAGCAGGGCCGGGCGCCGGGCGCGTGGTCGGGCTGGTCCACCGGGTAATCGCGGCGCAGGAAGGCTTGCGCATCGGCCCGCGCGGGGTCCAGCCCGGTCAGCACATCGCCGCCGAACAGCGCCTGCAACCCGCCCTGCGGCCCGGCTGCGGCTTCCAGCGCCGCGATGTCGGTGAAATGCAGTTGCAGGCCCAGCGGCGGGCTGAGACCGTCATCGGTATAGAGATCCGAGGCGCGCGCCGGGGTGAAGATCTGCGCCTCGCGCAGGCCGGGCAGCGCGGCCAGCGCGAGGCGTAGCCGCGCCGGATCGCCCTCGGCCAGATCGGGACCGGCGGCGCCCTCGGGGCGGTTCCAGAACAGGACCAGCAGCACGGACATCAGCGGCTTCCTTCGGCGAGGCGGTGGAAATACGGGGTTCGCGCGCAGGCCGGAGCGCGACGTGGGCGGGGCGCGGCGTCGGGGTTGCTCCGGCAGGCGGCCAGAGCCGGCATCAGCGGCTTCCCCCGGCGAGGCGCGAGCAAGCTCGGGTCGGTGCGGGTGCCACGGCAGCGCAGGCCGGGTGCGGCCTCGGGTTTATGCTGGCAGGAGGGCAACGCCCGCATCAGCGGTTTCCTCCGGGAAGGGCAGGGAAAGCGCGGGCCGGCGCGCAGGCCGGGGCGCGACGCGGGCGCGGCATCGGGGTTGCTCCGGCAGGTGGCCAGAGCCGGCATCAGCGGCTTTTTCCGGCGAGGCGCGAGCAAGCTCGGGTCGGTGCGGGTGCCACGGCGGTGCAGGCCGGGTGCGGCCTCGGGTTTATGCCGGCAGGAGGGCAACGCCCGCATCAGCGGTTTCCTCCGGGAAGGGCAGGGAAAGCGCGGGCCGGCGCAGGTGCCACGGCGTTGTAGGTCCGGCGCGGCTTCATGCCCGTTCCGGCAGGCGGCCAGAGCCGGCATCCGCAGCTTCCCCCGGTGCGGGCGTGAAGGGTCCGGCCTAGCGCCGGTGCCGGGGTGCAAGGCGGGTGCCGCGGTGCCGGGCCGGGTCCGGTGCGGGGGCAGCGGCATGGCCATCAGCGCCCCCCTTCGCCCAGGGCATCGCGCCCGCCACGGGCGAGGGTGCGGAAATCCTCGATCGCCTGCGTGGGGGCCAGCGCGTTGCAGGGGCCGCGCGCGACCTCCAGCCCGTTCAGCCGGTGCAGGCGCACCTGCATCTCGGCCTGCATCAGCCCGACGGCGGCGCAGTTCACCACCGGCGCGTGGCCGACCCGCAGCCCGTGTTCCGATCCCAGCAGCAGCCCCGGCAGCACGCCCGCCGGCACGATCACATCCGCCCCGTCCGCCACCATCGGCGCCGCCGTCTCCATGAAGCCGGCAATCATCGCCGCCTTCGCCGCCTCGTCCCCGGCAAAGCAGGCCGAGAAATGCGAGGGGTCGCAGTTCATCCCCGCCACATGGCTGATGCGCGCGCCCAACCCGCAGCGGTCGGCCTGTTCCAGATGCATGGACCGGAAACAGTCGTCCAGGCTGATCAGCCCGATATTGCGGCCAAGCTGGGCGGCCAGATGCAGCGTCGCCTCGCCCACGCCGACCACCGGGATGCGCACCGCCGATTTCAGCTCGTAAAGCCCCGGCTCCTGGAAATGGCCGAAGACGAAGGCGTCATAGCCCTGCGCCTCGGCCTCCAGCCCGTTATCCACGGCCTGCACGGCGCAGCGGAACTCGCTCAGCCGGCCGAAGCCCCGGTCCGGGGGCGAGATGCCATGCACGACGACCTCGGTGCCTGCTGCCGCGGTCTCGTTCAGCCGCGCCTGGAGGCGGGCCATGTAGGGCGCGCTCGCACTCGCGTCGATGAAGCTTTGCCACCAGATGCGCATGATCGGACCCCTCGCGGCTCAGGCCACCGTCAGCGTCACGTCTATATTGCCGCGGGTGGCGTGGGAATAAGGGCAGCGTTGATGCGCGGCCTCGACGATCTCGCGCGCCTGGGCGGGATCGACGCCGGGCAGGGTGACGACCAGCTCCACCGTCAGCGCATAGCCGGGATCGACCGGCCCCATGCCGACGCGGGCGGTCACGGTCATGGCGTCGGGCAGCGCGATCCTGCCCTGCCGCGCCACCAGCTTGACGGCGCCGGTGAAGCAGGCGGCATAGCCGGCGGCGAACAGTTGCTCGGGATTGGTGCCGCTGCCGCCCGGCCCGCCCAACGCCTTCGGCACCGACAGCGCCAGATCCAGCAGCCCGTCATCCGAGGCCACGCTGCCGTCGCGCCCGCCGGTGGCGGTGACGCTGGTTCGATACAGGATCTTTTCGGGGGTCATGGTCATGGCCTGGCTCCGCTTGGGCCTCGGGGATGGGGAACTGTAGAGGCGCCGGGGCGGAGATTTCCAATCGAAAATTGCCGGACCGCCGATAGCGAAACGGGATCGGTTCCGCCGCCTCGCGCTGGCGGGGTGCGATGCCTTTGCCGTCGTGCGGGGCCGGGTGCCGCCGTTTGCCGGGGGGCGGGCTGGTAATCCGGCTGCCCGCGAACGGTCGCGCGTCATGGCCCTGCCGAAGGGGCCGGAGGGCCGCGCCCCCGGCGGCAGCCGCGCGTTCCGCGGGCCGGGACCATTCACGATCCACCGGCCCATGACCGTCCGTATCCCGTGATGAAGGGGGGTATTCCGGTCATTACGGCGGAAAACGCGGGCGCTACCCGATCGCGCCCTCGCGCGGGGGGCGTAAGCGTGATAGGCCACGCGGCGCCCGATCAGGTCGAAGTCGCGCCCTCGCGCGCGGGGCGTAAGCCGCCAGCTCTGGCGAGCCGCGCATGATCTGGGCCGCGCCCTCGCGCGTGCGGGGCGTGAGCCGGGATATGGCAAGCGGCATTGGCGTCGCAACGCCCTGCCCCTCCCCTGCGCGAGCCGATGCCTTTGCCCCGTGGCGCCGGGTCAGGGCCTGCGCCCGCGCAGCGCCACCTGCGCCGCGATCAGGCCGGCGTCGCGGGCGGCCTCCAGCGTGGGGATGTCGCGGCCCGCGGCCTCGGCCTCGACACCCGCCACCAGCTTGTCCCGCGTCGCCTCGTCCAGCCGGGGCTGGCCCAGGTCCAGCCAGCGCCGTTCCTGGCTGGGACCGAGATGCGCCAGATAATGCCCGATCCCGCCCGGCCCGCCGCCGAGGTGATAAGCCATATGCGCCCCCACCACCGACCAGCGCAGCCCCGGACCGTGCACCAGCGCGGCGTCGATGGCCTCGACCTCGGCGATGCCCTCGGCGACCATGTTCACCGCCTCGCGCCACAGGGCGGAGGAAAGCCGGTTGGCGATATGGCCCACCGCCTCGCGTTTCAGCAGGACCGGATGGCGGCCGAGACTGCGGAAGAAGGCCGCCGCCGCCTGCACGCGGTCGCGGTCGGGACCGTAAAGCTCGACCAACGGCATCAGGTGCGGCGGGTTGAAGGGATGCGCGGTGATCAGGCGGTCGGGCCGGGCCATGTCCGCCGACAGTTCGGACCAGACCAGCGAGGAGGTGCTGGAGGCGATGGTGACGCCCTGCGTCGCGGCCTCGATCCGGGCATAGAGCGCGCGCTTCAGCGGCACCGTCTCGGGGGCATTTTCCTGAACCCAGCTGGCACCGGCCACGGCGTCTTCAAGACTGTCGGCCAGATGCAGCGTGCCGGGCGCGGGCAGGCCGGGCGCCAGTTCCGCGACCTGCGCCATCGGGCCGGGGATGCGCGCGGGGATGGCGGCGCGGGCGACCGTGTCCGGTTCGAACAGCGCGACCGGGTGGCCATGCGCCATGAACAGGGCCGCCCAGCTGATGCCGATCAGCCCGCCGCCGATGACGGCGATGCGCGCGCCTGCCTGGACCGTCGTCATGTCGCCCTCCTCTGGATGGCGCGACTGTGCGGGGCGGCGGGGCGGCGGTCAATGGGCAAAGGTCATGTATCCATGTCTTTTCGGACATGGCAGCCCCTCCTGCCGCGCCCGTCGCCGGCGCGCGCATCGCCGTCATGCGGGGACCGGAAGCCGGTCGGGTCCGCACCGGACCCGAGATGCCCCGGCATCGCGGCTTCACGGCCTCGTTCCGCCATGTCACGCTGGCCGGCGGCCATGTGCGGGCACAGGCGCCGTTCCCGGCGCTGCTGCCGGGAGGCGATCAGCGAACGAAGCTGGCGGCCGGCCTGCATGATCGGCGGCGCCGGCGCGCCGGTCGTGCTGCGGAGGCGCCGCAGGATGGACGAATCCATGAGCCACGAGGCCATCGAGGCGGTCAAGGCCGGCAAGGCCGCCGGCTCCGGCTCCGGCTCGATGGCCGAACTGTTCGGCGAATGCCGGAAGGAACGGCCGGCCTGCTTCCTCGTCACGCTGGACGGGACCGTGGCCTTCCATGCCTGTTCCGTCACCGGCCCGAACATCGTCGGGCCGGCATCCCGGACCCGGTGGTGTCGCTGATCGTGCCGCAACCCGTGGGCGGCCGGCTCTCGGATCGGGTGGGGCGGCGCTCGCTGCCGGTGTTCTTCGGCACCGGCGGGGGCTGTTCTTCGTGCTGCCGAATGTGACCAACGGCTTCGCGGGCTTCATCATCCTGACCGGCTGCACCGCGATCAACGCGGCGGTGAGGGCGGCCATGTTCCCGGCCCATATCCGCGCGCCGGGCGTGGGTTTGGCTATGCGGTGGTCAATTCCTGCTTCGGCGGCACCGCGCCCGCGCCTTACGCCGCCGCGCGCGGCAACGGCCAGGTGCCGCTGTTCGTGATCCATGTGACCACGCTGATCGCGGCCTCGCTGCCTGCGCAATCGCGGCGCGAACTGGCCGGATGCGCCCGATGAGATGCGCCAACGCAAGAACAGCGCCGGGCATCGGGCCTTCCCGATGGGCGTCCGGGAAACCTCCCCCGCCCGTCCGACTGTGGCGGCGGGGGCATCGGTCCCGAGGGTCGCCGGACCGCCGGCGGCCTTCGTGCTGCCTTGTGCCGCGCCGGGGCGTGCGGCCGCATGGGGCGCGGGGCAGGCGGATGGGCGCTATTCCATCAGCACGTGCCAGACGCCGCCCCGGCCGTCGCCCTTCATCTCGCCGGCGGCCATGTCCTCGTGGAAAAGATAGGTCGGCTTGCCGTCATAGGCCCATTGCAGGGTGCCGTCCGTGCGTTCGACCAGCGTCCAGCCCTCGCCCTTTTCGTCCCCGGCATTGCCGAGATAGGGCGGCCAGTTGGTCGCGCAGTTGTCGTAGCAGGCCGACACTCCCCCCGTGTCGTTGTCGAAGACATAGAGCGTCATGCCGGCCTCGTTCGTCATCGCGGTTTCGGCCTGGGCGATGGAGGCGCCAGCCAGGACGAGGACCGCCGAGAGAAGGGCGGATGTGCGTTTCATGATCATCCCTCCGAAGCAGGTTGCACTTCGGCCGTGCCCTCGGGCGGCGGGGCGCCGCGGACGAAAGGCGCGGTCGGTATCGCCAAGGATACGCCCCTGCGGGCATCGAGTCCCCTCACCATTGCGAGACCGGCCCGGCCCGCGCGCAATGCCGCCGAAGGCGGGCGGGGGGTTGCCTGCCGCCGCGCCGGCGCCTGCCCGGCCGGGGCGGGCGCCTTTCCCGGCCGCGCGCGGAGGCCGGAAGGCGCCGCATCGTCCCGCTTTCTCATTCCGGTCCCGGCACCCCGGTGATCCGCCCGCTGCGCATGCATGCCCGATCGCCCGCAGCGATGCCGGCGATGCCGGGGTCCGGCAGCATCGCCTGCCATCGGCAGGGCGGGGTGCCGGGCCGAGGTCGTGCGGCCCTGCACCCGGATGCGGGGCGACAAGGCCGTCGCGGATCGGCGGCCCGGCGCCGTGCCCCCCGCCCCTGTCGGGATGAGGGGCGGCTGCCCGGCCCCGTCTCCGCCCGGCGCCCGGCCGACGAAACCGCTTGTCAGGCGCGGACTGACGCGGAAGAATGAGGCACCCGCGCCGCCCGCCCCTGCCTTCGCCGCGGCAGGCGGGCGGGAGTGGCGAGCGGCGCTTCAGGAGTCGGGCCGGCGATGTTCCTTTCCGTATTCGACCTGTTCAAGATCGGCGTCGGGCCGTCCTCGTCGCATACGATGGGTCCGATGATCGCCGCCGCCCGGTTTCTGGACGGTCTGCGCGCCCGCGCCATCCGCCCGGCGCGGCTGAAGGCCCGGCTGCATGGCAGCCTCGCCTTTACCGGCAAGGGTCATGCGACCGACCGCGCCGTCATCCTGGGGCTGGCCGGCTTCGTCCCCGACAATCTGGATGCCGCACGCGCCGAGGCCGCGCTGGCCGACAATCGCGACACCGGGCTGTTGCATGTCGCGGGCATCGGCGCCATCGCCTTCGATCCGCAGGCCGATCTGGTCTTCGACTATGACCGCGCCCTGCCCGGCCATTCCAACGGCATGGCGCTGTCCGCCCTCGACGACCGGGGCGCGGTCCTGCTGGAGCAGGTCTATTATTCGATCGGCGGCGGCTTCGTGGTCACCGACGAGGAGTTGCGATCCGGCACCCCCGAAGGCGGCCTGCCCCGCGCGGCGGTGCCGTTTCCCTTCACCACCGCCGCCGAGATGCTGGCGATGGCGGCGGAATCGGGCAAGTCCATCGCGGCGATGAAGCGCGACAACGAAGGCGCCTTCCGTCCGGGCGGTGCGCTGGATGCGGGGCTGGATCGCATCTGGCAGGTGATGCGCGCCTGCATGGATCGCGGCCTGCATGGCGCGGGCATCCTGCCGGGCGGGCTGAACGTCCGGCGCCGCGCCGGCCACATCCATCGGGCGCTGCTGGACGAGATCCATTCCAACCGCGCCGCGCCGCATAACGTCAACGACTGGATTTCGGTCTATGCGATGGCCGTGAACGAGGAGAACGCCGCCGGCGGGCAGGTGGTGACGGCGCCGACGAACGGCGCTGCCGGCACGCTGCCGGCGGTGATCCGCTACTGGCTGGACCATATCCCCGGCGCCGCGCCGGAGCAGGTGCCGGACTTCCTGCTGACGGCGGCGGCCATCGGCGGGCTGATCAAGCATAACGCCTCGATCTCGGGCGCGGAATGCGGCTGTCAGGCGGAAATCGGCAGCGCCTCGGCGATGGCGGCGGCGGGGCTGGCGGCGGTGCTGGGCGGCAGCCCCGCGCAGGTCGAGAACGCGGCGGAAATCGCGCTGGAGCATCACCTCGGCATGACCTGCGACCCGATCAAGGGGCTGGTGCAGGTGCCCTGCATCGAAAGGAACGGCTTCGGCGCCATCAAGGCGGTGGCCGCCGCCAGCCTGGCGCTGCGCGGCAACGGCCAGCATATCGTGACGCTGGACGCGGCGATCGAGACCATGCGCCAGACCGGCCTGGACATGAGCGAGAAATACAAGGAGACCTCGCTGGGCGGCCTCGCGGTGAATACGCCCTATTGCTGAGGGCGCCCCAGGCAGGCGGCACCGGCGGCCCGGATCGTCGGATGGGTCGGCGGATGGGTTGTCGAGGGGGCGCATCCGGCCGGGGCATGGCCCGGTGCCGGCTGGCGGGCCGCGGCCCGATCCCGCAGGCGCCGATACCGGGCCGCCGGTGCCGTGGATCGCGAACGCCTTCCGGCGGGCCTGATCCGGCCTTGTCCGAATGGATCGAAGGCGCCCGCCGCATGCGGGCGCCTTTTGTCGCGCGCCGGTCAGGCGGTTGCTTCGGGCACCTTGGTGTCCGACATGCGATAGCGGAATTTCGTATCGGTCAGGCCGGCGGCGTCCGAGAGTTGCGCGGCCAGCAATTGCGGCACGAAGATGTCGAGGATGCCCTGCGCGATCAGGTTGTCCGATTGCGGCACCCGGATTACGGTCAGCAGCTCGCCATCCTCGACGCCCTCGGCGGTTGTCACCAGCAGGGCCGGGCAGCCGATGCGCTCCAGATGGCGGGCCAGTTCGACCTCGCGCCCGGCGCCGAAGATCACCACGCCGGTGGTGGCATCCATCGATTCCATCGGCCCGTGCAGATAGTGGCGGGTGTCATAGGCGGCGGCGGGGATGCGCGCGGCCTCGCGGATCAGCAGCGAGGCCTCGTCGGCGGTGCCCAGCCCCGCGACGGCGCCCACGCAGTCGATGGCGCGGCGGTCCCTGAACAGCCGGCCCAGCCGCTCCATCTTGGCGCCGGCGGTGGCCAGCACCTGCGCCGCCTGCGCCGGAATGCCGGCGAAGCTGTCGGCGCTGCCCAGCAGTTTTTCGATGACCATGCCGGCGGCCATCAGCGTCGCGGTATAGCCGGTGGAGGAGGGCGTCGCGTCCGAGCCGTTGGCCAGCCGCAGATGCAGGTTCGCGGCCTGCGCCAGCGGGCTTTCCGGGTCGTTGGTGATCGCCAGCCGGCCGGCCTGGGGCAGCTTTTCCAGCGCGGCCACGGTCTCGACGCTGCGGCCGCGATGCGACAGGCCGATCAGCGCGTCGCAGAGGTCGCGCCCGTCGGCCATGTCGACCGAGCGGATGGCGAAGGCGCGCCGGCCCTGTGCCTGCAATTCGGCCGCGACGACCACGGCGGCGGCAAAGCTGGCGCCGATGCCGGTCACGCCGAGGATCGGACGGTCCAGCACCGACAGGTCCAGCCCGGCCAGTTCGGCAGTCGCGGCGGCATGGGTATCGGCCAGCGCCTCGGGCTGGCGGGCGATGGTGGAACGATAGCTCACGGGGATTCCTTCCTCGGGGTTACGACAGGGCCACGGCGGCGGGGAGGCCGTGCGTGGCCGTCAGGCTTGCGGCCAGATGGCAAGCGCCTTCGACGGGCTTGCCGGTGAAAAGATGTGCGGTGACGGTGCCGCCGGTCTCGGCCTCCAGCCCCTCGGCGAAGGCCTGCCACAGCGCCGGTTGCCCGGCGATGACGCTGCCGCCGGCGACGGCATGGCTGGCGCCGGCCCCGCGCGTGTTCAGCACGGCGGCGAGGCGGGCCAGCGCCTGCCCGCCCTCGCGGATGACCTGCGCGGCGAGGGCCGAGCCGGCGGCTGCGGCCTCGAACACGGCGCTGGCATGGCGGCCGACGGCGGCGGCGGTGCGCATGTCGGCCAGCGTGCTGCCCAGCCGGGGGATGGCGGGGACGCGCAAGCTGTCGAAGATCGCCTCGACCAGCGGCTCGCCACGGCTGCCGCCCTCGTCGAAATGGCGGGCGACGGCGCGGACGGCCTCGCGGACAAGGCTGGCGGCGCTGCCCTCGTCGCCCACGATCCAGCCCCAGCCGCCGGCGATCAGCATGCGGTCGGGCGAGGGCCGGCAGACGGCGATGGAACCGGTGCCGGCCACGACGCCGATCTGCCCGTGCAGGCCCAAAGCCAGCGGCATCAGTTCGGCATCGTTGACCACCGACAGGGCCACCGGGCTGCGGGCAGAGAGCGCATCCTGAAAGGCGCGGCATTCCTCGGCATCGTCGCAGCCATGCGCGCCGATGCCGATGGCGGCGATGGGCGCGCCCTCGGCCAGGCCGGCGGTCAGGTCCAGCAGCCGCGCGGCGTCCAGATCCCAGTCGCGCACCCGCCAGTCGCTGCTGGGCAGCACCAGGTCGCGGGCCGGCCCGCCCTGAAAAGGCAGGGCACGCAGATGCGTCTTGGTGCCGCCGATGTCGATGCCGACGATCACCGCCTGTCCACCGAAGGGCATGGTCATGCGCGCGGCCCGCGGATGCGGCTGCCATCGGCGGCGAACAGCAGTGCGTGGCGCAGGTCCGCGGTGGCGCGCAGCCGGTCGCCGTCCACGGCCTCGTCGCGGCCGGCACGGATGGTCACGCGGGTGCCGTCGGCTAGGTCCATATGCACGAAGCTTTCCGAGCCAAGCTCCTCGATCAGCGTCACCTTGCCCTCCAGCATCAGCCCCTGCGCCTCGGCGCCGGGGCTTGCGAGGCGCAGATGCTCCGGCCGCAGGCCGATCTCGACCGCATCGCCCGGCGCGGGGCCGGAGAGGGGCATGGCCACCTCGGCCCCGCCGGCCAGCGAAAGCCGCAATTCCGGCCCCGCCGAGACCACCCGCGCCGGCAGGAAGTTCATCTTGGGCGAGCCGACGAAGCCCGCAACGAAGCGGTTGTCGGGATCGTCATAGAGGTCCAGCGGCCGCCCAGCCTGCTGGATGCGGCCCGCGCTCATCACCACCATCTTGTCGGCCAGCGTCATCGCCTCGACCTGATCGTGGGTGACGTAGATCATCGTCGTGCCCAGCCGGCGGTGCAGGTCCATCAGTTCGGCCCGCATCTGCACCCGCAACTCGGCATCGAGGTTGGAAAGCGGCTCGTCGAACAGGAACACCCGCGGCTCGCGCACGATGGCGCGGCCGATGGCGACGCGCTGCTTCTGCCCGCCGGAAAGCTGGGCGGGCTTGCGGTCCAGCAGCCGGTCCAGCTTGAGGATGGCGGCGGCCTTGTTCACCTTGTCCCTGATCAGGTCGCGCGGCCGATGCGCCATGCGCAGCCCGAAGGATACGTTCTGGAAAATCGACATATGCGGGTAAAGCGCATAGGACTGGAACACCATCGCCGTGCCGCGCTGGGCCGGCTCGACATCGTTCACCACCTCGCCCTCGATGGCGATGGTGCCGGAACTGACGGTTTCCAGCCCCGAGATCATGCGCAGCAGCGTGGACTTGCCGCAGCCCGAGGGGCCGACGAAGACCACGAACTCGCCCCGCTCGATCGACAGGTCCACGTCGTCCAGGACGCCGTGGCCGCCGAAGGACTTGGAAACCGAGGTAATCTCAAGGAAGGCCATGCTTGTCTCCGTTAGCCCTTGGTGCCCGACATGGCGATGCCCTCGACGATCTTGCGCTGGAAGATCAGGAAGAACAGCAGCGGCGGGATCGCGGCCAGAAGGTTGGCGGTCATCACCATGTCCACCGTCTGGTGCGACAGCGGCGAGTTGAACAGGCCGACGACCTGCCCCACGGTATACATCTCGGGACGCGAGGCGACGATCAGCGGCCACATGTAGTTGCCCCAGGTCTGCATGAAGGTCAGGATCGCCAGCGTCACCATCGCGTTGCGGCACAGCGGCAGCGCGACATGCCAGTAGATTTGAAAATGCCCGGCCCCGTCGAGGCGCGCGGCCTCGATCATGTCCTTGGGGATGGCGCGCATGAACTGCACCAGCATGAACAGCCCGAAGGCCGAGGCCAGGCCGGGCACCACCAGCCCCTGCATCGTGTTCAGCCAGCCCAGCCGCGAGGTCAGCAGATAGGTCGGGATGATCGTCACCGCCGTCGGCACCATCAGCGACAGCATCACGATGCCGAACAGCAGCGACTTGCCGGGAAAGTCGAACAGCGCGAACTCGAACGCCGCCAGCGAGCCGATCAGCAGCACGCCGGCGATGGTCAGCACCGCGTAAAGCAGCGAGATGCGATAGGCGCGCAGATAGTCGGTTTCGGAAAAGATCACCCGGATCTTCTCCAGCCCGGCGGGGATCGAGGTCGGCCACAGGCGCGGGTTGATCGAGACCGGCTCGCCCGGCATGGAAAACACCACGTTCAGCATCCACCAGACCGGAAACAGCGCGATCACCGCGATGGCCAGCGCAAGCGCCCATTTCGCCACGGTCCAGGCGGACAGGCGGCGGGCCGGGCGGGCGGCTGCGGGGATAGAAGCGGCGGCGGTCATTTGCGTTCCCTCCAGCGGCGCAGGACGAACATGGTGGCGGTCAGGATCACGATGGCGATGGTCAGCAGGAAGCCATAGGCGGCGGCCTCGCCGAACTTTACGCTGCCGAAGGCGCGGCCCATCATGTCCATGACGGGAAACAGCAGCGCATTGCGGCGGCCGCCGTAGCTGGTGAAGGAGGAACCCGTCAGCAGCCAGGGCTTGTCAAAGACCTGCATGGCCGAGATCAGCCCGTAGGTGACGACGAAGAACAGCACCGGCGCCAGCATCGGGATGGTGATATGCAGGATCTGCTGGAACTTGCTGGCGCCGTCGAGGCGGGCGGCCTCGTAAAGCTCGGTCGGGATGTTCTTCAGCCCGGCGAGGATGATGACCATGTTGAACCCGGCCGAGACCCACACGTCCACCGCGATCAGCGCATAGAGCATCGTGCCGGTATCGTTCAGGAAATTCACCGCCGGCATGCCGAACCAGCCGAGGATCATGTTCAGCAGGCCGAAGGTCGGCGCATAGATCCAGCGCCAGATGGTCGCGGCCAGGAAGGCCGGCAGCACCACCGGCATGAAATAGGCATTGCGGAAGAAATTGGCCCAGCGCCCGGTGAAGCTGTCCACCAGCAGCGCCAGCCCCAGCGCGGTCAGGATGCCCAGCGGCACGGTGATCGCCACATAGGTCAGCAGGTTGCGCATCGCCGTCGAGAAATCGCGCGAGTTCAGGATGCGCTCGTAATTGGCCAGCCCGACATATTCGGGCGGCTTGACGCCGTTCCAGTCGTGAAAGCTGTAATAGAAGCCGCTGAGGATCGGATACAGGAAGAACGCCGCGAACAGGACCATGAACGGCGCGATCATCAGGTAATGCGGCAGATGGCGGCGGAAGGACATGGGGTCTCCGGGGCGCTCCGTTTCAGGGTTGCGGCCGGGGATGCCGGCCGCAACGTCGGGTCAGGGCCTTACTGCGCCAGACAGTCGTTCAGTTCCGCGATCATCTCGGCCGCGCCTTCCTCGGGGGTATAGTCCCCGTCGGCGGTGGCGGCCACATAGTCGATCACGGTCGAGTTGTAGCAGCTGGGCACCGAATCGACGAAATAGGGCGCGGCGGTGTCCATCGCGCCATGCGCGGCGGCGACCGAGACCTCGATCAGCGGCAGGGCCGCCACCTCCGGGTCGGCCATCGCCGCCGCATTGGCGTTATAGCGCGACAGCAGCCTCGCCCAGCGGGCCATCTGGTCCTTTTCGGTGATGAAGGCCGCGAATTCGAAGGCGATGTCGGCATTGGGGCCGGGGGCCACGCCGATCATCTCATAGCTGCGCACGCCGCCGGTCTTGCCCTCGGTATCGCCGGGGATCAGCACGAAGTCGTATTTCAGCCCGCTGGTCCGGGCGGCTTCCTCATAGGTCGGGTTCACCCACGGCCCCACCGTGTGGAAGGCCAGCTGATTCGAGATGAACAGGTCCTTGGTCGCCTGGTCGTTGCGGCTGGTGCCCGAGGTCAGATCCTTCATGTCCACGAATTTCTGCAACACGCGGGCCATGATCTCCGGGTCGATCTTCGTGGTGCGGCTGTCCCAGTCGAAGCCCCAGCTGTCGTTGCCGCCCGAGGTCGCATAGATCTCGCCGATGGCGTTGAAGACCAGCGTGTTGTCGGGAATGGCATAGAGGCCAGCCTCGTCGATCTTCTGCATCTGCGCGAACCACTCGTCCCAGGTCCTGGGCGGGGTCGGGTCGATGCCGGCCTGTTCCAGCACCGTCAGGTTGCGAAACAGCAGCGAGCCGAAGCCGGTATAGGGCAGGCAATAAAGCTGGTCGGTGCCGCGCATGCAGCCCTCCAGCGCCTCCTCGTCGAACTGGGCGCGGTATTCCTCCGGCATCGCCATCCAGCGATCGTAGAGGTTTTCCAGCGCGCCGACCTCGACCAGCTGCGCGCCGACGGATTGCGCGTTCATGAACACGTCCGGCAGGTTGCCCGAGGCCGCGCCCGCCACCTGGCCGGCGGTCAGGTCGTCGTCGCCCTTGCCGACGATGTTGATGCTGACGCCGGGATGGGCGTCGGTGAATTCCTTGATGAACTCCTGCTGAAGCGCCAGCGCGTCGCCCTGCGCGAAGTCCGAATAGACCCAGTATTCAAGGGTCACGTCCTGCGCCGCGGCCATGCCGGCGGTTCCCAGGGCGGCCAGCAGGGCCAGGCCGGCGGTGCCGGCGCGAAACTTGTCGAGAGTAGCCAATCTTTCCTCCTCTGATGCCCAAGCCCGCGCATGCGGCGGAAGTCTATACGTTAGGCAGCTTAACTAATGAAATTACCGGGGCGCCCGTCAAGAGCTTACTTTGTTGTTTCGCGAATTGTGAAAGCGCGGCGTCAGCCGCCTTCGCCCAGCAGCGCGGCCAGCGTGGCCTGAACCGCCAGCCGCTCGATGCCCATGACGGTGGCGTCGTCGCCCAGCAGGGTGTTGCGGATCTCGACCGGATAGGCGAGGCGGTTGGCCGTCTCGCCGACGCCGGGCAGCAGCAGGGGCGAGGCGCCCAGGCCCCCGCCCAGCACCACCAGCCCCGGATCGACCACGCAGACGCAGCTTGCCACCACCGCGCCGATGTCGGCGGCCTGCCGCGCGACATGGCGCAGGGCCAGCGGATGGCCCGATCCGGCCAGCGCCAGCAGGCCGGCGGTATCGGCGGGCGGCGCACCCGCATCCGCCGGCCAGCCGGCGCGGACGCGGGCGATCAGGGCCTCGGTGCCCAGGTAACGCTCGGCCTGGCCGGGCAGCGGGTCGGCGCCGGGGGCGAAGGGAAAGCTCAGATGCCCGATCTCGCCCGCCGCGCCGTTGCGGCCGCGCACCAGCCGGCCGTCCAGCACCAGCCCCATGCCGATCTTCAGCCCGATCTGGACATAGGCGAAGCTGGCCGCCCCCCGCGCGGCGCCGTAATGCTGCTCGGCCACGGCGGCGCAGTTGACGTTGTTCTCCAGCACCAGCGCGACGCCCGCCGGCGGGGTGAAGGCACTGAAGATCGCCTGTTGCGGCGGCGGCTCCGTCCCCGATTCGACCACGCGCGTGGGCAGCGCGAGGCCCAGCGTCCGCAGCGGTCCCCAGCCCGGTTCCGTGGCGGCGCGGATGGCGCCGACCTCGGCGGCGACGGCCTGGCTGATGGCGGGGGAGACCGCCGGCTGGCTGGCGGGCAGGCGCAGCACGCGGCTGGCCAGCACCTCGCCGGCCAGCGTCGAGACCCGCAGCCGCACATGCGTCGATCCCGCATCCACGGCGATGACATGCCCGGCCCCGCGCCCGACCCGGTATCGCGCCGCCCGCCGGCCCAGCGAGCCATGCACCACCCCGCTCATCTCGACATAGCCGGAGCGTTCCAGCTCGGCGATGGCGGTGGACATGGTGGGGCGCGACAGGCCCAGCGCGGCGCCGATCTGCGGGCGGGTCGAGGGGCCATCCTCCAGCAGCCGGCGAAACACCGCCCGCGCGCTGCCGGTCAGCGCCGGCCTCGTGTCGGCGGTCAGGTTCTTGTCCACGGTTCCCCCGGTCGGCTGCGGGATGGGAGAGTGTCAGACCCGCCCGCCGGAGTAAAGCCGGGGCAGGGGCGATGCGATGGCGGGACGTTGCGGGCGGCCGTCATGCCTCGGGAAAGCCGGGGGTGGCGCGGTGTTCGGAGTGGCTCGCGGGGCGGCTCTCCGGCGATCCCGGTTGCCCTTGATGGACGTGCTTGCGGCGCGAGGGGCGGTTCCGGCGACGGCCCGGCCTCTCGGCCGAAGCGGCGCGGCGTTGGCGTGGCGCTGCCGGCGTTGGCCGGGCGGCGGCGTTCCTTCCCTTGGATGAAATTCGGCGGTGGCCCGTGGGGGCGAGTCTTGCGCCCGGCATGGCGGGGCGCCTGCCGCGAGGCCTGCGCTGTGATGTTTCCTTGCTCGGGCGGTTCCGATGACAGATCGCCCCTCACCGCCGAGGCGGCGCGGCGTTGGCCGGACGGCGGCGTTCTCTTCCTCGGGCGGAATTCGGCGGCGGCCCACGGGGCCGTGCCTTGTGCCCGGCATGGCGGGGGTGCTTGCCGGGGCGCTTGCGCAGTGACGCGCCCCGGCTTAGGCGGATTCCGGCAGACAGCCCGGTCGCTTCCGGCTGAACCGGTGCGGCGTTGATGCGCTGCTGCCGGTATCGGTCGGACAGCAGCGTTCCTGCCCTCGGGTGGAACCCGGCGGCAGTCATTGGTGACGGGCTTTGCGCCGGGCATGGCGGGGTGCCTGCCGCCTTGTCCGAATGGCGGCGCCCCCCATCGGGTGCCCTGCGATGACAGCCTCGCTGCCTTGGCACGGCGGTGGTCCGGCGCTGCCGGTATCGGCCGGGCTGCGGGATTCCTCGCCTCGGGCGAAACCCGGCGGCGGCCTTCGACCAGCGGGCCTTGCGCCCGGCATGGCGGGCGCGCGTGCCGTATTGCCGGCACGGCCGGAGCGTCATCCCGCGATGCGCTTGCGGTTGCCGGGCGGCGCGACCCCCGGCTAGCCGGCCTCGATCTCCTCGGCCACCAACCTTTGCAGCGTCCAGATATAATCGTCATGGATGCCCAGATCGGCCAGCCCCTGCACCGTGCGCAGCAGGTATTCCGCGCCCGACCCCGCCGCCCCCGCCGCGCGGGCCAGACGGCGCGCCTGTTCCTCGACCGTCAGCTCGGCCAGCTGCGTGCCCACCGGCCCGGCATAGAAGGTCAGCGCCTCCTCGCGGCCGCGCTCGGTCTCGATCTCGATCCAGCGGGCATTGGCGGCCAGCTCATGCGCGACCAGCTCGCGCCGCAGGATGGCGCGCAGCGATTGCGCCTCGGTGCCGGCGGCGATGTCCAGCACCACCCCCTCGCACCGGCCGCCCTGCGCCAGCGCCAGCATCAGCCCCGGCCGGTCGGGCGAGCCGCGAAAGCGTTCCAGCTGGATCGAAAAGCTGCGATGCCAGCCGATGGCGGTGGCGCGGCGGCGCCCGCCGACCTCGAAGCCCGGATTCCAGATCAGCGAGCCATAGGCAAAGATCGGGACCGGCCGCGGCCGGTCCTGCGTCAGCCGCTCGGCCAGCAGGTCGAGATCGGCATCCTCCAGCATCCGCCAGCGCGGATCGTGCAGCAACTCGCCGTCCGGGGCGGGGGCGATGCGGGCGAGGTGGTCGGGCGACAGGCGGATGGGGAAGCGGTCTTGCATCGGCGGCTTTCGGTGACGGTCTGCCCCCTAGGGGTGTCCCCGAAGCGGCCCTGGGTCAAGGGCGAAAGCGGCGCCTTCGTTGCCTTCCGCCACGCCCAGCAACTGCACCACCAGCCCCTGCGGGCCGGGCTGGACATGGGCGGTTACCCCGAAGCAGGCGGCGAGGCTGTCGGGCGTCAGCACCGCCTCGGGCGGGCCGTCGGCCATGATCCGGCCCTGCCGCAGCAGCACCAGCCGCGTGCAATGCCGCGCCGCCAGCCCCAGGTCGTGCAGCGAGGCCAGCACCGTGCGCCCCTGCTGCGCCAGCCGGCGGAACATGCGCATGGCGCCGATCTGCGCCGCCGGGTCGAGGCCGGCGGTCGGCTCGTCCGCGATCAGCAGCGGGGTGTCCTGCGCCAGCGCGCGGGCCAGCAGCACCCGCGCCTGCTCGCCCCCCGACAGCGAGGTGGCGGGGCGGTGGCGCAAGGCGCCCAGGGACAGCGCGGCCAGCGCGGCCTCGACGGCGGCGCGGTCCGCCGCCCCCGCCGCGCCGGGATGGGCGATGCGGCCCAGCGCCACCAGCGTCTCCACCGCCATCGGCCAGGCGATGTCGCGGCCCTGCGGCATGAAGGCGGCGGCCCGCGCCCGCGCGGCCGGCGGCAGGGCGGCCAGCGAGGAATGCCCGGTGGCCGGCAGCAGCCCCAGCGCCGCGCGCAGCAGCGTGGTCTTGCCGGCGCCGTTCGGACCCAGCAGGCCCACGAACTCGCCCGGACCGAGGCGCAGGTCCACGCTCTCCAGAACCGTGCGCCCGTCGCGCCGGCAGGTCAGGCCCCGCAGGTCAAGCGTCATGGCCCCTGCCTCCGTCCTGTCGCGATGGCGGGGGCGGCCCCGCCCGTGATCGCCCGGCGCCCCGGCCGGCGGCATGCGGTCGCGGGTTGCGCGTTGCCTGCGCCGGGGCGCGAGGCGCGGCGTTGCGCGTGGCGGCGGCTACGGCCTGCCGCAGTATCGCCGGGACCGGCGGCCCGGCCCTGCGCGCGTCCTGCCCGTTTGGCGTCACAGCCCCTGCCTCCGCGTCCGCAGGATCAGGTGCAGGAACAGCGGCGCGCCGACCAGCGCCGTCAGCACCCCCAGTTGCAGGTCGCGCCCCGGCACCACCAGCCGCACCGCGACATCGGCCGCCAGCACCATCGCCGCCCCGCCCAGGCCCGAGGCCGCCAGCAGCCGCCCCGGCCGCGCCCCCACCGCGCGGCGCAGCAGATGCGGCACCACCAGCCCGACGAAGCCGATGCTGCCGGCCACCGCCACCGCCCCGCCGACCGCCGCCGCCCCGCCCAGCACCAGCGCCAGCCGCAGCCGCCGCAGGTCGATGCCGGAACTGGCCGCCGCATCCTCGCCCAGCGTCAGCGCGTCCAGCGCCCGCCCGCAGGCCAGCAGCACCGCCAGCCCCGGCAGGATCAGCGGCGCCGCCACCTGCACATGCAGCATCGAGCGGTCGGCCAGCGACCCCATCATCCAGAACATGATCTCGCTGGCCGCAAAGGGGTTGGGCGACAGGTTCAGGACCAGCGACGTGCCGGCCCCGGCCAGCGCCGAGATGGCGATTCCGGCGAGGATCAGCGCCAGCGTGCCGCCGCGCGGTCCGGCCAGCGCCAGCACCAGCAGGACCGAGACCGCCGCCCCCGCCAGCGCCGCCGCCGGCAGGCCCAGCATCCAGGCCGAGGCCAGCCCGGTCTGCAAGGCCAGCACCGCGCCCAGCGCGGCGGAGGCCGAGGTGCCGATCAGCCCCGGCTCGGCCAGCGGGTTGCGCAGGAACCCCTGCATCGCCGCGCCCGAGACCCCCAGCGCGGCGCCGACCAGCAGGCCCAGCAATGCGCGCGGCAGGCGGATCTCGCGCATGACCAGCGCCAGCACGCCTTCGCCATCCAGCAGCGCGGTCAGGCTCTCGCCCGGTCCCACGCCGGCGGGACCGATCAGCAGCGAGGCCATGAACAGCGCCGCCACCAGCACCGCCAGCCCGGTCATCAGCACGGCGTGGCGGGTCATGGGCAGGCCCCCGGCGATAGGGCGATGCGCGGGGAGCGGGAGATGCCGCAAGCCCGGTCGGCGGCCCTCGGCGTGGCATGGCGGCTCATGGCACCAACCCCTGTCTCGCGTCGTGCAGGGCCGTGATGTTGCACGGGATGAGGCGGGATACCGCAGGTCCGGCTGGTGTCGATCGGCGGGGCATAACGGCTCATGGCATCAGCCCGCGCTTCGCGTTCCGCGAGCCTGCGGCGGGGGGCAGGCCGCAAGCCCGGTTGGCGGCCCTCGGCGGGGCATGGCGGCTCATGGCGCCAGCCCCTGCCTGGCGTCCCGCAAGGCCGTGGCGGCGCGCAGGATGAGGCGGGATACTGGGAACCCTATCGGTGTTCATCGGCGGGGCATAACGGCTCATGGCATCAGCCCGCGCTTCGCGTTCCGCGAGCCTGCGGCGGGGGGCAGGCCGCAAGCCCGGTTGGCGGCCCTCGGCGGGGCATGGCGGCTCATGGCGCCAGCCCCTGCCTGGCGTCCCGCAAGGCCGTGGCGGCGCGCAGGATGA
>CAKTBJ010000013.1 GCA_934533075.1 uncultured Paracoccus sp.
CGATACGCTGGCCGTGGCGCTGACCGCCGCGCTGGCCAGCCCGGCCTCGGCCTCGACCGCGCCGGCGGCTGCCGCGGAGGCACCGACGCGGCTGGCGCTGGCCGCCAGCATCCGCCCGCTGAGCCGGCCGGAAGGCTCCATTCCCGAGGCCACGCCCGCGCCGCCCGCCCCATCGCCGCAGGCCGCGGCCGTCCCGGCGGCGGGCGGGTTGACCAGCTCCATGCGCCCGCCCCGCAAGGACCGGCGCGCCGAAGCGACGCCTCCGGCGGCCGGGGAGGTCCGCCAGGCCGCCGCGGCCTCGACCTTTCCAGCCGCCGCGCCCGCCATCCTCCAGCAGCCCGAGTCCGAGCCTGACGACGGCGATGGCGTCACCCTTGCCCTCGCGTCCTCGCCCGCACCCGCTCCGCGCGCCGAAACGGTGATCCTCGCCGCGATGGGCGAGGGCGATGCCGAACCCGCCGCCGAGGTGGTGCTGCGCGGCGCCGCGCGCGAGGGGCGCCGGGGCTGGGGCGTCAGCCTGGGCATGCAGCATTCCCGCGACGGGGCCGAGCAGCTGCTGCTGCGCACGGCCTTGCAGGAAAGCGGCGTGCTGGACCATGCGCTGCGGCAGGTGGTGGATACCAATCGCGGCTTCGATGCGCGCTTCATCAGCCTGACGAGGGCCGAAGCCAGCCTGGCCTGCGAGAAGCTGGCCGCCCGGTCGATGGCCTGCTCGGTGATCGGCGGCTAGCGGCAGCAAATCCGCAGGCCCGAGGGCGGCGCCGGCCGCCCTTTTTCGTTCGGCGTTGCCGGGCATTCCGACATCCCGTCCCTTGCCCGTTCCGGGGCAGGGAATCGCCGCCGCCGCAGACGGGTTGCGCTTGAAGGGGCCGTCCGCGCATCGCAGCACGTCCGGCTCTCCGGCCCATTCCCTCCAGGTGGCGGGTGCCCGCCGGGGGGCCGCTTCCGTCGGCGCAGGGACCGTGCGCGCCTCGACCGGCGTGGCGCGCCTTTCCGCCTCTGCCTTCCCTGCATGCGGCCCGACCCGGCCCGAGGCTCCTGACCAGCCCACCACCGGCTCGCCCTCCCGCGCCTGGCCAAATCCCGGCGGGCTGAAGCAATCGCGGCATTGCGCCACGGGGCCTTCCGCGAGTGTTGCGCGAGCAGTGGCGATTACCGGCGGCTGCGGCGTGATGCCGGGCCTTCTGCGCGCTGCGCGAACTCACCATCTGGTCGGACCGCACCATGCCGGGCGGGGCCTTCCGCGCGCGCTGCGCGCGCTGTCCGCCGGTAGAGCCGAACGATGCGCTATGTGCGCCTCTCGCGCACGTGCCGCGCGTGCGCGAAAGGCCAGCATCGGACAGGTGCTTTCCGCGCACCCGCTGCGCGAGCCGATTGCACCCCACCCCGTCGCGGCCTATCCAGAGGTGACAGGCATGCAGGGGAGGCGTCGATGGCACCGCAATTCAACCAGCCGCTGGGCGGCAACCAGATGCCGCGCATGGGGGGCTTCGCCACCATGATGCGGCTGCCGATGGCGGCCTCGCCCGAGGGGATCGACGCCGGCTTCATCGGCATCCCGATGGATATCGGCACCTCCAACCGCTCCGGCACCCGCCTCGGCCCGCGCCAGATCCGCGACGAGAGCCGCATGATCCGCCCCTACAACATGGCCACCGGCATCTCGCCCTTCGATCGCATGCAGGTGGCCGATCTGGGCGACGTGGCGATCAACACCTTCGACCTGAAGAAATCCGTCGAGATCATCCGCGACCATTACCGGGGCGTGCTGGCCAGCGGCTGCATCCCGCTGACGCTGGGGGGCGACCATACGCTGACCTGGCCGATCCTTCAGGCGATGGCCGAGCGGCACGGCCCGGTCTGCCTGATCCATGTCGATGCCCATGCCGACACCAACGAGCTGATGTTCGGCGAGCGCGTGGCGCATGGCTGTCCCTTCCGCCGGGCCTGGGAGGATGGCTGCCTCGACAATGCCCGCGTCTGGCAGATCGGGCTGCGCGGCAGCGGCTACGAGGCGGCGGATTTCGACTGGGGCCGCAAGCAGGGCTGGACGGTGCTGCCGGCCGAAAGCTGCTGGCACAAGAGCCTGGCCCCGCTGATGGCCGGGATCCGCGAGGCCGTGGGCGACCGCCCGGTCTACCTGACCTATGACATCGACAGCCTCGATCCGGCCTATGCGCCCGGCACCGGCACCGTCGAGATGGGCGGCCTGACCACCATCCAGGCGCTGGAGATCGTGCGCGGCTGCGCCGGCATGAACCTCGTCGGCTGCGATCTGGTCGAGGTCAGCCCGCCCTACGACCCGTCCGGCAATACGGCGATGATCGGCGCCAACCTGCTTTACGAGATGCTCTGCGCCATCGCCAGCCGCTGGCCGGAGCGGTAGGCCGGCAGGGCGCGCAGGCGTCTCGCCCGCCGGGCGCGGCCTCACTCCGCCCCCGTTTCCGGGTCGCCGGGACGGGGCGCGCCGGGGATGTGCCGGAACCTCCCGCCCCGCTGGCAGGTTGGCGTTGAACGGGTTCCGGGGGACTGATCCATGACATATGACGCGGTGCTTGCGATGCTTCACGACCCCGCCGTCGCGTGGCCGCTTTGGGGCAGCATCGTCGCCGGCGCCCTGATCGGCGCCGAGCGCGAGCTGCAAAGCAAGCCGGCGGGGCTGCGGACCCATACGCTCGTCTGCTTTTCCTCGGCCCTGATGACGCTGGCGGCGCTGCGCATGGCGGAATGGACCGTGCTTCTGCCGGGCGGGACGCAGATCGTTTCCGACATGGCCCGCATGCCCCATGCCATCCTGACCGGCATCGGATTCCTGGGCGCGGGGGTGATCTTCCGCGAGGGTCTGACCGTGCAGGGCCTGACCACCGCCGCATCGCTGTGGATGACGGCGGCGCTGGGCATCACCTTCGGGACCGGCCTTCTGGAACTGGGGGTCCTGGGCACGGCGATCGCGCTTTCGGTCCTGGTCCTGTTGCGCCTCGTTCAAAGGATCGTGCAGCGGCGCGCCGAGATCACCTTCGAGGTTACGGTCGATGCCGGCGGCGCCTTCGGCTGCGCCGAGCTGGTCGCGCTGCTGGATGCCCACGGCGTGCGGCCGCGGATTCCGGTCATCGAATATGACGGCTCCGCGGGCACCAGACGCTTCAGGTTCCTGGCGCTGGCGCCTCGGGGCCGCCTCGACATGGAGGCGCTGGCCCGGATTCTGGAGGGCAATCCGGCCCTCAGGTCCTATGCGATCACCCCCGTCGAGGGCTAGGGCCGCGCCGCCCGCGTGCACGGCGTCGGGGGCAGGGGGCGGATGTCGCCGCGCCAGGCCCGCGGCCTGCCCGTGGCGGTGCGCGCCGGCTGTCGTGCGGTCGCGCGCGGGAAGTGGTCGTGCTGGCGCGGCCGGTCTGTTTGTGGTTGCACAGCAGGCGCCCGGCTGACAGGTAAGGCAGAGGCCGCAGGAAGGAGCCGCAATGTCCGCAATGGTCGAAATGCAACTGCCGCTGGACACGGTGGCGACCCGCTGCCGCCTGCTTCGCGGGAGCGGTCACGCCCCGGCGCTGCTGGTGCAGCTGCATGGCGCCGTGAACCGCGAGAAGCGTTCGGTGCCGGTGCTGATGGCGTTCCAGCCTGACATGCCGTGGCTGTCGCAGATGTCGGTGGCCGACCCGACGATGGAGCGGTTCGAGACCCTCGCCGCCGGCTGGTATCTGGGCTGGAAGGGGGAACGGCTGTGGGAAAGCCTCGGCCGGGCAATCCGCGCCAAGGCCGCCGAGATCGGCGCCGGCCGCGTCATCTATTCCGGCGGCTCCAGCGGCGGGTTCGCCGCCCTGCTGCTCAGCCATCAGCATCCCGGCAGCATCGCCCTGCTGCGCAATCCGCAGGTGGACGTAGTCCGCCACGTCTATCGCCGCGCCTCCGACACCTATCTGAAACTGGCCTGGGAGGGAGAGCCGGCGCAGCACGGCGTGCCGACCGACCTGCCAAAGCTTTATGCCGGCGGGATGGAGAACCGGGTCATCTATCTGCAAAGCGCCGGCGACCGGAAGCATCTGCATTCGCAGGCGGCGCGGTTCCTGGCGGCGATCCGGGGCGTCGATCAGGGCAAGGTGATCTTCGATTGCCGGTCCTATGGGCTGGCGGGGCATGGCGGCTCGATCCCGAATGCGCCGCTGCGCGGCTGGATCGAGGCGGCGCTGGCCGTGCCCTTCGAGGCGCCGGACTGGGCCGACCGGGTGCTGGCATATCACCATGCGCATCACGCCGCCGCCTCCCGGCGGGAGCCATCCCCGGCCGGGAGGCGGGACGTGCCCGCCCACGACCTCGCCCTTGCCGACCGCATCGCGCGCTATCAACTGGAGGCATGATGAGCCAGCCGCATCCCTATAGCGACCTGCCGGCCCGCGCCTTCTGGAAGCGCAGCGTCCCGGACCGCCATTTCGCCGACCTGTCGGACCTGTGGGACGGCATGGAACTGACCCGCGCCGACAAGGTGGCGACCGCCGGCAGCTGCTTTGCCCAGCATCTGGGCCGCAACCTCGCCCAGCGGGGCGCGAATTTCATGGATATGGAGCCGGCGCCCGATTTCCTGCCCGATGCCGACAGCCGGCGCCGCTGGGGCTATGACGTGTATTCCTGCCGCTATGGCAACATCTATACCGTGCGCCAGTTGCGCCAGCTGGTCGAGGAGGCGTTCGGCCTGCGCCGGCCAGCGGAAACCGTCTGGCGGATGGGTGGGCGTTTCGTCGATGCGCTGCGCCCGAATATCGACCCGGCGGGCCAGCCCGATGCCGGGACCGTGCGCCGGCTGCGCGCCCGGCATCTCGGCCGGGTGCGCGAGATGCTGACCGGCCTGGACGTGCTGGTGTTCACCCTGGGCCTGACCGAGGCCTGGGCCTCGCGCGAGGACGGCACGGTCTATCCGACCGCGCCGGGCACCATCGCCGGCACCTACGACCCGGCGCGGCACGAGTTCCTGAACTTCCGCTATCCCGAGGTGATGGCGGATCTGGAAGCGGCCTGGCAACTGATCCGCGCGGAAAATCCCGATGCGCGGCTGCTGCTGACGGTCTCGCCGGTGCCGCTGGCGGCGACGGCCTCGGGGCAGCATGTGCTGACGGCGACCACCTTCTCCAAATCCACGCTGCGCGCGGTGGCCGAGGATTTCGTGGCCGTGCATCCCGAGGCGACCTATTTCCCCAGCTATGAGATCATCACCGCCCCGGTGGGGCGCGGCATGTATTTCGACCCGGACTGGCGCGGCGTGAACCCCTACGGCGTCGAGATGGTCATGCGGCATTTCTTCTCGGGCCGGCTGGGACCGCATTTCGGCGCGGCCGCGCCGATGGCGGAGGAGGGCGACGTGATCTGTGACGAGGAGGCGATGATGGAGGCCGTCGAAGGCGCGTGACGGTGCTGGCCGTCTGGTGCCGGCGGAGGGATTTGAACCCCCGACCCCCTGATTACAAATCAGACGCTCTACCGCTGAGCTACGCCGGCGCAGCCTTTCGCCTAGCGCCCCGGCCGGCGCGTTGCAAGCCCGCCGTATAAGGCCCGGCCGCGCTTGCCTGCGCCGCACAGTTGCGGCAAAGCGGGTGGGCCGTCTCACAACGGGGTTCACATGACCACACCGATCCAGGTTGCCTTCCATGTCGGCGTTCATTCGACCGACGAGGACCGCCTGTCGCGCAGCCTCGCCCAGAACGCGGACGCCTTGCGCGCGCAGGGCGTCGAACTGTGCGCCAATGCCGTCAACGAGCCGATCCTGAACGAGGCGCTCGGCTCTCTGAAGGGGGGCACCGCCAGCGCCGCGATGGAGGAGGTCGTCCTCGACGCGCTGATCGAGGGCGATTCGCCGCGCCGGCTGGTGATGAGCCGCCCGACCCTGCTGGGCCTGCCGCGCCGGGTGTTCACCATCGACGGGCTGATGCCCTTTGCCGGCACCAAGATGCTGGACCTGGCCAACACCCTGCCCAATTGCCGGGCCGAATTCTTCATGGCGCTCAAGAACCCCGCCACGCTGATCCCGCAGCTGATCGCCCGCATCGGCAAGGGCTATGAGGAGTTGATGGGCACGACCGATCCGCGCACCAAACGCTGGGCGCCGACCCTGCGCCAGGCCGTGCAGGAACTGCGCGGCCGGCGGCTGGTGGTCTGGTGCCACGAGGACATGCCGATGATCTTTCCCGAGGTGATGCGCCGTCTCGCCGGGGTGGAGGCGGATATGCCGCTGGAGGGCGAGGACCGGCTGCTGCGCAGGCTGCTGACCCAGGCGGGGCAGGCGGCCTTGCCGGAGCGGCTGCCCCCCGGCCTGAGCATCGCCGACCGCCGCGCCGCCACCGAGGCCCTGCTGGCCGAATTCCCCCGCACCGAGCAACTGGCCCTGAGCATCGACCTGCCCGGCTGGACCCCCGAGCTGGTCGCGGAAATGACCGAAGCCTATCGCTGCGACGTGGCCGAGATCGCCGCCCTGCCGGGGATCGAGTTCATCACCGCCTGAGCCGTGGCGGGCGGGATTGCGAAAAATGTTTCAAGCTGAAAACTTTTTCTTGCAAGGAATCACCGCGCGTGTCAGCGTCCGGGCAAGGCGCCCCTGCGGGGCGCGGCTGGGAGGGCAAGCATGAAGATTCTGTGCCTCGGCGGTGGTCCCGCCGGTCTGTATTTCGCGATCTCGATGAAACTGCGCGACCCGTCGCACGACGTGACCGTGCTGGAGCGCAACAAGGCCAACGACACCTTCGGCTGGGGGGTGGTGCTGTCGGACGACGCGCTGGGCCGGATGCAGCGCAACGATCCGAAATCGACCGATGCGATCCGCAGCCATTTCGCCTATTGGGACGATATCGCCGTCGTCAAGGAGGGGGTGCGCATCGTCTCGGGCGGGCATGGTTTCGCCGGCATCGGCCGCAAGCAGATGCTGATCCTGTTGCAGGAGCGCGCCCGCGAGCTGGGCGTCAACCTGCATTTCGAGACCGAATTCAAATCGGCCGAGGATTACCGCAAGGATTACGACCTCGTGGTGGCCGCCGACGGCCTGAACTCGACCGTGCGGCGCGAATACGAGGACGATTTCAAGCCCGATATCGACATGCGCCTGTGCAAGTTCATCTGGCTGGGCACGCATCAGCGGTTCGACGACGCCTTCACCTTCATTTTCGAGAAGACGCCGCAGGGCTGGCTCTGGGCGCATGTCTATCAGTTCGACGACAAGACCGCGACCTTCATCGTGGAAACCTCGCAAGAGACCTGGGAGGCCATCGGCTTCGAAGGCATGAGCAAGGAAGAGATCGTCGAGACATGCCGCGAGATCTTTGCCGATCACCTCGGCGGGCACGATCTGATGAGCAATGCGGCGCATTTGCGCGGCTCGGCGGTGTGGATGAATTTCCCGCGCGTGATCTGTGAAAAATGGTATCACGAGAATGTCGTGCTGATGGGCGATGCGGCGGCGACGGGGCATTTCTCGATCGGCTCCGGTTCGCGGCTGGCTTTCGACAGCGCCATCGCGCTGGCCGATTACCTGCATTCCGAGCCGACGATGGTGCAAGCGTTCGAGCGTTACCAGGAAGAGCGCCGCACCGAGGTGATGCGCCTGCAATCGGCGGCCCGCAACAGTCTGGAATGGTTCGAGCAGGTCGGACGCTATCTGGATTTCGATCCGGTGCAGTTCAATTACTCGCTGCTGACCCGCAGCCAGCGCATCAGCCACGAGAATTTGCGGCTGCGCGACCCGGAATGGCTGGCGACGGCGGAGAACTGGTTCCAGGACCAGGCCGGCGGCCAGCACGGCCGGGCGCCGATGTTCGCGCCCTTCCAGCTCAAGGACATGCGCCTGAAGAACCGGGTCGTGGTCTCGCCGATGGCGCAATACAAGGCCGTGGACGGCATGCCGACCGACTGGCATTTCGTGCATTATGCGGAACGCGCCAAGGGCGGCGCCGGGCTGGTCTATACCGAAATGACCTGCGTGTCGCCGGAGGGCCGCATTACCCCCGGCTGCCCCGGCATGTATACGCCGGAGCAGGAAGCGGCCTGGAAGCGGCTGGTGGATTTCGTCCATGCCGAGACCGATGCGAAGATCTGCTGCCAGTTGGGCCATGCCGGGCGCAAGGCCTCGACCAGGATCGGCTGGGAGGGGATCGACCAGCCGCTGGACAGCGGCAATTGGGACATCATCGCGCCCTCGCCGATTCCGTGGAACGAGGGCAACCAGATCCCGCGCGAGATGACCCGCGCCGACATGGACGAGGTGCGCGACCAGTTCGTCGCCTCGACCGAGGCCGCCGCCCGCGCCGGCTTCGACATGGTGGAGCTGCATGCCGCGCATGGCTATCTGATTTCCGGCTTCATTTCGCCGCTGTCGAATACGCGGACGGACGAATATGGCGGCAGCCTGGAAAATCGCCTGCGCTATCCGCTGGAGGTCTTCCGGGCCATGCGCGCCGTCTGGCCGGCTGAAAAGCCGATTTCGGTGCGGATCAGCGCCAATGACTGGGTGGGCGAAAAAGGCGTGACCCCGGAGGAGGCCGTCGAGATCGCCCGCGCCTTCCACGAGGCCGGCGCCGACCTGATCGACGTTTCCGCCGGTCAGACCAGCGTGGAGGGCAAGCCGATCTATGGCCGGATGTTCCAGACCCCGTTCAGCGACCGCATCCGCAACGAATTGCACATTCCGACGATGGCGGTGGGCAATATCCACGAGACCGATCACGTCAATTCGATCCTGATGGCCGGCCGGGCCGATCTGGTGGCCTTGGCGCGGCCGCATCTGTCCGATCCCTATTGGACGCTGCATGCGGCCATCGACCTGGGCGACCGGGGCACGAAATGGCCGCTGCCCTACATCAACGGCGCCTCGCAGGCCCGGCGCCTGCGCCAGCGCGCCCGCGAGCAGGAGGAGGCGATCCGGGTATGACCCTTTCCGGGCGCCATGTGCTGATCACCGGCGGCGGCACCGGGACGGGGGCGGACCTTGCGCGCGGCTTTGCCGCGGCGGGCGCCCGCGTCACCATCGCCGGCCGGCGGCTGGAGCCGCTGGAGGCCGTCGCCGCCGAGACCGGGGCGGGCGTGGTGCAGGCCGATGTCACCGACGAGGCGTCGGTGGCGGCCATGTTCGCCGCTGCCGGGCCGGTGGATGTGGTGATCGCCAATGCCGGCGCCTCGACCTCGGCGCCCTTTGGCAAGGTCTCGCTGGGCGAATGGAATCAGATGCTTGCGGTCAACCTGACCGGGGTGTTCCTGACCTTCCGCGCTGGCCTGGCGCAGTTTTCCGGCTGGGGGCGGCTGATCGCGGTGGCCTCGACGGCGGGGCTGAAGGGCTACGGCTATGTCGCGCCCTATGTGGCGGCCAAGCATGGCGTGGTGGGCCTGGTGCGCGGCCTCGCGCTGGAGGTGGCGAAGAAGCCCGTGACCGTCAACGCCCTCTGCCCCGGCTTTCTGGATACCGAGATGACCGCGCGCTCCATCGCCAACATCGTGCGGACCACCGGCCGCACCGAGGAGCAGGCGCTGGCGGCGCTGACCGCCACCAATCCGCAGCGCCGGCTGGTGCGGCCCGCCGAGGTCACCGCCGCCGCGCTGTTCCTGTGCGGACCGGCATCGGATGCGATGAACGGGCAGGCCATCGCCATCGCCGGGGGGGAGATATGACGGAACCGCAGGAGCCTCTGGACCCCCTGTCCAAGCGCCGGTTGCGGCTGTGGATCAGGATGCTGGCGGTGACGCGGCGGGCCGAGACGCAACTGCGCGACTATCTGCGCCGCAACCACGACACCACGCTGCCGCGCTTCGACGTGATGGCGGCGCTGTGGCGGCGGGGCGAGCCGGTGACCATGACCGAGCTGTCGCGGATGCTGCTGGTGTCGAACAGCAACGTCACCGCCATCTGCGCGCCGCTGGAAAAGGACGGCATCATCGAGCGCCTGCCCTGCGACGAGGACCGCCGCACCATCCGCGTCAACCTGACCGACAGCGGCCGCGTGCTGTTCGAGCGTATCGCCATCGGCCACGAGGCCGAGATTTCCCAGATCTTCGCGCCGCTGGACGGGGACGACCTCGACCAGATGCGCACCCTGCTCAGAAAGCTTGCAAACCCATGACCGATGCCCCGGAACTGACCGCCGTGACGATGGCCGACCGCCGGCCCGCGCATTTCCTGATGCAGGTGGCGGATCGCGTGGCCACCATCCGCCTGAACCGGCCCGACCGCAAGAATCCCCTGACCTTCCAAAGCTATGCCGAGTTGCGCGATACCTTCCGCGACATGGCCTATGCGGTGGACGTGGATGTGGTGGTGATCGCCTCGAATGGCGGGAATTTCTGCTCGGGCGGCGATGTGCATGACATCATCGGGCCGCTGGTCGGCATGGACATGAAGGACCTGCTGCGGTTCACCCGCATGACCGGCGATCTGGTCAAGGCGATGATCCATTGCGGCAAGCCGATCATCGCCGCCGTGGACGGGATTTGCGTCGGCGCCGGCGCCATCATGGCGATGGCCGCCGACCTGCGGCTGGCCACGCCCGAGGCCAAATGCGCCTTCCTGTTCACCCGCGTGGGCCTTGCCGGCTGCGATATGGGCGCCTGCGCCATGCTGCCGCGCATCATCGGCCAGGGCCGGGCGGCGGAACTGCTCTATACGGGCCGCGTGATGACGGCGGGCGAGGGGGCCGACTGGGGCTTCTGGAACGCGCTGCACCCGGCGGACGCCTTGGAGGCCGAGGCCGCGAAGCTGGCCGCCCGGATCGGCGCCGGCCCGACCTTTGCGCATGGCATCACCAAGACGCAGCTCAATCAGGAATGGAACATGAGCCTCGACCAGGCCATCGAGGCCGAGGCGCAGGCGCAGGCGATCTGCATGCAGACCCGCGATTTCGAGCGCGCCTATCACGCCTTCGTCGCCAAGGAAAAGCCGGTCTTCGCCGGCGATTGAGGGGGAACGGCATGGATCGCAGTTTTCTGGACTGGCCGTTCTTTGACGACAGCCACCGCGACTTTGCCGCGCGGCTGGACGCATGGGCGGGCGAGGCGCTGGCCGGCGTCGACCATCACGATACCGACGCCGCCTGTCGCGATCTGGTGGCGCGGCTGGGCGCGGATGACTGGCTGGCCCCCACCGGCGCCGGCGAGGGCGAAACCCTCGACGTGCGCACCCTGTGCCTGGCGCGCGAAACCCTGGCCCGCCATGACGGGCTGGCGGATTTTTCCTTCGCCATGCAGGGGCTTGGCATGGGCGCCATCAGCCTGTTCGGCACCGCCCGGCAACGCGAATGGCTGGCGCGCACCCGCAAGGGGCAGGCCATCGCCGCCTTTGCGCTGACCGAGCCGGGGGCGGGGTCGGATGTGGCCTCGACCGCGACCACGGCGGTGCGGGATGGCGACGGCTGGGTGCTGAACGGCGAAAAGACCTATATTTCCAACGGCGGCATCGCCGATGTCTATGTGATCTTCGCCCGCACCGGCGAGGCGCCCGGCGCGCGGGGCCTGTCGGCCTTCCTGATGCCCGCCGATACGCCCGGTCTGGAGGTCGTGGACCGCATCGAGGTCATGGCCCCGCATCCGCTGGCGCATCTGCGGCTGACCGACCTGCGGCTGCCCGCCGACGCCCTGATCGGCCAGCCGGGGCAGGGGTTCAAGATCGCCATGTCGGTGCTGGACGTGTTCCGCTCGACCGTGGGGGCGGCTGCTTTGGGCTTTGGTCGCCGCGCGCTGGACGAGGCCGTTTCCCGCGCCACCCGCATCCGCGCCGATGGCAGCCAGCTTGCGCAGTTGCAGATGGTGCAGGGGCATCTGGCCGACATGGCGCTGCGCATCGACGCGGCCGCGCTGCTGGTCTATCGCGCCGCCTGGACCAAGGACCGGGGCGCCGCCCGCGTCTCGCGCGAGGCGGCGATGGCCAAGCTCTACGCCACCGAGGCCGCCAGCCAGGTCATCGACATGGCCGTGCAGCTTCACGGCGGCGATGGCGTCCGCGACGGCCAGGTGGTCGAGCGGCTTTACCGCGAGATCAGGGCCTTGCGCATCTATGAGGGGGCCTCGGACGTGCAGCGGGTGGTGATCGCCCGCGCGGTTCTGGACGCGGCGAAAGGGGCGGCATAATGGCCTATACCCGCCGCTATCAGATCGAGTTCAACCATTGCGACCCCGCCGGGATCGTCTTTTACCCGCGCTATTTCGAGTTGCTGAACTCGGTGGCCGAGAATTTCTTCAAGGACGTGCTGGGCCGCCCCTTCGCGCAGGTGATCGGGGGCGGCAACGGCTCGCCCACCGTGCGGCTGGAGGCGCAGTTCAAGGCGCCCTCGCGGCTTGGCGACGTGGTGGAATTCGCCATCCATGTGCGCGCCGTGGGCCGCAGCAGCGTCGATTTCCACACCACCCTGCACGGCAGCGACGGGACCCTTCGCGCCGAATTCGATCACCGCGTGGTCTGGACGCAGGGGATGGCTTCCGCCCCCTGGCCCGACGCCCTGCGCACCCGCCTGGAGGCCGCCATGAAGGAGGATATGCCATGACGACCGAAACCCACAGCCCGCACCAGTTCCTGAATCCGCCCGGCTGGGCGCCCGCCAAGGGCTATGCCAACGGCATGGCGGCCTCGGGGCGGCTGGTGTTCCTGGGCGGGCTGATCGGCTGGAACGGCCAGCAGCAGTTCGAGACCGACGAGATGGTCGGCCAGATCGAGCAGGCGCTGGCCAATATCGTCGCCGTTCTGGCCGAGGCCGGCGGGAGGCCCGAGCATCTGGTGCGGCTGACCTGGTATGTGACCTCCAAGCAGGAATATGTGGACAACCTGCGCGAGGTCGGCCGCGCCTATCGCAAGCATCTGGGCAAGCATTTCCCCAGCATGGCCGTGGTGCAGGTGGTGGCGCTGGTGGAGGACCGCGCCAAGGTCGAGATCGAGGCCACCGCCGTCATCCCGGAATGAGGGGCTGAAAATCCGGGGCGGTCCGGCATGGCCGGGCGCCCCGTCAGGGAGGGAACGATGAACAATCAACCGCTTGGCCCGTCCGGCCATGTCGATACCTTTACCCGCGACAACCTGCCGCCGGCCGAGTTGTGGCCGCAGATCGACCTTGGCCAGTTCTATTATCCCGAGTGGCTGAACGCGGGCTATGAACTGACCGACCGCATGGTCGAGCGCGGCTTCGGCGACCATATCGCCCTGATCGGCAATGGCCGGGTGCGCACCTACAAGGAGCTGTCGGACTGGACCAACCGCATCGCGCATGCGCTGGTCGAGGATTACAAGGTCAGGCCGGGCAACCGCGTCCTGATCCGCTCGGCCAACAATCCGGCGATGGTGGCCTGCTGGCTGGCGGCGACCAAGGCCGGGGCGGTGGTTGTCAACTCCATGCCCATGCTGCGGGCGGGAGAGCTGGAAAAGATCGTGGACAAGGCCGAGATCGGGCTGGCGCTCTGCGACACCCGCCTGATGGAGGAGATGGTGCTGTGCCAGCAGCGCAGCCGTTTCCTCGGCACGGTGATCGGCTTCGATGGCAGCGCCAACCATGACGCGGAACTGGACCGCGCGGCCCTGTCCAAGCCGGTGAAGTTCGATTGCGTGCAGACCGGGCGCGACGACGTGGCGCTGCTGGGCTTTACCTCCGGCACGACCGGGGCGCCCAAGGCGACCATGCATTTCCACCGCGACATCCTGATCATCGCCGACGCCTATGCGCGCGAGGTGCTGAACGTGCAGCCGAACGATGTCTTCGTCGGCTCGCCGCCTTTGGCCTTTACCTTCGGGCTGGGCGGGCTGGCGGTGTTCCCGCTGCGCTTCGGTGCGGCGGCGGCGCTGCTGGAGAACGCCTCGCCGCCGAACATGGTCGAGATCATCCAGAAATACCGCGCCACTGTCTGCTTCACCGCGCCGACCGCCTATCGCGCCATGCTGAATGCGATGGAAGCGGGCGCCGATCTGGGCAGCCTGCGCGCCGCGGTCTCGGCGGGCGAGACCCTGCCGGCGCCGGTCTACGAGGACTGGCTGGCCAAGACCGGGCTGCCGATGCTGGACGGCATCGGCTCGACCGAGATGCTGCATATCTTCGTCACCAACCGCTTCGACGATCACCATCCGGGGTCCACCGGGCGGCCGGTCGGCGGCTATCAGGCCAAGGTGGTGGACGACGACATGAACGAGGTGCCGCGCGGCCAGCTTGGCCGGCTGGCGGTGCGCGGGCCGGTGGGCTGCCGTTACCTGGACGACGAGGCCAAGCAGCGCGAATATGTCCGCGACGGCTGGAACCTGACCGGCGACATGTTCAGCCAGGACGAGGAGGGGCGCTTCCATTTCGGCGCCCGCAGCGACGGCATCATCCTCTCGGCGGGCTACAATATCGCCGGGCCGGAGGTGGAGGCGGCGCTGCTGACCCATCCGGCCGTGGCCGAATGCGCCGTGGTCGGCGCCCCGGACGAGGCGCGCGGGCAGGTGGTCTGCGCCCATATCGTGCTGAAGCCCGGCCATGAGGGCGACGCGCTGCTGGTGCGCGACATTCAGGACCATGTGAAGCGCACCATCGCCCCCTACAAATACCCCCGCAAGGTGGTGTTCACCGACGCCCTGCCGAAAACCGAAAGCGGCAAGATCCAGCGTTTCCGCCTGAAGGAGGGGGCCTGAACGGCCCGCGCCCCGCCGCGGGGAGACGGCGGGGCGCGGGATGTGACGCAGGGGCCGATGGCATTGGTGCTTGCGTAACGGCGAGGCATCGCCAACCATAACAACGGCATGGGGCGAGCCATAACGCGGCCATGCCACAAGGGAGGATGAAATGAAGAAACTGATGACGCTCGGCCTTGCGGCCGCGCTGATGGGGGGTGCCGCCTATGCCGGCCCCGTGAAGGTCGGCATGATCACCACCCTGTCGGGCGGCGGCGCCGGCCTCGGCGTGGACATGCGCGACGGCTTTGCTCTGGCGCTGAAACTGGCCGGCGATGACGCCGCCGACATCACCCTGATCACCGAGGACGACCAGCAAAAGCCCGATGTCGGCGTGCAGGTCGCCGACCGCATGATCCAGCAGGACAATGTGGACGTGCTGGCGGGGATCGTGTTCTCGAACGTCGCGGTGGCGGTGGTGCCGGCGGCGACGGCGCAGGGCAAGTTCTTCCTGTCCGCCAATGCCGGCCCCTCGCAGCTGACCGGCGCGAACTGCAACCCGAATTACTTCTCGGTCAGCTACCAGAACGACAACCTGCACGAGGGCGCGGGGCAGGCGGCGACCGATCTGGGCTATCAGAAGGTCTTCGTGATGGCGCCGAACTATCCGGCCGGCACCGACGCGATCAACGGCTTCCGCCGCTATTACACCGGCGACCTGGCCGGCGAGGTCTATACGCAATTGCAGCAGACCGACTATGCCGGCGAGATCGCCCAGATCCGCGATTCCGGGGCGGATGCGCTGTTCTTCTTCCTGCCCGGCGGTTTGGGCATTTCCTTCATGAAGCAATATGCCGCCTCGGGTCTGGACGTGCCGATCGTGGCGCCGGCCTTCAGCTTCAGCCAGGACGTGCTGCCGGCGATGGGCGATGCGGCGCTGGGCGTGCGCAATGCCTCCACCTGGTCGCCCGACCTCGACAACCCGGCCAACGCCGCCTTCGTCGAGGCGTTCCGGGCCGAATATGGCCGCATCCCCTCGATCTATGCGGCGCAGGGGTTTGACACCGCCAACCTGATCGTGTCGGCGGCGAAGGTGGCCGAGGTGTCCGACGCCGACGCCTTCCGCGAGGCGCTGCGCAAGGCCGATTTCGCCTCGGTGCGCGGCAATTTCGCCTTCGGTCCCGACCAGCACCCGATTCAGGACCTGTATCTGCGCGAGGTGATCAAGGACGGCGACGGCACGCTGACCAACCAGATCGTGGCGCCGCTGATGACCGGGCACGGCAACAGCTTTGCCGCCGATTGCTCGATGTGATCGCGGGGCCGGGGGTGCCTGTCCCCGGCCCTGACCGCACCGACAGGGAGGGGGTCGCATGCTGCTGGCCGAACAGCTTCTGAACGGGCTGCAATACGGGATGACGCTGTTTCTGATGGCGTCGGGGCTGACGCTGGTCTTCGGCGTCATGGGCCTGATCAATCTGGCGCATGGCGCGCTTTACATGACCGGCGCCTTCGCCTGCGCGGTGGTGGCGCAAAGGACCGGCAGCTTCGGGCTGGGCGTGGTGGCCAGCCTTGCCGCCGCGGCCGCCGCCGGCGCACTGATCGAGGTGGCGATCATCCGCCGCCTCTATCGGCGCAACCATCTGGATCAGGTGCTGGCCACCTTCGCGCTGATTCTCGTCCTGTCGGAGGCCGCGCGCTGGGCCTTCGGCAGCTTTCCCCTGTATCTGTCGCTGCCGGGCTGGCTGGGCCGGGCGGTGCATCTGCCGGGCGGGCTGACCTATCCGGCCTTTCGCCTCTTCGTGATCGTGCTGGGCGCGGCTATCGCGCTGGGCCTGTTCGCCCTGATGAGCAAGACCCGCCTGGGCCTGCGCATCCGCGCCGGCGAGGCCGACCGCGAGATGATCGGCGCGCTGGGCGTGGACATCGCCAGCCTCTACACGCTGGTCTTCGCGCTGGGCGCGGCGCTGGCCGGGCTGGCCGGGGCGCTGGTGGGGGCCAACACTTCCGTTCAGGTCGGCATGGGCGAGCCGGTGCTGATCCTCGCCTTCGTGGTCATCGTGATCGGCGGCATCGGTTCCATCGGCGGGGCGCTGATCGCGGCGATCCTCGTGGGCATGACCGAGGTGCTGGGCCGCGCCTTCCTGCCCGGCCTGCTGGCCCATGTCATGCCGCAGGCCGAGGCCAATGCCACCGGCGCCTCGCTGGCCTCGATGTCGATCTATGTCCTCATGGCGATCGTGCTGCTGTGGCGCCCCGCCGGCCTGTTCGGAGCGCGCGCATGAGCCTGTCCCGCGAAACCCTGACCAATGCCGGGCTGCTGGCCGTGCTGATCGGCGGCGCGCTGCTGGCGCAGGCCACCGGCAACGTCTTCATGGTGACGATGGCCACCAAGGCGGCGATCTTCGCGCTGGCGGCGGTGGGGCTGAACCTCGTGCTGGGCTATGGCGGCATGGTCAGCTTCGGTCACGCCGCCTTCTTCGGCATCGGCGGCTATGTCTGCGGCATCCTGGCCAGCCACGGCATGTCCGGCCAGCCGATCCTGTGGGGGCTGTCGGGCACCAATGCCATGCTGGCGATCTGGCCGGCGGCGATGCTGGTCTCGGCGCTGGTGGCCCTGCTGATCGGCGCCATGTCGCTGCGCACCAGTGGCGTCTATTTCATCATGGTCACGCTGGCCTTCGCGCAGATGGTCTATTACTTCGCGATAAGCTGGCCGAAATATGGCGGCGAGGACGGGCTGAGCTTTTACGTCCGCAACAAGCTGGGCGGGATCAACACCATGATGCCGCTGAACTATTTCCTGATCTGCGCCACGCTGCTGGTGCTGGCGCTGGCGCTGACGGCGGTGATCACCCGCGCCCGCTTCGGGCTGGCCCTGCAAGCCGTGCGCGCCAATCCGCAACGCGCGCTGGCGGTGGGCATCCGGCCCTTCGCGGTGCGGCTGACGGCCTTCGTGCTGTCGGGCGCCATCACCGGGCTGGCCGGGGCGCTTTACGCCGACCTCAACCGCTTCGTCGGGCCGGGGATGCTGTCATGGCACATGTCGGGCGAGATCATGGTCTTCGTGATTCTCGGCGGGGTGGGGCGGCTGATGGGTCCGGTCGCCGGCGCGATGGCCTTCATCCTGCTGGAGCATGTGCTGGGCGGCTGGACCGAATACTGGCAGGCGCCCCTGGGCCTGCTGCTGCTGGCCATCGTGCTGTTCGCGCCCGGCGGGCTGATCGGCCTCGTTGCCGGGCGGGAGCGTCACCATGACTGAGCCGGTCCTCGACATCAAAGACCTGCGCAAGAGCTTCGGCGCGCTGAAGGCCACCGACGGCGTGTCGCTGAGCCTGCTGCCGGGGGAAATCCATGCCCTGATCGGTCCCAACGGCGCCGGGAAGTCGACGCTGATCAAGCAGATCACCGGGGAAATCCGGCCCGATTCCGGCAGCATCCGTTTTCTGGGCGAGGCGGTGGACGGGCTGGACGCGGCGGCGCGGGCGCGCAAGGGGCTGGCGCGCAGCTTTCAGGTCAGTTCGGTCATTGCCGATTTCACCGTCTTGCAGAACGTGGCCTTGGCGGTGATGGGCGAAAGCGGCACCATCTACCGCTTCCTGCGCCCGGTGCTGCGCGACCCCGCGCTGACCGGCCCGGCGCGCGAGCATATCGCGCAGGCCGGCCTCGCCGGTCGCGAGGCGATGCGCGCGGACGAGTTGTCCCACGGCGAGCGCCGCAAGCTGGAGATCGCGATGGCGCTGGCCATGCGCCCGCGCGCCTTCCTGCTGGACGAGCCGATGGCCGGCATGGGCACCGAGGGCGCCGGGCAACTGGTCGCCCTGCTGTCGGACCTGCGCCACGAGGCGCCGATCCTGCTGGTCGAGCATGACATGGATGCGGTCTTTGCGCTGGCCGACCGGATTTCGGTCCTGTCCTATGGCCGGGTCATCGCCTCCGGCAGCGTGGCCGAGATTCGCGGCAGCGTGGAGGTCCGCCGCTCCTACCTGGGCGAGGATATATGAGTAGCTTGCTGGAAATGCGGGACGTTTCGGCGTCCTATGACACCATTCAGGCGCTGTTCGGCGTCGATCTGACGGTGGGCGAGGCCGAGGTCGTGGCCCTGATGGGCCGCAACGGCATGGGCAAGACCACGACGATCCGCACCGCCTGCGGGCTGATGCCGGCCTCGGCCGGCAGCGTTTCGGTCATGGGTCAGCCCATCGCCGGCATGCAGGCGCATCGCATCGCGCGGCTGGGCCTTGGGCTGGTGCCGGAGGGGCGGCGCTGTTTCGGCCCGCTGACGGTGGCGGAAAATCTGGTGGTCGCCGCCCGCCCCGGCGCCTGGGACCGCGCCCGCGTCGAGGCGCTGTTCCCCCGCCTGGCCGAGCGCCGCAACCAGGCCGCCGCCACGCTGTCGGGGGGCGAGCAGCAGATGCTGGCCATCGGCCGGGCGCTGATGACCAATCCGCGCCTGCTGATCCTGGACGAGGCGACCGAGGGGCTGGCGCCGGTGGTGCGGCTGGAAATCTGGCATGCGATCCGGGCCTTGAAGGCCGAGGGGCTTTCGATTCTGGTGGTGGACAAGTCGCTGCGCGAACTGGCCTCGGTCGCCGACCGCGCCGTGGTGCTGGAGCGTGGCCGCAGCGTCTGGTCCGGGGTGCTGGACGAATTGACCTCGGACATGGCCGACCGCTGGCTGGGGGTCTAGGCGCTTGACGACGAAACCGACCGCCGGGCGGAGGTGACCACGGCCGGCACGGAATCCGGTCATGGTGCCGCCTGTCCTCCGGCCCTGAAGGCGGTCCCGTATTCCGCGGATGCGAACAGGCCGGTCATGCGCCCGATTGCGTGCCGGCGGCCTCGTCCATCTTCGGTCCCCCGCGGCTGGGAAGATCGTCCGTGATGGCGGTATCGTCGGGCGTGCTCTCGGGCATCAGGACTTCCCGACAGGGGTCTCGAAGGCGATGCGCCTGGCCGGCCGGTCGCGCATGCAGGGCGCGGCGATGCCGCGATGGCGCAATCCGGCGACGAAGCCGGGTGTCTTCCGGTCCCCATGCGGCAGGCCGAAATCGCCCCGCATGCGGTCAGCGCAGGCGGCGGAACATCCGGGCACTCCCTTGTTCGCGCGCCATGCGCGGGGGCCGGGCTGACCGGGACCGGATGCCCTTTCATCGCGGGGGCTTTGCCATGTGGTTCCAGGCTCAGGGACATGGCCCGGCATTCGGGGCGGGGCGCAGGAATTCGGTGCCCAGCCCGGCCACCGAAACGCAGCCCAGCAGCGCCATGACCCGGGCGAACTCCTCCGCCAGGATCGCGATCGCGCGTGCCGCGCCTGCCTCGCCACCGGCGGCCAGCCCGTAGAGGGTCGCGCGCCCCGCCATCACCGCATCCGCCCCCAGCGCCACCGCCTTGGCGATGTCGCTGCCGCGCCGGATGCCGCCGTCGACCAGCAGCGTGAAGCCCGCGCCTGTGGCCGCGCGCGTCTCGGCCAGGACCTGCAAGGGCGCCAGCGCGCCGTCCAGTTGCCGGCCGCCGTGGTTGGACAGCACCACGCCGTCCGCGCCCAGAGCCCGCGCCTGCACCGCGTCCGCCGGCGCCAGCAGGCCCTTGACGATCAGCGGTCCCTGCCAGCGCCGGCGGACATGCTCCAGATCGCGCCAGGACAGCGAGGGGTCGATCTGCTCGCGCGACCAATGCGCCGCCGCGTTGAGGTCGCGGCTGTCCGTCGGCAGGAAATCGTCCAGATTGCCGAAGCCGGGCAGGCCGGGCAGCGCCACATCGGCCAGCCAGCCGGGATGACGCAGGGCCTCGATCCGGCGCGACAGGCGCGGGCGGGCCGGGGCGGCATAGTTGCGCCGGTCCCATTCGCGATTGCCGAAGACATTGGCATCGACCGTCAGGATCAGCGCCTCACAATCCGCCGCCGCCGCGCGCTCCAGCAGCGCATCGGTGAAGCGGCGGTCGCGGAACACGTAAAGCTGCATCCAGTGCCGCAGGCCGGGGATGCGGGCGACATCCTCCAGCCTTGCGTTGGAAACGGTGCTTTGCCCCAGCGGAATGCCCGCCGCCGCCGCTGCCCGCGCCAGCGCCAGGTCGCCGTCCCTGCGCAAAAGCCCGTTGAAGCCGGTCGGCGCGATCACCAGCGGCAAAGGCAGGAGACGGCCGAACAGGGCGGTGCCGCACTCCACCCGCCCCACGTCGCGCAGGGCGCGCGGCAGGAAGGCCAGGGCGTCGAAGGCGCTGCGATTGCGGCGCAGGGTCACTTCGTCCTCGGCGCCCCCGTCGAGATATTCGAAGACCAGTTCCGGCAGGCGGCGGCGGGCGAGGTGGCGCAACTCGTCGATGGACAGCGCCGCCTCGGCGCGGCGGGCGGGATAGGTGCGGCTCATCGGCGGCCCCGTCCGTGCCGGGGGCCGCCCGTGCGGCCCGAACGCAAGGCGCGATGGCGGGATCGGCATCGGGACCGGGCGATGCCGGGGTGAGCAGGCCCGGCGGCATCCGGCGCCCGCACCTCGCCCGGATCGGGGTTGCGCGGCCCATCGGCCGGAAGCGGAGGGCACAGGGGGACATGCCCGCCCTCCGGACAGGCGGCATCCGGGCGCGGGGCGCGGGGAATCCCGATCCAGAACGGGCGGGGAACGGCGATGAACGGCCCGCGCGGGCGGCGCCCGGCATGGCGCGTCGCCCGTAGGGAGGCCGGATCGGGGGGAGGGGTGTTCGTCATGCCATGCATCCGGCCCTGTCGGGGTGCGGCCGGCCTGTCCCGGTCTTGTGCGCTCGGGACGGGGCGGCGGTTCGGGTCAGTGCCTGCCTTCCAGCAGGAAGAAGGCGCGGCCCAGCCGGCCCTCGATGCGGATATACTGGTCCAGCCGCACCCCGTCCACGCTGCGCCGCACGCATTGGATCATCGCGGCCAGCGATTCCAGCGAGGGCACCTCGAAGATCAGATACCAGGTGAAATCCGGCGCGCCGGGCTGGCCGACCATGAACAGGTCGTCGTCCAGCGTCGCCAGGCATTTCGCCCCCAGCTGGTCCCATTCCGCGATCATCTGCTTGAAGCGCGGCAGGATCTTCTCGCGCCGCTCCTCGTCGCTGGCACGGAACCAGCCATCGGTGGCGGCGCCCAGCAGGATGACGCGATAGGGTTGGGGGACCTCGGGGATTGCGAATTCCACGGCCATGCTATGCTCCTTTGTGCTGCGCCTCAGCGCATGAAAATGCCGCCATTGATGTCGATGGTGGCGCCGGTGACGAAGCCCGCCGCGTCCGAGGCCAGCCAGACCGCCGCCGCGCCGACCTCGGCATCATCGCCCAGCCGGCCCAGCGGGATGGTGCGGGCCATCGCCTGCACCTTGTCGGCGGGCATCACCTTGGTGATCGGCCCTTCGATGGCGGCGGGGGCGATGGTGTTGACGGTGACGTTGCCGCCGGCCAATTCGGCGGCAAAGCACTTGGACAGCACGATGATCCCGGCCTTCGAGGCCGAATAATGCCCGCCCGCCACCACGCCGCCGCGCTGGCCGGCCATCGAACTGATGTTGATGATGCGGCCCTTTCCGGCCTCGCGCATGATCCGCCCCACGGTGCGGCAGCCGAAGAAGGTGCCGCGCAGGTTCACCGCCAGCACGTCATCCCACTCCGCCGCCGGAATGTCCCAAAGCGGCTTCGAGATCGTCAGCGCCGCGTTGTTGACCAGAATGTCCAGCCGCCCCCGTTCGGCCAGCAGCCCGTCCGCCAGCGCCTGCCAGCCCGCTTCGTCGCGCACATCCTGCACCACGCCCCGGCTGCGGCCCGCACCGGCGTCCAGCGCGGTGGCGACCGCCTCCACCTCCGGGTTGATGTCGGTCAGCAGCACCGCCGCGCCGGCCCGATGCAGTGCCCTGGCGATGGCCAGACCCAGCCCCTGCGCCGCCCCGGTGACCAGCGCAACCTTGCCGGACAGATCGGTCATGGTATCTTCCCTATGAAATTTTGGTCTTTACGCAAGACCAAGTTTGGAGATTATCCGATCCAATACCTGAAAACACGAATCGACAAGGCCCTTTTTGATGGACGACGAAACCCGCGACATGCTGGCCCGCGAACTGGGCGAGATCGCCGCCTTCGGGCCGGACATTCCGGCGCGCTATCGCCGCGACTGGATGGGCGAGGCTGAAATCACGCCGCTGGCCCTGCTGCGCCCGCGCAATACCGCCGAGGTCTCGCGGGCAATGGCTTTGTGCAACCGGCTGGGGGTCGGCGTGGTGCCGCAGGGCGGCATGACCGGGCTGGCCGGGGGCGCGCAGCCGGTGGCCGGCGCGGTGGCGCTGTCGCTGGACCGCATGGGCGCCATCGAGGAAATCGACGAGGTGATGGCCACCGTCACCGTGCAGGCCGGCGCCGTGCTGGGCGACGTGCAGCGCGCCTGTGCGGATCGCGGGCTGTTTCTGGCCGTGGACCTGGGCGCGCGCGATTCCTGCCAGATCGGCGGCAATATCTCGACCAATGCCGGCGGCAACCGGGTGATCCGCTATGGCATGATGCGCGAGAATGTGCTGGGCATCGAGGCCGTGCTGGCCGATGGCACCGTGATCACCGCGCTGAACAAGCTGCTGAAGAACAACGCCGGCTATGACCTCAAGCAGATGCTGATCGGGGCCGAGGGCACGCTGGGCGTCATCACCCGCGCCGTGCTGCGCCTGCATCCGCAGCCGCGCAGCTTCTCGACCGCCTTCTGCGGCTGCACCGATTTCGAGGGCGTCATCGGGCTGCTGAAGGCGGCGCGGGCGCGGCTGGGGGCGGGGCTGACCTCGTTTGAAGTCATGTGGCCCAGCTTTTACGATTTCATGTCGGACGGGCTGAACCTGCGCCGCGCACTGGCCGACCGCCACGGCGCTTACGTGCTGATCGAGACCAGTAGCGACGAGGCCCGCGCCCAGCTTGAGGACCTGCTGGAGCGCATGCTGGAGGAGGGCCATGTCACCGACGCCGTGCTGCCGCAATCCGACCGCGAGGCCATCGAGCTGTGGGCCGTGCGCGAAAGCGTGGCGGAGTATGGGCGCCTGATGGGGCCGCTGGTCGGCTTCGATATCGGCATCCCCACCGCACAGGCCGGGCAGTTCGTGGAACAGGTTCAGGCCGCGCTGGCCGACCGCTGGCCGGGGGTTAACGCGCTCAGCTATGGCCATATCGGCGACAGCAACCTGCATCTGGTGGTCAACGTGCCGTCCGCCGGCGACCACCAGCCCCATGACGAGATCAGCGATCTGGTCTTTTCGGCGGTGACCCGCTTTGGCGGCACCATCTCGGCCGAGCATGGCATCGGCACCATGAAGCGCCCCTATCTGCCGCTGACCCGCAGCGCCTCGGAACTGGAGGTGATGGCGCGGGTCAAGCATGCGCTGGACCCCAAAGGCATCCTCAATCCCGGCAAGGTGCTGGACCCGGCGCTGCTGGCGCGGGTGAAGGGCTGACATTCGCGGCCGGCGGCGCCTCGCGCGGGGCCGCCTGTCGCCACCATCAACATCGCCGCGAAAGGCGGGGCACAACAGCAACAACGGAGACGACCATGAAACGGATCAAGACCGTCATTTCCTCGCTGGCCTTGGCTGCGGCGCTGATGCCCGGCCTGGCGCTGGCCGACGATATCACGCTGGGCATGGTGATCGGCACCACCGGCCCCTTCGCCGGCGGCGAGGCGTCGCTGATCCACGGCACCCAGATGGCCGTGGACGAGATCAACGAGGCCGGCGGCATCAACGGCGACAAGCTGGTGCTGGTCATCGAGGACACCGGCGGCGAGCAGACCGGCGCCATCAACGCCTTCAACCGCATCGTGTCCTCCGACCCGGTGGCGATCATGGACACCACCATCAGCGGCTTCGTGCTGTCGCAGGTCGGCATGATCGAGGACGAGGGTATCCCCACCTTTACCGGCGCCGCCTCGCCCCAGCTTTCGCCGAAGGAGAAAGGCACCGAGGCCCTGTTCCGCATCCGCACCTCCGACACCCAGGTGGCCACGGGGGCGGCGCGGTTCGTGACCGAGAATCTCGGCCTGACCAAGATCGGCATCCTGCGGCAGAACAGCGAATACGGCAACGGCTGGATCCGCATGATCGACGCCACGCTGGAGGCCAAGGGGCTGAAACCCGTGGCCGTCGAAAGTTTCGAGGGCATCGACCGCGACATGACGGCGCAGATCCTCAAGCTGAAGGATGCCGGGGCCGAGGTGATGATGCTGATCGGCGACCCGCCGAACCAGCTTGTGATGGTCCAGCAGGTGCGCCAGCTTGGCTTTGCCGGCCCGGTGATCGTCTCGAACGCGGGCGTGCTGCCGACGACGGTGGCGGGCTATGCGCCGGGGGTCGCGGACGGGGTTTATGGCACCGTGGACTCGCTGCCCGGCGCCGATCCCGACAAGGCCGAATGGGCGGATCGCTACCGCGCCGCCTTTTCCATCGAACCCGATTACGGCGCGGCGGAATATTATGACGGCGTGAAGATGCTGGCCGAGGCCATCGCCAAGGTCGGCACCGACCGCGAGGCGCTCGTGGCGGAACTGCGCAGCATCGACGGCTACAAGGGCATCGGCACCACCTACAGCTTCGTGGATGGCGGCGACGGCGGCACCAGCGTTTCGATCGTGCAGATCGAGGGCGGCGCGCTGAAGCTCGTCACCGGCGTCGAATAAGCGGGCGGCAGGCGGATGGACACCCTGATTCAAGTCCTGCTGGCCGGCGGCACCATCGGCTGCATCTATGCCCTCGTGGCCCTGGGCTTTACCCTCAGCATCGCCGCGGCGGGCGTCGTGAACTTCGCCTATGCCGAATGGGTCACCTATGGCGGCTTCTTCGGGGTGATGCTGGTCGGCATGGGCTGGCCCCTGTGGCTGGCGCTGATCGGGGCGGTCGCCTGTAGCATGGGCGTCGGCTATCTCTTCCAGTGGGTGGTGTTCCGCCCGCTGGAGGGGAGGCACTTCCTGACCACGGTGACGGCGACGATCGGATTCTCGGTCAGCATGGCGGCGCTGGCCATCCTGATCTGGGGGCCGTATCCGCTGACCCTGCCCACCTTCTTCGGCTCGGGGGTGATCAATGTCGGCGGCGTGTCGCTGTTTCCGCACAACCTGCTGATCATCGCCATCACCGCCGTGCTGATCGCGGTGCTGCATCTGGGCCTGACCCGGACCAGCATCGGCTTTCGCCTGCAAGCCACCGCGCAGGACCCCGACGCCGCCCGGCTGATGGGCATCCGCGTGCGCCGCATGCGCACGCTGGCCTATCTGCTGTCGGCGGCGCTGGCCGGGTTGGCGGGCTTTCTGGTCGCGCCTTTGTTCATCGTCACCACGACGATGGGCTTCTCGCTGATGCTGAAGGGGCTGGCGGCCACCATCGTCGGCGGCTGGGGGTCGCTGAAGGGCGCCGTCTTCGGCGGGCTGATCATCGGCGTGATCGAGGCCCTGGGCGCCTCCTATATCTCGTCCGAATACAAGGACGTGATCGCCTTCCTGATCATCATCGTCGTGCTGCTGTTCCGGCCGCGCGGCCTGTTCCCCGAACGCATCGCGGAGAAACTCTGATGTCACAGGCGCAATCGCATAACCGGCTGCGGCTGGCCGGGCTGGTCCTGGCGCTGGTCGTGGCCCTGGGCCTGCCCTTCGTCGCCGGCTCGAACTATCATCTGGGCGTGGCGCATCAGGTGCTGATCTTCATCATCCTCGCCTCGGGCTACGACCTGCTGCTGGGCTTCACGGGGCTGCTGTCCTTCGGCCATATCGGGTTGTTCGCCATCGGCGCCTATACCAGTGCCATTCTGGTGACTTCGACCGGCGCGCCCTTCGTGGTCGGGCTGATCGGCGCCGCGGTGCTGACCGGGGTGATCGGCCTGGTCATCGCCATCCCCGCGCTGCGCATCAAGGGCCATTCGCTGACCCTGCTGACGCTGGCTCTGGGCGAGGTGATCCGCGTCGTCATCCGCTCGATGGAGGGGCTGACCAACGGATCGCACGGGCTTTCCGGCATCCCGCGCCCGGAAATCCTCGGCTATTCCTTCCGGCAGGCGACGCCGCTTTACTATCTGCTGCTGGGCATCGCGCTGCTGACCATCCTGTTCGTCTGGCGGCTGAAACGCTCGCGCTTCGGCCGCGCCTTCAACGCGATCCGCGATTCCGAGATCGGCGCCGATGTCTGCGGCGTGGACATCTCGCGCATGAAGATGCTGGCCTTCGGCCTCAGCGCGGTGATTGCCGGGGTTGCCGGCAGCCTCTATGCCCATACCATGCGCTTCATCAGCCCGGAATTCTTCAGCCTCGGGCTGACGGTGATCCTGCTGGCGATGGTGCTGGTCGGCGGGCGCGGCACCATCGTCGGGCCGATCCTTGGGGCGATCCTGTTCATCTCGCTGCCCGAGGCTTTGCGCTTCGTGAAGGAATACTACCTCGTGGCCTTCGGCATGACCATCTGGCTGTCGGTCCTGCTGCTGCCCGAGGGGCTGGCGGGTCTGCCGAAACGGCTGGCCCGATGGTGGAGCAACCGCAACCGGGAGGCACGGCCATGACCCGCGTGCTGGAAGTCGAGGGCGTCACCAAACGCTTCGGCGGTCTGACGGCGCTTGGCGATGTGACCTTCGCGGTCGAAAAGGGCGAGGTTCTGGGTCTGGTCGGCCCGAACGGCTCGGGCAAATCGACCATGCTGAACGTGTTGTCGGGGGTCTATCGCCCCGAGGCCGGGCGGGTGATCCTCAAGGGCAATGACGTGACCGGCCTTGCCCCGAACAGAATCACCGCCGCCGGCATGGCGCGCACCTTCCAGAACCTGCAACTGTTCGGTGGCCTCTCCATCGGCCAGAACGTCATGGTCGGGCGCAACTGCCGCATGTCGAACGGGCTGCTGGCCACGATCCTCGGCCTTGGCTCGGCGCGAAAGCAGGAGCGCGAGGCCGAGGAGCAGGCGCGCGAATTGCTGGCCCTCGTCGGGCTGGCGGATCGCTTCGACGGCGAAACCGCGTCGCTCTCCTATGGCGAGCGCCGGCTGCTGGAAGTGGCGCGCGCCTTGGCCGCCGCGCCCGAGGTGCTGATGCTGGACGAGCCTTGCGCCGGCCTCTCGCAGGCCGAGGCGGACGAACTGGCCGCCTTCATCCGCGTGGTGGCCGGGCAGGGCATTTCCGTCATCGTGATCGAGCATAACATGCGGTTCATCATGGCCCTCGTGGACCGGATCGTGGCGCTGAACTTCGGCCAGAAGATCGCCGACGGCACGCCGCAGGAGATTCGCGGCAACGAGGACGTGATCGCCGCCTATCTGGGACGCAGCCATGCTTGAGATTCGCAACCTGACCGCCGGTTATGGCGGCTTGCCGGTGCTGAAGAACCTGTCGCTGACTGTCGCGGCGGGCGAGATCGTCGTCGTGCTGGGCGCCAACGGCGCCGGCAAGACCACGCTGATGAACACGATCTCGGGCCTGCTGGCGCCGATGTCGGGCAGCATCGCGATGCAGGGCAGGCCCATCGGCGGGCTGGCCGCCGAGGATGTGGTCGCGCGCGGCATCAGCCATGTGCCGCAGGGCAGGCGGGTGTTTCCCGGCCTCACGGTGCGCGAGAACCTGATCGTCGCCACCACGGCGGCCACCCGCGCCGCAGCGGGCGGCTTCGACGGTGCGCTGGCCGAGGTGTTCGAGCTGTTTCCGCGCCTCAAGGAGCGCGAGGCGCAACTGGGCTGGTCGCTCTCGGGCGGCGAGCAGCAGATGCTGGCCGTGGGCCGCGCCATCGTCGCAAGGCCCAAGCTGATCCTGCTGGACGAGCCGTCGCTGGGCCTCGCGCCGCTGATCTTCCGCTCGATGTTCGATGCCATCGCCGAGTTGAACCGCCGCGACGGCACCACCATCCTGGTGGTCGAGCAGAATGCCGAACAGGCATTGCGGATCGGCCACCGGGCCTATGTAATGGAACTGGGCGAGTTTCTGGCCGAGGGGACCGTGGCGGAGATCGCCAGCGACCCGATGGTGGAACGGGCCTATCTGGGGGGCTGAGGTCAGGACGAGACGCATTGAAGGCAGGCCGATGAACGACCGCTATTTCCAGCCCGTCCGCGTGCTGCTGCCCAGCGAAGAGGTCGCGCGCCGGATTTCCGACGCCATCCGCACCGGCAGCTTCCGGGTGGGCAGCCGGCTGCCGTCCGAGCGGCGGCTGGCCGAACAGATGTCGGTCAGCCGCCGCACGGTGCGCGAGGCGGTGCGGATGCTGGTCGAGCAGGGCGTGCTGGTGGTGCGTCCCGGCTCGGGCGGCGGCATCTTCGTGGCCAGCGAGGACGTGCCGCTGGACATCATCCTCGACATGCCGCAGATGCGCCCCGGTGAGATCGACGACGCGCTGGAGATGCGGCGGCTGATCCTGCCCTGGGTGGTGCAGATCGCCGCCCGCTATGCCGGCGACGACGATTTCGAGCGGCTGCGCGCCGCCATCGCCTTCGGCCGTGCCAGCCTGCCGGCCGAGGGGGAAAAGATCACCCCGCAGGCCATCAACCTGGTCATCATCGCGACGATGCGCTTCGATCTGGCGCTGGCCGAGGCCACCCGCAACCTGGTGGTGCGCCAGTTGATGGAGCAGTTGCTGCACTGGATCGAGCCGCTTCGCCACCGCACCCTGCACCGCCCCGAGGATCTGGCGTTGTCGCTGGACCTGGTGGACGAGATGCTGGAGGCCATCGAGCGCGCCGACCCGGACCATATCGCGCGCATCACCGAGCGCCGGCTGAGCATCCTTGAAAACGCGCTGGAACAGCATACCGGCCGCCGCATGCGCCGCAACCGGCGCTGACCGGGGGCGGGGCCGGATGTCCGGCGCCGCGTTTCGCGCCCTTCTGCCGGACCATCGCCGGGAAGCGTAGCGGGCTTTCCCCCTCGCGCTCCGGCCCGCGCAGGCGATCCGATGACCTTGCGCCTTCGGCTTGCGGGGAGATCGGCCGATGGACCGGCTGTTCCGGGTGCCGGCCGTGCAGGCGCCGCGACGGCAGGGCCGCCTTCCGAAGCGCCCGATGCCCCGATGCGCAGCTTGCGGTCGGCACGGCCTGCATGATGCCGCCTGTGCTTTGGATGCCGCCGGGTGCGGCCCAAGGGACGATTGGTGGCCGGTGCCGACGTTGATCCGCGCGGCCACGCCGCCGCGGCGGGGACCATCCGACGATGGTCCGAACATCATTCTTCGATTGTCTGTAAAACTGGAGCGGGCGATGAGATTCGAACTCACGACCCTAACCTTGGCAAGGTTATGCTCTACCCCTGAGCTACGCCCGCACTCCGTTTTCCAGCAGCATCCGCCGCCGGTGAGGGGGTGTTTAGTGCCCTCCGCCGACCCCTGCAAGAGGAAAATCGCGCCCCCGCCGAAGATTTTTTCCGCCCCGCCAAATGCCTTGGCAGGGCAGGGGTCAGGCGGCGTAGACCACCCTTCCGTCGCAGATGGTCATGGCGATCCGTGCCGCCTCGCGCCCTTCGGCCAGCCCGGCGATGTCGCCCGAAATCAGCGTGATGTCACCCTGCATGCCGCGCTGGATGCGCCCGCGCCGGGCTTCGGCGAACTCGGCCCGCGCGCCGGCCGCGGTATAGGCGGCAAGGGTCTGGTCCAGCGTCAGCCGCTGGTCCATCACCCCCGGCCCCCAGGGCTGGCGGGCCAGCGCCCAATGGATCGCGTCCAGCGGGTCGATGGGCGAGACCGGCCAGTCGGTCGAGAAGACCAGCGGCACGCCCGCCTCGTGGATGCGCCGCCAGGGATAGGCCCAGGGCCAGCGGTCGCGCCCGATGATCGAGATCATCGGCTCCAGCGGCCAGCCCGACAGGCCCGGCGGATGCGTGGGCTGCATCGAGGCGGTCACGCCCAGCGATTTCAGCCGGGGCAGGTCGTCGGGATGCAGCAGCTCGATATGCTCGATCCGGTGGCGCGAATCGCGGGTGCCATTGGCATGGCGGGCGGCCTCGTAGCCGTCCAGTGTGGCCCGCACCGCGCCGTCGCCCACGCAATGCACGCTGATCTGAAGGTCCAGCCGGTCGGCCTCGATGCAGATGGCGTTGAACAGATCCTGCGGGAACAAGGGGTTGCCGTGGGTGCCCGTATCGGCATAGGGATCGACCAGCAGCGCGGTATGGGTGTCCAGCACCCCGTCCATGAACATCTTGATGCGCCCGAATCGCAGCATGTCGCCGCGCCGGCCAAGGCCCTGTGCCGCCTCCAGCCCCGGACCCCAGGGCAGGGCCATGTGCACATGCTCCGGTCCCTGCCGCGAGGTCAGCACCAGGGGCGAGGAGGCGCGGATCGGCAATTCGTCGGCCTCGGCCAGTTCGCGCAGCAGGCCGGCCTGCCAGTCGTTGCCGTCCATGCTGGTCACGCCGGTCAGCCCGTGCCGCGCCGCCCACATCAGCGAGTCGATGATCAATTGCCGGTCATGGGCGCGCTCGGCCGGCGTGGGTTCGGTATAGGGCATGTCGCCCCGCAGCCCCATATCCTCGCGCCCGCCGGTGGGACCGTGGCGCTTGACCAGGGTCATGGCGCCGAATTCCACCAGCTCGCCGGTGGCGAGGCCGTCGGCGCCCATCACCACCTCGGCCCCCGGACCGGCATCGCCGCCATGCAGGATGCCGGCCTTGCGCAGGGCCGCCGTATTCGCCCAGGCGCAATGAAAATCCGGCGCGGCCAGATAGATCGGCCGGTCGGGCAGGATCGCGTCGAGGTCGTGGCGGGTCAGGTTCTTTGGCCCGATCACCTGATACTTGCAGCCGAAGCCGGTCAGCATGAAGTCGCCGGGCCGGGCGGCATCGGCGGCGCGGATGGCCTCGGTCAGCGCCTCGCGGCCCATGACCGCGCTGCAATCAATGGCGCGCAGCGTGGCGCCGCCGGAAAAGATGTGGATGTGGCTCTCGACCAGCCCCGGCAGCGCCCAGGCACCGCCCGCGTCGATCACCCGCACCCCCGGCCCGCGCAAGGCCCGCGCCTCGGCCCCCAGCGCCACGATGCGCCCCTCGGCGATGGCGATGGCGTCGGTGGCGCCGCCCTCGGTCAGCGAGGGCCAGCTTTTGCAGTTCTCGATGATCAGGTCGGCCATGATGCCCCCTTTGAGGCGGCGCGGCAGGGTCGCCCCGCCGCGCCCGCAGCCTATTTCTGCAATTCGGTCCAGATGGCGGTCATGTATTCGTAGCCCTTGCCCTGGCAGCGTTGCAGGAAGTGGCCGTTGGCGAGGATCTCGTCGGGGATGTTGACCTCGGGCGCGGTGCGCATATCCTCCGGCAGGAATTCCTCCGATCCGGTGATGCCGTTGGAATACTTGGCGAAATCCGAGAACATCGCCGCGTTTTCCGGCTGCATCGCGAATTCAAGGAAACGATAGGCGTTATCGGTGTTGCGGGCATCCGACAGGATGGCCAGGCTGTCCATGAACATCGGGAAGCCCTGCACCGGGAAGCCATAGGCCACGTCCGGGTTGCCCAGCCGCGCCCGCATCCCGGCGCCGTTCCAGGTGATCGAGCCGGCGATGTTGCCGTTGGTCAGCGGCTCGATGGCGGAATATTCCATCGAGATCCATTTCGGCTTCGCCGCCATCAGCATGTCGCGCACGCGCTTGAGGACCTCCAGATCCTCGGTGCAGTATTCGCCGCCCTGGTTGAAGATCGCCAGCGACATCACGTCCGACATTTCCGGGATCACGTTCAGCTTGCCGGCCAGTTCCTCCGGCGGGTCGAACACCACGTTGGAATCGTTGATGTCGCCGCCATAGACCTTGGTGTTCACCGCCAGAGCGGTCACGCCCCACAGATAGGGGATCGAGTATTTGCGGCCGGGGTCCCATTCCACGTCAACCCAGCGTTCCGCGATATTGCCGAAGCTGGGAAGTTTTGCGTGGTCCAACTCCTGGATCAGGCCCTTTTCGGCAAAGACCAGCACATAGTTGGCCGAGGGCACCACGATGTCGAAGCCATGCCCGCCGGCCTCGACCTTGGCCAGCGCGGCGTCGTTGCTGTCGTAATCGGTGATGGTGACCTTGATGCCGGTCTCGGCCTCGAACTTCTTGATTGCCTCGGGATTGGTGTAATTGCCCCAGGTGAAGATGTTCAGTTCCCCCTCGGCAAGGGCCGGGGTGGCGAGGGCCGCCAGCATGGCGGTGGTGGCGAGGAATTTCATCATGGTCTCCCTGTTGATTATGGCTCTAGCGGCGGCGGTCGGCCCGGTTCAGCAGGCCGATCACGATCAGCAGCGTCACGGTGACGGCCAGCAGCGCCGCCGATATGGCGTTGATCTCCGGGCTGATGCCGCGCCGCAACTGGCCCAGCATCCAGGTGGGCAGGGTCTCCTGCCCGGCGGATTTGACGAATTGCGTAATCACCACGTCGTCGAGGCTGATGACGAAGGCCAGCATCGCCCCCGCCGCCACGCCCGGTCCCAACAGCGGCAGGGTGACATGGCGGAAGGTTTGCCAGCCGTTGGCGTAGAGGTCGGCGGCGGCGGATTCCATCGTCAGGTCCATCCCCTCCAGCCGGGCGCGGATCGGCAGATAGGCGAAGGGAATGCAGAAGGCCGAATGCGCCAGGATCAGATAGCCGAGGCCGGAATAGCCCGTCGCCACCTTGACGGCGGCGAACACGATCAGCAGGGCCACGGCCGTCACCACCTCGGGCACCATCAGCGGCTGGTTGATCATCACATAGATCAGCGTCATGCCCCGGAACTTGCGCACCCGCGTGGTGCCCAGCGCGGCCGCCGTCGCCACCGCCGTGGCGATCAGCGAGGCCGAAGCCGCCAGCACCAGCGAGCGGATGGTGGCGTCCTTGACGGCGGTGTTCTCCCACGCGACCCCATACCAGCGCAGCGAGAATCCCCGCCAGACCGCGATGGAATCGCCGCCGTTGAAACTGTAGATGACCACGGTGATGATCGGCAGGTAAAGCAGCACGATCGCCGTCACCGCGACGGTGGCGAAGCCGGGCATCCGGCTGGCCGAGAATTGCGGCCTAGCCATGCTGCGACCCCTCGTCATTGGTGGCGGCGCGGACATAGGCCACCAGCGCCACCGCCACGATCAGCAGCAGCAGCATCGAGAACGCGGCGCCCAGCGGCCAGTTGCGGCCCTGCCCGAATTGCAGCTCGATGAAGTTGCCCAGCATCATCTTCTTGCCGCCGCCCAGCACGCGCGGGGTGACATAGGCGCCCAGCGAGGGCACGAAGACCAGGATGGACCCGGCGATGACCCCCGGCCGGGTGATCGGCAGCACCACCCGGCGCAGCAACTGCCAGCGGCTGGCGTAAAGGTCGTGCCCGGCCTCCATCAGCGTCATGTCCATGCGCTCGATGGTGGAATACAGCGGCAGCACCATCAGCGGCAGATAGACATAGGCCATGCCGATCAGCACGGCGGCGTCGGTATACATGATTTGGATCGGCTGGCCGATCAGGCCCAGCCGGATCAGCACGGTGTTCAGCACGCCCTCGTTGCGGATGATCTCGCCGATGGCGAAGGTGCGGATCAGCAGGTTGGTCCAGAAGGGGATGGTGATCAGGAACATCCACATCGGGCGCCGGTGCGGCGCGCGGGTGGCGATGAACCAGGCGGTCGGAAAGCCCACCAGCAGGCAGATCGCCGTGGTCAGCAGCGACAGCGAGACCGAGCGCCACAGGATTACCAGATGCGCGTCGGCCCATTGCATGCTGCCGTCGAAGATGTCGCGGGTCAGGAACAGCCCGCGCCAGGCGTCCAGCGTCACCGGACCCTGCACGCCGGAGAAGTCGCCCGGCGTCAGGAAGGAATAGACCAGCACGATCAGCAGCGGCCCGGAGGCGGCCAGCGTCAGGATGATCAGCGCCGGTGTCGAGAGCAGCCAGCTCCGGCGTGTCTCTCGCGCGCGGGCGCGGATTTCGGCCGGGCTGTTCATTCGGTCAGCACCTGCGCCGCGCCGGGCGCGATGCGCAGGCCCGTGCGGCTGCCCTTTTCGGGCGGCGCGCCGGCCAGCGAGGGCAGGCGCAGCACCACCGGCGTGCCGTCGTCCAGCACCAGGTTCACATGGTTGTCGGTGCCCAGATAGACCGCGCCCGAGACCGTGGCCGGAATGGCACCGGGATCGGATTCGGCGACCAGCGACAACTGTTCGGGGCGGATGGCGATGGTGGCGCTGCCCGCGGGCGCCCCGGTCGGCACCGCGATGTCGCCGCCCGCCGCCAGCCGCGCGGTCCCGCCCTCGACCCGCGCCGGCAGGAAATTGGTCTCGCCGATGAAGTCGGCCACGAATCGGTTGACCGGGCGGGTATAAATCTCGTGCGGGGTGCCGATCTGCTGGACCTCGCCCGCCGACATGACCGCGATGCGGTCGCTCATCGTCAGCGCCTCCTCCTGGTCGTGGGTGACGAAGACGAAGGTGATGCCGGTCTCGTATTGCAGGCGCTTCAGCTCCGACTGCATTTCCTTGCGCAGTTTGAGGTCCAGCGCCGAAAGCGGCTCGTCCAGCAGCAGCACCTCGGGCGCGGGGGCCAGGGCGCGGGCCAGCGCCACGCGCTGCTTCTGTCCGCCCGACATCTGCGCGGGGCGGCGGTCGGCCAGCTTTTCCAGCCGCACCATCGCGATCATCTGGCGGGTGCGCTCGGCGATCTCGGCCTTGGGGCGGCCCAGCATCTTCAGGCCGAAGCCGATATTCTCGGCCACGGTCAGGTGCGGGAACAGCGCATAGTTCTGAAACACCGTGTTCACCCGCCGCCGGTTCGGCGGCAGGTCGGTGATGTCGCGGCCCGACAGCAGCAGCTCGCCCGCCGTGGGCAGGTCGAAGCCGGCGATCATGCGCAGAAGGGTGGTCTTGCCGCAGCCCGAGGGGCCGAGAAGCGTGAAGAACTCGCCCTGGGCGACGGTCAGGCTGACATCGGTCAGGGCGGTGACGGCGTTCGGGCCGGCACCGAAGGTCTTGACCAGGTTGCGCCCCTCGATGGCGGGAACGGCTGCCCCCTGCGCTGCGTGCTGACTGCCCACAATCGTCCTCCCATCCCGTAGGCGCAGCTTTGCAAGCAGCCCTGCGCATTGCAAGCGTTTTGCGGGACAGGGGGCGGGGTTGCGCCGGCCCGCCGGAACCGGCCGGACAGGGCGGGGAAAAACGGGCGGCGCGCCGTCGCGGCCGCCCGTCGTCAGGTGCCCGCGGGGGCGATCAGCCGCCCAGCGCCAGCAGCGCGGCATTGCCGCCGGCGGCGGTGGTATCGACCGAGACGTGACGCTCCAGCATGCAGCGCGCGGTGATGTCGGCACCGGTCAGCAGCGGCAGGATGGCGCCGTCGCGCGCCGCCAGCGCCTTGCGCAGCGCCCGCAGCCGCGCGCCGTCGCCCCGGCAGGCCACGCCGGCAAAGCCGGTCAGCGTGGCGACGGCCCCGGCCGGCACCATCTCGCCCGGCAGTTCCAGCGGCACGGCGCCGGCGCGGCGCACCTGCTGGGCCTGCGCCGCAGCCTGCGCCGGCGTCGGGCCGAGGCACAGGATCACCCCCCGGCCATAGCGCGACAACTGGTTGCTCTCGCCGGTGGGGCCGGGCATGGTCAGCGTCTCGACGGGGGTGGACTGGGCTGTCTGCGCGGCGATCCTCAGCCCGTCGATGCGCGCCTGGATGTCGCCGGTTTCCAGCGGCCTGGCGGGTGCCGTGGGGGTCGCGTCCCCGGCCGCGTCCGCCTGCCGGGTGAAGGCCGGGACATAGGACGGGCCGCCGGCCTTGGGGCCGGTCCCCGAAAGCCCCTCGCCGCCGAAGGGCTGGCTGCCGACGATGGCGCCGATCTGGTTGCGGTTGACGTAGACGTTGCCGATATGCATGCGCGATGCGATGTCCTCGACCCGCCCGCCGATGCGCGAATGCAGGCCGAAGGTCAGGCCGTAGCCGCGCCCGTTGATGGCGTCGATCACCTTGTCCAGATCCTCGGCGCGGTAGGTGGCGACATGCAGGACGGGGCCGAAGATCTCCTTGTCCAGCGCCTCGATGCCGGGCAGGCGGATCACCGTGGGCGGCACGAAATGGCCGTCAGTGGGCGCGGCCACCTGATGCAGCACCCGGCCCTGCGCGCGCATGGCCTCGACATGCTCCATGATGCCGGCCTTGGCCTTGCCGTCGATGACCGGGCCGACATCGGTTTCCGCCAGCCAGGGATCGCCGACCCGCAGCTGGTCCATCGCCCCGAACAGCATCTTCAGCATGCCGTCCGCCACGTCCTGTTGCAGATACAGGATGCGCAGCGCCGAGCACCGCTGCCCCGCCGACTGGAAGCTGGAGGCCAGCACGTCGCGCACCACCTGCTCGGGCAGGGCGGTGCTGTCCACGATCATCGCGTTCAGGCCGCCGGTCTCGGCGATCAGGGGCGCGTCGGGGGCCATCGCCTCGGCCATGCTGGCATGGATGCCCTGCGCCGTCGCGGTCGAGCCGGTGAAGACCACGCCCGCCACCGCATCGGTGCCGGTCAGCACCGGACCCAGCGCCGAGCCGCGCCCCGGCAGCAGTTGCAGCGCATTGCGCGGCACCCCGGCGCGGTGCAGCAGTTGCACGGCCAGATGCGCCATCAGGCTGGTGGTTTCGGCCGGCTTGGCCAGCACGGCATTGCCGGCGGCCAGCGCGGCGGCGACCTGCCCGGTGAAGATCGCCAGCGGGAAGTTCCAGGGCGAGATCGCCGTCACCACGCCCAGGGGCGCGCCCAGGCCGTCCTTGCGGGCCTCGGCGGCGTAGTAATACAGGAAATCGACGGCCTCGCGCAGCTCGGCCACGGCGTCCTGCATGCTCTTGCCGGCCTCGCGCGCCAGAATGGCAAAGATTTCCGGGGCATTGGCCTCGTAGAGGCGGGCGGCTCCCTCAAGGATCGCCGCGCGCTCGGCCACGGGCGCATCCCACGGGCGGGCGGCACCGATGGCGGCGCGGGCCTGCGCCTCGCTGGAACGATGCACCTCGCCCAGCCGGTCGCCGGGACGGGCGGGGTTGGTGACGGGCACCACCTCGCCGGCCTCGGCCGCGATGCCCTCGGCCAGGATGGGCGCGGCGGTCCAAACCTTTTCGGCAAAGCCCGCCCGCCCGGCCTCATAGGCGGCCAGCGTCGCCGGCTCCTGCAATTCCAGCCCCTGCGAATTGGCGCGGCCGGGGGCGAACAGGTCGCGGGCGAATTTCAGCGAGGGGCTGCGCGAGGGGCCTGCCAGCCGGTCCCACGGGTCTTGCACCACGTCCGCCGGCGGCACCTTCGGGTCCACCACCTGGTTGACGAAGCTGGAATTGGCGCCGTTCTCCAGCATGCGGCGGGCCAGATAGGCCAGCAGGTCCTTGTGCGGGCCGACCGGGGCATAGATGCGGCACTGCACATCGTTGTCGCGGGTGATGAGGTCGTAAAGCGCCTCGCCCATGCCGTGCAGGCGCTGGAACTCGAAGGCGCGCAGGTCCACCCCGCGCTCGGCGGCGATTTCCAGCACGCTGGCCGCCGAATGCGCGTTATGCGTGGCGAATTGCGGATAGATGCGGTCGGTCATGCCCAGCAGCTTGGCGGCATTGCACAGCCATGACACGTCCGTCGCCGCCTTGCGGGTAAAGACCGGAAAGCCCGCCAGCCCCTCGACCTGGGCGCGCTTGACCTCGCTGTCCCAATAGGCGCCCTTCACCAGCCGCACCATGATCTTGCGGTCCAGCCGCTGCGCCAGCGCATAAAGCCAGTCCAGCACCGGGGCGGCGCGCTTGGAATAGGCCTGCACGACCACGCCGAACCCGTCCCAGCCCGCCAGCGAGTGGTCCGACAGCACCGATTCGATCACGTCGAGGCTGATTTCCAGCCGGTTGGCCTCCTCGGCGTCGATGTTCAGGCCCATATCGGCGCGCGCGGCCATCTGGCACAGGCGCAGTAGGCGCGGGGCCAGCTCGGCCATCACCCGGTCGCCCTGCGTGGTCTGGTAACGCGGATGCAGCGCCGACAGCTTGACCGAGATGCCGGGATTGCTGCGGATGTTGCCGCGCGTGGCCTCCTTGGCCAGCCGGGCGATGGCGTCGGAATAGGCTTTGTCGAAATGGTCGGCATCGGCCATCGTCATCGCCGCTTCGCCCAGCATGTCGTAGCTGTAGGTGAAGCCGCGCTTGACCATGCCGGCGCCGCGCCTGATCGCCTCGTCGATGTCGCGGCCCAGGACGAAGGCATCGCCCATCTCGCGCATGGCGCGGCGGGTGGCGGTGCGGATCACCGGCGCGCCCAGCCGGCGGATGGCGCCGCGCAAGGCGGCCTCGTGGCCCAGGTCGGGCGCCAGCACGCGGCGGGTCAGCACCAGCCCTTCGGTCGCCGCGTTCACCAGCCGCGAGCCGGAGCCGCCGCGATGCTCGCGCCAGTCGCCGGCGCCGATCTTGTCCGCGATCAGCACGTCGGCGGTGGCCGCGTCCGGCACCCGCAGCAGCGCCTCGGCCATCGTCATCAGCGCCAGCCCTTCCTGCGTCGACAGCCCGTATTCGGCCAGAAAGCTTTCCATCAGCCCCGGCCGGGCGGCGTTGCGGATCTGCTCGACCAGCACGGCGGCGCGGGCGGCGGCCTTGCGGCGCGTGGCCTCGGAGGGCGCAAGGCGGTTCAGCGCCGCCAGCACATCGGCCTCCTCGGAGGCATAGGCGGCGCGCAGGGGCTGGCGATCGGCGGGGGACGAGGGCATCGCAGGACTCCGAAAGGCTGGGGCGTTTCGCGGGACAATAAAGGTTTAGCCACGGGAAGTCCTCCTGTCGAGCGGGCTTCACGGGGCGGATCGGCCTATGATAAGCGTTCGGGCGGGCGAAAAGGGTGGCATGATGGCCGTGGACAGGACAATCGACCGGACCGACCGCCGCATCCTGCGCGAATTGATGCGCGACGGGCGGATGACGGTCACGGCGCTGGCCGAAAAGGTGGGGCTGTCGAAATCGCCCTGCCAGGTGCGGCTGGCGCGGCTGGTGGCCTCCGGCACCATCCGCGGCTTTCGCGCCGTGGTGGACCCGGCCGCGCTGGACCGCGAGCATGTGGCCTTCGTCGAGGTCAAGCTGAAGGACACGTCCGAGGCCGCGCTGCGCGCCTTCAACGCCCGCGTCCGCGACGTGCCGGAGATCGAGCAATGCCACATGATCGCCGGCGCCTTCGATTACCTGCTGAAGGTGCGCACCACCGACATCCGCGAATACCGCGCCGTGCTGGGCGAGGTGATTTCCACCCTGCCGCATGTGGAAAGCACCTCGACCCATGTCAGCATGGAGGCGGTGAAGGATCAGCTGGTGTGAGGGGGTGGTGCGTGCAAGCACGCACCCTACGCGCCGTGATGACGATGGGACGTAGGGTGCGTGCGTGCTTGCACGCACCGCCCGGCGCGGTGTGCCGGCGCGACCCACGGGGCAGGTTGTCCGGCGCCATGCCGGGGGGTAAACGTAGGGTGCGTGCTTGCACGCACCTTTCCGCAGGCGGTTGCAGGGGTTGGCCGGCATGGTTTCGCGCATCATTCCCGTCGAGGCGTTCGATCTGGTGATCTTCGGGGCGACCGGCGATCTGGCCCGGCGCAAGATCTATCCGGCGCTGTTCCGCCGCTGGCTGGACGGGCAGCTGACCCCGGAGTCGCGCGTCATCGGTGCCGCCCGCAGCGCGCTGTCGCAGGAGGATTTCCGTGCCGACATCCGCGCCGCGATCACCGAATTCGGCAAGCCCGCGCCGGGGCAGGAGGGTGCGCTGGACGATTTCATCGCCGGGTTGCTCTATGTCGCCGTCGATGCGCAGGGAGACGAGGGCTGGGCCGATCTGGCCGCGCTGATGCGGCCCGGCGTGGTGCGGGCCTTCTATTTCTCGGTGGCGCCGGCGCTGTTCGGGGCTTTGGCCGATGGCCTCGCGCGCCACGGGATCGCGGACGGCGACAGCCGCATCGTGGTGGAAAAGCCCTTCGGGCACGATCTGGCCTCGGCGCGGGCGCTGAACGCCACGCTGGCCCGGCATTTCGGCGAGGGCCAGATCTATCGCATCGACCATTACCTGGGCAAGGAGACCGTCCAGAACCTGATGGCGGTGCGCTTCGCGAACACCCTCTTCGAACCGCTCTGGAACAGCCAGTATGTCGATCACGTCCAGATCACCGTGGCTGAGACCGTGGGCGTGGCCGGGCGCGGCAGCTATTACGACAAGGCCGGGGCGCTGCGCGACATGGTGCAGAACCACATGATGCAGCTTCTGTGCCTGATCGCGATGGAGCCGCCCTATCACGTCGATCCCGACGCCGTGCGCGACGAGAAGCTGAAGGTGATCCGGGCGCTGGAGCCTCTGGCGGAGGCCGACATCGTGCGCGGCCAGTATCGCGCCGGGCCGGGCGGGCCGGATTACCGCAGCGACGTGGGCGATCCGCAAAGCCGCACGGAAAGCTTCGTCGCCTTGAAGCTGGCGGTATCGAACTGGCGCTGGAACGGCACGCCCTTCTATCTGCGCACCGGCAAGAGGCTGCGGGCGCGGGCCTCGGAAATCGTGGTGACCTTCAAGGCCCCGCCGCATTCCATCTTTGACGAGGCCGAGAACCCGCCCGCCAACGCGCTGGTGATCCGGCTTCAGCCCAACGAGGGCATGAACCTCAAGGTCAACATCAAGGAGCCGGGGCCGGGCGGCATGCGTCTGGTGCAGGTGCCGCTGGACATGAGTTTCGCGCAGGCGCTGGGTTCGGACGGCACCGACATGCCCGACGCCTACGAGCGCCTCATCATGGACGTGATCCGGGGCAACCAGACCCTGTTCATGCGCGGCGACGAGGTGGAAGCCGCCTGGGCCTGGATCGACCCCGCCCTGCGCGCCTGGGAGGCCGGCTCGGCGCGGCCCGAGGCCTATGACGCGGGTTCCTCGGGACCGGAGGAGGCGCTGCGCCTGCTGCATCGCGACGACCGCCGCTGGCGCGAGATCGCGGATTGAGGGGGCAGGGCGGTCCCATCCCCTGATGTTGCGAGGGGACCGGCGCCTTCATTCATCCTCGCTTTTCCTCCGGCCCTGCGCCGTGGGCCGGGGCGCAGCAGCCAGCCCTTGCCGCCTGAAGGGGCAGGGACGGGGCCACCCCGCCGATCTTGCCAGCAAGCCGGGAGGCGCGTGCGGCCGTCCCGCCCCCTTCGGCAGATGGCAGTCACCCCGCCATTGCTTTGCGAGGGGCCGGGGTGCGGCGGTCCCCCGCACGACGGCACGAAGCCGTTCCTTGCGTCGCCGCCCCCGGCATGAGACCTTGCAGCATCCTGTGGGTTGAACTGTTCCAGAGCATCCAGCCATGCAATTGATTTCATACCCTTCCCGCGATGCCGCCGTTGCCGGTGTCGCCGCGAGGCTGGCGGGCGCCCTGGCGGTGCGACTGGCGCATGGCCCGGCCGGGCTGGCGCTGCCCGGCGGCACCACGCCGGCGCCGGTCATGGCGGCGCTGGCCGGGGTGCCGCTGGACTGGGCGCGCGTCACCGTGCTGCCGGGGGACGAGCGGCTGGTGGCGCCGGATCATCCGCGCTCGAACTACGGGCTGATCCGGCGGCACCTGCTGCAAGGCCCCGCCGCGAGCGCGCGCCTGCTGCCGCTGACCGAACGGACCGAGCCGCCGCCGCCGACCGCCACCCTGCTGGGCATGGGCGAGGACGGCCATGTCGCCAGCCTGTTTCCCGGCGCGCCCGGCCTTGCGGCGGCGCTGGCGCCGGACGCGCCGCCGGTGGTCGCTATGCGGGCGCCCGACGGCGAGGCGCGGCTGTCGCTTTCGGCGCCGGTCTTGCGCGCGTCGGGGCTTCTTGTGATCTTCATCACCGGCGCGGCCAAGCGCGCGGTGATCGAGGTGGCGTCGGGCGCGGACCCGTTGCAGGCCCCGGTCGCCGCCTTCCTGGACCGCGCAGAAGTGCATTGGGCGGAGTAGGGCATGAAGGACCATTGGGACGCGCTGGCCGAACATCGCGCGGCGAACCGCGCGCAATCCATCGCCGGGCTGTGTGCCGATCCCGCCCGCGCCGGGGCGTTCTGCGTTTCCGCCTGCGGGATGGTGCTGGACGCCTCGCGCACCGCCATCGACGCCCGCGCGCGCGACCTGCTGCTGGCGCTCTACCATGACAGCGGCGCGCCCGGCCGCATCCGCGCCCTGTTCGCGGGCGAGGCGGTCAACACGACCGAGAACCGCGCCGCGCTGCATGTCGCCCTGCGCGCCGATCAGGGACCGATCCTGGTCGACGGCCGCAACGTGCTGCCGGGCGTGGCGGAGACGCTGGCCCGGATGCGCCGCTTTGCGCAGGGCGTGCGCGACGGCAGCTATTGGGTTTCGGGCAATCCGGTGCGCGCCGCGGTGAATATCGGCATCGGCGGCTCGGACCTGGGGCCGGCGATGGCGGCGCGGGCGCTTGGCCCCTGGGCGGACGGGCCGCGGGTGCATTTCGTGTCCAATGTCGACGGCGCCGATCTGGCGGATGTGCTGAAGGGGCTGGAGCCGGCGACGACCCTGTTCATCGTGGCCTCGAAAAGCTTCACCACCATCGAGACCATGACCAATGCACGCGCCGCCCGTGCATGGCTGGCGGGGCGCGTCTCCGACCCCGACCGCCATTTCGCCGCCGTGTCCTCGGCGCTCGACCGCACAGCGGCCTTCGGAATCGCCGACGAGCGGGTGTTCGGCTTCGAGGATTGGGTCGGCGGGCGCTATTCGGTCTGGGGACCGGTGGGGCTGGCGCTGATGATCGCCATCGGACCGGAGGCCTTCGACGACTTCCGCGCCGGCGCCGCCGCGATGGACCGCCATGTCCGCGACGCGCCCCCGGAGGCCAGCATGCCCGTCTGGCTGGCGCTGACCGGCATCTGGCATCATCAGGTCTGCGGCTATCCCACCCGCGCCGTGCTGCCCTATGCGCAGCGTCTGGCGCGGCTGCCGGCCTATCTGCAACAGTTGGAAATGGAGAGCAACGGCAAGGGCGTCACCCTGGACGGCCAGCCCGTCGCCCGCCCCGCCGGCCCGGTGGTCTGGGGCGAGCCGGGGACCAACGGCCAGCACGCCTTCTTCCAGTTGCTGCATCAGGGCGCGCAGGTGGTGCCTTGCGAGTTCATCCTGTTCGCGCGCGGCGTCGCGGCCGGGGACGAGGCCAGCCAGCGCCTGCTGCTGGCCAACGGGCTGGCGCAGGCTCAGGCGCTGATGACCGGGCGCAGCGAGGCCGAGATCCTCGCCGCCATGCCCGGCATGGAGCCGGAGCGCGCCGCATGGCTGGCCCGGCACCGCGCCTGTCCGGGCAACCGGCCTTCGGTCGTGCTGGCGGCGCCGGTGCTGGACCCGTTCACGCTGGGCGCCATCATCGCGCTTTACGAGCATCGGGTGCTGGTCGAGGGCGCGATCCTCGGCATCAACAGCTTCGACCAGTGGGGGGTGGAACTGGGCAAGGAACTGGCCCTGCGCGTGGCGCCGCTGCTGGAGGGGGGCGAGGCCGAGGGGCAGGACAACGCGACGCGGCATCTGGCCGGGCTGCTGCGCGACATGGCGCGGGACTGACGGATTTCTCGCAGTCGCCCCTCGCCGCCCAGCGATCCACGCCGGTCACGCTGCCGGGATAGCGTGCGGGGTATCGGGTTGGATGCGCCGACCTGACGGGTTTTGCACGTTTTCCTCTTGCCGTGCGCCTCTCGCCGCCCCGCAATCCACGCTGATCACGACGCCGAAATACCGGACTGGGCGCGCGGGATATCGTGGCGGATGCGCCGGCCTGACGGGTTTCGCACGCTTTCCTCTTGTCGCGCGTCCCGTTCTTCGCTTGCCGGAGGGCGTGGCTGACGGGGGCGGGGGTCCTGCGCCGGTCCTGCCGCCGCAGGATGCAGACCAGACGGGCCTTGCGATTCCCTCTTGCTGCCCCGCGCCCTCCTGCGCCGGGATGGCGTGGTTGACGGGGGCAGCCCTGTGCAACCCTATCCCGCCGGCTGGCGCAAAACTGAACCGCAATCACGAAATCGCGGCTTGTGGCCCCGGCGGTCGATGGCCTAGCGTGACGGCAAGCCAAACAGCATGACAGGGGAACCGCCTTGCCGAAAGACCGCGCCGCCTCAGCCCGCCTCGTCCCGCCGGCGCCGCGTTTGAAAGGCACTCTTGCCGCCCTGCTGATCGCCGGCCTCGCCTCCGGCGCGCTGGCGCAGGAGGAGGTGATCCGGGCGCATGGCATTTCCACCTTCGGCGACCTCGCCCTGCCCGCCGATTTCACGCATCTGCCTTATGTGAACCCCGACGCGCCCAAGGGCGGCGAAATCTCGCAGGGGCTGGTGGGCGGCTATGACAGCTTCAACCCCTACACGGTGCGGGGGCGGGCGGATGTCTGGTCCTCGCAATCCATCGAATCGCTGATGACGGCCACCGCCGACGAGATGGGCGCCGCCTATTGCCTGATCTGCGAAAGCATCGAATATCCGCCCTCGCGCGACTGGGTGATCTTTCACCTGCGGCCCGAGGCGCGCTTCGCCGACGGCACGCCGGTCACGGCCGACGACGTGCTGTTCTCGCACGAGCAGCTGCGCGACAAGGGGCTGTCCTCCTATCGCTCGGTCATCAACCAGGTGATCGCCGGTTCCGAGGTGATCGACGACCACACCATCCGCTTCGACTTCGCGCCCGGCTGGCCGCGCCGCGACATCATCCAGACCATCGGCGGCACGCCGGTCTTTTCCCGCAAGGATTTCGAGGAGAACGATTTCGACCTCGGCCGCTCCACCAACAAGCCCTTCCTCGGCTCCGGTCCCTATGTGCTGGCCAGCCACGACATGGGCCGGCAATCGGTGTGGACGCGCAACCCGGATTACTGGGGCGCCGACCTGCCGATCATGCGCGGGCGGGCGAATTTCGACACCGTGCGCTTCGAGTATTTCGGCGACGACACGGCGGCCTTCGAGTCCTTCAAGACCGGCGTCTTCACCTTCCGGCAGGAGACCAGCTCGCTGGGCTGGGCGACCGGCTACGACTTTCCGGCGGCCACGCGCGGCCATGTCGTCAAGGCGGAACTGGAAAAAGGCACCAAGGCGCAGGCGCAGGGCTTCATCTTCAACCTGCAACGCCCGCAATTCGCCGACCTGCGGGTGCGGCAGGCCATCGCGCTGATGTTCAATTTCGAATGGTCGAACGCGACGCTGTTCTATGGGCTTTACCACCGCGTCAACGGCTTCTGGGACAATTCGCCCATGCAGGCCGAAGGCCCGACGCCCGAGGACGAGGCCGCGCTGCTGGAACCCGTGGCCGGGCATTTCCCGGAGGGGCTGCTGACCGACGAGGCGGTGATGGCCCCCACCAGCGGCGAGCGCCAGCTTGACCGCGCCCACCTGCGCCGCGCCGCCGCCCTGCTGGAGGAAGCCGGCTGGGCCGTCGGCTCCGGCGGGCTGCGCCGCGATGCCGACGGCCGGACGCTGCGGCTGGAGATCGTGGACGACAGCCGCGCCTTCGAGCGCATCATCACCCCCTTCGTCGAGAATCTGCGCGTGCTGGGGGTCGATGCCAGCTTCAACCTGATCGACGACGCCCAGATGGCCGAGCGCCGCTCGCGCCACGACTACGACATGATGGTGGGCACGGTGATGACCGACCTGCTGCCCAGCTCGGACCTGGCGCAGGTGTTCCGCTCGGAATCCGCCGATGACGTGTTCAACCCGATGGGGCTGACCAATCCGGGCGTGGACGTGCTGGTCGATCAGGTCATCGCCGCCACCACCCGCGAGGAGATGGAGCTGCGCACCCGCGCGCTGGACCGCGCCCTGCGCTCGCTTCAGATCTGGGTGCCGCAATTTTACTCGGGGAACTGGAACGTGGCTTACTGGGACCAGTATGCGCATCCCGAAACCATGCCGCCCTATGCGCTGGGCGAGCTTGATTTCTGGTGGTTCGATGCGGATAAGGCGGCCAAGCTGAAAGAAGCCGGGGCGCTGCGCTGATCCCGGACGCATGAGAGGCGACAGGCATGGCGGCCTATATCCTGCGGCGCTTGCTGCTGATCGTCCCGACGCTGCTCGGGATACTGGTGCTGAATTTCGCGCTGACGCAATTCGTGCCGGGCGGCCCGATCCAGCAGATCGCCGCGCGCATGCAGGCCGAAAGCGACGGGCGCGGCATGGGGGCCGAGATCACGGCCTCCTCCGCGCGGACCGCCTATGCCGGCGCCGAGGGGCTTTCGCCCGAATTCATCGCGGAACTGGAGACCGAGTTCGGTTTCGACAAGCCGCCGCTGGAACGCTTCCTGATGATGGTCGGCAAGTATATGCGGCTGGATTTCGGGGAAAGCTGGTTCCGCTCGATCTCCGTTGTGGACCTCATCATCGAGAAGATGCCCGTCTCGATCAGCCTCGGGCTGTGGTCGACGCTGATCGCCTATCTGATCTCGATTCCATTGGGCATCCGCAAGGCGGTGCGCGACGGCACGGCCTTCGACACCTGGACCTCCGGCGCGATCATCGTCGGCTATGCCATCCCCGGCTTCCTGTTCGCGGTGCTGCTGCTGGTGCTGTTCGCGGGTGGCAGCTTCTGGCAGATATTCCCGTCGCGCGGGCTGGTCTCCTCCGGCTGGTCGCAGATGTCGCTTTACGCGAAAATCGTGGATTACCTGTGGCATATCGTGCTGCCGGTGGCGTCGCTGGCGATCTCCTCCTTTGCGACGCTGACCCTGCTGACCAAGAACAGCTTCCTGGACGAGATCAACAAGCAATATGTGATGACCGCCCGCGCCAAGGGCCTGACCGAAAGCCGGGTGCTTTACGGCCATGTGTTCCGCAACGCCATGCTGATCGTGATCGCCGGCTTTCCGGCGCTGATCCTGAAGGTGTTCTTCACCGGCGCCTTGCTGATCGAGACCGTGTTCTCGCTGGACGGGATGGGCCAGATGGCCTTCAAGGCGGTGCAGGAGCGGGACTATCCGGTGGTGTTCGGCACGCTGTTCATCTTCGGCCTGCTGGGGCTGGTTGTGAACCTGATCTCGGACCTGATGTATGTGCTGACCGACCCGCGCATCGACTTTGAAAAGAGGGCCGGCTGATGCGCCTGTCGCCCCTGAACGCGCGAAGGCTGCGCAATTTCCGCCGCAACCGCCGGGCGCTGTGGTCGCTGGTGATCTTCATGCTGCTGTTCGTGGCCTCGCTGTTTGCCGAGGTCATCGCCAACGACCGCCCGATCATGGTGAAATATCGCGGGGATTTCTACTTTCCGGCCTATCGCTTCTATACCGACACCACCTTCGGCGGCGATCTGGGCACGCGGGCGCTGTATAACCAGCCCGATATGGAATGCCTGATCGTCACCGGCGGGCACGAGGACTGCCTGTGGGAAGACCCCGAGCCGCTGATGGCCGAGGCCCGCGCCTCCGGCACCGTTCACGGCGAGGCGGTGGAACGCGGCTGGATGCTGTGGCCGCCGATCCCGTTCAGCTATCACACGATCAACAACGTGGGCACGGCGCCCTCGGCCCCGAACGCCACCCACCTGCTGGGCACCGACAGCTTTTCGCGCGACGTGGTGGCGCGGATCATCTACGGTTTCCGCGTCTCGGTGGGATTCGCGCTGATCGTGTCGGTGTTCGGCTCGGTGCTGGGCATCGCCGCCGGCGCCGTGCAGGGCTATTTCGGCGGCCGCACCGATCTGGTGTTCCAGCGGTTGCTGGAAATCTGGGGGGCGATGCCCGGCCTCTACATCATCATCATCCTGTCCGCGATCCTTGGCCGAAGTTTCTGGCTGCTGGTCGGCATCACCATCCTGCTGGGCTGGCCGGCGCTGGTCGGCGTGGTGCGGGCCGAATTCCTGCGGGCGCGCAACTTCGAATATGTCCGGGCGGCGCGGGCGCTGGGCGTGCGGGACCGGGTCATCATGTTCCGCCACATCCTGCCCAATGCGATGGTGGCGACGCTGACCATGCTGCCCTTCATCGTCACCGGGGCGATCTCCGAACTCGCGGCGCTGGACTATCTGGGCTATGGCCTGCCGCAAAGCTGGCCCTCGCTGGGCGAGCTGGCCTTGCAGGGCAAGGAGCATACCTCGGCGCCGTGGCTGGGCCTGTCGGCCTTCTTCACCTTCGCCATCATGCTGTCGCTGCTGGTGTTCATCTTCGAGGGCGTGCGCGATGCCTTCGACCCGCGAAAGACCTTCCGATGAGCGCGCTGCTTGAGGTTTCCGGCCTGACCATCCGCTTTGGCGCCGCCGAGGCGGTGCGGGGCGTCGGCTTTACCGTGGACCGGGGCGAGACCGTGGCGCTGGTGGGCGAAAGCGGCTCGGGCAAGTCGGTGACGGCGCTGTCCACGGTGGGCTTGCTGGGCGATGCGGCGCAGGTCGGCGGCTCGGTGCGCTGGCAGGGCAGGGAACTGGTCGGCGCCTCGGAAAAGGCGCTGCGCGCCATCCGCGGCAACGACATCAGCTTCATCTTTCAGGAGCCGATGACCTCCCTGAACCCGCTGCACACCATCGAGCGCCAGATCGGCGAGAGCCTGGCGCTGCATCGCGGGGTCAAGGGGCCGGGCGCGCGGGCGGCGATCATCGACCTGCTGAACCGCGTCGGCATCCGCGACCCGGAAACCCGGCTGGCCGATTTCCCGCACCAGCTTTCGGGCGGCCAGCGCCAGCGGGTGATGATCGCGATGGCGCTGGCCAACGGCCCGGAACTGCTGGTCGCGGACGAGCCGACGACGGCGCTGGACGTGACCATCCAGGCGCAGATCCTCGACCTGCTGGCGGACCTGAAGGCGCGCGAGGGGCTGGCGATGCTGTTCATCAGCCACGACCTCGGCATCGTGCGGCGCATCGCCGACCGGGTTTGTGTGATGCAGAACGGCGAGATCGTGGAATCCGGCCCGGTCGAGGCGATCTTCGCCAACCCGCAGCACCCCTATACCCGCAAGCTGCTGGCGGCCGAGGCCGCCGGGCTGGCCCGGCCGCTGCCCGAGGACGCGCCCGAGATCGTCTCGACAAGCGACCTCAAGGTCTGGTTCCCGATCAAGCGCGGGCTGCTGCGCCGCACCGTGGGCCATATCAAGGCCGTGGACGGCGCCACCCTGTCGGTGCGCGCCGGGGAAACCCTCGGGATCGTGGGCGAAAGCGGCTCGGGCAAGACCACGCTGGCGCTGGCGATCATGCGGCTGATCGAATCGCGCGGCCCCATCGTCTTTCTGGGGCAGGACATCTCGCAATGGGGCGGGGGGCGGCTGCGCGACCTGCGCCGCGACATGCAGATCGTGTTCCAGGACCCTTATGGCAGCCTGTCCCCCCGGATGACGGTCGAGCAGATCATCGCCGAAGGCCTGGGCGTCCACGGCATCGAGCCGGGCCGCGACCGCAAGCAGATCGTGGCGGAGATCATGGCCGAGGTCGGCCTCGACCCGGCGGTGATGGACCGCTATCCGCACGAGTTTTCCGGCGGCCAGCGCCAGCGCATCGCCATCGCCCGCGCGATGGTGCTGCGGCCCAAGGTGGTGGTGCTGGACGAGCCGACCTCGGCGCTGGACATGACGGTGCAGGTGCAGATCGTCGAGCTGCTGCGCCGGCTCCAGCGCGATCACGGGCTGGCCTTCCTGTTCATCAGCCACGACCTGCGCGTGGTTCGTGCGATGAGTCACAAGATCATGGTGATGCGCGCCGGCGAGGTGGTCGAGCAAGGCCCGACCGGGCAGCTTTTCGACGCGCCGGCCACGGATTACACCCGCGCGCTGATGGCCGCCGCCTTCCGCGACCGCGAGGCGTAAGGGCAGGGGGCGTTGCCGCCCCCCGCGCTCAGCGTCCCCGGATGCGCGGGTCCAGCGCGTCGCGCAGCCCGTCGCCGATATAGTTCACCGACAGCACGGTGATCGAGATCATGATCCCCGGCAGGATCACCCGCGAGGGGTAAAGCTGCATCGAATCCACCGCGTCGTTGACCAGCCTGCCCCAGGTGGGGAAATCCGGCGGGAAGCCGAGGCCCAGGAAGGACAGGGCCGATTCGGTGATGATCGCCGTGGCGATGCCCAGGGTGGCCGAGACCATGATCGGCGACAGCACGTTCGGCAGGATGTGACGGGTCACGATCTTGCGCGACGTGGTGCCGATGGAGCGCGCGGCGAGGACGAATTCCCGCTGCTTGACGCCCAGCACCTCGCCGCGCACGATCCGCGCCGCCTGCATCCACGAGGTCGCGCCGATCACCGTCACGATCAGGATGAAGATGCCGGTGCCGGTGCCGAAGCGTTGCGACAGCGGGTCGCGGAACAGCTGCACCACCAGCAGCAGCAAGGGCAGCAGGGGCAGGGCGAGGAACAGCTCGATCATGCGCGACAGCGGCGCGTCCAGCCGCTTGAAATAGCCGGCCAGCACCCCGATGAGCGAGCCGAGCGTGATCGCGATCAGCATGGCGGTCAGGCCGACCGACAGCGTGATGCGCCCCCCGGCCATCAGCCGCGCCAGCACGTCCCGGCCCAGCTGGTCGGTGCCCAGCGGATGCGCGGCGCTGAAACCGCTGTTGCGGGCGCGGATGTCGGCATAGCCGGGATCGACGCGCCAGAGGGAGGGACCGACGACGACGAACAGCACCACCAGGATGAACACCATCAGCGCCACCATCGCCCCCTTGTGGGCGCGGAACTGCGACCAGACATCGCGCCAGTGGCTGCGCGTCGCCGTGATCTGCACGGGCTGGTCGGGGGGCAGCATCTCGCCCCCCGGCGTGGCGGCGTTGCTGGTGGCCTCGGCCACCTGCTCGGTCGCGTCGGCCTGGCGGAGGGCGGCCTGCGCCCCGGCGTCTTTCGGGCTGGTTGGCTCAGTCATAGCGAATCCGCGGGTCGAGAACGCCGTAAAGCACATCGGCGATCAGGGTGAAGACGACGATCAGGATGGCGAAGATGAAGGTCAGCGTCATGGTCATCGGCATGTCGTTGGCATGGATCGACATGATGAGGAGTTGACCCAGACCGTTCACCTTGAACACCTGCTCGGTGATGATGGCGCCGCCGAAGATCGAGGGCAGCCCCAGCGCGATCACCGTCACCACCGGGATCAGCGAGTTGCGCAGGACGTGCTTCATGACCACGACGAACTCGCTCATGCCCTTGGCGCGGGCGGTGCGGACGTAATCCTGTCCCAGATTGTCCAGCATGGAGGCGCGCATGTAGCGGCTGATCAGCGCGGCGTTATACAGCGCCAGCACCATCGCCGGCAGGGTCATCTGCCGCACCTGCGCCTTGAAGCTGGCCCAGTCGCGCACCACCAGCGTGGTGTCGTAGACGGTGGGGAACCAGTTCAGGTAGACGCCGAAGATGATGATGAACACCACGCCGGTGAAGAAGGTCGGCAGCGAGAAGCCGATCATCGAGATGAAGGTGCCCAGCTGGTCGATCCAGGAATATTGCTTGTAGGCCGAGATGATGCCGATCGGGATGGCGATGGTCACGCCCAGCAGATAGGACAGGCCCACCACGGTCAGCGTCTGCGGCACCCGCTGCGCGATCACGTCGAAGACCGGGCTGCGCGACTGGAAGCTGACGATGCGCTGCATGCCGGCGCTGTAGGAGGTGCCGAAGATCTGGTCGATCCAATGCAGCGGCTCGACCCAGAAGAATTGCCGCAGCCAGAGCACATAGCGCACATACCACGGGTCATCGAGGCCCAGCGCGGCGCGCATCCTCGCCTGCACCTCGGGCGGGATGGTCAGGGGGATCTCGCCCAGCGGGTTGCCGGGCGAGGCCTCCAGCACGAGGAAGATCACCAGCGAGATCATCAGCAGCGTCGGCACCGCAAGGGCCAGGCGTCGCAGGGTATAGTTCAGCATCCCGATCCTCCGGTCGCGGGGGAAGGCGGCGGTCCGGCCCGGAGCGGGCCGGACCGGAAGGCGTTCACTGCACGCGGCGCCATTCGGCGATGTTCCACATCTCGCTGTTCCAGGGGTTCAGCTCCTCCACGATGTCGAGCGTGTTGGACTTGACCGAGACGCTGGCGCGATAGACCAGCGGCAGCAGGTGCATGCTGTCCTTGGTCAGCATGTCGTTCAGCTGGATGGTGATGCGCGCGCGCTCCTCGAGGTCGGCGGTATTGCCCAGCTCCCTGACCAGGGCGTCATATGCCGGGTCGCAGAAGCGGCCCATGTTCTCGCCCTGCCACTGCCTTTCGGGCGACGGGATCTTTTCGCAGGTGCGCTGCGCCAGCGAGGCCTCGGGGTCGGTGCCGTCATAGGTGGAGGTATACATCTCCACGTCGGCATAGAACTTCTGGTAGGTGTCGGGCGAACCCGCATCGCCGCCGAAGAACACGCTGGCATCGACGGTCTTCAGCTCGGTCTCGACGCCGATTTCCTGCCACCACTGCTTGATGAGGGCCTGAAAGTCCTGGCGCACCGCGTTCACCGTGGTCTGGTAGAGCAGGCTCAGCCGCACGCCGTCCTTGACGCGCACGCCGTCGGGGCCGGGAACCCAGCCGGCTTCGTCCAGCAGCGCCTTGGCGGCCTCGATGTCCTGCACCAGGCATTCGGTGTTGTCCGAGGCATAGATCTCGGGCGCGTTGATGTAGTTGCAGGTGGCCTTGCCGGTCTCGCCATAGCCGATCTCGTTCAGCAGCTCGCGGTCGATGGCCAGCGACAGCGCCTTGCGGACGTTGAAGTCGCCGAGGATCGGGTGCGGATGCTTGACGGTGGCGCGCTCGCCCTCGGGCAGCGACGGGCTGGGATCGGTCGTGTTCAGCACGATATGCTCGAAGGCGGTGCCGTAGCCGGTCAGGACCTCGCCCTTGCCGGCGCCGGCCATGCTGGCCAGCACCTCGGGCGCAAGCTGGATGTTCCAGGCGAAATCGAACTCGCCGGTTTCCAGCACGGCGCGCGCGGCCGCGGCCGAATCGCCGCCGCCTTTCAGCAGCACGGTCTGGAAATGCGGCAGGTTGGGGTCGCGGAAGTTCTCGTTCGCCTCGAAGGTCACCACGTCATTGGTCTTGAACGACGCGACCTTGAAGCCGCCGGTCCCGATGGGACCGAAATTCTGCTCGGTGCAGGCCGAGGCGCGGGTGCCGGTGCACTCCTCGAACTGGGCCTTCTGGATGATCGGCGATTCCGAGCCGGTGAAGGCCGTGAACGGATAGGGGCGCGGCTCCGAGTAATGCACCACCACGGTCAGGTCGTCGGGGGTCTCCACGCTCTCGATGCCCTCGAAGCGGGCGCCCTGCGCGCAGCCGCCTTCCGGGTGCATGCAGTAATCGGCGGTGAACTTCACGTCCGCCGAGGTGAACGGGGTGCCGTCCGACCAGAGCACCCCTTCGCGCAGCTTCCAGGTCACGGTCTTCAGGTCTTCCGAGATGCCGCCATTCTCCAGCGAGGGGACCTCGCTGGCCAGCAGCGGGATCAGCTCGCCGCTGGAATTGATGCTGGCCAGAGGCTCCAGCACCACCGAGGCGGCATGCACGTCCTTGTTGCCCGAGGACAGATAGGGGTTCAGCGTCGAGGGCGCCTGCCAGTAGAACACGTTCACCTGGCCATCGGCGCCGCGCTCGGCCAGGGCCGGGCTGGCGGCGGTCAGTGCGGCCACGGCGGCGCCCGACAGGAACAATCTGTAAGTCATGCGTCATTTCCTCCCAGTTATGTGCCGGCTGCCCCGAAACCGGGGCAGTCCTTTGTTTTATCAGCTTATTTTACGCGATACCATTCGGCGATGTTCCACAGCTCGCTGTCCCAGCCGTTCAGTTCGCCGATGCCGTCCACCGTCAGCGAGCGCGCCGACACGTCGCCGCGATAGACCAGCGGGATCATCGACATGGTGTCCTTGGTCAGGATGTCGTTCAGCCGCTTGGCCAGTTCGCCGCGCTCGTCCAGATCGGCGGTGGCGCCCAGCTCGCGGATCAGCGCGTCATATTCGTCGCTGCAAAAGCGGGTGACGTTCTCGCCCTGCCACTGGGTGTCGGGACCGGGGATCTTCTCGCAGGTGCGCTGCGCCAGGTAAGGCTCCGGGTCGGTGCCGTTGAAGTTGTTGGCATACATCTCCACGTCCGCGTAGAATTTCTGGAACGTGTCGGGCGAGCCGGCATCGCCGCCGAAATAGACGCTGCCGTCGATGGCCTTCAGCTCGGTCTCGACGCCGATCTCCTGCCACCATTGCTTGATCAGCGCCTGGAAGTCCTGGCGCACCGCGTTCACCGAGGTCTGATAGAGCAGCGACAGCCGCTTGCCGTCCTTGACGCGGATGCCATCCGGGCCGGGCACCCAGCCGGCTTCGTCCAGCAGCGCCCTGGCGCCCTCGATGTCCTGCGCGAAGCAGTCGGTGTTGTCCGAGGCGAAGGCCGCCGGGGCCGGGACATAGTTGCAGGTCGGCTGCCCGGTCTCGCCATAGCCGATCTCGGTCAGCAACTCGCGGTCGATGGCCATCGACAGCGCCTGGCGCACGCGCAGGTCCGACAGGATCGGGTGCGGATGCTTGACGGTCGAACGCTCGCCCTCGGGCAGCGAGGGCGAGGGATCGGTGAAGTTGACCTCGATCCGCTCGACCAGCGTGCCGAAGCCGACCAGCAGCTCGCCCTTGCCGGCGGCGGCCATGCTGGTCAGCACCTCCGGCGCCAGTTGCAGGTTCCAGCCATAGTCGAACTCGCCCGTTTCCAGCACGGCGCGGGCGGCGGCCGCGGCATCGCCGCCGCCTTTCAGCATCACCGTCTGGAAATGCGGCAGGTCGGGGTCGCGATATTCGGGATTGGCCTCATACATCACCACGTCGTTGGTCTTGAAGCTGGTCACCTTGAACGGGCCGGTGCCGATGGGACCGAAATTCGCATCCGTGCAGGCCGAGGCCGCCGGGCCGAGGCAGTCGGCGAATTGCGCCGCCTGCAAGACCGGCGACTGGCTGCCGGAAAAGGCGGTGAACGGATTGGGGCGCGGGTCGCGGAAACGGATCACCACGGTCAGCTCGTCCGGGGTCTCGATGCTCTCGATTCCCTCGAAGCGGGCCTCCTGCGCGCAGCCGCCTTCCGGGTGCATGCAGTAATCGGCGGTGAACTTCACGTCCGCCGATGTCACCGGGCTGCCATCGGACCATTTCAGGCCCTCCCTCAGCCTCCAGGTCACCGTCCGCAGGTCCTCGGAGATACCGCCATTGTCCAGCGAGGGCACCTCGACCGCCAGGCGCGGCACCATCACCCCCTCGGTATCGAAGGAGATCAGCGGCTCCAGCACCACGGAGGAGGCATGCACGTCCTTGTTGCCCGAGGACAGATAGGGGTTCAGCGTCGAGGGCGCCTGCCAGTAAAGCAGGTTCAACTGCCCGTCCGTGCCGCGCTCCGCCAGCGCGGCGGACGCGAGGGCGAGCGTGGCCGCCGCCCCCATCAGCAAGGTTACAGCTTTCATTATTGTTCTCTCCTGTTGGGAAGTCCGGCTGGCCGGGTGCGTCATGCAGTCTGTGCCCTCAAGCTTCTGTCATGGCTCTTGCCGGTTGGTCCGGCAATGCCGGCCCGCTGAATGAGGCATTTTCAAACGAAGCCCGAATGGAAAGCAAGCCTAAACGCGAGGGCGCCCGCGCATCGTTTCGGCTTTGACATTCATCCGGCAGCCGCTAGCCTGTGCCGGATGCAAAATGGGGGCGGGGACGATGCTGGACGAAAAACCGATCGTTTCGATTCAGAAACTTCGTGTCGAGTTCCAGACCGGGGACGGCGTCGTCGTCGGCGTCAAGGACATCAGCTTCAACATCAATCCGGGCGAATGCGTCTGCGTGGTGGGCGAATCCGGCTCGGGCAAGTCGGTCAGCTCGCTGTCGCTGATGCGGCTGGTGGAGTTCGGCGGCGGCACCATCACCAACGGGCAGTTGATGTTCGATCCCGGCGACGGCGCGATGATCGACCTTGCGCGCCAGTCCACCCCGGCGATGCGCGACATCCGCGGCAACCAGATCGGCATGATCTTCCAGGAGCCGATGACGGCGCTGAACCCGGTCTTTACCGTCGGCAACCAGCTGACCGAGGGGCTGATCGCCCATCGCGGCATGACCAAGGCCCAGGCCCGCGCCCGCGCCATCGAGATATTGAAACAGGTCCGCATCCCGGAACCCGAGCGGCGCATGGACCAGTATCCGCACGAATTATCGGGCGGCATGCGCCAGCGGGTGGTGATCGCCATCGCGATGGCCTGCGAGCCGCGCCTGCTGATCTGCGACGAGCCGACCACCGCGCTGGACGTGACCATCCAGGCGGAAATCCTGGCGCTGATCGACCGGCTGAAGCGCGAGAAGCGCATCGCCGTGCTGTTCATCACCCATGACATGGCGGTGGTGGCGCAGATGGCCGACCGCGTGGTGGTGATGTATCGCGGCGACAAGGTCGAGGAAGGCCCCGTCGAGGAGATCTTCGAGAACCCGAAGAAAGACTACACCAAGATGCTGCTGGCCGCCGTGCCGCGGCTGGGCGAGATGACCGGCAAGCCCTACCCCGAGCGGATGCGGCGGATGAGCGACGGCACGGCCGTCGATCCGCAGCCGATCATCGTCAAGGACCCCAAGCCCCTGCTGACCGTGCAGAACCTGACCACGCGCTTCGACATCCGGGGCGGGCTGCTGCGCCGCACCGTCGCGCGCGTCCATGCGGTCGAGGATGTCAGCTTTACCATCAATGCCGGCGAAACCCTGTCGCTGGTCGGTGAATCGGGCTGCGGCAAGTCGACGGCGGCGCGCTCGATCCTGCGGCTGGTCGAGCCGCTTTCGGGCCGGGTGGACCTCGACGGCACCGACATCCTGTCGCTGTCGCAATCCGACCTGCGCAAGGCGCGGCGCGACATGCAGATGATCTTCCAGGACCCCTTCGCCAGCCTCGATCCGCACATGAAGCTGTATGATCAGGTGGCCGAGCCGATGGAGAATTTCGGCATCGGCACCCGCAGCGAGCGCAAGGATCGCGTCGCCGCCCTGTTCGACCGGGTGGAGCTGCCGCGCAGCTTCATGCGCCGCTATCCGCACGAGATGTCGGGCGGCCAGCGCCAGCGAATCGCCATCGCCCGCGCGCTGGCGCTGAACCCGCGCCTGGTCGTGGCCGACGAGGCGGTTTCCGCGCTGGACGTGTCGGTGCAGGCGCAGGTGCTGAACCTGCTGATGGAATTGCAGCAGGACCTGGGCATTTCCATGCTGTTCATCAGCCACGACATGGCCGTGGTCGAACGCGTCAGCCACCATGTCGGCGTGATGTATCTGGGCCGCATCGTCGAGATCGGCACCCGCCAGCAGGTGTTCGAGAACCCCCAGCACTCCTATACGCGGCAATTGATGGCCGCCGTGCCGGTCGCCGATCCGCGCCAGAAGAAGATCAGCGAGGACCTGAACTTCCGCCCGATCCCGTCCCCGATCCATCCGGTCGACTACGTCCTGCCGGCCTCGGTCTATCAGGAGGTCGCGCCGGGGCACCGGGTGCTGGTGGAACCCGTGACGCACGAATGAATCACCCCTGACCCGACAACCTGCAAATGCCGCGCAACCGGTCCCGTCCGGGCCGCGCGAAGGAGACCCTCATGCCCGTCAAGAACCGCATCGCCGATCTTCACCCGGAAATCACCGCCTGGCGGCGCGACTTCCACCAGCACCCGGAACTGAATTTCGACGTGCACCGCACCGCCGCGCGGGTGGCGGAACTGCTGCGCGAATTCGGCGTGGACGAGGTGACGGAGGGGATCGGCCAGACCGGCGTGGTCGGCGTGATCCGCGGCCGCACCAACGGCTCGGGCCGCACCATCGGGCTGCGCGCCGACATGGACGCGCTGGCCATGAGCGAGATCACCGGGGCGCCCTATGCCTCGAAGAATCCCGGCGCGATGCATGCCTGCGGCCATGACGGGCATACGGCGATGCTGCTGGGCGCGGCGAAGTACCTGGCCGAGACCCGCAATTTCGACGGCACCGCCGTGGTGATCTTCCAGCCGGCCGAGGAGGGCGGCGGCGGCGGCCTGAAGATGCTGGAGGACGGGCTGGCCGAACGCTGGGGCATCGACGAGTTCTATGGCATGCACAACATGCCCGGCGTGCCCACCGGCACCTTCGCGATTCGCCCCGGCCCGATGATGGCGGCGGCGGATGCCTTCAGCATCACCCTGACCGGGCGCGGCGGCCATGCGGCGGCGCCGCAGAACGCGGTGGACACGATGCTGGTGGCCGCGCATGTCATCGTGGCGCTGCAATCGGTGGTGGCGCGCAATGTCGATCCGCTGCTCAGCGGCGTGATCTCGGCCACCGTGGTGGAAAGCGATTCGGCGGCGCATAACGTGATTCCCCAGGTGGTGCGCATCCACGGCACCGCCCGCAGCCTCGATGCCGGCGTGCGCGACCAGCTGGAGGAGGGCGTCATCCGCATCGCGCGCGGCATCGCCCAGAGTTTCGGCGCCGTGGCCGAGGTGGATTACGATCGCGGCTATCCGGTGACCGTCAACGACGCCGAGGCCACCCGCCACGCCATCGAGGCCGCGCAGGCGATTTCCCCCGAGGTGCAGACCGAGGTGACGCCGATGATGGCCGCCGAGGATTTCAGCTATATGCTGGAGGCCCGGCCCGGCGCCTATATCTGGGTCGGCAACGGCGATACGGCGATGGTCCACCATCCGGCTTATGACTTCGACGACGACGCGATTCCCGCCGGCTCCAGCTGGTATGCCGAGATTGTCGAGCGGCGCCTTCCCGCCGCCTGACGCACCCGCTTCGTTCCCCGGCGCCATGCCGCGCCGCCCGAAAACCCGGTTTTTCCCCTCGCGCGGCATTTCGTGACCGCGCCTGGGGCCGGTTTCGGGGCTTTCCGCTTGACCTTCCGGCGGGCCTTTTGTTGAACGGCGCGGCATGAGCGTCGAGCGACGGGTGAGGCAATGGACGATAACAACAACCGCAATCTGATCCTGGCGACCGTGCTGTCGTTCCTCGTGGTCGTGGTCTGGTATACGCTTTTCGCCCCCGAGGTGACGCCGCCGCCCGAGACCGAGGCCAGCCAGCAGATCGCGCAGGACGGCGTGGTGACGCCGCCGGCGGGCGTGGCGCCCGGCCAGCCGGCCGATGTCGTCCCGGCCGCATCCGGCGACCCCACCGCCACCGCCCCGCGCGTGACCATCGACACGCCGGCGCTGTCCGGCTCGATCTCGCTGGCGGGCGGGCGCGTCGACGACCTGCTGCTGAAGGGCTATCACGAGACGCTGGACCCCCGGTCGCCGCTGGTGCGGCTGCTGTCGCCGACCTCGGCCGGCTCGGCCGCCGGCATGCCCTCGGTCCCCGGCATCCCGGAGGTCTCGGCGCACAAGCCTTATTACGCCATCTATGGCTGGGTGGCGGCGCAGGGCACCGACCCGGCGCTGGTGCCGGGCGCGGCGACGGAATGGAGCGTCGAATCGGGCGACGTGCTGGCGCCGGGCAAGCCGGTCGTGCTGGCCTGGGACAACGGCGCCGGGCAGATCTTCCGCCGCAGCTTCGCCGTGGACGACCGCTTCCTGTTCACCATCACCCAATCCATCGAGAACAACGCCGAAACCCCGTTCTCGGCCCAGCCCTACGGGATCATCGCCCGCCACGGCCAGCCGGACGGGCAGGGCTTCTACATCCTGCACGAAGGCGTCGTCGGCGTGCTGAACGATTCGCTTGAGGAGATGAAATACAAGGCCATCACCAAGCTGGACCCGGTGGCCGGCGAGGGCCAGGCGCAGGTGATCGAGGCCAGTTCGGGCGGCTGGCTGGGCTTCACCGACAAATACTGGATGACCACCCTTGCGCCCGAGGAAGGCCAGCCCTTCACCGCCGTGGTGAAATATTCGGCGCAGGCCAATATCTACCAGACCGAGGCCCGCCTGCCGATGATCACCGTCGCGCCCGGCGCCTCGGCCGATTCGACCACGCGTCTGTTCGCCGGCGCCAAGGTCTGGGAGACGATCACCGGATACGAGCGCGATGCCGGCATCGTGCGCTTCGTGGACAGCATCGACTGGGGCTGGTTCTTCTTCCTGACCAAGCCGATCTTCCGGCTGCTGCACTGGCTGCACGGCATCATCGGCAACATGGGCTGGGCGATCATCGCGCTGACCTTCGTGCTGAAGACGCTGGTCTTCCCGCTGGCGCGCAAGTCCTACATCTCGATGGCCAAGATGCGCGAGCTTCAGCCCGAGATGGAGGCGATCAAGGCCCGCACCGGCGACGACCGCGCCAAGTTCCAGCAGGAGGTGATGGCGCTCTACAAGAAGGAAAAGGTGAACCCGGCCGCCGGCTGCCTGCCGGTGCTGTTGCAGATCCCGATCTTCTTCTCGCTCTACAAGGTGATCTTCGTCACCATCGAATTGCGGCATGCGCCCTGGGTGGGCTGGATTCGCGACCTCTCGGCGCCGGACCCGTCCAGCCTGCTGAACCTGTTCGGCCTGTTCCCGTGGAGCGTTCCGGCGCAGGGCACCTTGCTGCACTCGCTTTCGCTGCCGGTGCTGGCCATCGTGCTGGGCGTCAGCATGTGGCTGCAACAGAAGCTGAACCCGGCGCCCACCGATGCCACGCAGAAGATGATCTTCGCCTGGATGCCCTGGGTGTTCATGTTCATGCTGGGCGGCTTCGCGTCGGGTCTGGTGCTTTACTGGATCACCAACAACGTCATCACCATCATCCAGCAATACACCATCATGTCGATGCACGGGCACCGGCCCGACCTGTTCGGCAACCTGCGCGCCAGCTTCGCGAGGGCGAAGAAGTGACCCCTTCGCTGGCGCGGATCGAGCGGTTCCCGATCAAGTCGATCAGGGGCGAGCTGCTGGATCGCGTCACGCTGGACGCGGGCGCCTGCCTGCCGGGCGACCGTGCCTTCGCCGTGCTGCATGCGGATGCGGCGCGGCACCTGAACGGGCAGGGCGGCATCGACCGCTGGCTGCCCAAGTCGCAATTCCTGCGCGGCGTCGCCGGGCCGGAACTTCAGGCCATCCGCGGCGCGCGCCTGCCGGACGGTCGCCTGCGCCTGACCCATCCGCGGGCCGGCGCGCTGGATTTCGACCCCGCGGACGACGCCGCGTTGCTGGCTTGGCTGGAACCGCTCTGGCCCGCCGACAAGCCGCGCCCGCTGCGGCTGGTTAAAGGGCCGCAGCCGCTGACCGATACGCGGCAGTCCTATGTCTCGGTCCTGTCGCTGGCCTCGCTGGCGGTGCTGGAGGCGCGGCTGGGCCGGGTGCTGGGCTGCGACCGCTGGCGGGCGAACTTCTGGATCGAGGGGCTGGAGCCGTTCGCCGAACGCGACTGGATCGGCCGTTTCCTGCGCATCGGCGAGGCGCGGCTGGCGGTGCGCGAGCGGATCGGGCGCTGCGACGCGACCAGTGCCGACACCGAAACCGGGCGGCATGACATCGACATGCCCGCCGCGCTGAAATCCCTGCAAGGCGATGCCGATTTCGGCATCTATGCCGAGGTGCTGGCCGGCGCGCAGGTCGAGGTCGGCGCCCCGGTGGAGGTGCAGCCGTGAACCCCGTGGCCTTCCCCGTCGCGCCCGATCCCACGCCGCAGGCCGCCGAGGCCGGGCGGCTGCTGTTTTCCGGCCCCGTCGATTTCGTCAAGGGCGTGGTGGCGATGGACGGGCTGCCCGCCGCCGACCGGCCCGAAGTCTGCTTCGCCGGGCGCAGCAATGTCGGCAAGTCCAGCCTGATCAACGCGCTGACCGGGCGGAAGGGCATCGCGCGCGCCTCGAACACGCCGGGGCGGACGCAGGAGATCAACTATTTCGCCCTCGGGTCGCGCGGCTATCTGGTGGACCTGCCCGGCTATGGGTTCGCGCAGGCGCCGCTGCCGGTGGTGAAACGCTGGCAGGCGCTGCTGAAATCCTATCTGGCCGGGCGGCCGACCCTGCGCCGGGCCTTTGCGCTGATCGATTCGCGCCACGGTATCAAGGACGTGGATCACGAGATCATGGCCTTGCTGGACCGCTCCGCCGTGCCCTTCCAGGTGGTGCTGACCAAGGCCGACAAGATCGGCCCGAAGATCATGGCCCAGACCGTGGCGCAGGTGGAAGCCGCCCTGCAACGTCACCCGGCGGCCTTTCCGGAACTGGTCGTGACCTCCTCCGACAAGGGCGAGGGCATCGCCACGCTGCGCGCGACCATCGAAGCCCTGCTCTAGGGCTGGACCCCGGCGCGCTTTCGTCTAGGCTGCGCGGCGATTCCCGCAGGGCAGGCCGATGAGAAAGCAGGACATGAACCAGAACTGGACCGCCGTTGCCGCCACGCTGTCCGAGGCGCTGCCCTATATGCAGCGTTATGCCGGCGCCGTGGTGGTGGTGAAATTCGGCGGCAACGCGATGGGCGACGCCGCCGACATGGCGGATTTCGCCCGCGACATCGTGCTGATGAAGCAGGTCGGCATCCACCCGGTCGTCGTGCATGGCGGCGGGCCGATGATCAACCAGATGCTGGGCCGCCTCGGCATCGAAAGCCGGTTCGAGCGCGGCAAGCGCGTCACCACCCGCGAAACCGTCGAGGTGGTCGAGATGGTGCTCTCGGGCCTCGTGAACAAGCGCATCGTGCAGGCGATCAATGACGAGGGCGGGCGCGCGGTCGGCATCTCGGGCAAGGACGACGACCTGATGGTCTGCGAGGCCGACGACCCGGCGCTGGGTTTCGTGGGCCGCCCGGTCGAGATGAACGTGCAGATCATCCGCGACCTTTATTCGGCGGGGATGATCCCGGTGATCGCGCCGGTGGCGACGGGGATGGCCGATAACGAGACCTTCAACGTCAACGGCGACACGGCGGCGGGGGCGATTGCCGGGGCGCTGAAGGCCGACCGGCTGCTGCTGCTGACCGACGTGCCCGGCGTCAAGAACGCGGCGGGCGAGGTGGTGACGCAGATGCGCCCCGACGACATGCGGGCGATGATCGCGGACGGCACCATCGCCGGCGGCATGATCCCCAAGGCCGAGACCGTGCTGGACGCGCTGGAGGCCGGCGTGCGGGCGGCGGTGATCCTCGACGGGCGGGTGAAGAATGCGGTGCTGCTGGAGCTGTTCACCGAGCACGGCGCCGGTTCGCTGATCCGCTCGACCCAGCCGAGTGTGCGGCCCAAGGGGCTGCGGCAGGGCGATTCGGGGCTGTAGGGGGAAGGGCCGTCGCGCGCCCGGCTGATGGTCCGCTGCGGTGCGTGCTTGCACGCACCCTGCGGATTGCAGTGACGGCCGGTTCCATCCCTTTGGCCGATCCGCCGCCCCGTAGGGTGCGTGCTTGCACGCACCATAACGGCGAGGTCACACCCACCAGCGCCCGGTGAGAGCCAGCCGTGCCAGGCCGGCGCGGTGGCGGAATTCCGACACGCCGGGCAGGGCGGCCGGGTCCATCGCGGCCGCGTCCAGCAGCGCCTTCAGTCCCGCCCCGGCGTAAAGCGCCGGCGCCGCCGCCTTGGGCACGGCGCGCCGCTGCGCGCGGGCCTGCGCGAAGGCCGCGCGCCCGGCGCGCACCAGCGCCGTGCCCAGCGACGCCTGCAACCAGCCGCCTTCCATCAGCGCCGGCCAGCCGCGCAGCAGCGCCACCACGCCCATGCCGCGCCCCTGCAAGCCGGCCACCGCCGCCACTCCCGGCGCCAGCACCGAGGCCGCGGCCTGCATCAGCGCGCCGCTGGTGGCGTCGACCATCGCCAGCGCATCCCCGGCATCCGCAAAGGGCGGGCCGGTGCACCAGCGGCGATGACCCTCGGGCAGCGCGGCCAGCCGGCCCGCATCGCTGCCCCATTCCCGCGCCAGCGCCTCCAGCGTCGGATGGCCGGTCGCGGGCCGGCCCTCGCCCAGGGCGATAAGCTGGTCGGCCCACCATTGCAGGCGGATTTCGCCCAGCATCGGCTCGCTGACCGAAAAGGGGATTCGCGCCAGTTCGTGATGCAGCGCGTAAAGCGTCCACAGCCGCCCGCGCGCCGCCGGCGGTGCGGCGAGGCTGGCGCCGAAGCGCGTCGGGTCGGTGTCCCGCAACTCCGCCGCGATGGCGGCCAGATCGGTCATGCCAGCGGCACCTGGTCGAAGATCAGCTTCCAGCGGATGGCGTCGGTCAGGGCCTCGAAGCTGGCATCGACGATATTGGCCGACACCCCCACCGTGGACCAGCGGTTGCCGCGAGAATCGGCGCTGTCGATGGTCACGCGGGTGACGGCATCCGTCCCCCCTTGCGTGATGCGGACGCGGAAATCGACCAGCCGCATGTCGGCGACCGTGGCCTGATAGGGACCCAGGTCCTTGGCCATCGCCCGCCACAGCGCGTTGACCGGCCCCATGTCGCCGCCCTCCGGCCCGAGGCTTTCGCTGACCGACAGCATGCGGTCCGCGCCGATGCGCAGCACGACCACGGCCTCGGACAGGGTGACGCGGGCGCCGCCGGCGATCTCGCGCCGCTCGACGGTGACGCGGTAACGCTCGACGGTGAAATGCGCCGGCATGGCGCCCAGCTCGCGCCGGGCCAGCAGCTCGAAGCTGGCCTCGGCATTGTCATAGGCATAGCCCTGATCCTCGCGCGCCTTGACCAGTTCCAGAATGCGGGCCAGCGCCGGATCGCCTGCCGGCACCGAAAGGCCCGCATCCGCCAGCCGCTTCCTGAGGTTGGACTGGCCGGCCTGATTGGACATCGGGACGGTGCGGTGATTGCCGACCGCCTCGGGCGGGATATGCTCGTAGCTGGCGGGATTGCGCAGGATGGCCGAGGCATGCAGCCCGGCCTTGTGCGTAAACGCCGAGGTGCCGACGAAGGGCGCCGCACGCGAGGGGGCGCGGTTGAGGATCTCGTCCAGCCGCTGGCTGATCGGGGTCAGCCGGGCCAGCGCCTCGGGCGTGGTGCCGATGCGCAGATGCCGATAGGCCGGTTTCAGGGCCAGCGTGGCGATGATCGTGGTCAGGCTGGCATTGCCGCAACGCTCGCCAAGGCCGCCCAGCGTGCCCTGCACCTGCCGCACGCCGGCCTCGACGGCGGCGAGGCTGTTGGCCACCGCCATGCCGCAATCGTCGTGGCAATGGATGCCAAGGCTGTCGCCGGGAATGCCGGCGGCGATGACCTCGGCGCAGATGCGGGCCACGTCGCCGGGCAGGGTGCCGCCATTGGTGTCGCACAACACCACCCACCGCGCGCCCGCCTCATGCGCCGCGCGCAGGCAGGCCAGCGCATAGGCGGGATCGGCGGCATGGCCGTCGAAGAAATGCTCGGCATCGAACAAAGCCTCGCGGCCCTGCGCCACGACATGCGCGATCGAGGCGCGGATATTCTCAAGGTTCTCCTCCAGCGAAATCCCCAAAGCCTCGCTCACCTGCCCGGCATGGGTCTTGCCCACCAGACAGACGGCGCCCGTCCCGGCATTCATCACCGCCGCCAGCACCTCGTCATTGGCGGCCGAGCGCCCGGCGCGCTTGGTCATGCCGAAGGCCGTCAGGATCGCGCGGGTCTTGGGCGGGCTGGCGAAGAAGTCGCTGTCGGTCGGGTTCGCCCCCGGCCAGCCGCCTTCGATATAATCCAGCCCCAGCGCGTCCAGCATGCCGGCGATCTCGGCCTTTTCCGTGGCCGAGAACTGCACCCCCTGCGTCTGCTGGCCGTCGCGCAGGGTGGTGTCGTAGAGGGTGACGTAATCGCTCATGC
>CAKTBJ010000014.1 GCA_934533075.1 uncultured Paracoccus sp.
ATCAAGGTCGGCTCGGTCGACGAGCTGGTGGCGAAACTGAAAGAAGCGGGGGTGGTGTGATGGCTGTTCTGCTGCTTGGAGAAGTCACGAACGGGGTGCTGAACCGCGACGCGACGGCCAAGGCCGTCAATGCGGTCAAGGGTCTGGGCGATGTAACGGTGCTGTGCGCCGGGGCCTCGGCCCGCGATGCGGCCACCGAGGCCGCGAAGATCGCCGGCGTGGCCCGCGTGCTGGTGGCCGAGGACGCCCGCTATGGCCACCGCCTGGCCGAGCCGACCGCGGCGCTGATCGTGGCGCTGGCCGGCGATTACGACCATATCGTCGCGCCCTCAACCACGGATGCCAAGAACGTGATGCCGCGCGTCGCCGCGCTGCTGGACGTGATGGTGATCCCGGATGTGTCCGCCGTGGTCGATGCCGACACGTTCGAGCGCCCGGTCTATGCCGGCAACGCCATCCAGACGGTGAAGTCCTCGGACGCGAAAAAGGTGCTGACCGTGCGCACCGCCAGCTTCGACGCGGCTGGCGACGGCGATTCGGCTGCGGTTTCCGACGCCGCGCTGGCCGACGATCCGGGCCTGTCGCAATGGCTGGGTGACGAGGTTGCGACCTCCGACCGTCCCGAACTGACCTCGGCCGGCCGTGTGGTCTCCGGTGGCCGCGCGCTCGGCTCGAAGGAGAACTTCGCCATCATCGAGGCGCTGGCCGACAAGCTGGGCGCCGCCGTGGGCGCCTCGCGCGCCGCCGTCGACTCGGGCTATGCGCCGAACGACTGGCAGGTGGGCCAGACCGGCAAGGTCGTCGCGCCCGAGCTTTATATCGCCGTGGGGATTTCCGGCGCGATCCAGCACCTTGCCGGGATGAAGGACAGCAAGGTCATCGTCGCCATCAACAAGGACGAGGAGGCGCCGATCTTCTCGGTCGCCGATTACGGGCTGGTCGCCGACCTGTTCAACGCCGTGCCGGAACTGACCGGCAAGCTGTAATCGCCGGCACAACCTGGCATCGACCGCCCGCGCGAGGGTTCGCGCGGGCGGTTTTTCTTTACCCGGATTGCACTTGCTACGCTGCGGCATGAAGGGCCGGATCGGTGCTTTTGCATTGAACTACCCCGGCAAGGGGCCTAGTCTCCGGCAAATTTCGTTACGGGGGAAGTGGTATCATGGCGGTTCAATCGGTGGGCGTGATCGGCGCGGGCCAGATGGGCAACGGCATCGCCCATGTCTTTGCGCTGGCGGGCTATGACGTGCTGATGACCGACATCAGCCAGGAGGCGCTGACCAAGGCGGTGGCGCTGATCGACCACAACATGGACCGGCAGGTGCATCGCGGCCGCATCACCGAGGCCGACCACAAATCCGCCCTTGCCCGCATCCGCACCACGCTGGTTCTGGCCGAGCTGGGCCGCTGCGATCTGGTGATCGAGGCCGCGACCGAGCGCGAATCCGTCAAGCAGGCGATCTTCGAGGACCTGCTGCCGCATCTGCGGCCGGAGACGATCCTGGCCTCGAACACCTCCTCGATCTCGATCACCCGCCTGGCCAGCCGCACCGACCGGCCGGAGAAGTTCATGGGCGTGCATTTCATGAACCCGGTGCCGGTGATGCAGCTGGTCGAGCTGATCCGCGGCATCGCCACCGACGAGGAAACCTATCAGACGCTGGTGGAGGTGGTGGCGCGCATCGGCAAGACCGCCGCGCGGGCCGAGGATTTCCCGGCCTTCATCGTCAACCGCATCCTGGTGCCGATGATCAACGAGGCCGTCTATACGCTTTACGAGGGCGTCGGCAGCGTGACCTCGATCGACGAGGCGATGAAACTGGGCGCCAACCATCCGATGGGACCGCTGGAACTGGCGGATTTCATCGGGCTGGATACCTGCCTTGCCATCATGAACGTGCTTTACGACGGGCTGGCGGATTCCAAATACCGGCCCTGTCCGCTGCTGGTGAAATATGTCGAAGCCGGCTGGCTGGGCCGCAAGACCGGGCGCGGCTTTTACGACTATCGCCAGGACCCGCCGGTGCCGACGCGCTGAACCACGGATACGGGAAAAGGGGCCGAAAGGCCCCTTTTTTTGCCAGCCAGCCCCGTTCAGGGTGTCTGAGGCTGTGGCTGCGCGGCAGCATCCCTCGCGTTGTCGCGATGTGCAGCATCGCTGCCCACCTTATAGCCCGCCGCGAACAGCACGCAGAACGTGACAGCCAGAACGGTGAGGATCTTGTTTTTCGGCATGGGCCTTCCTGATCGCTGGTTACGGATGGGACCGGTTCAGACCTCGGCGCGCGGGGCCGGATTGGTGGCCTGGGCGCGTTCGGCCATGAACTGGTCGAACTCTGCCTTGTCCTTGGCGGCGCGCAGGCGGGCCACGAAGTCGCGGAAGGCGGCCTGCTCGTCCTCCAGCCGGCGGATGGTCTCGTCCCGATAGGCGTCGAAGGCCGAATTGCCGGACGACCGGAAGGATTGCCTTGCGTGGTAGCGGTGTCCGCAGGTCATGCGCTTGCTCCAGATCATATAGCCGAGGATGCCGAGGCCCACGGGCCAGAAGGCGATGAAGCCGAGGATCATGGCGATGATCCAGGCCGGCTTGCCGCGTTCGTCCAGCCAGTCGCGGCCCATCGCGAGGATTTCGCCGATTTTCGCAAGGATTCCGGCAGGTTGCGGCAGGTTGGTCGCATAGGTCGGTCGCATCGGGCGTCTCTCCTCTCTCCTCGCGTTGCTTCCTTGCCATCGATTTGGGGATAGCGGGGCGCCGGTTCAACGGCCCGCCGATCACATCCGCAGAAAACCGCGCAACGAAAAAGGCCGGGGTCGCCCCCGGCTCGGCGCGGTCACGGCACATCGGCCTCCCGATCAGCATCGTCACCGCGACGCTGTTACAGCAGTTCCTTGGCAGCTCTCACATCCTTGGAAATCCGCCTGCTCGCATCGCTGGCACCGGCATGAAACTCCTGACGGATCTCCTCCATGAAATGAGAAGGACTCAAGCCGGAATGGAGGAAGCAACCGATGAAACCGCTGGTCACGAACAGAAAGCCCCACCCGCCCATTGCGTTGCTCACCTTGATGGCCGAGAGGACGCATGCGGCAAAAGCCAGAATCCACGCAACACCTGCAATCCCTCGCATGCCCAGCCAAGACAGCGCCACTGCGCCAAAAACCAGGTACTCCGGGATATCCATTGTTTTCCCTTGGAACGCTATCTGGATGATCGACGCAAAGATCCACCACAGCAGGAACAGCGTTATCAGCCCATAGACCGACCTGCTCCATCGCAGAATACCACGCGCATAGAGCGGCATGAGCAAAACAATCGAGATGGCGCCCGATAAAAAGTCCGGCGTAATGTTCAGCGTCCCCTTCAAAAATATGAAACGCTTTGTATCGAACGACATGAGCGAGATACCCACTGCCACGAGCAGGCAAATGAGCGACAGCACCTTCGCTGTTGACGGCGAAAATTCCCGCTCATTGGTTATATGTTCAATGAAACCAGTGAGTTTACTAGACATAGCTCGCGCGACCCTTTGTCATTCCACCCTAGGGTAAAAAGAACGCCCATCACAAGCGAAATTCAGCCGATGGCGGCCTTGCGCACGTCCTCGTCCACCTTGTCGGCATATTGGGCGAAGTTGTCGGCGAACATGCCGACCAGCTTCTTCGCCTGCGCGTCATAGCCGGCGCCATCGGCCCAGGTGCGGCGCGGGTCCAGCAGGTCCTCCGGCACGCCGGGCACGGCCACCGGAACCTCGAAGCCGAAATTCGGATCGCGGCGGAACTCCACCTTGTCCAGCGAGCCGTTCAGCGCCGCGGTCAGCAGCGCGCGGGTGGCGCTGATCGGCATGCGCTTGCCGGTGCCATAGGCGCCGCCGGTCCAGCCGGTATTGACCAGCCAGCAGGTGGCGCCGGTCCGGGCGATCTTGTCGCGCAGCAGCTGGCCGTAGACCTCGGGCCGGCGCGGCATGAAGGGGGCGCCGAAGCAGGTCGAGAAGGTCGGCAGCGGTTCGGTCACGCCCTGCTCGGTTCCCGGCGTCTTGGAGGTGAAACCGGACAGGAAGTGATATTCCGCCTGCGCCGGCGTCAGCCGGGCGATGGGCGGCAGCACGCCATAGGCGTCGCAGGTCAGCATGATGACGTTCTTCGGCAGTCCGGCCATGCCGGTCGCGGAGGCGTTGGAAATCTGCTCCAGCGGATAGGCCGCGCGCATGTTCTCCGTCAGGCTGCTGTCGGCGAAATCCAGCTCCAGCGTCTCGGGATCGAAGACCATGTTCTCGATCACGGTGCCGAAGCGCGAGGTCGTCGCATAGATCTCCGGCTCGGCCGTGGGCGACAGGTTGATGGTCTTGGCATAGCAGCCGCCCTCGAAGTTGAACACGCCCGTATCGGACCAGCCATGTTCGTCGTCGCCGATCAGCGTGCGCGAGACATCCGCCGACAGCGTGGTCTTGCCGGTGCCCGACAGGCCGAAGAAGATCGCCACGTCATCCGTATCGCCCGGCGCGTGGTTGGCGCTGCAATGCATCGGCATCACGCCGTGATCGGGCAGGATATAGTTCAGCAGGGTGAAGACGGATTTCTTGTTCTCGCCCGCATAGCCGGTGCCGCCGATCAGGATCAGCTTGCGGTCGAAATTGATCGACACCACCGTTTCGCTGCGCACGCCATGCCGCTCCGGGTCGGCCTTGAAGCTGGGGCAGTTGATGATGGTGAATTCCGGCACGAAGCCGGCCAGTTCCCCGGCCGCCGGGCGGCGCAGCAGGTGGCGGATGAACAGCCCGTGCCAGGCCAGTTCGGTGACCACGCGCACGTCCAGCCGATGCGCCGGATCGGCGCCGGCATAGAGGTCCTGCACGAAATAGTCGCGGCCCTTCATATGGGCCAGCATGTCCTCATAGAGGCGGTCGAAGGCCGCCGGCTCCTGCGGGCGGTTGTTCTCCCACCAGATCGTGTGTTCGACCGAGGGGGTGCGCACCACATGCTTGTCCTTGGGCGACCGGCCCGTCTTGTCGCCCGTCGCCACCAGGAAGGCGCCGCCGAGGCCCAGATTTCCCTCGCCCCGCGCGATCGCGGCCTCGATCAGCGCAGGCTCCAGCAGGTTGTAATAGACATTGCCAAGGCCGACGATACCCTGATCCTCCAGGCGTTGCTGCGGATTGACGCGAAGCTGGGACATTCGTTTTCTCCTGCTGAGGCGCGCGGGGCGCTGCGGGGCCTATAGCACGGAGGTTTCCCGAAACCATAGCCCCCCCGGCCTCCGTTAGCGCAAACCGCGGATGTTAGCGCAAAAGCGGGGAAGCGCGGCGGATTTCGGGGCGGCGGAAAGGTTCCGGCAAGGATTCGGTGCGATGAAAGGGTCAGGAGGCGATTCGCGGTGACGGAGAAAGAGGGCGATGTTCTTCATGCCAGCTGCGTGCTGGTCGGCGATTGCGGGGTGCTGGTGCTGGGCGCCTCGGGCACGGGCAAGTCCACGCTGGCGCTGGCGCTGATGGGCATGGGCGCGTCTCTGGTGGCCGACGACCGCACGCGGGTATGGACCGCCGGGGGGCGGTTATGGGCCGAGGCGCCGGCGACGATTCGCGGCCGGATCGAGGCGCGCGGCATCGGGCTGCTGGGGGCCGATGCGGTGGGGCCGGCGACGGTCGGGCTGGTCGTCGACCTGGACCGGCAGGAGGGCGAGCGGCTGCCGCCGATGCGGCAGGTGGAGGTGCTGGGCGTGGCGCTGCCGCTGGTGCTGGGACCGCTGCATCCGGGGCTGGCGCCGGGCGTCCGGCAGATGGCGCTGTCCGGGCGGCTCGCTTGACGTTAGGGTAGGGCGGGAATCGAGCGATAACATGCGTCTGACAGGAAAGGACATGACGACATGACCGAGGCGGATGCCACCCCTGCCCCGCCGCCTTCCGCTGCGGAACTCGCGGCGCAGCGCGTGGTGCTGGTCACCGGCCCGTCGGGTGCCGGGCGCTCGACCGCGATCCATGTGCTGGAGGATCTGGGCTTCGAGGCCATCGACAACCTGCCGCTGTCGCTGGTGCCGCGGCTGCTGGACGGGCCGGTGCGCGGCGTGCCGCTGGCGCTGGGGCTGGACGCGCGCAACCGCGACTTTTCGGCCTCGGGGCTGATCGCGCTGATCGACCATCTGGTGGAACGTCCTGAAATCGCGCTGGAAACCCTGTATCTGGACTGCGCGCCCGACCAGATCGTGCGCCGCTATTCCGAAACCCGCCGCCGTCACCCGCTGGCGCCGGAGGATGATCCGCTGTCGGGCGTGCTGGCCGAGCGCAACCTGATGGAGCCGATCCGCGTCCGCGCCGACGTGCTGATCGACACGACCGAAACCACCCCCCACAATCTGAAGGCCGAACTGACCCGCTGGTTCGGGCGGGCGCCGGACCATGCCATGACCGTCTCGGTCCAGTCGTTTTCCTACAAGCGCGGCACCCCGCGCGGCCTCGACATCATGTTCGACACGCGCTTCCTGGCCAATCCGCACTGGGTGGCCGAATTGCGCCCGCTGGACGGCCGCGACCCGCGCGTGCAGGACTATGTGAAGGCCGATCCGCGCTTTGCCGAATTCATGCGCCGGATCGAGGATCTGCTGCTGTTTTTGCTGCCCGCCCATCGCGAGGAAGGCAAATCCCATCTCGCCATCGGCATCGGCTGCACCGGCGGGCAACACCGTTCCGTCACAATCGCGGAAATTCTGTCGCAATCGCTTGCACAAGCCGGGTGGCCCGTGTCTAAGAGGCACAGGGAACTGGAACGCCGCAACGCCGCGCTGCCGACCCCCGTGGCCGGGGAAAGGTTGGGGCCGGATCGGGTCTGAAATGGATTGGCTGCATTGATCGGCATCGTCATTGTCGCTCACGGGGGCCTTGCCCCGGAATATCTGTCCGCGGTCGAGCATGTCGTCGGCCCGCAGGACCGAATGCGCGCCATCGCCATCCAGCCCGGCCACGACCGCGCCGAGAAACAGGCCGAGATTTGCCGCGCCGCCGATTCCGTCGATGCCGGCGACGGCGTGGTGGTGGTGACGGACCTGTTCGGCGGCTCGCCTTCCAACCTGTCGCTGCTGGCCTGTTCGCAGAAGAACCGCGCGATCCTCTACGGTGCCAACCTGCCGATGCTGGTAAAACTGGCGAAATCCCGCGACCTTACCGTGACCGAAGCCGTAGCTGCCGCCCGCGATGCCGGGCGGCGTTACATTAACAGCCTCGACATCTCCGGCGAGGACGGGCGCCTCGGCGCCTCCGGTGCCGCCAGCCCGGCGCCGCTGCCGCCCTGCGCGGTGCAGCCGATCCGCCCCGCCGACGAGACCCCGCGCCGCCAGCCCGGCAAGCTGGCCAACCTGGCCGGCAAGCGCCCGCGCCCTCCGCGCGGCGCGTTGAAGACGGCGCCCTGAGGCCCGGCATGCCCTCGGTCACCCGCGACTTGCCGATCGTCAACGAAAAGGGCCTGCATGCCCGCGCCTCGGCGAAATTCGTCGAATGCGTCGAGCGATTCGACGCCCGCGCCTGGGTCGAGCGCGAGGGGAACCGCGTCTCCGGCGATTCGATCATGGGCCTGCTGATGCTGGCCGCGGCGCGCGGCACCTCGATCACCGTCACCACCGAGGGGCTGGAGGCCGAGGCGCTGGCCGAGGCGCTGGCCGACCTGGTGGCCGGCCGCTTCGGCGAAGCGATGTAACCCCCCTCAGCCCGCGAAATACCGCTCCAGAATCGTGCGATAGATGCCTTTCAGCGCCTCGATTTCCGCCTCCGGCACACGCTCGTCCACCTGGTGCATGTAGCGGCCGACCAGCCCGAACTCGACCACCGGGCAATGATCCTTGACGAAGCGCGCATCCGAGGTCCCGCCCGAAGTGGACAGGACCGGCTCGACCCCGCAACGATCCGCGACCGCCCGCCGGACCAGATCGACGAAGGCGCCCGGCTCGGTCAGGAAGCTTTCGCCCGAAATCTTCGCGCTCACCGCCAGCGTCACCCCGGTCTCTGCCGCGATGCGGTTGGCCTGGGCGGTGATCGCGTCGATCAGGCCCTGCCCGCTATGGGCGTCGTTGAAGCGGATGTTGATGCAGGCCGTCGCCGTTTCCGGGATCACGTTGCTGGCCGGGTTGCCCACGTCGACGCTGACCACCTGCAACGTGGACGCCTCGAAATGCGCGGTCCCCGCATCCAGCGGCTGCGCGGTCAGGTCCGCCAGCAACCGCACCAGCGGATGGATCGGGTTGCGGGCGCGGTGCGGATAAGCCGAATGCCCCTGCACCCCCCTGGCCGCGATATTCAGCGTGACCGAGCCGCGCCGCCCGATCTTCATCATGTCGCCCATCGCTTCGATGCTGGTCGGCTCGCCGACGATGCAATGGCTCATCGCCTCGCCCTCGGCCGCCATCCAGTCCAGCAGGGCGCGGGTGCCGTCCTCGCCCGGCCCTTCCTCGTCGCCGGTGATGGTCAGGATGATGGCGCCGTCGGGCGGGGTCTCGCGCACGAAATCCACCGCGGCGGCGGCAAAGGCCGCCACGCCCGACTTCATGTCGGTGGCGCCGCGCCCCCAGATGGTGCCGTCCGCCCGATGCGCGGAAAAGGGCGGATGCGTCCAGCTGGCCGCGTCGCCGGGCGGCACCACGTCGGTATGGCCGTTGAAACCCAGCGTTTTCGCACCCTTGCGCCCCCAGCGGGCGAACAGGTTCGGCGTGCCGTTGCGATCGACGCGGTGACACTCGAACCCCGCGCCAGAGAGCAGTTCCTCCAGCAGCACCAGCGCGCCGCCCTCCGCCGGCGTCACCGAGGGGCAGCGGATCAGCGCGGCGGTCAGCGCGCTCGCGTCGGTCTGGGTCATCTTTGGCCTCTCCAAGCGGTTTTCCGGGCGCAAGGCTAGGCCCGGCGCCGGGGCGCGGCAAGCCGGATTCCGCACCCCGCCGCGCGATCCGTCGCGACAGAATGATGCGTCACGCAACAATCTGACGCATCATCGTTGCGCTGCACCTGCAAAGGCGCTAGCAGGAGGCCGAAGTTTGACCCGCCGCAGGATGAGCCGATGCCGCAGCCGTTTTCCCCCTCCGCCGCCCTTGCCAGCGCCCGCGCGGCGCTGCCCGCCCTCGCGCCGCTGACCGAGGCCGCGACCGAGGCGCTGCGCGACCGCGTGCTGTCGAATGGCCGCCCCGATGCGGCCCTGCTGGAGGCCGAGCAGCACGCCGCCCATGCGCTGAGCTGGATCGCCACCTATACCGAGGCGCTGGCGCAGCTTGCCGCCTGGGCCGGGCGGCTGGACGAGGCCGGGGCCTTCGGCGAGATCGAGGGGCTGATCCTTCAGATCGGCTTCGGCGAATACCTGACCCAGCTTTTCGGCGGCATCCCGATGAGCCAGACGGAATTCGCGCGGCTTTCCGACCTCGGCCTCGACATCGCCCCCGACGCCGCCGCCCGCGCGGCGATGGGCGGCAACACCGCGCAGGCACGGGCGCGGCTGGCCGAACTGATCCTTGTCGCCGAGGGCGCGGCGACCTTCGGCGCCTCCGGCCTCGACGAGGAGCTGGAGATGATCCGCACCCAGTTCCGCCGCTATGCCGAGGACAAGGTGATCCCGCATGCGCATGGCTGGCATCTGCGCGACGAATACATCCCGATGCAGGTCATCGAGGACCTGGCCGGCATGGGCGTCTTCGGCCTGACCATCCCCGAGGAATTCGGTGGCTACGGGCTGTCGAAGGCGTCGATGGTGGTGGTCTCCGAAGAGCTTTCAAGAGGTTACATCGGCGTCGGTTCCTTGGGCACCCGGTCCGAGATCGCGGCCGAGCTGATCCTGTGCGGCGGCACCGAGGCGCAGAAGGCGCATTGGCTGCCACGCATCGCGTCCGGGGAAATCCTGCCGACGGCGGTGTTCACCGAACCCAATACCGGCAGCGATCTGGGCAGCCTTCGCACCCGCGCCACCCGCACCGAAGACGGCTGGGAGATCACGGGCAACAAGACCTGGATCACCCATGCCGCCCGCGCCCATGTGATGACCCTGCTGGCGCGCACCGACCCCGCCAGCACCGACTGGCGGGGCCTGTCGATGTTCCTGGCCGAGAAGCAGCCGGGCACCGACGACGACCCCTTCCCCACGCCCGGCATGACCGGCGGCGAGATCGAGGTGCTGGGCTATCGCGGCATGAAGGAGTTCGAGCTGGGCTTCGACGGCTTCAAGGTCCCGTCCGAGAACCTGCTGGGCGGCCAGCCGGGACAGGGCTTCAAGCAGTTGATGCAAACATTTGAATCGGCACGGATTCAAACTGCCGCCCGCGCCGTGGGCGTGGCGCAATCGGCGCTGGAATACGGCCTGCGCTATGCGCGCGAGCGGGTGCAGTTCGGCAAGCCGCTGGCCGCCTTCCCGCGCGTGGCCGACAAGCTGGCGCTGTCGGCGGTCGAGGTGATGATCGCCCGCCAGTTGACCTATTTCGCTGCCTGGGAAAAGGACCACGACCGGCGTTGCGACCTGGAGGCCGGAATGGCCAAGCTGCTGGGCGCGCGCGTGGCCTGGGCGGCGGCGGACAATGCGCTGCAAATTCATGGTGGTAACGGGTTCGCGCTGGAATATCCGATCAGCCGGGTTCTGTGCGATGCCCGCATCCTGAACATCTTCGAGGGCGCGGCCGAGATTCAGGCGCAGGTGATCGCGCGGCGCCTGCTGGGGTAACCTGTCCCAAGCCGAACCCGAACGCCCGTGGGTGCGTGCTTGCATGCGTCGGACCCCGAATGGTGCGTGTAAACACGCACCCTACGCCCCGAGGGCACCGCGCCTTGCACAACGATCCGTGCGATCCCGTAGGGTGCGTGCTTGCACGCACCGAACCCCACCGCTCACCCCCGCGCCAGCGCGCGGGCCAGACGCGGCAGGCGGGCGCGCTTCATCAGCGCCCGCAGGTCCATATCGCCGCCAAGGGCCTGCGCGCGGGCATGGGCCGCATGGACCGCCCCCGCCACGGGATCGGGGTCGCGCCGCCACAGCCCGGTCAGGAATTCGTCGGGATGCAGGGCCTCCACCCCCTCCGGGACCAAGGCCCGGCGCGGGAAATCGCGCAGGTTGGCGGTGACGATCAGCCCCGCCCGCGCCGACAAGGCGGCCGCCAGAACATGCCGGTCGGCGGGGTCGGGCAGATCATGGGCCGCGCCCTCGTCCGCCGCCACCTCGGCGCCGGGAAACCGCGCCCGCGCCTGCGCGATCTCGGCCCCGGCCACGGCATCGCCCTCCGGTCCCAGCCGCGCGGCGGCATGGCGCCACTCACCCAGAATCCGCGCCGACCAGATGGGCACGAACAACCCGGCGCCGGCCACGTCCAGCAGCACCTCGCGCAGGATCGTGGGATACAGCACGCAGGCATCCAGCACCGCGCGCCCACCCGTGGGAAATTGCCGCCACTCCATCGGGCCGGGATGCCAGCGAAAACCCGCCGCAGCAAGCCCTTGCCGGCGTTATCGCTAACGGCGTAAGCTGTGCCGGAATGACCCGGAGGCCGCCATGCGCCACCTGCACCCGACCATCGCCGCCGTGACCGAGCGTATCCGCGCCCGCTCCGCCACCACCCGCGCCGCCTATCTGGCCCGCACGGCCAAGGCCGCGGAGGACGGCCCGCGCCGGGCGCATCTGTCCTGCGGCAACCAGGCCCATGCCTATGCGGCGATGGAGGAAAAACAGAAGCTTGCGCATGGGCGGGCGCCCAATCTGGGCATCATCACCGCCTATAACGACATGCTGTCGGCGCATCGTCCTTACGAGGATTATCCCGCCCGCATCCGCGCCTCCGCCGCCCGCGCAGGCGCAACGGTGCAGGTGGCGGCGGGCGTGCCGGCGATGTGCGACGGCGTGACCCAAGGCCGCGCGGGGATGGAGCTGTCGCTGTTCTCGCGCGACGTGATCGCGATGGCCGCCGCCGTAGGCCTGTCGCACGACACCTTCGACGCGGCGCTTTTCCTGGGCATCTGCGACAAGATCGTGCCCGGCCTGGTCATCGCCGCCGCCACCTTCGGCCATATCCCGGCGGTGTTCGTGCCCGCCGGCCCGATGCCCTCCGGCCTGCCCAATGACGAGAAGTCCCGCATCCGCGAGGCCTTCGCCCGCGGCGAGGTCGGGCGCGAGACCCTGCTGGAGGCCGAGATGGCCTCCTATCACGCGCCGGGCACCTGCACCTTCTACGGCACCGCCAACAGCAACCAGATGCTGATGGAGATCATGGGCCTGCACCTGCCGGGCGCCAGCTTCGTCAATCCCGGCACGGCGCTGCGCGATGCCCTGACCGACGCGGCGGCGACGCGGGCCGCAGCGATCACGCGGCTGGGCAACGACTATATCCCGGTGTCGCAGGTGCTGGACGAGCGGGCCTTCGTCAACGGCATCGTCGGGCTGATGGCCACGGGCGGCTCGACCAACCTGATCCTGCACCTGCCGGCGATGGCCCGCGCCGCCGGCATCCTGCTGGATCTGGAGGATTTCGGCGATCTGTCCGCCTCTGTCCCGCTGCTGGCGCGGGTCTATCCGAACGGGCTGGCCGACGTGAACCATTTCCACGCCGCCGGCGGCCTGCCCTGGCTGATCGGGCAGTTGATGGATGCGGGCCTGCTGCACGCGGACGTGCAGACCGTCGCCGGCGCCGGGCTGGCGCGCTACCGGGCCGAGCCGGGGCTGGACGCGGATGGCAACCTGATCTGGCGCGACGCGCCGGCCGACAGCCTCAACACCGCCATCCTTCGCCCCGCGACCGAGCCGTTCCAGCCGCATGGCGGCCTTCAGGTGCTGAACGGCAATCTGGGGCGCGGGGTGATCAAGACCTCGGCCATCGCCCCCGACCGGCTGGTGATCGAGGCCCCGGCCCGCGTCTTCACCGATCAGGAGCAGGTCAAGACCGCCTTCCGCGCCGGCGAATTCACCGAGGATTGCGTGATCGTCGTGCGCTTTCAGGGGCCGCGTGCCAACGGCATGCCGGAACTGCATGCGCTGACGCCCCTGATGGGGGTCTTGCAGGGGCGCGGGCTGCGGGTGGCTCTGGTCACGGACGGGCGGATGTCCGGGGCCTCGGGCAAGGTGCCGGCGGCGATCCATGTCAGCCCCGAGGCCGCCGTGGGCGGGCCGCTCGCGCGGCTGCGCGACGGCGACCTGCTGCGGCTGGACGCGCTGACCGGCACGCTGGATTGCCTGACCGAAGGCTGGAACAACCGCGCCCCTGCCGCGTTCGATCCCGACGCCAATGCCCACGGCATGGGGCGCGAGCTGTTCGCCGCCTTCCGCGCCGTCGCCGGTCCGGCGACCGAGGGTTGCGGCGTCGCGGTCTGACCGCATTTCCCCCCTGCCCGCCGCGCGCCGGGCGTGCTAGGCAAACTCATGGCAACGATCCCCTCCCGACAGCAGATCCTCGACTGGGTGGCCGAGCACCCGGACGCGGCCAGCAAGCGCGACCTCGCCAAGGCCTTCGGCCTCAAGGGCGGGGCCGAGCGCATCGAACTCAAGCGTATCCTGCGCGAGCTGGAGGCCGAGGGGCTGCTGGCCCGCCGCCGCCGGCATTACGAGGATGCGGGCGCCCTGCCCCCGGTCTCGGTCCTGGCGCTGATCGGCCCGGACGCGCAAGGCGACCTGTTCGCCAAGCCGCTGGAATGGCAGGGCGACGGCGCCGCGCCGCGCATCCTGTTCCTGCCGCGCGAGCATGACCCGGCCATCGGTCCCGGCGACCGCTTCCTGGCCCGCCTGACCCCCACGCCCGGCACCGAATCGCATGATTACGAGGCGCGGCTGATGCGGCGCATCGGCATGCAGCCCCACAAGATCGCCGGGATCTTCCGCAAGACCACCGAGGGCGGGCGCATCCTGCCCATCGACAAGGGCGACAGCCGCGAATGGCGGGTGCGCGGCGACGCCACGCTGGGCGCGCAGGACGGCGAACTGGTCGAGGCCGAGCAGGCCGGGCCGAAGGGCCGGCTGGGCCTGCCGCTGGCCCGCGTGATCGAGCGGCTGGGCGACCCTTCGGCGCCGCGCGCGGTCAGCCTGATCGCCATCCATCAATACGGCATTCCCGACGATTTCCCCGACGAGGCGCTGGCGGAGGCCGAGGCGGCGAAGCCCGCACCGATGAAGGGCCGCGACGACCTGCGCACGCTGCCCTTCATCACCATCGACCCCTCGGATGCGCGCGACCATGACGATGCGGTCGCCGCCATGCCCGACCCCGACCCGGCCAATCCGGGCGGCATGCTGGTCTGGGTGGCCATCGCCGACGTGGCGCATTACGTCCGCCCCGGCACCGCGCTGGACCGCGAGGCAAGAAAGCGCGGGAACTCGACCTATTTCCCCGACCGGGTGGTGCCGATGCTGCCCGACGCGCTGTCGGGCGACCTGTGCAGCCTGCATGAGGGCGTCGACCGCCCGGTGATCGCGGTGCGCTTGCGGCTGGATTCCTCGGGCGAGCTGACCGGCCACGGCTTTCATCGCGGGATGATTCGCTCGCTGGCCTCGCTGTCCTATCATCAGGCGCAGGACGCGGCGGACGGGCGGCCCGATGCGGTGACGCAGCCGCTGATGGACAGCGTGATCCGGCCTTTGTTCGCCGCCTATGAACTGGCCGACAAGGCGCGGGCGCGGCGGCAACCGCTAGACCTCGACCTGCCCGAGCGGCGGATCGAACTCGGCCCGGACGGCCGCGTGCGTTCGGTGGCCTTCCGCGAGCGGCTGGCGGCACACAAACTGATCGAGGAGATGATGATCCTCGCCAATGTCGCGGCCGCGCAGACATTGGAGGCGAAGCGCCGCCCGCTGGTCTATCGCGTGCATGAGGAGCCGGCCCCTGACCGGCTGGACGCGCTGCGCGAGGTGGCGGCGGCCTCGGGCTTTACCCTGGCCAAGGGGCAGGTGCTGCATACCCAGCACATCAACCGGCTGCTGGCGCAGGCCGAGGGCAGCGATTACGACGAACTGATCAATATCAGCACCTTGCGGGCGATGTCACAGGCCTATTACGACCCCGGCAACCTTGGCCATTTCGGGCTGGCGCTGCGGTCCTATGCGCATTTCACCTCGCCCATCCGGCGCTATGCCGACCTGATCGTGCACCGGGCGCTGATCGCCGCGCATGGCTGGGGCAAGGACGGCCTGTCGCCCGAGGATGTCGAGATGCTGCCCGAGACCGCGCAGCATATCTCGGAGACCGAGCGCCGCTCGATGGCGGCCGAGCGCGACACCAACGACCGTTATCTGGCCGCCTTCCTGGCGGATCGGGTGGGCACAGAAATGTCCGGCCGGATCAACGGGGTGGCGCGGTTCGGCGCCTTCGTGCGGCTGGACGAGACCGGCGCCGACGGGCTGCTGCCGATCCGCGCCATCGGCAACGAATATTTCCATTTCGACCCTGACGCGCAGCTTCTGATCGGCGCCGACAGCGGGCTGGAGATCGGGCTGGGCCAGCGCGTCACCGTGCGGCTGGCCGAGGCCGATGCGCTGACCGGCGGGCTGGTGCTGGACCTGCTGGAACTGGACGGCCAGCCGGTCGCGCAAGGCCCGCGCCGGCGCAAGGGGCGCGGCCCCGCCCGCCCCGGCGCCACCCGCAAGAAGGCCAGCGAGGCCGCCCACAAGGCCAAGCGCAGCCGGGTCCGCAAGCAACGCTGACACGAGAAAGGGCGGCCCGCTGGCCGCCCTTTCCGTAATCCCGCGAAGGGGTTGCGCTTACGGGTTCTGTTCCAGGTAGGCGACCAGATCGGCGATCTCCTGCGGGCGGCGGATGCCGGCGAAGGCCATCTTGGTGCCGGGAACCTCGGCCTTCGGGTTGGTCAGGAAGTGGAACAGCGCCTCGGGCGTCCATTCGGGATAGTCGGCGACATGGGCCTTCATCGCGTCGGAATAGGCATAGCCGGCCGACGAGGCCATCGGACGGCCGACCACGCCGTTCAGATGCGGGCCGGTGCCGTCGCTGCCGTCCAGCTTGTGGCAGGCCCGGCACTTGCCGAAGCCCTTCTCGCCCGCGGCCGGGTCGGCCGATTCCATCAGCGCGGCGAAGTCGACCTCCTCGGCCTCGGCGGCGCCGCCGGCATCGGACTCGGCAACCTCGATCGTGTAGGCCTGCGCCGGCGCCTCGCCCTCGGCATGATGGTCGCCGCCGGGCGGTCCCATGTGGAAGATGCCCGAGGCCGCCCACGACGCCAGCATCATAAACAGAAGCGCGCCGATGAGTGCCCCGGCGGCCTTGGTGATCGTCATGGTGTTGAACATGATGGCGTTCCCGGTTGGTCAGCTATGTGTCGCGGGTATCTACCCGCTTTCGTTCGGTCCTTTCAAGGTATAGTTGACATCCTGCGCCCTTTGCGACGACAGGATTCCCCGATGACCGATCACCCCCATTCCAAGACCAATCGCATCGCATTTCAAGGGGAACTGGGTGCCTATTCGCATCAGGCCTGCCAATTTTCGCGTCCCGGCATGGAGGTCCTGCCCTGCCGCACCTTCGAGGACGTGATCGAGGCGGTGCATTCCGGGCAGGCCGACCTGGCCATGCTGCCGGTCGAGAACTCGACCTATGGGCGGGTGGCCGACATCCATCGCCTGCTGCCGGAATCGGGGCTGCATATCGTCGACGAGGCCTTCGTCCGCGTGCATATCAACCTGATGGCGCTGCCCGGCGTGCGGGTCGAGGACATCGCCAAGGTGCGCGCGCATCTGGTGCTGCTGCCGCAATCGGCGGCCTTCCTGGCGCGCCACGGCATCAGCGGCGAGGCCGCCGCCGACAGCGCCGGGGCCGCCGCCGAACTGGCGCGGGAAGGCCATCGTGACCAGGGCGTGCTGGCCTCGGACCTCGCGGCGGACATCCACGGGCTGGAGATCCTCGCCCGCCATATCGAGGACCACGCCCACAACACCACCCGCTTTCTGGTCATGTCGCCGACGCCCGACACGACCCGGCGCGAGCGGCGCCCCGGCCTCGGCATGATCACCACCATCGTGTTCCAGGTGCGCAACATTCCCGCCGCGCTCTACAAGGCGATGGGCGGGTTCGCGACCAACGGCATCAACATGACCAAGCTGGAAAGCTATATGGTGGACGGGCTGTTCACCGCGACGCAGTTCTATGCCGATATCGACGGCCATCCCGACGACCCGCCGGTCCAGCGCGCGCTGGAGGAGCTGCGCTATTTCACCTCATCCATGATGATCCTCGGCACCTATCCCGCCGATCCGCTGCGCGAATCGCAGGCGGCGGCCCAGGCGGCGGCCTGCGGCGGCTGAGCCGCCCCGGCCCCCGGCAGGGCCGCGCTCAGGCGGCCATGCGCCCCTCGACCATCTGCTCGACCAGCCTGTCCACGCCTTGCGCGAAACGGCTGTCCAGCGAGCCCTTGGACAGCTTGGCCGTCTGGATCAGCAGCCGCGCCTTCATCGTGCGGGGGCGCAGGTTCACCTCGCACACCACGCGCGAGCGCGCCCGCGTCAGCGCCACGATGGTCAGGTCCAGCACGATGTCGAAGGATTCCGAACTGCCGTTCAGCCGCAGCGCCTCGTCCGGGTCGTGCCGGGTCAGCGCGAACCGCGCCACCCGCCGCTTTCCGCGCCAGTCGAAGCTGATATCCCAGGCCTTCGTCCCCTCCACGCCGGGGTCCAGCGCCGTCACCTCGGCCCGGTTGCGCCGCACGATCCGCTCCAGCCGGTCGAAATCGCTCAGCGCCCGGAACAGCGCCTGCGCGGTCATGTCGACATCCTTGCGCGCCGAAAACTTCATCTGCCCTCCCCCTCGAAAACTGCCCTGCCCATAAAGCACCCCTCACCCGCAGCGCAAGGCCGGGGCGGTCCCCGACAACCTTTGATTGTGAACCATCGCACGCAACGGTAAACATTTCGTTGTGAAGCGACACAAGGCGACCATATCCCCGCCGGCAAGGGCGGAATTGCGCATCCTTGCGACCAGCGACCTGCATATGCACCTGCTGGCGCATGATTATTTCACGGATCGGGGCGATGCGCCCTTCGGGCTGGCGCGGGTGGCCGCCCGCATCGCCCGCCACCGGGCCGAGGCCGGGAACTGCCTGCTGCTGGACAATGGCGACCTGTTGCAGGGCAATCTGCTGGGCGACCATCTGGCCGGCCAGCCCGGCCCGCATCCGGCGATCGGCTGGATGGCGCGGCTGGGCTACGACGCGGCGACGCTGGGCAATCACGATTTTTCCTATGGGCTGCGCAACCTTGCCCGCGCGCTCTCCGCCGCGCGCTACCCCGTCGTGCTGGCCAATGCCGAAACGCCCGGCCGCAAGCCGCCCTTTCGCCCCTGGGTCATGCTGCCCCGGCGGATCGCCTGCACCGATGGCAGCCATCACGCGCTGCGGGTCGGCATCATCGGCTTCCTGCCCCCGCAGACCCCGCAATGGGAGCCGGGCCTCGCCGGGCGCCTGACCTGCACCGACATCCTGGAGGCCGCCGCGCACCACCTGCCCCGGATGCGCGCGGCGGGCTGCGAGGTGATCGTGGCCCTGTGCCACGGCGGCATCCAGCCCGGCCGCCACCATCGCGGGGCCGAGAACGCGGCGGCGGCGCTGGCGCGGCTGGACATCGACGCGATCGTCGCCGGCCATACGCATCTGGTCTTTCCCGGTCCCGACATCCCGGCAACGGAGGAGATCGACCCCCGGCGCGGCACGCTTGCGGGCAAGCCGGCGGTGATGCCGGGCTTCTGGGGCAGCCATCTGGGGGTGATCGCGCTGCACCTCGCGCATGACGGCACCCGCTGGACCATCGAATCCGCGCAATCCCGCGCCGAGCCTTGCGCGGCCGAGCCGCCCGCCGCCGACCTGCCCGCGCCGGTGATCGCCGCGCATCGCGCCGCGCGCCGGCATTTCGCGCGCCGGGTCGGGCACAGCGCGGTGCCGCTGGCCAGCCATTTCGCGCAACTGGGCCAGGATGCGGGGCTGGTGCTGATCGCGCAGGCCTCGCGCTGGCACCTGCGCCGCGCACTGAAGGCGGATGGCCTGCCCATCCTTGCCGCCGTAGCCCCGTTCCGCAGCGGCGGGCGCGGCGGGCCGTCGCATTATACCGATGTGGCGGCCGGCCCGCTGTCGCTGCGGGCACTGACCGATCTTTACCTGTTTCCCAACCACATCGCCGCCCTGCGCGTCACCGGCCGCGCCCTGCGCGACTGGCTGGAGCGCGCGGCCGGCCAGTTCAACCGCCTCGTGCCCGCGCAACCCGATCAGGACCTGCTGGACCCGCGCTTTCCGGGCTATAATTTCGACGTGATCGCCGGGCTGCGCTGGCAGTTCGACCTGTCCGCCCCGCCGCTCTATCGCCCCGATGGCCGGCCGCTGGGCGATGGGCCGGGCCGGGTGCGCAACCTGCAATTCCGAGGTCGGCCGCTGGAGGACGAGCAGGCCTTCATCCTCGCCACCAACAGCTATCGCCTCGGCGCGCACGGGCTTTTCGCCCCGCTGGCCCGCACGGCCGCGCCGCTGCTGACGCAGGGGCCAAGGCTGCGCGACGTTCTGGCGCTGTATCTGCGACGGCGGCGCCATGTCGCCCCGCGGGCGGCGCTGGGCTGGGGCCTCGCCCCCCTGCCCGGCACCTCGGCGCGCTTTCGCACCGCGCCCGGCGCGCGCCCGCCGCCCGGCCTGAACCTGACCCCGGCGGGGCTGGACCCGCAAGGCTTTGCGCTGTGGCACCTGCATCTCTAAAGCCTTGCACATCGCGGAAAGCTGGCCTATCTGGATGGCGAGAGGTTGGCGCGGGCAGGCGCCTCGCCAACCCGGTCAGGTCCGGAAGGAAGCAGCCGTAACGAGTCCCGTCTGGGTCGTCGTCCAGCCTCTCACCTTTCCCGACATGCCGCGAAGGGCATGCCCCGCATTCACGGCGGGTCGGCCGCGACAACCGCCGGTGCCGATGGGAAACGGGGCAGGCGACACTTCCTTCCGCCGCTATGATCCCCGGATGACGAACACCATGACCCGCCCGTTGCGCATCTGCCTGATCCTGCATTCCAGCCGCTCGGACAATCTGGGCGTGGGGGCGCTGACGGAATCCGAGGTGGTCATCCTGCGCGACGTGGCCCGCCGGCTGGGGCGCGGGATCGCGATCACCATCCTCGACTGGAAGGACCCGCGCCGGCCCTATGTCACCGGTCCCGACATCACCCATCGCGACCTCAGCGGCCGCTTCATCGCCGACCCGCGCGGCTTCTATGCGCTGGTCCGGCAACATGACGCGGTGATCGACATCAGCGGCGGCGACAGTTTCGCGGACATCTACGGCAAGCCGCGCCTGCGCCGTATCCTCGCGATGAAATACCTGACCCATCTGGCACGCCGGCCGCTGGTGGTGGCACCGCAGACCCTCGGCCCGTTCGAGCGCCCGGTCTCGCGGCTGCTGGCGCGGGTGACGCTGAACCGCTCGGCGCTGGTAGCCACGCGCGACGGCGACGGGCTGTCGGCCAGGGCCGCGCGCGAGATGGGGGTGCGGGTGCCGGTGATCGCGGCCTCGGACGTGGCCATGCGCCTGCCCCATACCCCGCCGCCGCCCCATGACGGGCCGCCGCGGGTGGGGCTGAACGTCTCCGGCCTGCTGATGGGCGGCGGCTATACCGGGCGCAACGAGTTCGGGCTGCGGATGGATTATCCGGCGCTGATCCGGGGGCTGATCCGGCATTTCCAGGCGCATCCCGACGGGTGCGAGCTGCACCTGGTGCCCCATGTCTTCCCCGACACGCCCCGCCCGATGCGCGAGGACGACCTAGCCGCCTCCGAGGCCCTGGCGGCCGAATTTCCGGGCGTGGTGGTGGCGCCGCGCTTCGCCACGCCCTCGGCGGCGAAAAGCTATATCGCCGGGATGGACTTCTTCATGGGCGCGCGCATGCATGCCTGCATCGCGGCGCTGTCTTCCGGCGTGGCGGTGGCGCCGATGGCCTATAGCCGCAAGTTCGCCGGGCTGTTCGACGCGATCGACTATCCGCATACGCTGGACTGCACCACGCTGTCGGCGGAGGACATGCAGGCGCGTATCGCGGCGCTTTACGAGGATCGCACCCGGTTGGCGGCGGATGCCAAGGCGGCACACGAGATCGCTTTGGGCAGGTTGCAGCGTTATGAGGATGCTTTGACTGATCTGTTGAGGAAGATCGGGAGATAGTGGGATGCTGACCTATGCAATCGTGGTGGCGACGCGGAACCGGCTGGAGGCGTTGCAGGCGTCGGTGCCCTTGTTTCTTGGCCAGACCCGCCCGCCGGCCCGTCTCGTCGTCGTCGACCGCTCGGACGATCACGCCGCAGTCGCCGCGTGGCTGGCCGAGATGGCACTGACCAGCCCGATCCCGGTCGAGGTGATCCATGCCGACCTGGCCAATCTGCCGCATCAGCGCAATCTGGGAATAGCCCGCGTGACCGAGGCGGTAACGATGCTGCCTGATGACGATTCGCTGTGGTTCCCGGACACAGCCGAGCGGATCATGGCCGTCTATGAGCGTGACGCTACCGGCCTGATCGGCGGCGTAACCGGCATTCAGACCATGATCTCACCGCTGGAGAAGAGTAAGGCACCCCCGAGCGACCAGCCCCTCATGAGCAGGCCGGCTATCGCACGCTGGCGCAATCGTATCGAAGCGCATTTCGTGCCACAGCCCTTCAACCTCTATGCGCACGACCGGATTGCGGCCTTGCTGCCGGCGGCGGGAGCGCAGGGCTTGGGCGACCTGCGATTTGTCGAAACGATAGGCGGCTGGCGAATGAGCTTTCGCACTGGCGTTCTGCGGGATTCGGGCTTCGACGCCACCCTTGGCTCGCGCGTCGGCTATGCCCAACACGAAGACAAGGACATGGCGCTACAGGTGCAGCGGGCCGGTCATCTGCTGGCGGCGGCACCGGGCGCGCGGGTTATGCACAACATGCATCCAGGCAAGCGCGCCGGCGGATTCGCCTATGGGTTCTTCTGGATATTCAATTACCTATACATATGCCGTAAACTGTTCGGAGATGCCCCGCCAGGCCGAAGGCCGGTTTGGCGCTATCTGCGCTACAAAGTGTTTCTCTATGGCCTGCGGCGCGGCAATACCCATGACCGCGATATTGCCCGCGGCGGCGCCGCCGCCTTGGCCGAGTTCGACCGCATGTGGCAGGCCCCCGACAATCGTCTGGCAGAGACCTACGGCGAAATCGCCGACCGGGTGTTAAAAGCAGGATAAGCGGCCCCTACCCCCGGTTCCAGCGCCCGGCCAGCACCGCCGGATCGCCGCCGGCCAGCAGCCAGGCCATCCGCCGCGCGCGGTGCAGCCGCACGCGGGTCAGCGCCGCGAAAGCCAGCAGGCGGTTGCGCGGGCCATTCAGCCGGTCCGAGCCGATGATGCGCGGCAACTCGGCCAAAGGCGAGGGTGCCATCGCCAGGGTCTTGACCGCCCAGCGAAACCGGCCGCCGCGCCGGGTGCGGGCCTGGGCGAAGTCATGCGCGATCTGGCGATCCCATTTCACGAAAATCTCGGCAAAGCTGGCACGCGCGGGGTGATAGACGCGCATGTCCGGCACGAAACGGATGCGGTGGCCGGCGCGGCCGGCGCGCTGGCCCCAATCGCGGTCCTCGGCCACCGACAGCCCGGCGAAGCGACCCACCGCCTCCAGAACCGCCCGCCGCACCACCAGATTGCCGGTGCCGGTGAAACCCTCGCGGGCGATATAGCGGTCCATGCGGTAGGCATATTCGCTCTCATAGGCCTCCAGCGCGGTCAGCCGCGCCGGATCGCGCAGCGCGATGCGGACATCGCCGCCGAGAATGCCGGCCGCAGGGTCGGCCAGCGCGCGCTCCGCCGCCGCCAGCCAATCGGGATCGGCGAGGCAATCGGCGTCGATGAAGGCCACCGCATCCCCGCGCGCCGCCGCCACCCCGCGATTGCGCGCCGGTCCCGGTCCCGGCTCGGCCTCCTGCAACAGCCGCACGCCCGGCCGGTCGCAGACCGCCAGCGGCAATGCGGTCGAGCCGTTATCGACGACCAGCACCTCGTCGGGACGCCGATGCCCGGCGGCAAGCGAGTCCAGACAGCGCCCCAGGGCCGCCGGCTGGTTGAGATGCGGGATCACGACGGAGAGCACAGGCGGCCCGGCGGTCATCGCGGGGCACCGCGCAGGGCCGGCAGGAGCGCAGGCCGGATTGCGCCGCACGGGGGCGATCCGGGGGCGAAGGCGCGCGGACGATCACGCCCCGGAGGCGCGGGCCGCTCTGATCCGCGCCACGGGAACGCGGGCGATACCGCATGGCCCCCCGCACGAATTTGCACCGATCGCTTCGCTTCGTCCCGCAAGGTGGAACAACTCCAGATATGTCGCCCGTCTAGGCCGGCAATCGGGCCGCGAGGCGTGCCCCGGATGGCACGGCCCTGCGCCCTGCGCCGGCCCCTGCCGGAAGGGCCGGCCGTCAATAGCCGTATTCGTATTGCGACATGGTGTCGAAATAACGGCATTTGTTCAGCACCACGCCCATGACGTTGCATTGCGTGGCCAGTTCGCGCTCGCAATGGTCGATCTGCTTGATGGTGGTCAACTCGGCTGCGGCGACGATCAGCACGGCATCGACATGGCCGATGAAGGCCATCACATCGTCGCCGGCCTGCATCGGCGGCATGTCGAACAGCATCACCGTAGGCGCATAGTCGCGGGCCAGCCCGGCCAGCGCATCCGCCACCGCCCCGCCATGCAGCAGCTCCGCCGGCGAGCGCACCACATGCGTCTGGGTGGCCACGGCGAGATTGGCGCCGATGCGCACCGCATGGTCGGCGAAGGGCGCCCGGCCCTCCAGGAACCGCGAGACCTCCTGCTGCGCCGGCAGCCCCAGATAGCGCGACAGCTTGGGCCGGCGCAGGTCGGTCTCGATCAGCACCGTGCGCTGCTCGGGCTGGCGGGCGAGGCTGAAGGCGAGGTTCAGCGCCAGCATGCTCTTGCCGCAGCCGGTGCCGGGCGAGGTGATCGCCACCCGCGTCCAGCCATTCGCCCGCATCTGTTGCAGCATGCGGGTGCGGATCACGTCGAAGGACAGCGCGTCGGGACCGGCCTCGGCGGCCAGCACACGGCTGTGCAGCAGGTGGCGCGGATCGGGGTTGAAGCCCGGCAGGGCCAGCCATGCCGCGTCAGATGCAGAGGCCGCGGCGCCGGGACCGGGGGCGGCCGGTGCCGGAGAGGCCGAGGCCGCCTCAGGCCCGGCCGGCGCGGTTTCGGCAATCCGGCTGTCGGGGGTCAGCCGCAGCGGCCCGCCTTCGGCCTCCGCCTCGGTTGCGGGGCGCCCGGTTCCGCTGCGGGCGGCGCGGGCCTTGGCGATTGCGGCCTGAATCTTTTCCATTCCCTGTCCTCCCGCCTGCCTCAGCCCTGGCCGAGCAGGCTGCCCAGCCCGGCCCTCATCAGCGCGCGCTCCAGCAGCAGGTCCAGCGGCGTGATGAATGTATGAACATACCACAAGCCCGCAGGCAGGCCGATGCCGATCACCGCCAGCACCGCCAGTTGTATCGCCCGCTGGCGATTCCGCTCGCGCCGCGTATGGATCAGCGGCACCACGCCGAAGGGCGAGATGCCCAGCTTGTCCACCAGGTCGCCGGGACGCCGGAGCCGGCGATTCAGCAGCTCCAGCAGCAGGACCAGCCCGCCGCCGGCCGCCAGCCCGCCGGCCAGCCCCGCAATGGCGATCAGGGGACGGTTCGGGCGTTCCGGCTGGCTGGGGGCGATGGCCTGCTCGATGATGGAAATCCGCTGGGCCTTCGACATCACTTCCAGCGTGTCGCCGGTCTGGGCCTGGGCGCGGGCCGCGACCGCCTGGTTATACTGCGCCCGCAGGTTGTCATAGTCCCGTTGCAGCCGTGCAATGGCGATGGCGTTGCCCGGCGTGGCCTCGATGCTTTGCTGGAGATCGGCCAGCATGGCCTGCAACTGCTGCTTCTGGCTGTCCAGGAAGTCGATCTGGCCGTCCAGATCGGCCAGCTGGATCTCATAGGGCGACAGCCCGGCACCCGCCTGCCCGGCACCGGCGGCGACCTGCTGGGCCACCACCGTCTGCAAGGAGGCGATCTGCCCCTCCAGCATCTTGATGCGGGGGTTCTGCGGGGACAGCACCACCAGCTGCCGCTGCAACTCGTCGTTCAGGGCCTGCAACTGGCGCTGCTCGGGCGTCAGGCTGGCGGCGGGGCCGGCGGTCGAAGGCACCTGCCCCGTGGTCTCGTAAAGCTCGACCAGCCGGGCGCGGCGGTCGCGCAGGGTGGCCATGTCGCGCTCGACCTGGGCCAGGCGCTCCTGCGAGGCGGCCTGCTGGCTGCGGCGGAAGTCGAGGCTGTCGGGCAGCGCGTTCAGGTTGGCCTCCTGGAAGGCGAGCAACTCGCCGCCCTTGCGGGTCAGCTCCTGCTCCAGCCGGTCCACCTCGGATTCGAAGAATTCCAGCGTCTGCGCCGCGACGGCGGTGCGGATGCGGACGTTTTCCTGCAACAGCCGGGTGACGATCTCGTTCGTGACCCGCGCCGACATGGCGGCGGTCTCGGCCTCGAAGCTGACGGTGACGATGACCGCGGCCTCGGGCTGGCCGCGCGCGGTGCCGCCGCCGCCGGTGGTCACGATGCGGATGCGCTGGCGCAGGTCCGCCAGCATGTCGTCGGCCGACATGCGCAGGCCCGGCGATCCGCGTTGCGGGCCATAGATCTGCAACTGGTTGGCCATTTCCAGCAGCCGGTCGCGGGCGAGGATGCGCTGCTGGATGATCTGCAACTGCTCGATGGCGCCGGTGCGGACGGTGGTCTCGGCGAGGTTGCCCGGAATCTGCTCGCTCTCGACGATCAGCACGGCACGCGCGGCATAGGTGGGCGGCAGCAGCTTGGCCAGCGCCAGCCCGGCGGCCGAGCCGATGATCACCAGAAGCAGCACCCAGTGCAGCCGGCGCAGGAAAAGCGAAAGGTAGTATTTCATTCCGGTCTCACCGCTGCCGCAGCACGAGGGGGGCGGGGCCTGGGCCGTTCTCGGCCTCCTGGCCGCCGCCGAAGAACACGCCGTCGTCCAGCACCTGCCGCACGGTGCGGGCCTCCACCACCGGCGCGTCGTCGGTAAAGGCATAGAGCATGGCGAGGTCGCACAGCTGGTTGACCAGCCGCGGCACGCCGCGCGTGGCCTCGAAGATGGGATCGAAGGCGTCATCCATGAAGATCGGCCGATCGGCCCCCGCCACCGCCAGCCGGTGCGCGACATAGGCGGCCAGCGTGTCGCGCGTCATCGAAGGCAGGTGATAGCTGGAGGAGATCCGCTGCGCGAACTGGCGCAGGTCGTGGGCGCGCACCATGTCGCGCAGCTCCGGCTGGCCGACCAGGACCAGTTGCAGCAACTCGTCCTTGCCGGAATTGATGTTGGTGAACATCCGCAATTCCTCAAGGTTCTCGCGGCTGAGGTTCTGCGCCTCGTCGAAGATCAGGATCACCCGGCGGCCCTCGGCATATTGCGCGATCAGGTATTGCTGGAAGCGGGCGAACAGGTCGACATAGCCGGCCTCCGCCGGCGCCTCCTGGTCCAGCGCCATCAGCACCCAGCGCAGCAGCTCGCCCCGCTCGCCCTGCGCGTTCGAGATCAGGCCGATGCGCACGTCGTCGCCGATGGTGCGCAGCAGCTGATGCAGCAGCACCGTCTTGCCGGCGCCGACCTCGCCGGTGATCAGGGTGATGGGCGCGCGGGTGAGGATGCCGTATTCCAGCATCGAGAACGCCGTCTGGTGCTGCCTGGACCAGAACAGGAAATCCGGGTCGGGCACCAGATTGAAGGGACGCTCGCGCAGGTTGAAGTGCTCGGTATAAATTTCGCTGGTCCCATCCGTATCCCATGCAGTGCAGCATCAGCCGAGAGATTGCCGCAGCTGCATGATCCGCAAGAATTCCCGCATAAAACCGCGTGCCGCGCGGCAGCGCAAGGCCCTCTGTGCCCGCCGGGCGCTTCCGTGCCGTCACGGCGGCGTGAGACCCGCTGATTCGCGGCCCCGACTCGGGTGCGGGACATGGCAGGAAGGCTGACCGGGCCGGTGCTCCACCCAATATTCACAAGGGGATTCCGGCTATTCCTCACGAATGCGGGGCGCAAAGTCAGGCGTCCATACACCGAAAAGTTGTGCTGCAACGCGAATCAAACACCCCGTGAGGTCAATCTTTCTTTAGATGTTGTTTTTACACAATAAACAACTGAGAGTTGAAAAGACACATTAGATTACAATCCAATTTTCACACCCTGAGATTGAGCCGCCGGACGGGGACGATATTTATCCGCGCAAATTGCGGCCCGCCGCCTGAACCCGGTTGCAAACCGCGGTCCGGCCATAATATAAATAAAATTGTATCTATTTCAGGACGGCATCTGAAAAGGAGACTGCGTTGACGATTCCGATGAGATTCGAGGGCATCGAAAGCGCGACCGAATCGGTGCCGCCCGCACGTGTGCCCAGCCTGCGCCTCTATGCCGACTGGCTGAAGCGTCCCTTCGACATCGCCTTCGTGATCGCGATCATGCCGGTCCTGCTGCCGCTGCTCATGCTGCTGGGGCTGGCCGTGGCGCTGTCGGGCGGGCGGCCGCTCTATTCGCAGGCCCGCATCGGGCGCAACGGCCGCGTCTTCCGCATGTGGAAGCTGCGCAGCATGGTGCCGGATGCCGACGCCGCGTTGCAGCGCCTGCTGGCCGAGGACCCCGCCCTGCGCGCCGAATGGGCCATGAAGCAGAAGCTGGAGAACGACCCCCGCGTCACCCGGCTGGGCCGCTTCATGCGCAAGACCTCGCTGGACGAACTGCCCCAGTTCTTCAACGTGCTGATGGGCGACATGAGCCTGATCGGCCCCCGCCCGATGATGCCCGAGCAGTGCCGGCTCTACCCCGGCACCGACTATTACCGGCTGCGTCCGGGCATCAGCGGCGCCTGGCAGGTCGGCGGCCGCAACGACACCAGCTTTGCCGAGCGGGCGCGTTTCGATGGGGCCTATCGGGACAACCTGACCTTCGCCACCGATGTCGTGCTGATCGCGGCAACCCTGCGCGTCGTGCTTCGCGGAACCGGCCGCTGATCCCGAAAGCTTGTTAACCTCCTCACCGGCTACGATCTTGCCAGAAGGCCAGAACTGCCCGAATATCATCGCATTCTGTTTGTCAGGCTGGCCAAATGATCCATTTTCCGAACCGTGGCCGTCCGGCCGTCGTCTCCTCGCATTCCCTGCTCCGCTCCCTGCGCCTGCCCGTCCTGGTGCTGGCGGCGACCTTGGCGGTCGCGGGATGCGAAAGCTCGGACGAGAAGGCGGAACGCTATTACCAGTCCGCGCTGACCCTGATGCAGGCGGGCGACGTGGACCGCGCGCTGATCGAGCTGCGCAACGTCTTCAAATACAACGGCTTCCATAAGGAGGCCCGCCAGCTTTACGCCGATGTGCAGCTGGACCGCGGCGAGGTGGGCGAGGCCTATTCGCAACTGCTGCGGCTGGTCGAGCAATATCCCGACACGCCGGAGGCGCGGATCACGCTGGCCGAGCTGGCGCTGGATCGCGCCGACTGGGACGAGGTGGAGCGCCACGGCGGCGCCGCGATCCAGCTGGACCCCGACAATCCCCGCGTGCAGGCGCTGGCGGTGGCGCTGGACTATCGCAAGGCGCTGCTGGCGCGCGACGACAGCGGCCGCGCCTCGACCGCCGAGCGGGCCGAGGCGCTGCTGGCCAGCGAGCCGGACAGCAAGGTCGCGCGCCGCCTGATCATCGACGCCCGCCTGCGCGACAACCAGCACGAGGCCGCGCTGGAGGCCATCGACGAGGCGCTGGCGCTGGACGCCGACGATCTGGAACTGCACATGCTGCGCTTCCGGCTGCTGGCCACCACCGGCGACATCGACGCCGCCAGCGCCGAGCTGGAGGCCACCTATGCCGCCTTCCCCGACAATCCCGAGATCGGCGAGACGCTGATCCAGTGGTATTACACGCAGGGCGACGTGGACGGCGCGGAATCGCTGCTGCGGCGGCTGGCGGGCGAGGATACCGGCCCGACCGCCGGCCATGCCACTCTGGTGCGCTTTCTGGACCGCGCCCGCGGGCCGGCGGCCGCCACCGCCGAACTGGATCGCCTGATCGCCGCGAACGAGGGCCAGCCCCAGCAGGCGCTCTATCGCGCGCTGCGGGCCGGGTTCGACTTCACCGCCGGCCAGCGCGACGCCGCCATCGCCAGCATGCAGGGGCTGGTCGAGGGGGCCGAGGATTCCGACATCACCCGGCGGATCAAGCTGCTGCTGGCGCAGATGCTGCTGGAGACCGGCAACATCGTCGGCGCCCGCGAGCAGATCGAGACCGTGCTGGCCGCCGAGCCGGGCCAGGTCGAGGCGCTGAAGATGCGCGCCCGCCTGCTGATCGACGAGGACAAGCCCGACGCCGCGATCATCGACCTGCGCACCGCGCTGGACGGGGCGCCGCGCGATCCGCAGGTCATGGGCCTGATGGCCGATGCCCATCTGCGCGCCGGCAGCCGCGACCTCGCCGGCGAGCGGCTGGCGCTGGCGGTCGAGACCTCGAACTCCGCGCCCGAATACGCCCTGCCCTATGCGCGCTTCCTGCTTCAGGACGGCCGCGTCCAGACGGCGGAGGCGGTGCTGGTGGCGGCGCGCAATGCCAGCCCCGGCAATCTGGACGTTCTGCGCGAACTGGGACAGGTCTGGCTTCAGCAAGAGAAATGGCCCGCCTTGCAGGAATTGCTGGCCACGCTGCGCGGTGCCGGCTCTGCCCCCGCCAACACCGTGGCAAGCAATCTGGAAGCGGCGATGCTGATGCGCCAGGATCGCACCGACGAGGGCCTGGCGATCCTGGAGCAGCAGGCGGCCGGGGACGGCAGCGCCAGCGATCAGGCGCTTTCGGTGCTGGTGATGGCCCAGGTCGGCAACGGCCAGCTGGACGCCGCCCGCGCCGCCGTCGATGCCGCCCGCGCCGAGCGTCCCGACAGCATTGCCGTGCGGCTGCTGTCGGCGATGGTGGATGCGATGGCCGGGCGGCTCGATGCCTCCGAGGCCGAGCTGCGCGCCCTGATCGCGGACGAGCCGCAGATCGAGGCGCCGGTGCAGCGGCTGGTGTCGCTGCTGCTGGCGCAGGGGCGCCATGAGGAGGCGCTGGCGGCGCTGGACGCGGGCATCGCCGCGCAACCGGCCTCGGCGGCGCTGCGGCTGACGCGCGCCGGCCTCTACCAGTCCGATGGCCGGATCGACGAGGCGCTGGCCCTCTATGACGCGCTGTATGCCGAGAACAGCGGCAACCTGATCGTCGCCAACAACCTCGCCAGCCTGCTGGCCGATTACCACGACGACCCCGCCGCGCTGGAGCGCGCCTATACCATCGCCCGCCGCCTTCAGGGGATGGACGTGCCGGCCTTTCAGGACACCTATGGCTGGATCGAATACCGGCGCGGCAATTACGATCTGGCCCTGCCCGCGCTGGAAGCCGCCGCCGCCGGTCTGCCCGACGAGCCGTCGGTCCTGATCCATCTGGGCCTGACCCATGCCGCGCTGGGACAGGGCGACAAGGCTCGCCCGCATCTGGAGCGCGGGCTGGAACTGGCCGCCGGCCGGGACGTGCCGCAGGCCGATGACGCGCAAGCCGCCCTCGCCGCGCTGGACGCGCCCGCGGCGGCGCCCGAGACAGCGCCCCGGCCGTGACCGCGTTCACGCCGGCGCGCGGCGGACCGTCACGGAGGTCCGCGACCGGGATCGGATGCGGTGACGCGCGCCTGGGCCGCCACCTTCGCATCGGCGCATCCGGCTCCCCGCCCCGCCCGATGGCAGGCGGGGGACGGAGGGTCCTCCACCCCGGCGGCCGGCCGTGCAGGATCGCTGCGGCGGCGGCGATACTGGACGAACAGGCCGATGCCCAGCGCGAAGACCGTGCCGCAGCCGGCCACGATCACCAGCAGCGTCACCCAGCCCGCCCCGAGGAAAAACGCCACCCCGGCGATCACATAGGCGGGGATCGCCGCCAGAAGCAGGATGGCAAGGCCCATTATCTGTCGCTTCCCCTGACGATGGCCGACACGACCGGGACGAGGCGCCCGAACCGCCGTCCCCTGTCCCGGCTGGCATCCCCCCACACACCATCAAGGTTGAGAGGATCAAGATCAACTCTCCTATAACGCGATCATCCGGCCACCCGTTCCGCAATCCCCCCGGCTGAGCCGCCCGGCCCCTCACGCCCCCCCTCTGTTCAGGTCAGGATCACCCATGCCTTCCACCTCCCCGCGCCGCGTCCTGATCGTGGTCGAGAACCTGCCGGTGCCGCTGGACCGCCGCGTCTGGCTGGAGGCCACGACGCTGGCGCAGGCGGGCTATCGGGTCTCGGTGATCTGCCCGGCGATGAAGGGCTGGACCGAGCCTTACGAGGAAATCGACGGCATCCGCATCTGGCGCTATCCGATGCCGGCCGAGGGCCATGCCGGCGCCGTCGGCTATGCGCGCGAATACGGCTCGGCCCTGTGGCACTGGTTCCGGCTGGCGCGGGTGGTGCGGCGCGAGGCCGGCTTCGATGTCATCCACGGCTGCAACCCGCCGGATCTGGTCTGGCTGCTGGCGCTGCGCTACCGGCTGGCCGGGGTGCGCTATCTGTTCGACCATCACGATGTCTGCCCGGAACTGTTCGAGGCCAAGTTCGGCAAGCGCGGTGCCCTCTGGCATGTGATGCGGCTGTGGGAACGGCTGAACTTTGCCTGCGCCTCGGTCTCCATCGCCACCAATGACAGCTTCCGCGCCATCGCCCTGCGCCGCGGCGGCATGGCGCCCGAGGACGTGTTCACCGTCCGCTCGGCCCCGCAGATCGACCGCTTCCGTCCCGGTCCCGGCAATCTCGCCCTGCGCAAGGGGGCGGGCACGGTGCTGGGCTATGTCGGGGTGATCGGCCAGCAGGAGGGCATGGACCTGCTGGTGGCGGCGGTGGACCACCTGGTGCGCGGCATGGGCCGGGACGACCTGCATGTGCTGGTCATCGGCTTCGGCCCGGAGCTGGAGAACGTCAGGGCCGATGTCGCCGCGCGCGGGCTGGAGGGCTTCTTTACCTTCACCGGCCCGCTTTATGGCGACGACCTGACCGCCGCGCTGAATGCCGTGGACATCGGCGTGGCGCCCGATCCGAAGAACGCGATGAACGACATTTCCACCATGAACAAGATCATGGAATACATGGCGCTGGCCAAGCCGGCGGTGCAGTTCGACCTGACCGAGGGCCGGGTCTCGGCCGGCGATGCCGCGCTTTACGCCCGCCCCGGCGATCCGCGGGATTTCGCCGCGAAGGTTGCGGCGCTGATGGACGACCCCGCCCTGCGCGAGGAGATGGGCCGCGAGGGCCGGCAAAGGGTCCTGGACGCCCTGTCATGGGAGCATTCGGTGCCGAAGCTGCTGGCCGCCTATGACCGCATCTTCGCCAGGATGGGCCGGGGCTAGGCCCGCCGCCACGACGCGGCCAGCACGGCCCCGGCCAGAAAGCCGCCCAGATGCGCCTGCCAGGCCAGCCGCCCGGCCTCGGCCCACCATTGCAGCAGGTTCAGCGCGGCGAGGATCAGGCAGATCGCCGCCGCCCGCCCCAGCCAGGGCCGGCCGCGCCCGCGCTGCTCGCGCGCCTCGGCGACCACCCAGGCCCCGGCCAGCCCGAAGACCGCGCCCGAGGCCCCGACCATCGGCGCCACCTGCCGCGACAGCAGCCCGAACATCGCCGCCCCGGCCAGCGCCGCCACCGCATAGACCAGCACGATCCGCCCCATCGCCAGCCTTGGCCGCAGCAGCCGCGCCAGCCAGGCCAGCGCCAGCAGATTGCCGGCCAGATGCAGCGGCCCGGCATGGAGAAAGCCGTAGCTGGCGAACATCGTCCAGGGCTGCGCGGCGAAGTTGGGCCGCCAGCCATGCAGCAGCCCGGCCCAGAAGCCGCCATAGGCATAGGCCAGCGGCCGCCAGCGCACCGACCCCCACAGCCCCAGATCGGCGCCGGTCAGAACCGCCTCCGGCAGGGCCAGCATCGCGGCCAGCAACAGCCCCGCGGCAAGGCCGGACGGGGGGAAGGATGGGCCGGAACGGGGTGCGCGGCTGGATCGCATAAGCCTGCATCCGGCATCGGCGGCGGCAGATCAAGGCCCGTCTCGCGTCACGGGCCGAACCGGCCCCGCAATGCCGATACGGGCCGCCCGCAATTCGCGCAACCGGGTGATTCTCCCGGCCCGGCAACGATCCGGAATTTCGGCCCACCCGGCTGCGCAACTTGTGCGCGCATTCCCTTGCGACACTTTGCCGGAAGCACGCCCTAAGGTTGTATCTTGCGGAAATTGCAGCTTTTTCCTTTGTATTGCGCGGAATTTCGCTAATCTGGCCGGGCTAGATCATTTTCTAATCCGACAAGTCAGGGGGACCAGAATCATGACCATCATTCCACGCAGCGCGGCGGTAGCGGCCACGGCAGCGGCGGCGCTGTTCGCGCTGTCGTTCTCGGCGGAAGCCTTCCCGGTGACCCAGCAGGGCAGCAACGCGCATAACGGCTACGGCGCCGCCACCGTGAAACTGACCGGCGTCAGCGGCAACGTAAGCGCGGGGGCCTTTGCCCTGAATGCGGACGAGCTTGGCGGCAACTTCGCCGCGTGGTGCCTCGACATCGCGAACACCCTTGGCCTGCCCTCGGATTACGAGTTCACCACCAGCCCGTTCGCCGGCAACCCGCTCAGCGCGTCGGTGATCTCCAACCTTCAGGCGCTGGTGAATACCGCCTATTCGGCCGTGCTGGCGAACCTGAACAACAGCGCCTATTCGGCCGGCTTCCAGCTTGCGCTGTGGGAAATCATCACCGAGACCAAGAAGACCTATGACGTGACCAAGGGCAACTTCGTGGTCAGCACCGTCAGCGGCCATACCGGCGCCGGCAACGCGGCGCGGACCAAGGCTAACGAGTTCCTGAACGGTCTCGGCGGTCCGGTCACGGGCAACTACACCCTGACCTATCTGCAATCCACGGACGGCAAGCAGAGCTTGGTCAACATCGCCCCGACCCCGCCGGTTTCGGAAGTGCCGGTGCCTGCGGCGGGTCTGCTGCTGATGGGTGCGCTGGGTGGTCTGGGCGTGATGGCCCGCCGCCGCAAGTCCGCGGACGCCTGAGCGATCAGGCAAGACGATCCGCCGGGATGTGCCAGGCACCCCGGCGGAAGACCTCCGGCCCGGAGCCTCCATTCACAGGCCCCCGCTGCCAATGGGATCGTTCCCGGTCGTGTCGAACAGAAAAGCGCCGGCAGCCTCACCGCTGCCGGCGTCTTTCATCTGCGCCGCCCGGTCCCTCGCCGCATCGGCACGCGGCTGGGCGCCCGGCCTCGCGTCCTGGGGGGCACGCACCTGCACCCGGCCCCGCCTGTGGCCTGCCCCCGGCGCGGCGGAAGCGGCGCCCCTTAGCCGCCCGGCGTCAGGCGGATCAGCGCCCCGTCCTCGGCATCGGTCAGGATCATCACGGCCCCGTCCCGCGCCACCGCCACGTCGCGGATGCGCGCGAAACCCTCCAGATAGCGCGCCTCGCCGGTCACGCGCCCGCCATCCAGTTCCAGCCGCACCAGCGCCTGCCCCGCCAGCCCGCCGATCAGCGCGCTGCCCTGCCAGCCGGGGAACAGCGCCCCGTCATAGAAGGCCAGCCCGCTGGGCGCGATCACCGGGTCCCAGTAATAGACCGGCTGCTCCATCCCCTCGGCCTGCGTCAGCCCCTCGCCGATGGTGCCGCCCCGGTATTCGACGCCGTAGGAGATCACCGGCCAGCCATAGTTGCGGCCGGCCTCCGGGCGGTTCAGCTCGTCGCCGCCGCGCGGGCCGTGCTCGACCGTCCACAGCGCGCCATCCGGCCCGATGGCTGCCGACTGCACGTTGCGATGGCCCCATGACCAGATTTCCGGCAAGCCGCCGGGAATGGCGGGATTGCCGGCGGCCGGCCCGCCCTCGGGGTCCAGCCGCAGCACCTTGCCCAGATGCGTGCCGACATCCTGCGACAACTCCCGCGCGCCGGTGACCGAGCGTTCGCCCGTGGTCACGAACAGCGCCCCGTCCGGCGCAAAGGCCAGCCGCGAGCCGAAATGCAGCCCCGAGGCCCAGCCCGGTTGCTGCTGGAAGATCACCTTCACGTCGCGCATCTCGCGCCCGTCCTCGGACAGGGTGCCGGTGGCGACGGCGGTGCCGTTCAGCCCCTCGGCGCGGGGTTCGGCATAGCTCCACCACACCCGGCGCGTCCGGGCGAAATCGTCTCGGATGGCCACGTCCAGCAACCCGCCCTGCCCGCCGGAAAACACCTCCGGCAGGCCCGCAACCGGGTCCGAGACGCCGCCATCCATGCCGACGATGCGCAGCCGGCCGGGCTTTTCCGTCACCAGCCAGCGGCCATCCGGCAGTTCCGCCATACCCCAGGGGTTCACGAGGCCCGAGGCGATGACCTGCTGCGCCAGCGCGACGCCATCGGCGATCGCCGGGGCGCGGGTCTGGCCCTCGAAGGCGGGGCCGTAGGTGGTATTCGGCGCGGCGGCGTTGAAATCCTGCGCGCAGGCCGGCAGGGCCAGCAGCGCGGCCGAGACGCCGATCAGGGCGGAAAAACGAGGACGGGGCATGGCACGATCCTGTCTTGCAAGGGTTTTCGGAGGCGCCCCCAGTCTGCAAGACCGGGCGGGGTCGGGCCAGTGACAAAGCCGTGTGGGCGGCAAACGGCTGATCGGCACCGGAATCCCCGCGCCCCGCTCCGCACGGCGCCGCAGCCACCCGCGACGGGTTCAGGGGGTGACGAACAGCTCTGCCCAATCCGGGTGCCGCCGCAACTGCGCCAGAACGAAGGGACAGAGGGGCAGGATGCGGAACCCCTCGCGCCGGGCATCCTCGACCATGCGCAGGACCAGCGCCCGCCCGACGCCCTGCCCGGCCATGCTGTCGGGCACGCCGGTATGATCGGCGCTGACCTGTCCCGGCCCGCGGCGGGTAAAGGTCATCTCGGCCTCGCCCGCCACGCCGGGGATGCGGGCGACATAGCGGCCCCGGCGGGCGTCGGCGTCTTCGCGGATGATCTCGACCATCTCAGAATTCCTTGCCGCGCAGGCGGTCCAGCGACAGCCGACCGCCGCCGAAGGCCGCAAAGAACAAGGCCGCGACGGTCCACAGGGCCGACAGGAAATTCGCCTTCGACTGCACCTGATGCAGGAAGCGCGCCCCGCCATCGCCGCCCAGATTGACCAGCGCATTGCCGGCGTCGGCGGTGAACAGGGCGGCGTGCTCCGGGAAGGCGGCGATGCCCTCCGGCGTCAGCAGCGCGGCGCCATAGGGATGGGTAATGTGGAACCACAGCGTCACCGCCAGCATCAGCCCGCAAGCCAGCGCCACCGGCCGCGTGAACAGGCCCAGCACCAGCAGGATGCCGCCGCCGAATTGCAGCACCGCCAGAGCCGGCGACCAGAGCATCCCCGGCCAGAGGCCCAGGCCCTCGGTAAAGCCGGCCATCGCGAAGGGTGCCTGGATCTTCGGCCAGCCCTCGACCACCAGCAGCGCGCCGGTCAGCACGCGCAGCACCAGCCAGGCCAATGGCTCGGCAACATAGTGATAAACTGGTCGGAATACCGGCAGGATCAGGCGGGTTTCATGGTCGTGAGGGGCGGGCATAGCAGTCTCCTCGGGCACGGCGGGGCAGAGGGTCAACCCCAAGCAAGGCCGAAAGTTCGCCCCGGCGCCAGAGATTCGGCCCGCCGGGGCTGCGGCGAAAGCGCACGCATCTCCGCCCCTGCGGGCCGCCGCGCGGCGCTGCGCCCCGTGGCGCCGATCCGTCCGGCGGCAAGCGTGATCGACGCCCGCGCCCCGGAAAACCCGAAGGACATCAGCCGATTGCCGCACGATACCCGAGGCGAATGCCCACACCGCACCGGCTTCCGCCTTCCAACCGGCAGCGTTCTCCCCCGCTAGCGGAGGAAAGGCCAAGGTTCAGCCCAGCAGCTTGGCCATATAGACGCGGCGCAGGCCGATCTCCTCCGCCCGGTGGGTCTCGACATAGCCGAGGCGCGTATAGAGGGCGATGTTCCGGGTCATCGCCTCATGCGTATACAGCACGATGCGGTTCAGCCCGCCGGCGCGCGCGACGGCCTCGGTCCAGTCCAGCAGCCGCCGCCCCAGCCCGGTGCCCTGCGCCGAAGGCAGCACGGCGATATTGTCCAGAAGCAGGCTGTCGGGCCGGGGCACCAGCACCAGAACCCCGGCGACGATCCCGCCCTGCTCGGCCACATGCACCTGCCCGCGCGCGATCGCGGCGCCATAGTCGTCGCGCATCGGGCCGGGCTTCATGCCGATCAGCGGGACGTAAGGACGATAGGCCTCGAACACGACGTGCTCGACGGCGGCGCGGTCCTCGGGCGTGGCGGGGCGGACGGGATTGTCCATCGCCTCACCCGTCCAGCGCATCCAGAACGGCGGCCGTGATCGCCTCGGTCCGGTCGGCGCCCGGCCTCGTGCCGATGCCGCGCGCGGTCACCGCCTCGACCGCCGCCATCACCCGCGCCGCCGCCGCCGGCGCGCCCAGATGCTCCAGCATCATCGCGCCCGACCAGATCGCGGCGACGGGATTGGCCACGCCCAGATGCGCGATGTCGGGGGCCGAGCCATGCACCGGCTCGAACATCGACGGCCCGGCGGCGGGGCTGATATTGGCCGAGGCCGCAAAGCCCAAACCACCCTGAATCGCCGCGCCCAGATCGGTGAGGATGTCGCCGAACAGGTTCGAGGCCACCACCACGTCCAGGCTTTCCGGCGCCATCACCATCCGCGCGCACATGGCGTCGATATGGTAATGCGTGACCTCCACCTCCTTGTATTCGGCGGCCAGCCGGTCGGTGATCTCGTCCCAGAACACCATCGAATACTTCTGCGCATTCGATTTCGTCACCGAGGCCAGCTTGCGCCGCCGCCGCATCGCCTGCTCGAAGCCGAAGCGCAGGATGCGCTCGACCCCGGCGCGGGTGAAGATCGAGGTCTCCACCGCCACCTCGTCGGGGGTGCCGACATGGACGCGGCCGCCGGCGCCGGAATATTCGCCCTCGGTATTCTCGCGGATGCACAGGATATCGAAATCGCGGGTCTTCAGCGGGCCTTCGACGCCGGGCAGCAGCCGGTGCGGGCGGATATTGGCATATTGCACGAAGGCCTTGCGGATCGGCAGCAGCAACCCGTGCAGCGACACCGAATCGGGCACCGTCGCCGGCCAGCCCACCGCGCCCAGAAAGATGGCGTCGAAGCCGCGCAGGGTCTCGATCCCGTCGGCGGGCATCATCGCCCCGGTTTCCAGATAGTGCTGGCAGGACCAGGGGAAGGTCGTGCCCTCCAGCGTGATCCCCTCGGCGCGGGCGGCCTTGTCCAGAACCTGCCAGGCGGCTTCTGTCACCGGAACGCCGATCCCGTCGCCGGGAATCAGGGCAATGGAATGGCGGGTCATCTTCGCTCCTCGCAGGCTGCGCGGGGGCAGCCTAGCCAGCCCCGCCCCCGGCATCCAGAGCAATTCGCCGGGCTTGCCCCCGGCCGCGTTCCCGGCTAGCGTGGCCGCATTACTCGTTGGGGTGCCCCCTGGGGCTGAGAGGCGGATGCCGACCCATCGAACCTGATCCGGTTAGCACCGGCGGAGGGAACGGGTAGCCTGAATACACGGCCTTCATGCCGTGCGCATGCCCCCAAACCCATCCGTCGGTCGAAATGGGGGCGACGTGACGGCTATCGCATTGACCATCGCAGGGTCCGACAGCGGCGGCGGCGCCGGGATTCAGGCGGATCTGAAAACCTTTTCGGCGCTGGGGACCTATGGCGCCAGCGTGCTGACCGCGATCACCGCACAGAACACCCGCGCGGTGACGGCGGTGGCACCGGCGACGCCGGCGATGGTGCGCGCGCAGATGGCGGCGGTGTTCGACGACCTCGCCCTCGCGGCGGTCAAGATCGGCATGCTGGGCGGGCCGGAGGTGATCCGCGCCGTGGCCGAGGGCCTGCGGGGGCGCGACCTGCCGGTGGTGCTGGACCCGGTGATGGTGGCGAAATCCGGCGACCGGCTGCTGGCCGCCGAGGCCATCGCCGCCCTGAAATCCGAGCTTTTGCCGCTGGCCACGGTGCTGACCCCGAACCTGCCCGAAGCGGCGGAGATTCTCGGGCATCCCCAAGCCGCCGACATGGCGGCGCGCGAGACGCAAGGCGCCGCGCTGCTGGCGCTGGGGCCGCAATGGGTGCTGATGAAAGGCGGCCATGCCGAGGGCGCCACCTGCACCGACCTGCTGCTGGGTCCGCAACCCGTGACCCTGACCGCGCCGCGCATCGACACCCGCAACACCCACGGCACCGGCTGCACCCTGTCGGCCGCCATCGCCGCCGGGCTGGCGCAGGGCGCGACGGTGCCCGAGGCGGTGCGGCAGGCCCATGCCTATCTGCACGCCGCCATCGCCGCCGCCGACCGGCTGGCCGTGGGATCGGGCCACGGCCCGGTGCATCATTTTCATGCGCTCTGGGGGGCGGGGGCATGATCCGCATCCTCGGCGCCGGCGTGATGGGCCTGGCCATCGCCACCGAGCTGACCGCGCGCGGCCATGCGGTCGAACTGGTCGATCCGCTGCCCACGCCCGGCCCGCATGGCTGCTCCTTCTGGGCCGGCGGCATGCTGGCCCCCTATTGCGAGCGCGAATCGGCCGAGGAGCCGGTCGAGCGTCTGGGCCTGACCGCCATCGACTGGTGGGACCGGCATAGCGGCTGCGTGCAGCGCAACGGCACGCTGGTGCTGGCGCTGAGCCGCGACCGGGGGGAACTGGCGCGCTTTGCCCGCCGCTCGACCGGGCACCGGGCCGTGGACGGCGCGGGCATCGCCACGCTGGAGCCGGACCTTGCCGGGCGCTTCGCCTCGGGCCTGTTTTTCGAGGGCGAGGCCCACCTGTCCCCCCGCGCCGCGCTGACTGAACTGCGCCGCCGGCTGGAGGCGCGGGGCGTGGCCTTCCGCACCGCACCGGAAGGTCCCGCGCAGACCACCATCGACGCCCGCGGCCTTGCTGCCCGCGACCGCCTGCCCGACCTGCGCGGCGTGCGCGGCGAGATGCTGGTCCTGCGCTGCCCCGACATCAGCCTGTCGCGCCCGGTGCGGCTGCTGCATCCGCGCATCCCGCTTTATATCGTGCCGCGCGGCGACGGCATCTTCATGCTGGGCGCGACGATGATCGAAAGCGACCGGCGCGGCGTCGTCACCGCGCGCTCGCTGCTGGAACTGCTGTCGGCGGCCTATGCGCTGCACCCGGCCTTCGGCGAGGCCGAGGTGCTGGAGACCGGCGCCGATGCCCGCCCGGCCTTTCCCGACAACCTGCCCCGCCTGCGCCGCCACGGCGAGACGCTGTTCGCCAACGGCCTGTTCCGGCACGGCTTTCTGCTCTCGCCCGCCGTGGCCCGCATGGCGGCCGAGCATCTGGAGACCGGCGCCATTCCCGAATTCATGGACGAGGTAAACGCATGAACATCACCCTCAACGGCGAGGCGCGGCAGACCGCCGCCGCCACGCTGGCCGACCTGCTGGCCGAGCAGGGCTTCGGCCCCCGCGTCGCCACCGCCCGCAACGGCGATTTCGTCCCCGCCGGCCAGCGCGCGACCACCCCCCTTGCCGAGGGCGACCGCATCGAGGTCGTCGCCCCCATGCAGGGGGGCTGAGCCATGCCGGTCTTTTACGGCACGACTATCGACAGCGCGCTGATGCTGGGCACGGCACAATATCCCTCGCCGGCGATCCTGCGCGAGGCCTTCGCGGCATCGAAGGCCGGCATCGCCACCGTCTCGCTGCGCCGCGAGCAGGGCGGCGGGCAAGATTTCTGGGGCCTGATCGAGGGGCTTAACACCACCCTTCTGCCCAACACCGCCGGCTGCCACACCGTCAAGGAGGCCGTCACGACCGCCCATATGGCGCGCGAGCTGTTCGGCACCAAATGGATCAAGCTGGAGGTGATCGGCCATGCCGACACCCTGCAACCCGACCTGTTCGCCCTGGTCGAGGCCGCCAGCATCCTGATCGAGGACGGTTTCGCGGTCTTTCCCTATTGCACCGAGGACCTGACCGTCTGCGGGCGCCTGCTGGACGTGGGCTGTCAGGTGCTGATGCCCTGGGGCGCGCCGATCGGCTCGGGGCTGGGGCTGAACAATGTCTACGGGCTGCGCAGCCTGCGGGCGCATTTCCCGGACGTGCCGCTGGTGGTGGATGCCGGCATCGGCCTGCCCAGCCATGCGGCGCAGGCAATGGAGCTGGGCTTCGACGCGGTGCTGCTGAACTCGGCCGTGGCCAAGGCCGGCGATCCGGTGGCGATGGCGCGCGCGATGGCGCTGGCGGTCGAGGCCGGGCGCGCGGCCCATCTGGCCGACCCGATGGGACCGCGCGACATGGCCGAACCCTCCACCCCCCTGATCGGAAAGGCTTTCCTGGAATGACCCTGCCGCGTTTCTACCCGATCTTCGACAGCGCCGACTGGCTGGCGCGGATGCTGCCGCTGGGCGTGCGGCTGGTGCAGCTGCGCGTCAAGGACCGCTCCGAAGCCGAGACCCGCGCCGAGATCCGCCGCGCCCGCGCGTTGTGCGCCGCGCATGGGGCGGTGCTGGTGGTCAACGACCATTGGCGCATCGCCATCGACGAGGGGTGCGACTGGCTGCATCTTGGGCAGGAGGATCTGGACGAGGCCGACCTGCCCGCCATCCGCGTCGCCGGGCTGCGGCTGGGGATTTCCACCCATGACGAGGCCGAGCTGGACCGCGCGCTGGCGCTGTCGCCGGATTACGTCGCGCTGGGACCGGTCTGGCCGACCATTCTGAAGAAGATGAAATGGCACCAGCAAGGCGTTGAAAAACTGACGGAATGGAAGGTGCGCATCGGTGACATCCCCCTGATCGCCATCGGCGGGCTGAACCTCGACCGCGCGGCCCCGGCCTTCGCGGCGGGTGCCGATGTGGTCTCGGTCGTCACCGACATCACGCTGAACGCCGACCCGGAGGGCCGGGTGCACGACTGGCTGCGGGTGACGGCATGAACCGATACGCGCGCCAGACGATCCTGCCGGAGGTCGGCGCCGATGGGCAGGCGCGGCTGGCCCGCGCGCATCTGCTGGTGATCGGCGCCGGCGGGCTTGGCGTGCCGGTGGTGCAATATCTGGTCGCGGCGGGCGTGGGGCGGATCACGCTGGCCGATCCCGACCGCGTGGAGGCGACGAACCTGCACCGCCAGCCGATCTATGGCCCCCATCTCGGCCGCCCCAAGGCCGAGGCGGCGGCGGATGTCGCGCGCATGCTGAACCCCGAGGTCACGGTGATCCCGCTGGTGGACTGGCTGACCCCGGCCAATGCGCCGGCCCTTGTGGCCCAGTCCGATCTGGTGCTGGACTGCGCCGACAGTTTCGCGGCCAGCTATATCCTGTCGGATGCCTGCCTTGCCGCCGGCAAGCCGCTGGTCTCGGCCTCGGCGCTGGGGCTGTCGGGCTATGTCGGCGGGTTCTGCGGCGGGGCGCCCTCGCTGCGCGCGGTCTTTCCCGACCTGCCCGAGACGCTGGCCACCTGTGCCAGCGCCGGCGTGCTGGGACCGGTGGTGGGCATGCTGGGGCTGATGCAGGCGCAGATGGCGCTGGCGGTGCTGCTGGGCCTGACGCCCTCGCCGCTGGGGCAACTCATCCGCTACGAGATGCGGGGTTTCCGCAGCACCGGCTTTCGTTTCGACGGCGCGCCGGAGCCGGATTCAGCCTTTACATTCATTGCCAAGAACGACCTGCAAGCCGATGATTTCGTGATCGAACTTCGCGACACAACCGAGGCGCCCATCCCCGCCGCCCCCTTCGCCCGCCGTCACGCGGTCGAGGAATTCGGCCCCCTTGGCCCCCGCCCGGCCGAAGGCCAGCGCGCGGTCTTCGCCTGCCGCTCGGGCCTGCGCGCATGGCGCGCCGCCGACCGGCTGCGCCCGCATTGGCCGGGCGAGATCGCCCTGCTGGCCGACCCCATCCCACAGGAGACGACATGATGAAACCCCGCTTCGCCGCCTGCCTCGCCGGCCTGCTGCTGGCCCTGCCCGCCGCCGCACAGGACAAGCTGACGCTGATCCTCGACTGGTATGTGAACCCCGACCATGCGCCGATCATCCTGGCGCAGGAAAAGGGCTATTTCGCCGAGCAGGGGCTGGCGATCGAGATCATCGCCCCCGCCGACCCGACCGAGCCGCCCAAGCTGGTCGCCGCCGGTCAGGCCGATCTGGCGGTCAGCTATCAGCCGCAGCTTCATCTTCAGGTGCATGAGGGGCTGCCGGTGGTGCGCGTCGGCACACTGGTCGCCACGCCGCTGAACTGCCTGATGGTGCATGCCGACGGCCCGGTGCAAAGCCTTGCCGACCTCAAGGGCCGCAAGATCGGCTATTCGGTCTCCGGCGTGGAAAGCGCGATGGCGGGGGCGATGCTGGCCAGCGGCGGGCTGACCCCGGCGGATGTCGAGATGGTCAACGTGAACTGGTCGCTGACCCCCTCGCTGCTGACCGGGCAGGTGGATGCCGTCATCGGCGCCTTCCGCAATTTCGAACTGACGCAGATGCGGCTGGCCGGCGGCGACGGCCGTTGCTTCTTCCCCGAGGAGGAGGGCCTGCCCGGCTATGACGAACTGATCTTCGTCGCCAATCGCGACCGCCTGGACCGCGCGCGCATCGCCCGCTTCCTCGCCGCCATCGAGCGCGGCACGCAATACATGGTCAACCACCCCGACGAGGCCTTCGCGGTCTTCTCCGGCACCGCGCCGGACCTGTCGGACGAGTTGAACACCCGCGCCTGGGCCGATACGCTGCCGCGCTTTGCCCACAGCCCGGCGGCGCTGGACCACGGCCGTTATGCGCGGTTCGAGGCGTTCCTGCACGAAGCCGGGCTGATCGACAGCATCCTGCCGGTCTCGGCGCTGGCCCTCGATCCGGGGGCCGAGCCGTGAGCACCCCCAATTACGGCCGCAGCTTCGCCCTGTGGCGCGGTGCCTGTCCCGAGCCGTGGAACGCCTATACCCGCCACCCCTTCCTCAAGGGGCTGCGGGACGGCACCCTGCCCCGCCCCGCCTTCCTGGCCTATCTGCGGCAGGACTATATCTTCCTGATGCATTTCTCGCGCGCCTGGTCTTTGGCCGTGGTCAAGGCCGGCACCCTGGCCGAGATGCAGGCCGCCAGCGCCACCGTCCACGCGCTGCTGCATTTCGAGATGGCGCTGCATGTCGGCATCTGCGAGGCGGCGGGCATCAGCCACGCCGATCTGGAGGCGACCGAGGAGGCGCCCGAGAACCTCGCCTATACCCGCTATGTGCTGGAGGCGGGCTATTCCGGCGATTTCCTAGACCTGCTGGCGGCGCTGGCGCCCTGCGTGCTGGGCTATGGCGAGATCGGCGCGCGGCTGCTGGCCGAGGCCGGCGATACGCCCTATCGCGACTGGATCGCGACCTATGGCGGCGCGGAATACCAGCAGCTTTGCCGCGACACCGGCGCGCTGATCGACCGCGCGGTGGCGGACCGGCTGGGACCGGCGCCCGAAAGCCTGCCGCGCTGGCAGGGGCTTTGCCGGCGCTTCGCCACCGCGACCCGGCTGGAAGCGGCGTTCTGGGGTCTCGGCCGGTGATCCTGTCGGGACAGGTGCGCGTCGATGGGCGGGCGCTGTTCCCGCCCTTGCGGCTGGCGCTGGCGCCGGGCCGGTGGACGGCGCTGCTGGGACCCTCGGGCGTGGGCAAGTCCACGCTGCTGCGCCTGTTCGCCGGCCTGCCCGTCGGCGGCAGTTTCGAGGGCCGGATCGAGAACCCGCAGCCGGTGGCGCTGATGGCGCAGGACCCCGGCCTGCTGCCCTGGCTGACCGCGCGCCGGAACGCGGCGCTGGGCGCAAGGCTGCGCGGGCAGCGGGCGGATGCGGCGCGTCTGGACGACATCCTGGCCCGCACCGGGCTGGCCGACCACGCCGGCAAATATCCGGCGGCGCTGTCGGGCGGCCAGCGCCAGCGGGTGGCGCTGGCCCGCACGCTGATGGAGGACCGCCCGCTGGTGCTGCTGGACGAGCCGTTCTCGGCGCTGGACGCGCGGATGCGGCTGGCCATGCAGGACCTGGCGGGAGGGCTTTTGCAGGGGCGCACGGTGCTGATGGTCACGCATGACCCGGCCGAGGCCGCGCGGCTGGCGGATCGGATTTTCGTGCTGACGGAATCCGGCCTGACCGAAGCCCCTGCCCCGCCCGTGCCGGCGCCGCGCCCGCCCGCCGATCCCAAGGTGCTGGCCTGTCAGGCCGCGCTGCTGGCCCGGCTGGTCGAGGAGGTGAGGGCATGAGCGGCCGCACGGCGCGGCCGACTCCCGGACAGGGGAACACATGGCGGCCGCGGGTATCCTCGGCCCGCCCCGCCTGCCACGATCACGCCGACCACGATCCCGCAAGCCGTTCGACAGCCGGAAAGGAGGACGACAGATGAACCGCATCCCGCCCTTTGCCCCCGCCGCCACCGGCCCGGCGCCGTCTCATGGCACATCTTGCCTGCATCACGTCTCCACCCGCCACCCTCACCCCGGCGGCAACCCGGCGGACCGCTCGCCGGCCGGAGGGGAGAAATACAGATGAGCCGCATCCCGCCCCCTCCGGCCAGCGCCAGCGAACCGCCACCCTCCCGGAGCGCAGCCTGCCCCATCGCCATCCGCCGCACCCACGGACCCGCGACCCGGCCGATGCCCGAGCAGAGGCGCCGCCGATGAACCGCGCCCTCGCCCCCCTCGCCGCGACCGCCGGCTTCCTGCTGCTGTGGCAGGGGCTTGTCCTCGCGACCGGCCTGCCGCCCTTCCTGCTGCCCGGCCCGCGCGCCGTGGCCGAGGCGCTGCTGACCCATCGCGACGTGCTGGCCCGCGCCGTGCTGCGCACCTCGACCGAGATCCTCGCCGGCTTTGCGCTGGGCGCCGGCACCGGCGCGGTGCTGGCGGTGCTGATGGCCTCCTCGCGCCGGCTGGCGGCGGGGCTGCGCCCGGTGCTGCTGCTGTCGCAGGTCATCCCGACCTTTGCGCTGGCGCCGATCCTGACGCTGTGGCTGGGCTATGGCATGGCGCCGAAGATCGTCGTGGCGGCGCTGATCTGCTTTTTCCCGGTCGCCTCGGGCTTTTTCGACGGGCTGATGCGCACGGCGCCGGCCTGCCTCGACCTGGCGCAGACGATGGGCGCCGGGCATTGGCGGGTGATGCGCCATATCCGCATCCCCGCGGCGCTGCCGATGCTGGGCAGCGGGCTGAAGCTGGCGGCGGTCTATGCGCCGGTGGGCGCGGTGATCGGGGAATGGGTCGGCGGCTCGGAAGGGCTGGGCGCGGTGATGATCCATGCCAACGGCCGCATGCGGATCGACCTCAGCTTTGCGGCGCTGGCGCTGGTGACGCTGATCGCGCTGGGCTTTCACGCGCTGGTCAGCCGGGCAGTGGCGCGGGGATTCGCGCGCTTTGCCTGAGGCCTAGCGGCTGCCTGCCCGGCGGGTGGACAGCAGCAGGTTGGTTTCCGAGGTCATCACCCCCTCGATATTGCGGATGCGGCGGATCACTTCGTCCAGTTCGATCAGCGATTCGGCGGCCAGCTCGACGATGATGTCCCAGCGGCCATTGGTCGAATGCACCGCCCCCACCGCCGGCAACCCGGTCAGCCGCGCGGTGATGCGCTCGCCGCCGCGCCCCTCGATGCCGATCAGCATCAGCGCCCGCACCGGCGCCTCGGTCACATCCGCCCGCGTCAGGGCGGTGAAACCCGCGATCTCGCCCGCCGCCTGCAACCGCTCCATCCGCGCGCGCACCGTCGCCCGGCTGACCCGCAGCCGCGCGGCCAGCTCGGAAATCGGCGCGCGGCCGTCGCGGCGCAACTCGGCCACCAGCCGCTGGTCCAGATCGTCCATTCTGGCGAAACTCCGTGCCGTTTTGCGCAATCACCTGCGCGATCTAGACATAAATCTCATTGAAGTCACCACGAATCGAACAGACATCTTGCCCGCAAAGGAGCAAGACATGAGCAGAATTTCCCTGATCGGCGCGCCGGTCGATTCCGGCCAGCGCAATCGCGGCTGCCTGATGGGACCGGCCGCCTATCGCATCGCCGGCCTCGAATCGGTGCTGCGCGACCTCGGCCACAGCGTCACCGATACCGGCGACGCCGCACCGCAGGCCCTGCCCAAGGCCGCCTGCGCCAACCCCGCCGTGGACCAGCTTGACGAGACGCTGGGCTGGACCGCCGAACTGCGCGCCCGCGTGGCCGCGACGCTGGACGCGGGCGAGATGCCGGTGGTGCTGGGCGGGGATCACAGCCTCGCCCTCGGCTCGGTCGCCGGGGCCGCCGAACATGCCGCCCGCGCCGGCAAGCCGTTGTTCCTGCTGTGGCTGGACGCGCATAGCGATTTCCACACCCCGCTGACCACGGTGTCGGGCAACCTGCACGGCACCCCCGTCGCCTATATCGCCGGGCGCGAGGGCTTCGCGCCCTTCCCGCCCTTCCCGGCGCCGGTGCCGCAGCAGAACATCTGCCTGTTCGGTATCCGCAGCGTCGATGCCGCCGAATCCGCCGCCCTGCGCGAGACCGAGATCGTCGTGGACGACATGCGCGTCCTGGACGAGCGCGGCGTCGTCGCACCCCTGCGCGAATTCCTCGACCGGGTGCGCGCGGCCGGCGGGATGCTGCATGTCTCGCTGGACGTGGATTTCCTCGACCCGGCCATCGCCCCGGCCGTGGGCACCACCGTTCCCGGCGGCGCCACCTTCCGCGAGGCGCATCTGGTCTGCGAGCTTCTGCACGAATCCGGGCTGATGACCTCGCTGGACCTGGTGGAACTGAACCCCTTCCTGGACGAGCGCGGCCGCACCGCCCGGTTGATGGTGGACCTTGCCGGTTCGCTGTTCGGCAAGAAGGTCTTCGACCGCCCCACCCGCAGCTTTCATTGAGTAGCCCCATGCAAAAGCCTTCCAAGACCGCCCTCGTCCCCTTCGTCAGCGTCGAGAACATGATGCGGCTGGTGCTGCATGTCGGCATCGAGGAGATGCTGCTGGGCCTCGCGGCCGAGATCGAGGCCGATTTCGCCCGCTGGCCGCTGTTCGACAAGACGCCGCGCGTGGCCAGCCATTCCGACGTGGGCGTGATCGAGCTGATGCCGACCTCGGACGGGGAAACCTACGGCTTCAAATACGTGAACGGCCATCCCTCGAACACCAAGCAGGGCTTGCAGACCGTCACCGCCTTCGGGCTGCTGGCGGATGTGGCGACGGGTTATCCGCTGATGCTGTCGGAGATGACCATCCTGACCGCGCTGCGCACCGCCGCGACCAGCGCGATGGCGGCGAAATGGCTGGCGCCGAAGGGGGCTGCGGTCATGGCGATGATCGGCAACGGCGCGCAGGCCGAATTCCAGGCCGTGGCCTTCAAGGCCATCTGCGGCGTCACCGAGGTGCGGCTTTACGACCTCGATCCCGCCGCCACCGAGAAATGCGCGCGCAACCTTGCCGGGCGCGGCCTGACCGTGGTCCCCTGCAAAAGCGCCGAGGAGGCGATCATGGGCGCCCGGATCGTCACCACCTGCACCGCCGACAAGCAATATGCCACCATCCTGACCGACAACATGATCGGAAGCGGCGTGCATATCAACGCGGTCGGCGGCGACTGCCCCGGCAAGACGGAACTGCATCGCGACATCCTGATGCGGTCGGGCATCTTCGTGGAATACCCGCCGCAGACCCGCATCGAGGGCGAAATCCAGCAGCTTGATCCCGACCACCCGGTGACGGAGCTGTGGCAGGTCATCACCGGCGCCGTGCCGGGGCGGCAGGATGCGCGCCAGATCACGCTGTTCGACAGTGTGGGCTTCGCCATCGAGGACTTTTCGGCCCTGCGCTATGTCCATTCGCGCCTGAAGGGCACCAGCTTCTTCCAGGACCTCGACATGATCGCCGACCCGGACGATCCGCGCGACCTGTTCGGCATGCTGCTGCGGGCGGCCGGCTAGAGCCTGTCCGCCGAAAGCGGCCTCCGGTTTCGCCGCAAGACAGGCGGCAACGACGCATCCGGCGGCTGTCCGGCGCCTCTTTCCGCACCGGGCAGCCGCCGGGGGCGCCCCACCCTGTCGGGGTCATTCCTCGGCGGGGGCTTCCGGCTCGGGCTGTCCCGGCTCCGGCAGGTTGTCCAGCGAGAACGCCTCCGCCTCGTAATAGGCGGCGCAGGCGCCGTGCCAGACGGCTTCCAGCCCCCCGCTGCTGCCGGTATTGACCGCCTGCGTCGCCGCCTCGATCAGGCGATGCGCCGGGGGCATGTCGCGCAGCTCGATCCCGGCGAGGTCGAGGTAATTCGTCACATGCCCCTCCAGCTCGGCCGGCGAGAGGCCCCGGTCCTTCAGCGCCAGAACGGTGCCGGCCACCGCCAGCGGCGAGGTAAAGCGGCGCCGCGCGGCGGCGACGGCGGGGGCGGCCTTCTGCTGGACCTCCGCATCCGACAGCAGGCGGGTCAGCGTCTCGGTATCGAAATACATGCTTTCTCCTTTTCGGGGTTCGGGGCGGCGTCAACCGTGGCGGTCGCGGATGCTCTGGATGTCCAGAAGCCCGCTGCCGTCACCATCGGGATGATAGCGCAAGGCGATCGGCGATTCGACCGGCTGGCCGGGGCGGCCATCGGCATCGGGCTGGTCGCAGCATTCCGCGATCACCTGCCGCACCAGCCGGTCCAGCGCCTCGGCGGCCCGGACCGGGTCGCCCGCGCGCGTGACCGTGCCCTTGCGCAGGTCGATCACGTCGCCGGGCAGGGCGAAATGCAGCCTTGTGCCCATCGCGGTGAAATCGTCGCCCTGCAACTCGGTCTGCTTCAGGTCGATCTCGATCAGGACCGCGCCCAGCGCGCCGATCACCGTCAGCGCGGTATTGTCGCGGTTGGTGACCACGCCGCTGTCCTCAAGGATACCGACGCCGCAGCGCACGCCCTCCTCGGCGCAGGCGACGGCCAGCCGGCCCAGCCGCCCCACCGATTGCAGGTTCTGGTCGACGATGGCGCCGCCGAAGATGCCCAGGCCCTCCTGGATCACCAGCCCGCGCCGGCCCATGTCCGAGGCGATGCCGAAGCGCAGGGCCTCGTAGCTGGTGCCGCCGGCGATCATGAAGCCCGACAGCGCCGAGGCCGCGCCCGACACCGCCACCACGGTGCCGCCGGCGGCATGGGCGTCGATGACGGCTTGCAGGACCGGCGTGACCTCGCCCCGGTGCAGCAGGGTCTCGATCAGGCGGATCTGGTTGCCGCCGGTCAGCAGGATGGTTTTCAGGCCCGCCAGCCGCGCGACCAGTTCGGTGTCGCGGCCCAGGCGTTCCACGTTGTCGATGGTGATGCCGAAATCCAGCGCCTCGATGCCCCGGTCGGCAAAGGCGCGGACATAGCGGCGGGCCTCGTCGCCGGCATCGGCCGAGGCGGCGGCGATGATCCCCACCGGGCCTTGCGCCTGCGCCACCACCGGATCGAACAGCGCCGCCTCGCGCAGCGGGGTGGAGCCGAGCAGCATTAGCCGCGCCCCCTTGCCCGGCTTGGCGCCATAGTCGCGGGCCAGCGCCGAGCGCCGGTTCTCGGCCAGTTGCGCGGCGTTCAGCTTGCGCGTGGACATGGCGGCGCGAAAGCCGATGGCGGTCATGCGGAAATCGCGGTCGCGCTCGCACATCAGGGTGCGGGTCTCGGGGGTGCGGGTGAATTCGATGGTGGTGGCATAGCCGCCCTTCGGCTCGATGGCGCGGGCGCGGTCGGCGGGATAGCTGTCGGGATCGCCCAGCACCAGCCGGGCCAGCAGGTCGTAAAGCGTATAGGCCCCGAACACATTGCGCAGCGAGCGCGCCGGCGCCCGATAGGCCACATCGCGCCGCGTCACCGGGCGCTTGTCCGGCCCCGGCAGCACCATGCCGGCGTCCAGGTCGATGGCGTCGCCGTCATCGACATAGCTGAAGGTGATGTTCTCGAAGGCATGGCGGCGGCGGTCGCGGCGCGCGCCCTTCATGTCCAGCACGAAGGCCCCGAACTCGCCCACGACATGACCGCGGCTGCCGTCGATGAACAGGGCGGTGTTCTCGTCCACGCCGAAGCCGAAGCGGGTGCGGCTGGCCGCCATCGCGACGATCAGCCGCCCCAGCCGGCCGCGCTTGATGAAATGCTGGTCCACGATGCCCCAGCGGAAAAAGCCCAAGCCCTTGCCCAGCAGCAGGCCGGGTTGGCCGGGATCCGTCACGACGCCATAGGTGGCGGCCTCCAGCGAGGTGCCGCCCTCGATCATCACCTGCGACATGATCGCCGCGCCCGCCGACGAGCCGGCGATCAGCCCGCCCGCCGCATGGGTTTCGCGGATCGCCGCCAGAACCGGGCTGTCCACGCCGTTCGGGGCCAGCGCAGCCGCAATCAGCGCCTGGTCGCCGCCGGTAAAGAACACGCTGCCGTAATCGCGCACCAGCGCCGCAACCTCGGGCCGGCGCGCGGCCTGCGCGGCGCCCGCGCCAAAGACCGGGGCCAGCGCCACGTCGAAGCCGTGGGCGCGAAACACCGCCACGGTTTCGGCCCCCACGGCTTCCGGCTCGCCCGAGGCGGTGGGAAAGACCAGGATCCGCCCGCCGGACAGCGCGTGCATCCCGGTATAGACGGGGCCGTTATCGTCCTCCAGCCGGCCGCCGATCACGGCCAGCTTGGGGTTGTTCCCCGTCCGGGTCTGGTCCTTCATCATGCGCCGCCGCGATCACTGATCGGGAGCGATCAGCACGCCGCGCCCGTCCTCGACCACGCGATAGCCCGCGGGAATGTCGAAACCGCCGTCCTGCATGCGCCGCGCCACGCGGTCCTCCTGGGGTTCGGCCCCGAAGGCGGGGGTGAACTGGATGATCTGCTTCCACGACCGGGTGATGGCCTCGCAGAAGAACAGGATCAGGTCGTCCCTTTGCGCCATGTTCAGCGCGGTGGCAAGGGCGGCCTGCTCCTCCTCGACGATCTCGATGGCGTCCTCGGGCACGCCGAGGTCGATCAGCGATTGCCGCATCAGGCGCGGCATCTCGTCCGGGGCGCGGTTGCGCAGGTCGTCGTCGCGGTGGCAGATATAGTGATCGAAATGGCCGGCGACCTTGGCGGCGATGGCGCGGGCGTCCTCGTCGCGGCGGTCGCCGGGGCAGGTCACGCAGATGATGCGCTTGCCGCGCGGCTTCAGCCGGTCCACGAGGTCCACCATCGCGCCCACGGCGGCCTCGTTATGGCCATAGTCGAGGATGACGCGGAAGCCGTGCTCGTCATAGACGTTCATGCGGCCGGGCGACTGGAAGAAGGTGTTGTCGAAGGTGCGCAGCCCGGTGCGGATCTGGTCCAGCGTCTTGCCCAGCGCAAAGGCCATGCCGGCGGCGAACATGGCGTTTTCCACGTTGTGCAGGGCCTTGCCCTCCAAGGTGGCCGGGATCAGATGCGTCCACATCAGCGGGATATGGGTGCCGTTGTCATAGATCACGATCTGGTCGCCATTCAGCCCCTGCTCCAGCACCACCGCGCGCTTGCCGAGGCGGATATGCTCGCGCACCAGCTCATGCTCGGGGTTGCGGGTAACGTAAAGGATGTGCTTGGCCGGCGAGTGGCTGGCCATCTTCAGCGTATATTCGTTATCGGCGTTCAGCACGACGGTATCGCGGGTGACTTCGGCGATGACGCGCTTGACGCGGGCCAGCCCGTCCAGCGTATCGACGCCGCCCAGCCCCAGATGGTCCGAGGTCACGTTCAGCACCGCACCCACGTCGCAGAAATGATAGCCCAGCCCCGAGCGCACGATGCCGCCGCGCGCCGTTTCCAGCACGGCGATGTCCACCGAGGGGTCGCGCAGCACCATCTTGGCCGAGACCGGGCCGGTCATGTCGCCCTTCACCGTGACGTTGCCGTCGATATAGACCGCATCGGTCGAGGTCTGGCCGACCACATGCCCGGCCATCTTCAGGATATGGGCCAGCATGCGCGCGCAAGTGGTCTTGCCGTTGGTGCCGGTCAGCGCCGCGATCGGCACGCGCGAGGGCGCGCCCGGCGGGAACAGCATATCCATGATCTTGCCGCCCACGTCGCGCGGCTTGCCCTCGGAGGGCGCGATATGCATCCGCAGGCCGGGGCCGGCATTGATCTCGCAGATGCCGCCGCCGGTCTCGCGATAGGACCGGGTGATGTCGGTGGTCAGGAAATCCACCGCCCCCACGTCCAGCCCGATGGCGCGGATGGCGCGCTCGGCCATCAGCTTGTTGTCGGGGTGGATGGTGTCGGTGCAGTCCACCGCCGTGCCGCCGGTCGAGATATTGGCGGTCTTGCGCAGATAGACCTCCTGCCCCTCCGGGGGGACGGTCTCGGGCGTATAGCCGCGTTCCTCCAGCAGTTTCAGCGCCTGCGCGTCCAGTTCGAGGCGGGTCAGCACGTTCTCGTGCCCGACGCCCCGGCGGGGGTCGCGGTTCACGATCTCGACCAGTTCCGCGATGGTATGGCTGCCGTCGCCCCGGACATGGCCCGGCACACGGCGGGCGGCGGCGACCAGTTCGCCATCCACCACCAGCAGGCGGTGATCGTCGCCGTTGAGCATGCTCTCCACCACGACCGCGCTGCCCTCGGCATCGGCCAGCGCGAAGGCGGCCACCACCCCGGCCTCGTCGGTGACGTTCACCGTCACCCCACGCCCGTGATTGCCGTCCAGCGGCTTGACCACCACCGGATAGCCGATGCGGTCGGCGGCGGATACCGCCTCCTCCGCCTCATAGACCAGCCGCTGCCGGGGCACCGGCAGGCCCAGGTCGGACAGAAGCTGGTTGCACAGGTTCTTGTCCGAGGCGATCTCGACCGCGATATGCGAGGTCCGGCTGGTCAGCGCCGCCTCGATCCGCTTGCCGAACTTGCCCTGCCCGATCTGGATCAGGCTGGCATCGTTCAGGCGATACCACGGGATGTCCCGTGCCTCGGCGGCGCGCACCAGCTCCATCGCCGACGGCCCGAGGCTGCGCTTGTCGGCGTAATGCAGGAAATCGTCCAGATCCTCCGACAGGTCCGCCGCCTCGTCCCGCGCGATGGCCGCCAGCAGGTCGCAGGCGACCTCGCCGGCCTCCAGCCCGATATCCTCGGAATCGAAGCTGTAGAAGACGCGCACCACCTCCGGGTCGTCTGTCGCCTCCGACCATGCCAGATCGCCGCGCTGGCCGGCGGCGCGTTGCAGCGCCAGCGCCAGATGGGCCAGCAGGTCGCCGATGTCCAGCCATCCGGCGCGCACGCCCGCCAGCCAGTCGGCATCCGCATCGCCCCAGCCCGGCAGCACGGCCAGCAGCCGGTCCAGCACCTGCCCGCCCATCTCGGCCAGACGCTCGGCATAGGCGGGCTTGATGGCGACGGTCAGCCGGATCAGCGGCTCGCGGGCGTGGACATTAGGGCCGACATAGACGGAAACGGAATCGATATTCACCGGCTGGTCCTTCTTGTTGCGACTGGTCCCGCCGCAGGTCGCGGCGCGGCGGGCACGGGCAGAATCGGGCCGGCAAGCGGTCCCCCTCCGATCCCCAAGGCTGGGCAAATCCGGGATGGCGTCAATTGCTTTCTGCACGAGGCAGCCGGTGATGGGTGAAATCACCGCATCCCGAGGGGCGATGCCGGGGCCGGCGCGCGGCCCTCCCGGCGCGGTGCGGAAGGCCCCTGCCCCCGCCGCAGGATGCGTGATGTCGCGCCGCGTGCCGGGCGAATCCGCAATCCGCGCCCCCGGAACGCAGGGGGCCGGGCGGGAAGGCCCGCTCCCCGCGCATGGGGTTGCATGAGCCTATGCCGGCAGCCGGCTGCGCACCAGCGCGGCCCAATAGGACACGCCCCAGGCGATGGCCTCGTCGTTGAAATCATAGCCCGGATTATGCAGCCCGGCGCCGGGACCGTTGCCGATCTTGATCAGCGCCCCCGGCACCGCGTTGAGCATGAAGGAAAAATCCTCGCCGCCCAGCGTCGGCGGCATGTCGTCGCGCACCCGGTCCGCCCCGGCCACCGCGATGGCGGCCTGCGCGGCGTGAACCGTTTCCTGCGCGTGGTTCACCGTCACCGGATAGTGGCGGCCATAGTCCAGCCGGCCCGTGGCGCCGAAGGCCGCCGCGATATGCTCGACCATCCGGCCCATGCGGGCCTCGATCATGTCGCGCACCTCCTCGCGCAGGGTGCGCACGGTGCCGGTCAGCACCACCGCCGTGGGAAGCACGTTATGCGCATCGCCGCCGTGAACCGTGGTCACGGACACCACCGCCCCGTCGATCGGGTCCAGATTGCGCGAGGCGATGGTCTGCAAGGCCTGGATCAGCGCCGCCATCACCGGCATCGGGTCCAGCGTGGTGTTCGGCATCGCCGCATGGCCGCCCACCCCCTCGATGCGGATCTCGAACATGTCCACCGATCCCATGATCGCACCGGGCGCGATCTCGAAGCTGCCCAGCGGCAGGTTCGGGCGGTTGTGCATGCCGTAAACCTCGTTGCAGGGAAAGCGGGTGAACAGCCCGTCCTCGATCATGGCGCGGGCGCCGGCGCCGCCCTCCTCGGCGGGCTGGAAGATCACCGCCACGGTGCCGTCGAAATCGCGCCGCTCGGCCAGCCCCATCGCCGCGCCCAGCAGCATGGCCATATGGCCGTCATGGCCGCAGGCATGCATCTTGCCCGGCACCTGCGAGGCCCATTCCTTGCCCGTCTCCTCCGCAATCGGCAGCGCGTCCATGTCCGAGCGCAGGCCGATCATCCGCCCCGAATTGTTCGTGCGCCCCCGGATCACGCCGACGACGCCGGTCTTGCCGATCCCCTCATGCACCTCGTCCACGCCGGCCTTGCGCAGGGCCTCGGCCACCTTGGCGGATGTGCGCGGCAGGTCGTAAAGCAGTTCGGGATTGCGGTGCAGGTCGCGGCGAAAGGCGATCAACTCGTCCAGACGCTCGGCAATCCAGTTTTCGACGGGCATGCTCGGCTCCTTTTCCGTTCAGATCTCACGCTGGTCCTTGCGGCGCAGCCAGGCAAGGTAATTCGGCGCGATGCGCCGCGCGAGGGCATGAAACGGCAGCGGCGCCGGCTGCGAGAGCGGCAGGGCGAGGCCGTCGATGGCATGGCCGGACACGGCGCGCGCCAGCTCGCGCCCCAGCGCCACGCCCAGCGCCACGCCGCGCCCGTTGCAGCCGATCCAGCCCCAGCCGTCCGGGCCGAGGTTCAGGATGCGCGGGAAGCGGTCCCAGGTCATGCCGACATAGCCTGACCAGACATGCGTCATGTCCTGCTGGCCCAGTGCCGGATAGGCATCCGAGAGGTTGCGCGCCGCCTTCTGCGCCACCCGGCGCGGCACGTCATGGCGTCCGATCACGGAACCGCCGGTTATCAGTCGGTTGCGCGCATCATATCGAAAGAATCGCAGATCCCCGCGCGTGTCGGACACCGCTTGCCGCCCCGGCAGGATGGTGGCGCGCAGGTTGTCCGAGACGGGCGCCGTCGCCATCTGCCAGGCCGTCACCGGCACCACCGTATGCGCCAGCCGGCGGGCGAGGCCGGGGACCAGTTCGCCGGTATAGGTGTTCGTGGCGAGGATCAGGTGACGGGCGCGAACCCGGTGGCCCGTGGTCGTGACCACCTGCCACTGCGCGCCGTCGCGGGCATAGCTGGCGACCAGCGTGGCCTCGTGGATGACGGCACCATGCGCTTCGGCCGCCTGCGCCAGCCCACGCGCCAGACCCAGCGGGTTGATATGGCCGCCGGTGGGGTTCAGCATGCCGCCATACCAGAAATCGCTGCCCAGCAGGGCGGCCGCAGCCTCGCGGTCCAGCAGTTCCGCCGGAAAGCCCCGCCGCTGCCACGCCTCGACGCGGGCCTTCGACAACTTGATGCGGCCCGGCGAATGGGCGGGCTGGAACCAGCCGGTTTGCTCGGCCTCGGCCTGCGCCTCGATCCCCTCGCGCCGGGCGATGTCGAACAGGGTCGCGGCGCTGTTGCCGATCAGCCCCACCAGCCGCTCGCCCGCCGCGCCCCAGCGGGCGGCGATGGCATCCGGCTCGGCGGCGGTCAGGATCGGGATCACCTGCCCGTTGTTGCGGCCCGAGGCGCCCCAGCCGACCGCCTTGCCCTCCAGCACCAGCACCGACTGGCCGGCACGGGCCAGTTCCAGCGCCGCCGACAGCCCGGTGAACCCGGCGCCGATCACCACCGCGTCGGCCTCGCCGTCCCCGGCCAGCGCTGGGGCCTGCGCGCGCGCCACCGCCGTCGCGGCCCAGATCGAGGCGGGAAATTCTACCGGCTGCATGGCGGTCCTTTCGGTTCAGGCCACGTCGTCCAGCCGTGGCGGCTGCCAGCCCCGACCGGGGATAGAGGCCAGCAGGGCCTGTGTATAGGGATGCGCGGGATCGGCAAAGACCTGTGCGGTCGGACCGGCCTCGACGACCTTGCCCTTCTGCATGACCAGAATCCGGTCGCAAAGCTGGGCCGCCACCCGCAGATCGTGGGTGACGAACAGCAGCGACAGGTCCAGCCGCTCGCGCAGGTCGGCCAGCAGCCGCAGCACCTGCGCCTGCACCGACACGTCCAGCGCCGAGACCGGCTCGTCCGCCACGATCACCCTGGGCTGCATGGCCAGCGCGCGGGCGATGCCGATGCGCTGGCGCTGGCCGCCGGAAAACTCGTGCGGATAGCGGTCGGCGGCGGCGGGCGTCAACTCGACCAGGTCCAGCAGGGCGCGCGCACGGGCATGGGCCTCGGCGCGGGGCACGCCCTGCACGATGGGGCCTTGCGCGATCAGGTCCAGCACGCGCTTCCTGGGATTCAACGAGGCCATCGGGTCCTGGAACACCATCTGGATGTCGCAGCGCGCCGCCCTGAGTTCGCGGCGCCCGGCGGCCAGCAGGTCGCGGCCGTTCAGGTCGACCGCGCCGCTATCGGCCTCCAGCAGCCGGGTGACGATACGCGAGACCGTGGTCTTGCCCGAGCCGGATTCGCCCACGACGCCCAGCGTCTCGCCCTGCCGCAGCGCGAAGCCGACATCATCCACCGCCGCCACCGCCGCGCGCCGGCCCGAGAGCAACCCGCCCCGCGCGGCAAAGGTCTTGCGCAACTCGCGCGCCGCCAGCACCACCGGCGCCTCGACCGCCGCGCGCTGCGGCGGGGGCGTCAGGGCCGGGACGGCGGCGATCAGGGCGCGGGTATAGGGATGCTGCGGATGGTTCAGCACCTGATCGGCGGGACCGGATTCGACCAGCTCGCCCAGCCGCAGCACGGCGATGCGGTCGGCGATTTCCGCCACCACGCCGAAGTCATGGGTGATGAACAGAATGCCGGTGCCGTGTTTCTGCTGCATCTCGCGGATCAGGCCGAGGATGCGCTTTTGCGTGGTCACGTCCAGCGCGGTGGTCGGCTCGTCCGCGATCAGCAGGCGCGGATTCAGCACCAGCGCCATCGCGATCATCACCCGCTGGCGCTGGCCGCCGGAAATCTGGTGCGGATAGGCGTTGATGGCCGATTCCGGGTCGGGGATATGCACGTCGCGCAGGATCTCCAGCACCCGCGCCCGGCGCGCGCGGCGGTCCATGCCGGTATGCAGGCGCAACACCTCGTCGATCTGCCAGCCAACGGTCTTTTGCGGGTTCAGCGCGGTCATCGGCTCCTGAAAGATCATCGCGGCCTTGGCGCCGCGCAGGTGGCGCATCTCGGCCTCGGACAGGCCGGCCACGTCCTCGCCGTCCAGCACGATGCGGCCGCCGGCCACCTGCACCTGCGGCGGCAGCAGGCGCAGGACGGCATTCGCCGCCAGCGACTTGCCCGAGCCGGACTCGCCCACGAGGCAGACGATTTCCCCCGGCGCCACGGTCAGGTCCAGCCCTTGCAGGGCAAAGGGCCGGTCAGCGCCGGGCGGCAGGGCCAGGCGCAGGCCCTCGATGCTCAGGATGGGGGCGGTCATTTCTTCTGCCTCGGATTCAGCGCGTCGTTCAGCCCCTCGCCCATCAGGCTGAAGGACAGCACCGTAAGCAGGATGGCGATGCCGGGAATGACGGTGCAATGCGGGTCGGTGCGCAGGACGGCCCGCCCCTGCCCGATCATGTTGCCCCAGCTGGCGAAATTCGGATCGCCAAGGCCGAGGAAGGCCAGCGCGCTCTCCATCAGGATCGAGGTCGCCATGACCACCGAGGCGAAGACGATCACCGGCGGCAGGGCGTTGGGCAGGATCTCGCGGAAGATCAGCGACAGGTTGCCCACGCCGAGGTTGCGGGCGGCATCGACGAATTCGCGGCCGCGCAGGGACATGAATTCGGCCCGGACCATGCGGGCCGGCGCCGTCCATGACACCACGCCGATGGCGATGACGATGGTCTGGATGCTTGACCCGAAGATCGCCACCAGCGTCAGCAGCAGAACGAAGCTGGGGATGGTCTGGAAGGCTTCGGTCACGCGCATCAGCACGTCGTCCACCCAGCCGCCGAAGAACCCCGACAGCGCGCCGATGGTGATGCCGATCCCGATCGAGATCAGCGTCGCCACCACCCCGATCAGCAGCGAGATGCGCGCGCCATGCAGGATGCCGGCCAGCGTGTCGCGGCCGAGCTGGTCTGTGCCCCAGGGCGTCGCGGCATCCACGAAGGGCGCCACCAGCGGCGCGCCGGCGCGGCGCAGCGGATCGCCCGGCGTGATGATCCCGGCCAGCGCCGCCGCCACCACCACGGCGGCAAACAGCACCAGCCCCAGCACGGCGGCGCGGTTGCGGCGAAAGCGGCGCCACAGCACCAGCGCACGCGGCGCGGCGGGCGGGGGAAGGGTCGGGTCGGTCCCGCTCATTTCAGTTCGATCCTCGGGTCCAGCCAGGCATAGATCATGTCGGTGACGATATTCACCACGATGACGATGATCGAGCACAGGAAGATGATGCCCATCAATGTGTTGAGGTCGCGCTTGATGACCGAGTTATAGGCAAGCTGCCCCAGCCCCGGCAGCGAGAAGATGGTCTCGATCACCACCGACCCGCCCAGCACGGTGGAGAATTGCAGCCCCAGCAGGGTGATGACCGGCAGCAGCGCGTTGCGCATGATATGGTGCCACATCAGCCGCGCCTGCCCGGCACCCTTGGCGCGGGCGGTGCGCACGAAGTCCAGCTCCATCACCTCCAGCACGGAGGTGCGCATCAGGCGCATATAGAAGGCCATGTAGATCAGCGACAGCGCCAGCACCGGCATGACAAGGTGCAGCGCGATGTCCCACCACAGCCGCCAGCCGGTATGAAAGGCGGCGATGTCCTTGATGCCGCCCGCCGGCAGCCAGCCCAGCTTGATCGAGAAGGTCAGGATCATCAGCAGGCTGAGGAAGAACGAGGGCATCGCATAGAACACCAGCCCCAGCGTCGAAATCGCATTGTCGGTCAACGAATAGGCCCGGCGCGCCGCAAAGGCGCCCAGCACGACGCCGAAGACGAAGGCCGCCGCCAGCGAGGCCCCCATCAGCAGCAGCGTCACCCACAGCCGCGACAGCAGCACCTGCGAGACCGGCGCCTGGAACACGAAGGAGCGCCCGAAATCGAACTGTGCCAGATGCAGCAGATAGCGCCACAGCTGCACCAGAACCGGCTGGTCCAGCCCGTATTCCTGCCGCAGCCGCGCGACATAGGCCGGGTCGGCCCCGCCCATGTCGCCGACCAGCGCATCGACGGTATCGCCCGGCGCCAGCTTCAACAGAAGAAAGCTGCCGATCATGATCAGGATCATGACCGGCAGGGCCTGAAGGATGCGGCGCAGCGTATAGAGGAGGATCGGGGGCATGGGTGCAGCCTTGCGGAAGGCGGGGCGGCCGGCAGGGGGCCGCCCTCGCGCTCGTTACTGTTTCAACCAGGCGTCATACCAGCTGGAACTGTCCCAGCGCGGCGTGTTGTGGTGGTTGATCAGGTTCACGTTGGTGATGCCGATGAAGGGATGCTCCAGCGCGAAGATCACCGGCAGGTCGGTCATCGCCAGACGCTGGATCTGGTGATAGAGGTCGGCGCGCTTCGCCGGGTCCAGCTCGACCGCGGCCTCGTCGATCAGGCGATCCATCTCGGCGGATTCGTAGCCGAACTGGTTCGACCAGGCCGTGCCCGCCGGCGCGCCCGAGCGCAGCCACACCGTGGTCGAGACCGCAGGATCGGCGCGGAACTGGTGCCAGCCGTTGGCGGTGTCGAAATCGTGGTCGCGATAGACCCCGTTCAGAAAGCCCGGCGCGTCATTGGTCAGCAGATCGACCTGAATCCCCACCTCCTTCAGCGCCTGCGCGTAATACTCGCCCCAAAGCTGGGTGTATTCGCCCCAGGGCGCCGGGCGGTGGCGCAGGGTAAAGCGGATGCCGTCCGGCCCCGGCGGATAGCCGGCCTCGTCCAGCAG
>CAKTBJ010000015.1 GCA_934533075.1 uncultured Paracoccus sp.
GGCAGGTTCGGGTCCACCTGCAAGGTGCCGCATTGCCAGTCGCGGCCGATGGCGTCGGTCAGCACGAATTCCAGCTTCGGCCCATAGAAGGCGCCCTCGCCCTCCTGAATCTCGAACTCGTAGCCGGCGGCAAGGCAGGCATTGCCCAGCGCGGCCTCGACCCGGTCCCAACTTTCTTCCGAGCCGATGCGCTTTTCCGGCCGCGTGGACAGCTTGATCTTCCAGCCCTCGAAGCCGAGATCGGCATAGACCAGCGCCAGAAACTCGATGAATGTCCTGGTCTCGGCCTCGATCTGCGCCTCGGTGCAGAAGATATGCGCGTCGTCCTGCGTGAAGCCGCGCACCCGCATGATGCCGTGCAGCGCCCCCGACGGCTCATAGCGGTTGCAGGAGCCGAATTCGGCCATGCGCAAGGGCAGGTCGCGATAGGATTTCAGGCCCGAGTTGAAGATCTGCACATGGCAGGGGCAGTTCATCGGCTTCAGGGCGTTGACCGTCTTGGTCTTGGCATGGTCCTCGTCGACCTCGACGATGAACATGTTTTCCTGATAATTCTCCCAATGGCCGGATTCTTCCCACAATTTCCGGCTGACCACCTGCGGGGTATTGACCTCGACATAGCCGCCCATGCGCTGGCGGCGGCGCATGTAGTCCTGAAGCGTGGTATAGATCGCCCAGCCGTTCGGGTGCCAGAAGACTTGCCCCGGCGCCTCCTCCTGCATGTGGAACAGGTCCATCTCGCGGCCCAGCTTGCGATGGTCGCGCTTGGCGGCCTCCTCCAGCATGGTCATATGGGCCTTCAGCTCGTCCTTCGTGCGGAAGGCGAGGCCGTAGATGCGTTGCAGCATGGGGCGCGTATTGTCGCCCAGCCAGTAGGCGCCGGCGACATGCGTCAGCTTGAAGGCGTCCGCCGGCAGTTGCCCCGTCGAGGCCAGATGCGGGCCGCGGCACAGGTCCTGCCAGTCGCCGTGCCAATACATGCGGATCGGCTCGCCCTCGGGGATGCGGTCCAGCAGCTCGACCTTGAACGGCTCGGCCTGCGCCTCGTAATGGGCGCGGGCGCGGGCGCGGTCCCAGACCTCGGTGCGCACCGGATCGTTGGCGGCGATGATCTTGCGCATCCGCGCCTCGATGGCGCCCAGGTCCTCGGGCGTGAACGGCTCGGCGCGGTCGAAGTCGTAGAACCAGCCGTGATCGCGCACCGGGCCGATGGTCACCTTCACGTCCGGCCACAGCTCCTGCACGGCGCGGGCCATGACATGCGCCAGATCGTGGCGGATCAGCTCCAGCGCGGGCACGCTGTCCTTCATCGTGTTGATGGTCAGCTTGCCGGACCGCTCGATGGGCCATGCCAGATCGACATGCTGCCCGTCCAGCATGGCGGAAATCGCCCGCTTGGCCAGGCTGGGCGCGATGGAGGCCGCCACCTCGGCGCCGGTGATCCCGGCGGGATAGTCGCGGCTGGCGCCATCGGGAAAGGTCAGGGTGATCTGGTCAAGGGACATCTGCGGTCCTCCTCGTCGGTTCGGCGCCTACGGCACGCCCGGTTGCGGGTTATCGGGCGGCTATCTGGCGCCTTTCGCCGGGGCTGTCAATGCGGCTAGGCTGCCCGGAAAGGAGATTGCGATGACCGAGGTTTTCATATCGCCGCAGGGCCGCCGGCTGGCCTGTGCCCGCCATGCGGGGCGCGGACCGTGGGTGGTGTTCCTGGGCGGCTTCCGCTCCGACATGCAGGGCACCAAGGCGCTGTGGCTGGAGGGCTGGGCGCGGGCGCGCGGCCAGTCCTTCCTGCGCTTCGACTATTCCGGGCATGGCGAGAGCGGCGGCGATTTCGAGGATGGCTGCATCACCGACTGGGCCGAGGATGCGCGCGCGGTGATTGCGGCGCTGACCGACGGGCCGGTGGTGCTGGTCGGCAGCTCGATGGGCGGCTGGATCGCGCTGCTGCTGGCGCGGGCGGGGCTGCCGGTGGCCGGGCTGGTCGGCATCGCGGCGGCGCCGGATTTCACCCGGCAGGGTTTCGAGGCCGGCTTCACCCCGGCACAGCGCGCGGCGCTGGACCGCGACGGCCGCGTCCTGCTGCCCTCGGACTATGGCGAGCCTTACCCCATCACGCGCCGGTTGATCGAGGACGGCGCCCGCAATCTGGTCATGGACAGCCCCCTCTCGCTGCCGATGCCGGTGCGGCTGTTGCAGGGAACGGCGGATGCGGATGTGCCGGTGGACTGGGCGCTGCGCCTGCTGGACCATGCGGCGGGCGGCGACATCCGCCTGACGCTGGTCAAGGGCGCCGATCACCGCTTTTCGACGCCCGAATGCCTGGCCCTGATCGGGCAGGCGGTGGCCGAGGTCAGCGACCCAAGCCTTGCAAGACGGCAGCGAAATCCGCCCAATCGGTAAAGCGGGCATCCGCCGGGATCGCCTCGGGGGCGCGGTCGCGATAGCCTTGCGTGAACAGCAGCATCGGCCAGCCGGCCGCCTGCGCCGCGCCCGAATCGATCAGGCTGTCGCCGATCATCACCGCGCCATCGGCCCCCATCAGCCCGGCGACATGCCGCAGCGGCGCCGGGTCGGGCTTGCGCCCGATGGCCGTGTCGCCGCCCAGCACGGCGGCAAAGCGCCCGCGCAGGTCCAGCGCCTCCAGCAGCGCATCGGTCAGCGCCTGCGGCTTGTTGGTGCAGATGGCCAGCTTGCGCCCCGCCAGCCCGTCCAGCGCCGCCAGCACGCCCGGATAGGGCCGGGTCCGGTCGCAGATGCAGCCGGCATAGGCGGCCATGTAAGCGTCGTGCCAGTCGGCAAAGACCGCCTCGGGCGCCCCCCGCGCCGCCATCGCCCGGCGGATCAGCACGCCCACGCCATTGCCGACGAAGCCGCGCACATCCTCCATCGCGAAACCCGGCAGGTCGCGCGCCGCCATCACCCGGTTCAGCGCCTCGGCCATGTCGGGCGCGCTGTCCACCAGCGTCCCGTCGAGATCGAAGACGAGCGCGCTCACTGCGCCGCCACCGCAGCCGCGCGGATGGCGCGGATCGCCTCGCCATAGGGTGCCGGGTTCTCGACCGAGCCGCCCTTGAACACCGCCGAGCCGGCGACCAGCACATCCGCGCCGGCGGCCGCGACCAGCGGCGCGGTCTGCACGGTCACGCCGCCGTCGATCTCGATATGGATGGGACGGTCGCCGATCATCGCCCGCAGCCGGGCGATCTTGTCGATCTGCGAGCGGATGAAGCTCTGCCCGCCGAAGCCGGGATTGACGGTCATCACGCAAATCAGGTCGATGTCGTCCAGCAGATGCGCCACGGCCTCGATGCCGGTGCCGGGATTGATCGCCAGCCCGGCCTTGCACCCCGCCCCCCGGATCGCCTGAAGCGTGCGGTGGATATGCGGCCCGGCCTCCAGATGCGCGGAAATCACGTCGGCGCCGGCCCCGGCGAAGGCCTCGATATAGGGATCGACCGGGGCGATCATCAGGTGAACGTCCATCACCCCCCTGATATGCGGGCGGATGGCGGCGCACATCGCCGGGCCGAAGGTGATGTTGGGCACGAAATGCCCGTCCATCACGTCGACATGCACCCAGTCGGCGCCCTGCGCCTCGACCGCGCGGCATTCGGCGCCGAAATTCGCGAAATCGGCGGCAAGGATCGAGGGCGCGATCAGGATGGGGCGGTTCGGCTGCATGGCAAGGGCCTTCGGGTTCTGGGCTGGGTCGCGCCGGACATAGCCCCAAACCGCGCCCCCCGGCAAGGCGGAGCACGGTCCGCCCCCCGCCCGAAGCCATGTCACCACGCAGTCACCACGCACGGCCGGCACCCTCCGCAGCGGGACTTTCTCAACCGTGGCGGTTTCCCACATCACCCGACAGCGGCGAAGCCGGGCTATTCGGCCGGCCCGTTGAGGCGCACGTCGCCGCGCAGGGTCGGCACCGGCAGGCCCTCGCCGAGCGGACCCGCCCCGCAAGCCGCGCTTGGCAAGCCCCCTCGCCCGCGCCTATGCTGCGCCGACCCCAAGCCGGGAGGCCCACTTGTCCAGCGACACCACCCCGGACGGCCCGACCCCGACCGATCCCGAGATCCGCGCCGAGGCCGAGGCCCGCGCCGCCCGCCGCGCCGAGGCCCGCCGCCGCGTCAAGGCGCCGGCCCGCCCGGTGGCGATGCCGGCCGGGCGTCCGCATTTCAGCCAGCCGGTGCGGCAGGTGGTGATGATGCTGGTGGTGCTGGGGCTGGTCGGCACCGGCACCGCGCTGGTCTTCCCCCGCATCCGCGCCGTGTTCGAGACCAGCCCGGTCCTCAACGGCACCATCGGCGCGGTCTTCGTGCTGGGCGTGCTGACCTGCTTCTGGCAGGTGGTGCAGCTGATCCGCTCGGTCATCTGGATCGAACGCTTCGCCGCCCGCCACCGCAATGCCGAGGACGCCGCCGGCGACGACACGGTGCCCCTGCTGCTGGTGCCGCTGGCGGCGCTGCTGGGCAGCCGGCCGGCGGGGGGCGTGATTTCCGACGCCGCCGCGCGCGGGATGCAGGACTCGGTCGCCGCCCGCATCGAGGAGGCGCGGGACATCACCCGATACCTCGCCAACCTGCTGATCTTCCTTGGCCTTCTGGGCACGTTCTACGGCCTCGCCACCACGGTCCCGGCGGTGGTGGACACCATCCGCAGCCTGGCGCCCCAGCCCGACGAATCGGCGATGGAGGTGTTCGACAAGCTGATGACCGGCATCGAGGGCCAGCTTGGCGGCATGGCGACGGCATTCTCGTCCTCGCTGCTGGGGCTGGCCGGGTCGCTGGTCGTCGGCCTGCTGGAACTGTTCGTCACCCACGGCCAGAACCGCTTCTACCGCGAGCTGGAGGAGTGGATGACCTCCTTCACCAGCCTGGCGCCGGCGGGAGGCGCGGCGCCGGGCGACGCCTCGCTTTCGGCCTTCACCGACCGCATGGGCGCGCAGATGGACGCGCTGACGCAATTCTATGCCGAGCGCGACCAGCTGGCCGAACTGGACCAGCGCGCCGCCGACGAGCGCGCGCTGCTGATGGCCCGCACGGTCGAGACGCTGGCCAACGACAGCCGCGCCGCCGCAGACGAGCAGGGCGAGTTGCTGGCGCGGCTGGTGGAGGCGATCGAGGCCAGCGGCATGGCACGGCTGGCCGAGGGCCAGCAGCGGCTGGTGGCCCTGACCGAGGATCAGAGCGCATTGCGCGGCCTCGCCGCCGGGCAGGCCCAGCTGATCGCCGCCACGCAGGCCCTGGCCGAACGGCTGGACGAGACCGGCGCCGCCGAGACCGCCGCGCTGCGGACGCTGGCCGAGGGGCAGGCCCATGCGGCCGAGGCCCTGCATACCCTGACCGCCCGGCTGGCCGATGGACAGGAGCGGCTGATCGCGCTGGCGCAGGACCGCAGCGCGCTGCGCGAGATCGCGGAGGGCCAGAACCGCCTGATCGCGCTGGCGGAACGCACACCCGCCGACACCCTCCACCCCATCGCCGCACGGCTGGCCGAGGGACAGGACCGGCTGATCGCGCTGGCCGAGCGCCCTGCCCCTTCCGATATGCTGCAAACCCTGGCGCTGCGACTGTCGGACGGGCAGGAGCGCCTGATCGCCCTGGCCGAGATTTCCGCCGAGGACCGCGCCGCCGCCAGCGCCGAGGCCGCCACCGCGCTGGACGAGATGCGGGCGCGGCTGCGCTCGCTGGACCAGCAGCTTGCGCGGCTGGCCGAGGCCAATGCCGAGGCGCGGCTGACCATGCAGGCGGAATTGCGCGCCGACCTCGCCGCGCTGACCCGCGCCGTGCGGCGGCTGGGCCTGCATGGCCATCCCGCCGACCACGCAGGGGATTTCTAGGCATGGCGGGGATGCGGCGCGCCGGTCAGGGCAGGTTCTCGGCCATCATCTGGCCCGGCTTCGTCGATGCGATGGCCGGGCTGCTGATGATCGTGATGTTCGTGCTGACCATCTTCGTCGTCGTGCAGTCGGTCATGCGCGACCGCATCACCAGCCAGGATGCCCGCCTGGACGAGATGGGCGCGCAGGTGGCCCAGCTGGGCCGCGCGCTGGGACTGGCGCGCGACGAGGGCGCCGGGCTGCGCCGGCAACTGGCCGCGGAATCCGCCGCCCGCGCCAGCGAGGCCGAGACCGCCGCCGCCCGCATCGCCGAACAGGAGGCCGCAGCCCGCGCCGCCGCCGAGCGCATCGCCGCGCAGGAGGCCGCAGCCGAAGCCGCCGCCGCCCGCATCGCCGCCCAGCGGACCGAGATCGACGCGAATGCCGAGGCCGCCCGCCTCGCCGCCGCCCGCCGCGAGGCGCTGGAGGCGCTGATCGCCGACCTGCGCCGCCGCAATGCCGACAGCGCCGCCGAGGCGCAGGCCCTTGCCACGCAACTGGAAACCACCGAGGCCGACCGCGCCGCGCTGGGCACGCAATTGCGGGAAAGCCGCTCCGAGGCCGCCGCGCTGTCGGACGACCTCGCCGCCGCCACCGCGCAACTGACCGAGGCCGAGGCCGCGCGGCTGGTCGATGCGGCCGCCGCCGAGGCCCTGCGCGACAGGCTGGCGCAGGCCGATGCCACGCTGTCGGCGCGCGACCTCGCGCTGGCCGAGGCGCGCCGGGAGGCCGAGGAGACGCTGACCCTGCTGGCCGCCGCCGAGGCCGCCCGCGACGAGGCGCAGGCGGCGGCGCAATCCGCCGAACTGGCCGCGCAGGACGAGGCCGCGCGGCAGGCGGCGCTGCTGTCGCTGGCGCAGCGCAGGCTGTCGGAACAGGAGGCGCTGAGCGTCGAGGGCCAGCGGCAGGTGGCGGCGCTGAACGCGCAACTGGCCGAATTGCGCGACCGGCTGGCCGAGGTGCAATCGGTTCTGGACGCCTCCGGCACGCGCGCCGAGGCCGCCGAACTGCGCGTCGAGGACCTGGGCGCGCAACTGAACGCCGCCCTGCTGCGCGCCGCCGCGCTGGAGACCGACCGCGCCCGCGCCGAGGCCGAACGCGCCGAATCCGAGGCCGCGCGGGCCGAGGCCGAAGCCGCCCGTGCCCAGGCCGAGGCCGAGGCCCGCGCCCTCGCCGAGGCCGAGGCGCAGGACCTGGCCCGCTACCGCTCGGAATTCTTCGGGCGGCTGTCGGAGATCCTCCGCGACCGCGAGGGGGTGCAGGTGGTGGGCGACCGCTTCGTCTTCTCGTCGGAGGTGCTGTTCGGCACCGGCGAGGCGGTGCTGTCGCAGGGCGGGCGCGAGCAGATCCGCGCCGTGACCGGCCTGCTGGACGAGGTGGCCGGGCAGATCCCGCCGGGCATCGACTGGGTGATCCGCGTCGATGGCCATACCGACGACCAGCCGCTGTCCGGCACCGGCCGCTATCGCGACAACTGGGAACTCAGCCAGGCGCGGGCCTTGGCGGTGGTGCGCTACATGGTGGACGAGCTGGGCTTTGCGCCCGACCGGCTGGTGGCGGCGGGCTTTGGCGAATACCGCCCCGCCGACCCCGACGACAGCCCCGAAGCCCGCGCCCGCAACCGCCGGATCGAGCTGAAGCTGACCGAACGCTGACGCCCCCTTTGCGCGCGCCCGCGCAAGGCCGCGCGAGTCACGGGACCACGGCGCCACCGGCCCGGCCCCCTTTGCGTGCGGTCCGGCGCAAGGCCGCGCCCCGCCGGTGACGCGACGGCTTACTTCAGCCGCCGCCCGACCATCAGCGCCACGGCCGAGCACAGCATCGTGGCCAGCGCCAGCGGCACCACGGTCCCGTCATAGGACTGCCCCACCGCCGCCGCGATCAGCGCCCCGAAGAAGGTCGAGATGGCCGAGATCACCGAGGCCGTGGTGCCGGCGATGTTGCCCTTGTATTGCATGGCGATGGCGTTGAGGTTGCCGAAGGTCAGCCCGGCCACCCCCATCAGCCCGGATGCCCAGACGAAGAACACCGGGAACTGCGCCCAGCCGGGCAGCAGCCCGCCCCCGGCCAGCACCAGCATCACCGCCGAGGACAGGGCTTGCAGGCCGAAGGTCCAGTTCACGATCCGCCGCATGCCCACCCGCATCACCAGCCGCGCATTGGCGAAGGTGCCGCAGGCGCCCAGAACGGCCATCAGCGCAAACCATTTGGTGAAGTTGTCGCCCTGGCCGTAGGTCTCGGTGAACAGCTGCTTGGAGGACATCAGCATCGAGAACATCTGCCCGAAGCCCAGCGTCATGGCGACGGCGCACAGGACGATCTGGCGCTCGGACAGCACTTCGCGCACGCCCGCGATGACGGAGCGCACGGTCAGCGGCCGGCGGCGCTCCGGCGGCAGGGTCTCGGGCTGGCGCAGGTTCAGCCAGATCATCGCGCCCAGCCCGAACAGCACATAGGCGTGGAAGATGCCGCGCCAGCTGCCGACGGACATGATCCATTCGCCCATCAGCGGCGCCATCGCCGGCACGATCATGAAGACCATCATCACGAAGCTGACGATGCGCGCCATCTCGCGCCCTGCATAGAGGTCGCGGATCAGCGCCACCCCGGCGATGCGCGGCGCCGAGGCCGCCAGCCCCATCACGAAGCGCCCGACCAGCAGCCACTCCAGCGAGGGCGCCATCGCACAGCCGATCGAGGCCACGATATACAGGCCGAAGCCCAGGGTGATCGCGCGCTTGCGGCCCAGCCAGTCGGTGATCGGGCCGGCGAAGACGGTGCCCACGCCCATGCCCCAGGCAAAGGTCGCCAGCACAAGCTGGATGCGGTTCTCGTTCACCAGCCCCATATCGGCGGCCATGCTGGGAAAGGCCGGCAGCATGGCGTCGATGGACAGGGCGGTGACGGCGGAAATCGCCGCCATCAGGGCGATGAACTCGGCCAGCGGCATGGTCCGCGCCGCCGAGGGCGCGATGGTCGCGGTCTTTTCCGGCGCCGGGGCGGCCTCGGGTCTGCTCATATCGGTCATTGGGTCGCCTGTATCGGTGCTGCGTCCGGGCAAGGCGGGGCGCAAAGGCATCCGCCTTGGGTAGCCGCGACCGGCCCGAGGCGCAAGCCCGCCGCGCCGGGGCGCAGGGCTGATGCGCGCTCAGGGCATGGCTGCGAACCAGTCCGCGACGGCGGCACGCTGCTCCGCGCCCATGAACAGCCCCAGTTTGGAGCGGCGGAACAGCGCGTCCTCGGCCGTGCGCGCCCATTCCCGCCGCGCCATCCAGTCCAGTTCCACCTCGCGCAGGCCGGCGCCGAAATCCGCGCCGGGATCGGCGACGCCGCCCAGCATCGGCCACAGGTCGGTGCCATAGGCGCGGGCCATGCGGCGGACCTGCCCGCCGTCCAGCCACGGAAAATCCGCCGCCGCCGCCCGCATCAGCGCCGGCAGCCCGTCCACCGGGAAATCGCCGCCGGGCAGGGGCGCGCCGGCGGTCCAGTCCGGGGCGTGGTGGTCCAGCGCCGGCATCAGCATCGCCAGCGCGCTTTCCGCCAGCCGGCGATGCGTGGTCAGCTTGCCGCCGAAGACCGACAGGCACGGCGCGGCGGCCGGCGCCATCTCCAGCACATAGTCGCGGCTGGCGGCGCTGGCGCGGCTGGCGCCGTCGTCGAACAGGCCCCGCACGCCCGAGAAGGTCCAGACCACATCCGCCTCGGTCACCGGCACCCGCAGCCAGCGGTTCGCGCAGGCCAGCAGATAGTCGCGCTCGGCATCGCTGCATGCGGCCGTGGCGGGGTCGGCCTCCTGATCCATGTCGGTGGTGCCGATCAGGGTCAGGCCCTCGAACGGGGTCAGGAACACGATGCGCCCGTCCGGGCCTTGCAGAAGATACGCCTTGTCATGGGGATAGAGGGCGCGCACCACCAGATGGCTGCCGCGCACCATGCGCACCCCGCCGCGCGCCGGCTGGCGGGCGATGGCGCCGATCACATGCGCCGCCCAGGGACCGGCGGCATTGACCAGGGCGCGGGCGGTAAAGCTGCGCCCGTCGCGCAGGGCGATGCGCCACAGGCCGGCGACCTCGCGCGCTTCCGCGACCTGCGCGCGGGTCTCGATCCGGGCGCCACGGGCGGCGGCATCGCGGGCCAGGGCCACCACCAGCCGCGCATCGTCCACCTGCACGTCGCTGTATTCATAGGCGCGGCGCAGGTTGGGGCGCAAAGCCTGCCCCTCCTCCGCCCGCGTCAGGTCGAGGCGCCGCGTGGCCGGCAGATGCCGCCGCCCGCCGAGATGGTCGTAAAGAAACAGCCCCGCCCGCAGCAGCGCGGCCGGCCTGCGCCCGCGCAGCCACGGCGCCAACCGCGCCAGCGCCCGCCCGACCGGGGTGCCGTCCTGATAGCGCGCCGCCGGGTCGACGGGCAGGACGAAGCGCATCGGCCGGGCCAGATGCGGCATCATCGCCAGCAGGGTCTCGCGCTCGGCCAGGGCCTCGCGCACCAGCCGCAGGTCCAGATATTCCAGATAGCGCAGCCCGCCGTGGATCAGCTTGGTCGTGGCGGAGGAGGTGGCCTGCGCCAGATCGCCGGCCTCGGCCAGCCGCACCGTCAGGCCGCGCCCGACGGCGTCGCGGGCGATGGCACAGCCGTTCACGCCGCCGCCGATGACGAACAGGTCGGTGGCGCCCCCGCCACCGGCCGGAGGGTCAGAGCCGCTCGGCATGCCAGAAGACATGATCGGCCATGAAGCTGGCCACGAAGAAATAGCTGTGATCGTAGCCCGGCTGCATGCGCAGCCAGCCCGGTTGCCGGCGTCCGGCCATCGCACCGGCCAGAGCCTCGGGCATCAGCAGGTTCAGGAACTGGTCCTGCGTCCCCTGATCGACCAGCACCTCGCCGTCGAAGCCCGCCTCCTGCATCAGCAGCGTGGCGTCATGCGCCCGCCAGGCGGCTTCATCGTCCCCCAGATAGGCCGCGAACTGCCTGCGGCCCCAGTCGGATGCCGTGGGATGCGCGATCGGCGCGAAGGCGGAAACCGAGCGATAGCGCCCCTTCAGCGTCATCGCCAGGGTCAGCGCGCCATGCCCGCCCATCGAATGCCCGGTGATGCCCTGCCGGTCGAGGTCCACGGGAAACTCGGCCCCGATCAGCGCCGGCAGTTCCTCGGCCACATGGTCCCACATGCGGAAATGCGGCGCCCAGGGGGCTTTGGTGGCGTTGACATAGAAGCCGGCGCCCTGCCCCAGATCATAGGCGGCATCGTCGGCCACCCCCTCGCCGCGCGGCGAGGTGTCGGGGAAGACCAGCGCGATCCCGGCCTCGGCGGCGGCGGCCTGCGCGCCGGCCTTGGTCATGGCATTCTCATGCGTGCAGGTCAGGCCCGACAGATACCACAGCACCGGGACCGGCCCGTCGGTCTCGGGCAGGAACAGGCCGAAGGTCATCCCGGTCCCCGTCGCCTGCGAGGCGAAGCGGTAGACCCCCTGCGTGCCGCCGAAACAGCGGTTTTCGGAAACGACCTGCATCAATACACCACCACCGAGCGGATCGACTCGCCCCGGTGCATCATCGCGAAGCCCTCGTTGATCTGGTCCAGCGTCAGGATATGGGTGATCATCGGGTCGATCTCGATCTTGCCCTGCATATACCAGTCCACGATCTTCGGCACATCGGTCCGCCCGCGCGCGCCGCCGAAGGCGCTGCCTTTCCACACCCGCCCGGTGACAAGCTGGAAGGGCCGGGTCTGGATCTCGGCGCCGGCAGGGGCCACGCCGATCACCACCGACTCGCCCCAGCCGCGATGACAGGCTTCCAGCGCCTGCCGCATCACCTTGACGTTGCCGGTGCAGTCGAAGGTGTAGTCGCAGCCGCCGATCTGGTCGAAGGGGGTTTTCGTCATGTTGACCAGATGCTGGACGACATCGCCCACATCGTTGGGATTGACGAAATGGGTCATCCCGAAGCGGCGGCCCCATTCCTCGCGGTCGGGATTGATGTCCACGCCGATGATCATGTCCGCGCCGGCCAGCCGCAGCCCCTGGATCACGTTCAGCCCGATGCCGCCGAGGCCGAAGACCGCGACCTTGGCGCCGATTTCCACCTTGGCGGTGTTCAGCACCGCGCCGACGCCGGTGGTCACGCCGCAGCCGACATAGCACACCTTGTCAAAGGGGGCGGCGGGGTCGATCCTGGCCACCGCGATCTCCGGCAGCACGGTATGGTTGGCGAAGGTCGAGCAGCCCATGTAATGGAAGATCGGCGTGCCATCCAGCATGCGGAACCGCGTGGTGCCGTCCGGCATCAGCCCCTGCCCCTGCGTGGCGCGGATCGCCGTGCACAGGTTGGTCTTGCGCGACAGGCAGGACGGGCATTCCCGGCATTCCGGCGTGTAAAGCGGGATGACGTGATCGCCCGGCTTGACGGAGGTGACGCCGGCGCCGACCTCCAGCACCACGCCGGCGCCTTCATGCCCGAGGATCGAGGGAAACAGCCCTTCCGGGTCGGCACCCGACAGGGTGAAGTCGTCGGTATGGCACAGGCCGGTGGCCCTGATTTCCACCAGAACCTCGCCGGCCTTGGGGCCATCCAGCTCCACTTCCATGATTTCCAGCGGTTTTCCGGCTTGCAGGGCGACGGCGGCACGGGTGCGCATGAGGAGTCTCCTTCGTAGGGTCGCGGCCAGTCTGGCAGATTCGGGCGGGTTCACCAAGGGGCGCCGATATGGCATAAACCCCCGGCTGACCAGAGAGACCGCCATGCGCATCCGCCCCGAGACCGACGCCGACCATGCCGCCATCGGCGCGCTGACCACGGCGGCCTTCGCTGGCGCGCCCCACAGCTCGGGCACCGAGGCGGCGATCATCGACGCCTTGCGCGCCGCCGGGGGGCTGACCCTTTCGCTGGTGGCGGATGACGGCGGCGGCGTGGTCGGGCATGTGGCCTTCTCGCCGGTGCGCATCGACGGGCGGCAAGCCGGCTGGTTCGGGCTGGGTCCGGTCTCGGTCGCGCCGGACCGGCAGGGACAGGGCATCGGCGGCGCGCTGATCCGCGAGGGGCTGGCACGGCTGGCGGCTGCCGGCGCGAAGGGCTGTGTGCTGCTGGGCGATCCGGGCTATTACCGGCGCTTCGGGTTTCAGGCCGATCCCGGCCTTGTGCTGCCCGATGTGCCGCCGGAGTATGTCTTGCGGCTGGTTCTGGCCGGCGCCCCGCCAAGGGGCACCGTCGCGTTTCATCCGGGGTTCTACCTTCATGCTTGAGGTATCGGACAGAAAACCCGGCGCAGCGCCGTCCCGCGCCCCGTAGCCCTTGCCCGCAGCGCGGAAGTGCCTGGCCTGCTGCGCCGCGCATCCACCACCGCCGACAAACGGGATCGCCGGGCATGACGTAACCGCCCATCATGGGCTTCCGATCCTCAAGCGCCGCCCTGCACCTCGCAGCCCCTGCCTTGCCCGCAACATGGGCGCCCGGCCTGCCGCGCCTCTCCCGCCAGCAAAGCGGACAGCGCGGCCAAGGCCCTGCCCGCAAGTCTCCGGTATTGAACAAGATACAGCACGTCGCCGGCCTGCACCTTGCGTCTCTTGCCCGCAACGCGGAAGCAGCCGGCCAGGCCATCCGATGGGCAACCGGCATCTGCGCCGCCGCGCCCGGCCAGCGTCCCGCCGGGAACGCCATGACCCCGCATCCGGGATTCGACACCCAAGCCTCAGGTATTGAACAGGAAGTGCAGCACGTCGCCGCCCTTCACCTCGTAGCCCTTGCCCTCGACGCGGAAGCGCCCGGCCGCATCATCCGACGCGCCGCCGGCATCCACCACGCCGCCGCGCCCGGCCAGCGTCCCGCCGGCAACGCCATGACCCCGCATCCGGGACTCGGTGCCCAAACCTCAGGTATTGAACAGGAAGTGCAGCACGTCGCCGTCCTTCACCTCATATCCCTTGCCCTCGACGCGGAAGCGCCCGGCCTCGCGGGCGCCGGCCTCGCCATTGCCGGCGACGTAATCGTCATAGGCGATGGTTTCCGCGCGGATGAAGCCCTTTTCGAAGTCGCCGTGGATCACGCCGGCCGCCTGCGGCGCCAGCGTGCCCTTGGTGATGGTCCAGGCGCGGGCCTCCTTGGGACCGACGGTGAAATAGGTCTGAAGGCCCAGCAGGTCGTAGCCGGCGCGGATCAGGCGGTCCAGCCCGGCCTCGTCCAGCCCCATCTCCTCAAGGAACATGCCGGCCTCCTCGGGGTCGAGCTGGCTGATCTCCTCCTCGATCCGGGCCGAGATCACCACATGCCCCGCCCCCTGCGCCGCGGCCATCGCCGCCACCTTCTCGGTCAGCGCATTGCCCTTGGCGGCATCCGCCTCGGCCACGTTGCAGACGTAAAGCACGGGCTTCGAGGTCAGCAGTTGCAGCATCCCCCAGGCGCGGGCATCGTCGTCGGAGACCTGAACGGAACGCGCCGGCTGGCCGTCCTCCAGCGCCTTCAGGGCCAAGCGCAGCAGGCGGTCCTGATCCACGGAATCCTTGTCGCCGCCCTTGAGCTTGCGGGAAAGGTTCGCCAGCCGGCGCTCGATCGACTCCATGTCGGCGATCATCAGTTCCGTCTCGATCACCTCGGCGTCGCTGATCGGGTCGATGCGGCCCTCGACATGGGTGATGTCGCCATCCTCGAAGCAGCGCAGCACGTGGGCGATGGCGTCCACCTCGCGAATATTGGCCAGGAACTGGTTGCCCAGCCCCTCGCCCTTGCTGGCGCCCTTCACCAGCCCGGCGATGTCCACGAAGGTGATCCGCGTCGGAATGATCTGGCGCGAGCCGGCAATGGCGGCCAGCTTGTCCAGACGCGGGTCCGGCACGGCCACATCGCCCACGTTCGGCTCGATGGTGCAGAAGGGGAAGTTGGCGGCCTGCGCCGCCGCCGTGCGCGTCAGCGCGTTGAACAGGGTCGATTTGCCGACATTCGGCAGCCCGACGATCCCCATGCGAAAGCCCATGTCCCAACCTTTCCCGATCCGGTTTGCAGCGCCTGATAGGGCAAGCCCGCGCATGGGGCAAGCGGGTGAGGCGGGCCGCCGCCCCGGCAGCCGCAGGCAGCGCCCGTGCCGGACGGAAGGCGGCCGGTGCGCCCGTGCCGGCACCCCGCGCCGGCCGCGACCCCGCCGGGCGCGGGCCGTTCCCCTTCCCCTTCGCCGCGCGCCGCGCTATGCGCAGGGGATCGGACCCGACACGGAGGCCCCTGCCATGACCGCGACGCCCCCCTCCTCTGGCGCGACCCCCGCCCCCATCCGCATCGGCACGCGGCTGGAGGCGCGGCTGGACAGCGCGGCGCAGGCCGGCCGCAAGGTCTTCGTCACCTATACGATGGCCTGCGATCCCGATTTCGACACCGCGCTGGCGATCCTGCGCGGACTGCCGGCGGCCGGCGTGGACATCATCGAGCTGGGCATGCCCTTCACCGACCCGATGGCCGACGGCCCGACCATCCAGGCGGCGGGCCAGCGGGCGCTGGCGGCCGGGGGCAGCACCGCCCGCACGCTGGACACCGTGCGCGCCTTCCGCGAGGGCGACGACGAGACCCCCATCGTGCTGATGGGCTACTATAACCCGATCTATGCCGGCGAGGGCGGGGTGGCGGGCTTCCTGTCCCGCGCCCGCGAGGCCGGGGTGGACGGGCTGATCATCGTGGACCTGCCGCCCGAGGAGGATGCCGAGCTGTGCCTGCCCGCGCAGGCGGCGGGGCTGAACTTCATCCGGCTGGCGACGCCGACCACCGACGACAGGCGGCTGCCGGCGGTGGCGGCGAATACCTCGGGCTTCGTCTATTACGTGTCGATCGCCGGCGTGACCGGGGCGGCGGCGGCGGTGGCGGGGGATGTGGCGCCCTCGGTGGCGCGGGTGCGGGCGGCCACGGGCTTGCCGGTGGTGGTCGGCTTCGGCATCCGCACGCCGGAGGATGCCCGCGCGATGGCGCAGGTGGCCGATGGCTGCGTGGTCGGCAGCGCCATCGTCGCCCGCATCGCGCAGGGCGCGCCGGTGGCGGAGGTGCTGGACATGGTGCGCGGCCTGGCCGAGGGCGCGCATGGCTGACCTGCCGCCGCTGTGGATCATGCGTCACGGCGAAACCGAATGGAACCGCGCCGGCCGGTTGCAGGGCCATGACGATTCGCCGCTGACCGAGACCGGCGAGGCGCAGGCCCGCGAATCCGGCCGCCGGCTGGCCGGGCTGCTGCCGGCGGAGACGCTGCTTCTGGCCAGCCCCTCGGGCCGCGCGCAGGCCACGGCGCGGCTGGCCTTCGGCGGCGCGGGCTTCCAGACCGATGCACGGCTGCTGGAGATCGACGTGGGCGGCTGGACCGGCGCGCATTTCGACACGCTGCGCAGCGCGAATCCAGCGCTTTTCACCGCCCCCGGCTTCGGCTGGTATGACAGCGCCCCCGGCGGCGAGCGGATGGAGGGCGTCGCCACCCGCATCGCGGGATTCCTGGCGGAACTGCCGGCGCGGGCCGCCGGGCGGCCGGTGGCCATCGTCACGCACGGGATCACGCTGCGGGTGATGCGGGCGCTGGTGCTGGGGCTGAACGTGACCGACGAGACCGGCCTGCACTTCCCGCAGGGCGCGATCCACCATATCGAGGCCGGGCGGGCGCGCCTGATCTGACGGCTTGCCTGTCGCCCGGCCACAACCTATAGGGTTGTGCGGAACGGGCGGTTAGCTCAGCCGGTAGAGCGCCTCGTTTACACCGAGATTGTCGGGGGTTCGATCCCCTCACCGCCCACCAACACACCCGCATCTCATGGAAGGCCATCGAACCGGGCCTCCTGCCGGACGTGGCGTGCCGAAGCCCAGGCCGGCGGCATCATGCGGGCTGGCCGGGCATCACCGCAGCCGGATCACCATGACCGCAGGACCGGCGGCACCTTGCGGCGTTGGGGAACCGGCCGGTGCCGGCAGCATGGCGACGGGACACAGGAGCCGCCGCACGAACCCGGCCGCCATCGCGGCGGCCGGGCCGGGTCTCATGGCTCAGAACCGGCTGGTCAGGCCCAGATAGAAGCGGCGACCGTCATTGTAGCCGGTCGTGCCGAAGGTCTTGTCATCGACGTTGTAGACGGCAAAGCTGCCCATCACGTTGTCGTTTAAGTCGTAGTCCAGACCGAGATCGACGATCGCATGCTCGCGGATATGGCCGCTGCCGGTGTCGTAGGTGGCGCTGCGGTATTGCGCATTGCCCCAGACCGACAGCGCATCGGTCGCCTGCCAGTCCAGCCGCAGGTTGGCGACATGCAGCGGGCTGTTGTTGAAGCGGGTGCCCGCCGCCGGTCCCTTCGTCACCTCGCTGTCGGCATAGGTATAGTTGAAGGCCACATCGACATCGCCCACGGTGAAGTCCACCGTCAGCTCGACCCCGTTCAACTCGGCCGCGTCCCGGTTGACATACTGGTTGATCCACTTGATCGGATCGGTGCCGCTGTTGACGCCGCAATCATAGGTATAGGGCGGCACCGAACCCGGCACCGAGGGATCGACCCGGTTGGTGCACATGCGTTCGGTGGCGATCTTGTCCTTGAAGCGGGTGTGATAGGCGGTCAGGCCGACCTGCACGCCGCCGGCCGATTCCCAGATCGCCCCGATCTCGAAATTGGTGCTTTCCTCGGGCTTCAGGGCGCTGTTGCCCTGGTCGCGCGCGCGCCCGTCCCCGCCCGCCGGCTCGAAGATGTTGCTGTCGGCCTGTTTCAACGTCGGCGTCTTGTAGCCGCCGCTGACCCCGCCCTTGACGGTCAGCGAGGGCGTGGCGTGCCAGACCGCATAGACCCGCGGCGTGACATGCGAGCCATAGCGTTCGTTATGGTCGTAACGCAGCCCCATCGTCAGGGTCAGGTCGTCGGTCAGGTGGAAGTTGTCCTCGGCAAAGACCGCCCAGTGCCAGCGCGTCATGACCGGATCGACATTGACCCGGTTGGGCGAATGCCGCGTGGTCTCGTCGCGCCAGTCGAAGCCGAGGGTCAGGTCGTGGCGGCCGAAGGTCAGGCTGGTCTTGCTGTTCAGGTTCAGCATCTCATAGCCCGAGATGTTGGAGCCGTTCACGAAATCCACATCCTCGAAGGTCAGGAAGGTGGTGGTCCGATAATCCTGACCCCAGTCCAGCTTGTGGGTCAGGGCGTAGTTGTCGCGCTTGACGCTGACGCCGCCGATGGCGCCGGTGGCCAGCGTGGTGGTTGCGGTGTCCTGCTCGCTGTGGACGGCCTGGAATTCGAGGTTCTGGCTGTCGTCGATCTTCCAGGTCAGGCGCGCGCCCAGCGACTCGCGCACGACGCTCTGCGACGAGGTGCCGCCGGAAATCGCGTCCTTCTCGCGGTCGTGGCGGGCGCCGAACAGCGCCAGGCCCAGCCTGTCCTGGACCAGCGGGCCGCTGAGATAGAAGCGCGCCTCGTTGGCATCGCCGGCATCGCCATGCTTGTATTGGGTATTGCCGAAGGTCAGCGAGCCGGACCAGACATCCGCCACCGGCTTGGTGATGATGTTGATCACGCCCCCCGACGCCGCCGAACCGTAAAGCGAGGACATCGGTCCCCGGATCACCTCGATGCGCTCGATGGCGGAGGGCGGCGGCAGGTAGGACATCGCCAGCCCGGCGCCGAAGCCGTTATAGGTCGCCTCCTGCGAGTTGCCGACCGGCCTGCCGTCGACCAGCGTCAGCACATAGCTTTCCCCGAGACCCCGGATCGAGATGGTTTCCGCCCCCGAACGGCCCGAAGGCGCGCTGACGATGACGCCGGGCACCGTCTTCAGGACATCCGCAACCGTCGCATAGGGCTTCGAGGCGATTTCCTCGCCGTCGATGACGGTGACCGTCGCCGGCGCATCCGGCAGGGTCTGGGCGTGGCCGCTGGCGGTGATGACCACGGTCTGAAGCTGGATGGTCTGCCCCTCCTGCGCATGGGCCGGGAGGGCCAGCGCCGGCAGGACGGCGCCCGTCGTCAGCAGCCACAGCGGCAGGCGCCGGCGGCTGCCCGGTCGTGGATTGTCCGAATGTCTCATTTCTGTCCCCTTCTGCACGGTATCGACGGCATTTTTCGCGCGTCGTCGCATACCCCACGTTCGGGACCGCCCGGCGATGAACGCAATCTCCGACAATTTCAGTAAGATTCCGCCACAGGCCGGAAATCGTGTCGGAATCGCAACAGTCGCGGCGGCCGCGGTCCCGTCCCCGATGGACAGTGCGGGGGGTGCCGCGCTAGCGATGACCCATGCCAGCCCGATGCTTTCCCGCATCAGCCAGACCCTCCCCGACAGGATCAGGATGCGGAGCCGGCTGCTGCGATGGGTGCCTGCGACAGTGAAACGCTTGGCCGTCTCTATCTCGAGGAGGGCGAGCGGCTCGAACGCCAGATCGCGCGGCGCATCGGCAATGCCAGCATTGCGCGGGACCTGGTGCATGATGTCTTCCTGCGCGTCTGGGAACGGGCCGGAGAGCTGCGCGGCAACCCCGCGGCCTTCCTGAGCCGCGCCGCCCGCAACAGCGCCATCGACCACCTGCGCCGCGAGACGACGCGCCGGACCCATGCCGTGCAGGCCGCGCCGGCGGCCGGGCCGGCGGAGGACCCGGCCTTCGACATGCTGGCGGCGCGCCAATCCGCCGAGGCGATCCGGCAGGCCATCGACGGGTTGCCGGAAACCACCCGCAGGCTGTTCCTGATGAACCGCGTGCAGGGCATGAGCTTCCGCGACATCGCCGCGCAGTGCGACATGTCGGAGCGCAACGTGGCCCGGCACATGGCCAGGGCGGTGGCCCGCTGCACCCGCGCGCTGGCGGGGTGACGCCGGCGCGGCCGGCCTCGGCCTCGCGGCGCGGGGCGCGGCGGGCGGGGGGCATGATCCCCGACACCACGCCCCCGGCTGGCGAAAGTCCGGGGCGGGACCGGAGCGCGGTCCTGCGGCGCAGATCCGTATCGAATTGCCGCCGGGCGGACATGCAATCCGGCCATCGCTTGCCAATATCGGCGCATTATGCGATGCCTCGGAGAAATCGGGCAATATGAAATAAAGGTCTGGGGACAGACACCTTGACAAGAGAATATCACGGGATAAAAACTCGCCAGGGTTGCAATTCCGGTCTGAAGGACATCACCTTCATCTTCACGACCATCCTGCGCCCCGACTGCGCCCGGCGCCTGATCGCCTCGATCCGGCGGCATTGCCCGGCCCTGAAAGTCGTCGTCGCCGACCAGAACCCGTTCGATCCGGCGATGGACGCCTTCTATCGCGAAAACGAGGTCACCGTCCGATACCTGCCGTTCGATTCCGGCGTCGGAAAGGGCCGGGCCAGCCTGATGGACCTGGTGGATACCCGCTATACGCTGTTCGGCGACGACGATTTCATCTTCACCGAGCGGACCGATCTGGCGCCGGCCCGGCAGTTCCTTGATGCGCATGCGGAAATCGGCCTCGTCGGCGGCAGCATGATCGACCATCGCAGCCAGGCGGACGGGCGGCAGGTCAAGGTCCGGCGGCGATACGAGAAACTCGTTTCCCTGCTGCCCGAGCATCGGGGCATGATCGTCACCCCGATCGACTATGTTTCGCCCCGGATCACGATTTTCAACGGCCACCATTTCCATCATTGCGACATGACGCTGAACTGGGCGCTGTGCCGGACGGACATGCTGGCCGACCCGGAACTGCGCTGGGATCCGCAATTCAAGAGCGGCGGCGAGCACGAGGATTTCTTCCTGCAAATCAAATACCGCTCGGATTGGGGCGTCGTCCATTGCCCGCAGATGATCTGCGAGCATCGGCATGACGGATCGGCCCGCTATGACGCGCTGCGGGCGCGGGCGGACGGCTGGGCGGCGATGGGCCGCAAATGGGGGGTGGACTGGCTTCTCGACATCGGCACCGGATTGCGGCGATTCGACGATTTCAATTCCGTCCGGCCCTATACCGCCAACCCGCTTGCCAGCGCCCAGCAGCTTCCCGCCATCGGCACGGATTTCCTGCGGCTGTGGCATGACGGCCTCGCGGGCGCCTCGGTCAGCCCCGTCCAGAGCCTCCGCGAGGCGCGGGCCAGATCGGCGGCGGCCAATGCCAACCTGCAACGCCGGATCGGCATCTTGCAGGGCCGGGTCGCCCGGCTGACGGCCGGCCACGAGAAGGCCGGCACCCGCATCGCAGCCCTGACCGAGCGCAACCGGGCGATGCGGCAGCGCCTGGGGCTGTCGGGCAGCGGCGACCCGCCATCGGAGTCCCCCGCCCGATGAGCCTGGACACGCATGCGGGCACCGGCGCAATCCCCGCCCTCCCCTCCAACGATCCGCCGCAGGTCAGCATCGACATCTGCACCCATGACCGGGCCGGGCTGCTGGCGAAATGCCTGGAATCCGTGCTGTCGCAGAGCCTGCCGCAGCGGGAGTTCCAGGTGATCGTCGTCGACAACAATTCCGGCGACGATACGCGCGCGGTCTGCGACGGCTTTCGCGGGCGCTTCGCGAATTTCCTGTATCTGCACGAGCCGGTCCAGGGCATCGCCCGCGCCCGCAATACCGGCTGGCGTGCCGCGCAGGCGCCGCTGGTCGCCTATCTGGACGATGACGAGCTTGCCTGCGACGATTGGGCCGAACAGCTGCTCCGCGCCGCCCGCAGCCAGCCGGACGCCGCGGTGATCGGCGGCGAATCCGAGCCGCTGTTCACCACCGAGCGCCCCGAATGGCTGACCGATCGCCTGCTGCATCACTACTCCTGCTGCCTGCGCTGGTCCGAGACCCCGCGCTTTCTTCAGGGCGCGGAATGGCTGGCCGAGGGAAATTGCCTCTATCGCCGCGACCTCCTGGCCGCCTATGGCGGCTTTCCCGAGGAACTCGGCCGCAGGGGCAGCATGCTGCTGTCCGGCGAGGGCGCGATCAACGATGTCCTCGCCGCGCATGGCGCGCGGTCGTTCTTTGCGCCGGCCGCGCGGGTCCGCCACCTGATCGACCCGGCGCGCCTGAATACGAAATGGCTGGCGCGGCGCTGCTTCTGGGGCGGCATCACCCGCGCCGTGGTGGACGACTATCTTCAGGAACGGACCGGCATCGGCCGGCCCTGGCGCGACCTTCGCCTGCCGGCGGGCGTCCGCGACTGGGAGCATCTGGTCAACGTGATGACCGACGACAACCTGAACGAAAGTCTGCGCAAGCTTCACGATCTGGGTTATCTTCTGGCCCGGACCGGCCTTGTCGAGCCGCAGCGGCTCTAGCAGCCCGCGGCCCGGATTGCCCCGCACGCCGCCATGCGGCATTGATGGCACCATGATCCGCCCCGACAGCGGCGCATGGGAGGCAGGCACATGGCCCGGCACAGACAGTTCCCCCGGCTTCTGGTTTCGGTCCGGCTGCTGGTCGGGCATCACCGCTCGAACGGCAGCGACGCGGCGCTGGCGGTGATCCTGGCCGCCGTGGCCGGCGCGGCCAATGCCGGTGGCTTCTTCGCGCTGGGGCAATATACCTCGCACATGACCGGCTATCTGTCGCAGCTTGCCGACCATCTGGTGCTGGGCAACCTGTGGATCTCGCTGGTGGCGGTGCTGGCCATCGGCGCCTTCGTGACCGGCGCGGCGTTCAGCACCATCCTGATCAACTGGGCGCGCAGCCACACCAGTCAGCGCCAATATGCGCTGCCCATCGGGCTGCAAGGGGCATTCCTGCTGTGCTTCGCCGGCGGCGGCTGGCTCACCTCCGAGGCCGGGCGCCTGTTCGCGCTGACCTGCCTGTGCTTCATCATGGGCATGCAGAATGCGACGATCACCAAGATTTCCGGCGCGCGCATCCGCACCACCCATTGCACCGGCATCGTCACCGATATCGGCATCGAGCTGGGCCGCGCCACCTTCCACCATTTCCACCCCGCCGCGCCCGTGGCCTTCGACCGCGCCAAGCTGCGCATCCTGGTGGCGCTGGTCGCGGCCTTCGTGCTGGGCGGGCTGATCGGGGCGCTGGGCTATGGCCGTGCGGGCTTCCTGTTCTCGCTGCCGCTGGGGCTGACGCTGCTGGCGCTGGCGCTGCCGGGGCTGCGCCGGGGCGGGGCGCGGATAAGGCGGGCCTGAGCCGCGCATCGGCCAGCCCCGGGTGGCCGGTCGCCCATCCCGGCGGCCGGCGGTGTTTCCCCCATCGCGCCGCACATGACTGCCGCCCACACCGACACCTTCAGGGCGAAACGCGGATATGGCGGGCCTGAGCCGCGCGGTGCCGGGTGGCGGATGGTGCATCCGGGCCAGGCCCGGCCGACCGGGCGCGGATCCCGCCGCCCGCACCGGCGCCTCCACGCCCCCCGGCCCATTCGGGGATTGCACCTCGGGCGCAAACCGTGGCAACGCTGGCGCGACGCGGCCCGCAGGAAGTCCCCGCATGATCCACGACGACATCACCGATTTCGCCGCCGGGCTGGGGCGGGGGCCTCTGGCCGGGCTGGACCTGGGCACCAAGACCATCGGCGTCGCCGTCAGCGACGGCTTGCGGCAGGTGGCCTCGCCGCTGCACACCATCCGCCGCACCAGGTTCACCCAGGACGCCCAGGCCCTGATCGCCCTGCTGGCCGATCGCGAGATCGCCGGGCTGATCCTCGGCCTGCCGCGCAACATGGACGGCAGCGAGGGGCCGCGCGCGCAATCCACCCGCGCCTTCGCCCGCAACCTCTCGCGCATCGTGGCCTGGCCCATCGGCTTCTGGGACGAGCGCCTCTCCACCGTCGCGGCCGAGCGCGCGCTGCTGGAGGCCGATACCTCGCGCGCGCGCCGGGCCGAGGTCATCGACCAGGTGGCGGCGGGCTATATCCTGCAAGGCGCGCTGGACCGGCTGCGGTATCTGGATGCCGGACGCGCCTGATCCCCCCAGCCCCTGCGTGAACATCTGCGTGATGCACCCGCGCGCCGGCCTTTGCGTCGGCTGCCTGCGCACGCTGGACGAGATCGCCGCATGGGGCGCGCTGGACCCCGCCGGCAAGCGCGCGATCCTCGACGCCCTGCCCGCCCGCGAGATGCTGGTGCGCAAGCGTCCGCGCCGCGAAACGCCCTAGCCTCCGCCCCGGCCCATGCCGCCCCCCGCTGCCTGCCGCGAAACCCTCATCGGTCCCTCCCCGTCACGAATCATCCCTCACCCCCTTGATACTCGGCCAAAGGTTGACAAAATCCTTACGCGAACCGGCCGGCACGACCGGCCAGCAGGATGGGGACATTCCAGGACATGGCAGAGGATCCATATGCCGCGCTCGGCCTGGGCAGGGATGCCAGCGAGGCCCAGATCAAGAAGGCTTATCGCCGCATCGCCAAGACCGACCACCCGGACCTGAATCCCGACCCGGCGGCGACGGAACGCTTCAAGGCGGCCTCGGTGGCCTATGACCTGCTGGGCGATCCCGAAAAGCGCCGCCGCTATGATGCCGGCGAGATCGACGCCGCCGGGCAGGAGCGCCCGCAGCGCCAGTATTACCGCGATTTCTCGGGTCGCGCCGACAATCCCTATGCCGGTGCGCAGGGATTCGAGGGGGGCGACTTCTCGGACGTGTTCGAGGACCTGTTCGGCGCCCGCGCCGGCCGGCGCAGCGGCGCGCGCGGCTTCCGGGCCGAGGATTTCTCGATGCGCGGGCAGGATGTCCGCTATACGCTGTCGCTGGATCTGGTCACGGCGGTGAACGGCGGGACGACGCGGATCACCCTGCCCGACGGCAGCACGCTGGACGTGAAGATCCCCGCCGGCGCCTATGACGGGCAGGTGATGCGCCTGAAGGGCAAGGGCGGGCCGGGCCACGGCAAGGGCGGCCCCGGCGACGCCTATCTGACGCTGAACATCGAGGACCATGCCGATTTCCGCCGCGAGGGCGACGACATCCATGTCACCCTGCCGATCTCGCTGCCCGAGGCCGTGCTGGGCGGCAAGGTGCCGGTCGAGACGGTGGACGGCGCGGTCAGCCTGACGGTGCCGCCGGGCACCTCCTCGGGCAAGCGGCTGCGGCTGCGCGGCAAGGGCGCGCCGAAGCAGGGCGGCGGGCGCGGCGACATGCTGGTGGAACTGCGCATCGTCCTGCCCCGAAAGATCGACGACCAGCTTGCCGGCGCCATCCGCGACTGGCGCGCCGGCCACGACTATGACCCGCGGGGGGATGCGTGATGCCCCATCATTACACCGAAGCCGAAGTCCTCGCCCGGATCGAGACCCTGACCCCGCCGCGCCTGACCGCCTGGCTGCGCGCCCGGATCGTGCGGCCCGTGCAGTCGGAACAGGGCAACCTCTATCGCGAGATCGACCTGGCGCGGCTGGCACTGCTTTGCGACCTGGCCGAGGATTACCGGCTGGACGAGGACGGGATGCAACTGGTGATGTCGCTGCTGGATCAGGCGCACCAGCTGCGGGCCGAAATGCGCCTGCTGCTGGGCGCGCTGTCGCAGCAGCCCCCCGATGTGCGCCTGCGCCTGCGCGAGATCATCGCGCAGGCGGAAGGGGATAGACCGGAAGCCTAGACCTTTTCGATGGCGATGGCGATGCCCTGGCCGACGCCGATGCACATGGTGGCCAGCGCCCGCCGGCCACCGCCCCGCACCAGTTCCAGCGCCGCCGTGCCGGTGATGCGCGCGCCGGACATGCCCAGCGGATGCCCCAGCGCGATGGCGCCGCCATTGGGGTTCACGCGCGGATCGTCGTCGGCGATCCCCAGCATGCGCAGCGTCGCCAGCCCCTGCGCGGCGAAGGCCTCGTTCAGCTCGATCACGTCGAAATCCGCAGCCCCCAGCCCCAGCCGCGCCATCAGCTTCTGCGAGGCCGGGGCCGGGCCGATGCCCATGATCCGCGGCTCGACCCCCGCCACGGCGCCGCCCAGCACCCGCGCGATCGGCGTCAGCCCGTGCCGGCGCGCGCCCGCCTCCGAGGCCACGATCAGCGCCGCCGCCCCGTCATTGACGCCCGAGGCGTTGCCAGCCGTCACCGTGCCGCCCTTGCGGAAGGGCGTGCCCAGCTTGGCCAGCGCCTCCATCGTGGTGGCGCGCGGATGTTCGTCGCGCTCCACCACGCGCGGGTCGCCCTTGCGCTGCGGGATCGAGACCGGCGCGATCTCGGCCGCCAGCCGGCCGTTCTCCTGCGCGGCGGCCGCCCTCGCCTGCGAGCGCAGGGCAAAGGCGTCCTGATCCTCGCGGCTTACGCCGAATTGCTCGGCGACGTTCTCGCCGGTCTCGGGCATGGAATCGATGCCGTATTGCGCCTTCATCAGCGGGTTGACGAAGCGCCAGCCGATGGTGGTGTCGTGGATCTCGGCATGGCGCGAGAAGGCGCTTTCCGCCTTGGGGATCACCAGCGGCGCCCGCGACATCGATTCGACGCCGCCGGCGATCATCAGGTCGGCCTCGCCGCTGCGGATGGCGCGGGCGGCGATCAGCACCGCATCCATGCCCGAGCCGCACAGTCGGTTGACCGTGGTGCCCGGCACCGCCACCGGCAGCCCGGCCAGCAGCGCGGCCATGCGGGCGACGTTGCGGTTGTCCTCGCCGGCCTGGTTGGCGCAGCCATAGGTGACATCCTCGACCGCTTCCCAGTCCACGCCGGCATTGCGCGCCATCAGCGCCCGGATCGGGATCGCGGCCAGATCGTCGGTGCGCACCGCCGACAGCGCCCCGCCGAAGCGGCCGATGGGCGTGCGGATATAGTCGCAGATGAAGGCTTCGGTCATGGTCGTCCCCCCGCAATGACCGCCGCACTAGAACGCGGGCCGGCGGATATTTCAAGCCGGCCGCCATCCTTTTGCGCCCTTGCGTCATCTGGCGCTTGTGTTCCGGGCCAATATGATTACACGCGCAGGCATGACGAACCGTGGCCATGTCTGGATGCAGCGCATTGCCGAGGGGCCGGGTGCTGCGCGCGCCACGGTCCCCGCCGCGCTGCGCAGGTTCCGCCGGGTTCCGCGCGACCACGCCCGCCGCCTTTTCCCCTCGATGCCGGCCGGGCATGCGCCCGCCGCGCCGCCTTGCAGCCCACAGGAGACCCCGCAATGAAACCCGCCCTTACCCTTGCCGCGCTGGCGCTGCTGCCCGGCGCCGCGCTGGCGCAGACGCCGACGCTGACCATCTCGGTCTACGGCATCGCGCAGGACGAATACACCGCCGCCCTCTACAAGCCCTTCGAGGCGCAATGCGGCTGCAAGCTGGTGGTGGAGACCGGCAACTCCTCCGAGCGCGCCGCCAAGCTGGAGGCCAATGCCGGCAACCCGGTGGTGGACGTGATCGCGCTGTCGGATACCGACGCCCTGGAGGCCGGGCGCAAGGGCCTGCTGCAACCGCTGGACCCGGCCGCCATCCCGAACATGGCGCAGATCTACGACTTTGCCCGCGATCCGGTCGGCGACAACTGGGCGGTGGGCTATACCTTCTACGGCACGTCCATCGTCTATCGCGAGGACGTGGTGACGGTGGAAAGCTGGCTGGACCTGTTCTCGGACGAGCTGAAGGGCCGCGTCGCGCTGCCCAACATCACCACCACGCAGGGTCCGATCACGCTCTACATGCTGGAAACCGCGCTCGGCTCGGACGATCCGGGCTTCGCCAAGGCCATCGAACTGGTCGCCCGGCACAAGGACGACATCGTGACCTTCTACGAGCGCGGCAGCCAGATCCCGCAACTGTTGCAGCAGGAGGAGATCCTCGCCGCGCCGGTGGGCCGCTTCGGCTGGGCCAACCTGGGCAAGCTGGGCCTGCCCATCGCCTGGGCCGCGCCGAAGGAAGGCCAGACCGGCGGCATGAACGTGCTGTCGATCGCCGCCGGCACCAAGCAGCCGGAGCTTGCGGCGCAGTTCATCGACTACTGGCTGTCGGCCGAGGTCCAGCAGAAGCTGGCCGAGGGGCTGGTGGACAGCCCGGTCAACACCACCGTCGAGGTCCCCGAGGACATCGCCGAGGGGCTGACCTACGGCGCCGAGACCGCCGCCGCGATCCGCTTCCTGCCGCCCGCCGTGCAGGTCGAGCATCGCAACGGCTGGCTGGACGCCTGGAACCAGCAGGTCGCCCGCTGATGCGCGGCCGCCGCCCGCGTGCCCGGACCGGGCGCGGCGGGGCGGCGGCACCCTTGCGCCCCGGCCCTTTCGCCGGGCACAGTATCCGCATCGCCCCGCTTCGGGGGCCGTCCGCGCCCCCGGTCCGCAATCCGGCGCCCCTCATGCCCGGCCCGCCGGCATGGCCCGCGCCCTGAAACCCGCTGCGGGCGCACGCGCCCCCGGCCCCCGCCCCGGCCGCAAGGAGCGCCCATGTTCTCAGACCGCCGCATCGCGCTTGCGCTGATCGCGCCCGCCGTGGTTTTCGTGCTGGTGGGCTTCATCCTGCCGGTGCTGGTGCTGCTGGCCGAGGCATTCAAATCCGCCGACGGCTGGAGCCTGCGCAACTTTACCGATTTCTTCGCCCAGCCGCTTTACCGCGAAGTGTTCTGGCGCACCTTCCGGCTGGGGCTGACCGTCACCGCCGTCGCCGCCATCGTCGGCTATGGCGTGGCGATGGCGGTCGTGGACAAGACGCCCACCACAAAGGGCCGGCTGGTGGCGCTGCTGGTGCTGCCGCTGATGATCTCGCCGGTGGCGCGCACCTATGCGTGGCTGGTGATCCTGGGCCGCACCGGCTTCGTCAACGTCGCCTTGCAGCAGGTCGGGCTGACGGACGAGCCGCTGCGCATCCTGTTCACCGAGACCGCCGTGTTCATCGGCCTGATCCAGCTGTTCTTCCCGCTGATGGTGCTGCCGCTGATCTCCTCGCTGGAGAACCTGCCGCGCGACGTGATCCCGGCGGCGCGGGTGCTGGGGGCAAGCTGGCCCACGGTGTTCCTGAAGATCATCCTGCCGCTGACCCGCGAGGGGCTGGTCGTGGGCGGCACGCTGGTCTTCGTCGGCTCGCTGACCGCCTATGTCACGCCGGCGATCCTCGGCGGTTCCAAGGTCCTGATGCTGGAGACGCTGCTTTACCAGCGGATCAACGTGGCCAACGACTACACGGCGGCGACGGTGATCGCGGTCATCCTGATCGTCATGTCCATCGCCACCAACATCCTTCTCAAGCGCGTGGCCAGCCTGCGCAACCGCAAGCGCGAGGTGCGGGCATGAAAACCGCCGGAACCGTCCTGCTGTGGCTGGTGCTGATCTTCCTGATCGGGCCGTTCGTGCTGATCTGCATCGCCGGCCTGTCCGGCGGCGAGACGCTGGCCTTCCCGCCCGAGGGCCTGTCGCTGCGCTGGGTCTGGCGCGTGTTCGAGGTGCAGAGCTTCCGCACCGCCTTCGCGCTGTCGATGACGCTGGCCATCGGCGCCACGCTGATCGCGCTGCTGCTGGGCGTGCCGGCGGCCTATGCGCTGGAACGCTACAACCCGCCCGGCGCCGCCACGATCCGCAACATCGTCACCGCGCCGATCATCGTGCCGGGCATCATCGTCGGCCTGGCGCTGCTGCGCTATCTGGTGCAGCCCACGGGCCTTTCGGTGGTGCCGGCGCTGTTCATCGGCCATACCGCCCTGCTGGTGCCCTATGCGGTGCGCGTGGTGGGCGCCAGCCTGGTGAACCTGCGCCCCGACATCGAGGAGGCCGCCGTCATCCTGGGCGCCTCGCGCTTCGGGGCGTTCCGGCGGGTGGTGCTGCCCAATATCACCGCGGGCATCATGGCCGCCTTCATCATCGGCTTCATCACCTCGTTCAACCAGGTGCCGGTGTCGCTGTTCCTGACCGGGCCGGGCGTGACCACGCTGCCGGTGGACATGATGTTCTACATGGAATTCAACTATGACCCCTCCATCGCGGCGCTGTCTGGCCTTCTGGCGCTGATGTCGCTGGCGATCGTGATGGTGGCCGAGAAACTGCTGGGGCTGTCGCGCTATGTCTGACGATTTCCTGAAGCTGGCCGATCTGAGCCTCGGCTATGGCGACACCGTGGCGGTGGAGCGCCTGAACCTCTCGCTGCGGCGGGGCGAGCTGATCGCCCTCCTCGGCCCCTCCGGCTGCGGCAAGACCACGACGATGCGCGCCATCGCCGGGCTGATGAAGCCGCTGTCCGGCACGATCACGCTGGACGGGCGCGACATCACCCGCGTGCCCGCCAACAAGCGCGGCATCGGGCTGGTGTTCCAGTCCTACGCCCTGTTCCCCCACCTGTCGGTGTTCGAGAACGTGGCCTTCGGGCTGCGGCTGGCCAGGGTGCCGGCGGCCGAGTTGAAGCGCCGGGTCGAGGCCGCGCTGGCCGCGACCGGGCTGGCCGGTTTCGCCGACCGCGAGCCGCGCGCGCTGTCCGGCGGGCAGCAGCAGCGGGTGGCGCTGGCGCGGTCCATCGTGGTCGAGCCGAAGCTGCTGCTGCTGGACGAACCGCTGTCCAACCTCGACGCCCGGTTGCGGCTGGAGATGCGTTCCGAACTGGCGCGGCTTCAGCGCGAATTGGGCATCACCATGATCTACGTCACCCACGACCAGGCCGAGGCGCTGGCGCTGGCCGACCGTATCGCCGTGATGCGCGCCGGCAGGATCGAGCAGCTTGCCCCGCCGCAGGAGATCTACGAATCCCCCATCAGCCGCTTCGTGGCCGAGTTCGTCGGCTTCGAGAACAGCTTCGCGGTCGAGGACGGCGCGCTGAAAGGCCCGGCGGGCGTCCTGCCCTTTGCGGCGCCGGTGACGGATTACGGGCTGGCATGGCGGCCGGGCGCGGTGGTGCTGGGGTCCGGTCCCTATCGGGGCAGGGTCATGGGCGCCTCCTATATGGGCGAGACGGTGGATTACCTGCTGGCCACCGATCTGGGCGAGGTGCGGGCCGAAACCCCGTCCTCGGCACCGCGCTTCGCCGCCGGCGAGGCGGTGGATTTCGACCTGCCGCTGGCCCGCGCCGTGCGGCTGGCACGGGCCTGAGCCATGAGCGAAGCCGTCTGGATCGACTGCGACATGGGCTTCGACGACCTCGCCGCGATCCTGATGATTCGCGGCGCCGGGCGCGAGGTGGCCGGGCTGTCGCTGGTCGCCGGCAATGCCGGTCTGGCGCAAGTGGTGTCGAACGCGATGGCCTCGCGCCGCCTGTTCGGCTGGGATTTTCCCATCCATGCCGGCGCGGCCGCGGCGCTGAACGGCACGCAGGTCGATGCCGGCTATGTGCTGGGCGCGACCGGCATGCCCTCCGCCGGCCGGCAGGTGCCGCCCTGCCCCGACGCGCCCGACGGCTGTTATGCCGTGGCGACGCTGGCCGCCTGGCTGGATGGCGGCGGGCGCACGGTGCTGGCCCTCGGCCCGCTGACCAATATCGCGCTGCTGCTGGCCGCGCGGCCCGACCTGGCGGCGCAGATGGACCTGACCTGGATGGGCGGCTCGGCCACCGCCGGCAACCACACCGCCGCCGCCGAATTCAACGCCTTCGCCGATCCCGAGGCCCTGGCCACCGTGATCGCCGCCGGCGCGCAGATCCGCATGGTGGGGCTGGATTGCTGCCGGCAGGTCAACGTCACCGCCGCCGATGCCGAGGTCCTGCGCGCCCTGCCGGGCGAGGCGGCGGCGCTGCTGGCGGACCTGCTGGCCGGCTATGCCTGCATCCGCGACCCTTCGGGCACTGTGCCGATGCCGCTGTTCGACCCGGTGGCGGCGGCGGCCGTGCTGGACCCCAAGTCGGTCGCCTTCATCCCCGCCCGGCTGGATTGCGAGCTTTATGGCACCCTGACCCGCGGCATGACCGTCATCGAATGGCGCGCCCACAAGGCCGCCCCCAACGCGCTGATCGCCGCCAAGGCGCGCGCGCCGAAAATCCGCAAGCTGTTCCTCGACGGCCTCATCTCTGCCACGAAAGCCACGCCATGACCCTTGAGCCTCACGACCTCGACGATGCGAACCTGCGCGACCGCGCCGTGCGCGCCGCCACCGGCGAGGCGCCGTTCGACATCCTGCTGACGGGCGGGCTGGTCGCGGACATGGCCACATCCGAATTGCGTCAGGCCGACATTGGCCTGGTCGGTCCGCTGATCGCCTCGGTACATCCGCGCCATACCCGGTCCGACGCGGCCCGCGTGATCGACCTTGCCGGCGCCGTGGTGGCGCCCGGCCTGATCGACATGCACCTGCATATCGAAAGCTCGATGATCACCCCGCGCCGCTATGCGGAGACCGTGCTGCCGCAGGGCACCACCACCATCGTCTGGGACCCGCATGAGATCGTGAACGTGGTCGGCCCCGCCGGGCTGGACTGGGTGGCCGATTCCATCGAGGGCCTGCCGCTGCGCATCCTGCCGCTGGCGCCCAGTTGCGTGCCCTCGGCGCCGGGGCTGGAACTGGCCGGGGCCGAGGTCGGCCCCGAGGAGATGCGCGCCATGCTGGCCCGGCCCGAGATCGCCGGCGTGGCCGAGGTCATGGACATGCGCGGCGTCATCACCCGCGCCCCCGTGATGCGCGGCATCGTCGATGCCGGGCTGGAATCGGGCAAGCTGGTCTGCGGCCATGCCCGCGGGCTGGAGGGCGCGGCGCTTCAGGCCTTTGTCGCCGCCGGCATCAGCTCGGATCACGAGATCACCTCGGGCGAGGACCTGCTGGCCAAGCTGCGCGCCGGCCTGACGGTCGAGCTGCGCGGCTCGCATGACTATGTGCTGCCGGGCGTGGTCGCGGCGCTGAAGACCCTGCCGCATATGCCGCAGACGCTGGCCATGTGCACCGACGACGTGTTCCCCGACGAACTGGTGGACGTGGGCGGCATGATCGACGTGGTGCGGCGGCTGGTCGGCTATGGCATGCCGGCGATGGATGCGCTGCGCGCCGCGACGCTGAACGGGGCGATGCGGCTGGGGCGCGGCGATCTGGGGCTGGTGGCGCCGGGCCGGCGCGCCGACCTGATGGTGCTGGACGGGCTGGAGCATCTGGGCGTGACCCGCGTATTCGCCTCGGGGGTGGAGGTCGCCGAATCCGGGCGCCTGCTGGTCGAGGCCAAGGCCACGCCCCCCGGCGCGCTGTCGGACACCATGCACCTGCCCCGGCTGACCGAGGCGGATTTCACCCTGCGCGCGCCCGAGGGCGCTGGCGCCACCGTGCGCGTCAACACCGTGGACCAGCCGCGCTTCACCCGCTGGGGCAGCCGCGAGGTCGCCGTGCAGGACGGCCGGCTGGTCCTGCCCCCCGACCTGCTGGTGATGGCGGTGACGCATCGCCACGGCCGCGCCGCGCCGGTGCCGGTGCTGGGCGTGCTGGAGGGCTGGGGCAACTGGACCGGCGCCATCGCCACCACCGTGGCCCATGACAGCCACAACCTGGTGGTCTTCGGCCGCGACCCGGCCGACATGGCCGCCGTCGCCAATGCGCTGACCGAGGCCGGCGGCGGCATGGCCGTGGCCGAAGGCGGCAGGGTCATCGCCTGCCTGCCGCTGCCGCTGTGCGGGCTGTTCTCCGACGATCCGGCGCCGGTGGTGGCCGACGCCCTGCGCGTCCTGCGCACGGCGGCCGAGCGGGTGGCGGATTACGAGCCGCCGCTCCGCAGTTTCAAGTCGCTGGTGGGGGCCTCGCTGGCCTGCAATCCCGGCCCGCATGTCTCCGATCTGGGCATCACCGACGGCAGCACCGGGGCGATCTACGGGCTGTTCGACCCGGTGCCGGGGCAGGCCGCCTGAACCCGCGCCCCATTTGCAACCGGCCCGCGCGGCATTAGACTTGGCCCGAGGGAGGGGAGGCCGCGCGATGGAGGCAATCAGGATCGGCCTTGTCGGGCCGGGCGCCATCGGCGCCGTGCATCGCGACGCCATCGCCGCGACCGAGGGCGTCGTGCTGGCCGCTTTCGCCGGCGGCAGCCCGGAAACCCGCGCCCGCTTCGCCGCCACAACCGACGCCGCCGGCCATGAAACGGCGGAGGGAATGATCGCCGCCGGGGGGCTGGACGCCGTGGTGATCGCCACGCCGGGCGGGCTGCACGACGCCCCCGCCGGCGCCGCGCTGGCGGCCGGGCTGCATGTGCTGGTCGAAAAGCCCCTCGCCACCGATCTGGACGCCGCCCGCGCGCTGACGCGGCTGGCCCGCGCCTCGGGGCTGGTCTGCGCCACCGTCTCGCAGCGCCGGTTCGAGCCGGCGCATCGGTATCTGCACCGGCACTTGCAGGCCGGCGCGCTCGGCCGCCCGCTGCTGATCGAGGCGCATGTGCATTGGCATCGCGATGCCGCCTATTACGCGGAAAAGCCGTGGCGGCGCACGGAGCTGCATGGCGGCGGCTCGCTGTTCAACCAGGGCATCCACAGCCTCGACCTGATGCTGTGGCTGGGCGGGCCGGTGCGCAGCGTGATCGCGCAGACCGCCAATATGGACGGGGCGGAGGCGGCGGAGACCCTCTGCCAGGCGCTGCTGGTCTTCGACAGCGGCGCGCGCGGTGCGCTGACCACCACGACCGCGACGCCCCCCGGACGGCCCGCGACGCTGGGCCTGTTCACCGACCGCGGCCATGCGCTTCTGCACCAGTCGGCGGTGGCGGAATGGACCCTGCCCGTCCCGCCGCCGCCGGATGCGGCCGGCCCGGCCTCCGGCGCCGCCCGGCCGCTGGATATCGGTCTTGCCGGCCATGTCGCGCAATGGCGGGACTTTCGCGATGCCATCCGCCACCGCCGCCCGCCGGCGATCGGCTTCGCGGACGGGCTGGCGGCCGTGCGCACCGTCGCCGCCATCTATCGCGCCGCCGCGACCGGCCGGCGGGTGCCGCTGTCGGAGATGGGCGATGACTGATCCCGCTGAACCCGGCCCCGCCCCCCGCCGCGCCCGCCCGACGCTGGCCGAGATCGCCGCCCGTGCCGGCACCTCGCGCTCGACCGTCTCGCGCGCCTTCGGGCGCCCCGACCTGCTGCGGCCCGAGACTGTGGCCCAGATCATCGCCATCGCCGAGGAAATCGGCTATGTTCCCAATACCCTGGCCCGCGCGCTGTCCACCGGCAGGACCGGCAATATCGGGCTGGTGGTCACCGACATCTCCAACCCGTTCTTTCCGCCGCTGATCAAGGCCGTGCAGCAGGGCGCCGACGCGGCGGGGCTGTGCCTGCTGCTGGGTTCCTCCAGCGAATCCGCCCCGCGCGAGGACGTGCTGCTGCAACGCATGCGCGGGCAGACGGACGGGATCATCCTGGCCGCCTCGCGCCTGACGGATGCGGAGATCCTCGCGCATGGCGCCACGCAGCCGCTGGTGCTGATCAATCGCGACGTGGCCGCCCTGCCCCGCGTGCTGATCGACACCGGCCACGCGATGGAGGAGGCCGTGGACTGGCTGGCCCGCCACGGCCATCGCCGCATCGCCTATCTGGCCGGGCCGCCCGGCTCATGGTCGAACCGCCAGCGGCAGGAGGCGGCGGCGGCGGCCTGTGCCGCGCGCGGGCTGGATTTCACGGTGATGCCGCTGGAAACCCCGGATTTCGATTGCGGCGGGCTGGCGGCGCGGCAGGCGGTGGCGGCGGGGGCGACGGCGCTGCTGGCCTTCGACGACCTGGTGGCGCAGGGCGCGCATCATCGGCTGGTTCAGGCCGGGCTGCGCCTGCCGCAGGATGTCAGCCTGATCGGCTGCGACGACGCGCTGCCCCAGATCAGCGCGCCGGCGCTGTCGTCGCTGTCGGGGCATTCGCACGAGGCCGGCGCCCATGCCATCGCCCTGCTGGATTCGCTGATCGCAGGCGAGGGGGAGGCGGGGGGAAAGGCGGAAAAGATCACCCTCACCGCCCGCTTCATCCCCCGCGACACCACCGGCCCGGCGCCGCGATAGCCGAGGCTAGAAGCCGATGGCCATGCCGTCCTTGCGGCTATCCGAGCCGCCCGACAGCATCCCCGTCCCGTGGTCGATGCGGATGGCCTGAGAGCCGCCCATCGGCCCGTCCAGCACCGACAGCCTGTGCCCGCGCGCCGCCAGCACCGCCAGCGCCTCGGCGGGCATGGTCGGCTCGACCTCCAGCACCCCGCCGGTGGCGAAGCTGCGCGGCTGGTCCATCGCGGCTTGCAGGTCGAGGCCGTGATCGAACAGCAGCGACAGGAATTGCGCATGGCCGGCCGCCTGGTAATGCCCGCCCATGACGCCGAAGGGCATCACCGCGTGCCCGCCCTCGGCCACCATGCCGGGGATGATGGTGTGCATCGGCCGCTTGCCCGGCGCGATGGCGTTCGGGTGCCCCTCCTCCAGCCGGAAGGAGGAGCCGCGGCTGTGGAACAGCACCCCGGTCTGCGGGTCCAGCCGGGTCGAGCCGAAGGAATGGAAGATCGAGTTGATGAACGAGATCGCGTTCCCCTCGGCATCCACCACGCACAGATAGATGGTATCCTTGTGCTCCGGCTCGGTCCACAGGACCGGGGCGGCGGCGCGGCGGGGGTCGATGCGGGCGCGCATGGTGTCGATGGCCGCGTCCGACAGCAGGTCGGCGGTCGCGTCGGGCGCAAAGCGCGGGTCGCCGATCAGCAGGTCGCGGTGGTGATAGGCCAGCTTTGTGGCCTCGGCCAGCAGGTGAACGCGGTCGGCCAGTGCCGTGCCCGGCCCCATGTCGAAGCCTTCGAGGATGCGCATGATGACCAAAGCCGCCAGCCCCTGCCCGTTCGGCCCGCATTCCAGCACCTCGCGCCCGCAATAAGTGGCGCGGATCGGCTCCTCCCATGTCGCGCCGTCGGCGCCGTCGTGGAAATCCTCCGCCGTGTGCAGGCCGCCGAGGCTGCGCAGATGCGCGGCCATCCTCGCCGCCGTCTCGCCGCCGTAAAAGCCCTGCGCGCCCTTGGCCGCGACCTCGCGGAAGCGCGCGGCCAGCAGCGGCTGGCGCAGCACCGCGCCGGGGCGCGGGGACTGGCCGCCGGGGAAGAACACGGCGGCGGCATGCTCGTCCGCCATCGTCTCGCGCCCCTGCGCGAAGTCGCGCGCCACGCGCGCCGAGACCGGGAACCCCTCCTCGCCATAGCGGATCGCCGGGGCGAAGATGCGCTCCAGCGGCAGCGAGCCGTATTCGGCATGCAGCTTGCACCAGCCCGAAACCGCGCCCGGCACCGTCACCGAATGCGGGCTGTCCTGCGTGAAGGCAGCGAGGCCCGCAGCCCGCAGCGCCTCGATCGTCGCCCCCGCCGGCGCCCGGCCCGAGGCATTCAGCGCCCGCACGGCGGCGCCCTTGGGCGCATAAAGGACGAAGCAGTCGCCGCCGATCCCGGTCATATGCGGATCGACCACGCATTGCACCGCATTGGCGCAAAGCGCCGCATCGACGGCATTGCCGCCCTCGGCCAGAACGGCCAGCCCGGCCGCCGATGCGAGGGAATGCGAGCAGGCGATCATCGCGCGGCTGGCCTGGGTCGTCGGCCGGCGGCCGGTGGTAAAGTCGAAATGGGTCACAGCATTGCCTCGATCAGGAAGGGGCCGGGTTCATGCACCGCGGCGAAAATCAGTCGGTAAAGCTCGCTCGCGTCGCCGGTGCGGGCGGCGGGCACGCCCATGCCGCGCGCCAGCGAAACGAAATCCAGCGCCGGGCCGTCCATCTCCATCAGCCGGCTGGCCAGCGGGCCGGGATTGCGCCCGCCCCGGCCCAGTTCGGCCTTCAGCATGTCATAACCCTTGTTGGCGAAGACGACGGTGGTGATATTGAGGCCCTCGCGCGCCTGCGTCCAGAGGGCTTGAATCGTATACATGGCCGAGCCGTCCGCCTGCATGACCACCACCGGGCGGTCGGGGCAGGCGATGGCCGCGCCGGCGGCCAGAGGCGGGCCGATGCCGATGGCGCCGCCGGTGATCGACAGCAGCGCATGCGGCGGGCCGGCGGCGGACAGCGCCTCGACCGGGCGGCCGCGCGTCATGCCCTCGTCGATCAGGATGGCGCCCTCGGGCAGCGCGGCGGCGATGGCGGCGGAGAGATTGGCCTCCGACATCGCCGCGCCGGCGGGCGGGGCGGCGGCCTGCATGGGCGGGGGCGGCGCCGGGCGGGCGCCGATGGCCTCGGCCAGCGCCGCCACCGCCGCACGCCCGTCCTGATCGAATTCGGCCAGCGGGATCGTCTCGCAGCTTTGCGGCAGCAGCAGGCTGGGACAGTCGCGCCAGGCGAAGAAGGCCACCGGCGGGTGGGTCTCGATCAGCACGGCGCGGCGAAAGCGGGACAGGGCCGCGCCGGCCTGCGCCGCCGGGAACGGGATGCGCGGGATCGAGGCGCGGCCGGCCCCGCGCTCGATCCGGCGGTTCCAGGTGGGCGCCAGCAGCGCGGCGCCCGTCTGCGCGGCGATCCCGGCCAGCAGGTTGATGCTGGCCGCATCCTCCAGCACCGTGCCCGAGGCGATGATCACCGCCCCCGGTCCCAGCGCGGCCACGGCGCTGCGCAGCATCTCGGGGTCCAGCGGGCGCGGGGCCTGCGGGGTCAGGGCGGGAACGGGCGGCCCGGCGGCGGGATCGTGGCCGACATCCTCGGGCACGATCAGCGTGGCGATGCGGCCGGGATGGCCCCTGGCCACCGCCAGCGCCTCGATACCGTCGCCGGCAAGGCTGCCGGCATCGCGCGCCATGCGCACCCAGTCGGAAAACACCGAGGCCGTGGCCGCCACATCGGCGCCCAGCGGGGTCTCGTATCGCAGATGCCGCTGGGCGTGGTTGCCGACGATGTTCAGCACCGGCGTCCGCGCCTTCTTGGCGTTGTGCAGGTTGGCACCGGCATTGGCCAGCCCCGGCGCCATGTGCAGCAGCGTCATCGCCGGCCGCCCCTTCATGCGCGCATAGCCGTCGGCGGCACCCGAAACCGCGCCCTCGGCCAGTCCCAGCACCGCCCGCATCCCCGGCGCGCGGTCCAGCGCGTGGACCAGCGGCATCTCGGTGGTGCCGGGATTGGCGAAGCAGACCTCGACCCCGGCGCCGGCGAGGCTGGCGATCAGGTGATCCGCGCCGTTGCCGCCGGGCGCGGTCATCCGGCCGCGCGCGCCTGCGTCAGCACCGCCAGCCGCCGCAGCAAGGCCGGGCTGTCGGCGCCGGCATTCTCGCGCGCACCGTCCGCAAGGGTCTCGTCCGCCCGGTGGCAGGCCACATTGTTGGCTCCCACCATGCGCAGCACCGGGCGTTCCGTCCGGCAGCGGTCCACGGCCAGCGGGCAGCGCGGGTGAAAGGCGCAGCCCGAGGGCAGCGCCATCGCCGAGGGCGTGCCGCCCTCGACCGGCACCTTGTGGCGGGCCACGGTCGGGTCGGGGCGCGGGGCCGAGGACAGCAGCAGCCGCGTATAGGGATGGCGGGGATTGCCGTAAAGGTCCTCGGTCGCGGCCAGTTCCACGATGCGGCCCAGATACATCACCGCCACCCGGTCCGCGATATGGCGCACCACGCCCAGATCGTGGCTGATGAAGATATAGGCCAGCCCCAGTTCCTTCTGGAGGTCCTGCAACAGGTTGACGATTTGCGCCTGCACCGACACGTCCAGCGCCGAGACCGGCTCGTCGCAGACGATCAGTTGCGGGCGGGTGGCCAGCGCGCGGGCGATCCCCACCCGCTGCCGCTGCCCGCCCGAGAATTCATGCGGATAGCGGTCGGCATGCCAGGCCGACAGCCCGCACATCACCACCAGTTCGTCCACCTTGGCGCGGACGGTTTCCGGCGTGGCGAGGCCGTGCAGCAGCAGCGGCTCGGACAGGGTTTCGCGCACCGTCATGCGCGGGTTCAGCGAGCCGAAGGGGTCCTGAAAGATGATCTGCATGCGACGGCGCGCCGCCCGCAGCCCCCTGGCGTCCAGCGCGGAGACATCCTGATCGCCCAGCCGGATGCTGCCGCCGCTGGGTTCGTGCAGGCGCAGCACGGCACGGCCCAGCGTGGACTTGCCGCAGCCGGATTCGCCCACCACCGCCAGCGTCTCGCCGGCGGCCAGCGTGAAGCTGACATCCGTGACCGCCTGCACCGTGCCCACCTGCCGGCGCAGCACGCCGCGGCGAACGGGGAAATGCTTGGTCAGGCCCTCGACCTTCAGCAGCGCGCTCATGCGGCCTCTCCTTCGATGGGGGCTTTCCAGCATGCCACGTCATGGCCCGGCTCCAGCGCGCGCAGGGGCGGGCGCCTTGTGCGGCAACGCTCGTCCGCCAGCGGGCAGCGCGAGGCGAAGCGGCAGCCCGGCACCTCCTGCCAGGGCGGCGGGACCGAGCCGGGGATCACCGCCAGCCGGCCCCGGTCGGTATCCAGACGCGGCACCGCCACCATCAGGCCGATCGTATAGGGATGCTGGGGATCGGCAAAGATCTGGCCGGCCGCGCCACGCTCGATCACCGAACCCGCATACATCACCACCACCTGCTGGCAGGTCTCGGCCACCACGCCCAGATCATGGGTGATCAGCATGATGGCGGTGCCGGTGCGCTCCTGCAAATCGCGCATCAGGTCGAGGATCTGGCTTTGAATGGTCACGTCCAGCGCGGTCGTCGGCTCGTCCGCGATCAACACCGCCGGGTCGTTGGCCAGCGCCAGCGCGATCATCACCCGCTGGCGCTGGCCGCCCGAAAGCTGGTGCGGATAGTCGTCCACGCGCTTTTCCGGGCTGGGCAGGCGCACCATGTCCAGCAGCTCGATGGCGCGGGCGCGGGCGGCCTTGCCGTCCAGGTCGGAATGCAGGCGCAGGCTTTCGACGATCTGGTCGCCGCAGGTATAGACCGGGTTCAGGCTGGTCATCGGCTCCTGAAAGATCATGCCGATGCGGCCACCGCGCAGGCGCCGCATCTCGGATTCCTTCAGGGCCAGCAGGTTCTGGCCGTCCAGCAGCACCTCGCCGCCGGCGATCTCGGCCGGGGGCATGGGCAGAAGGCGCATGATCGCCAGCGAGGTCACCGACTTGCCGCAACCGGATTCGCCGACGATGCCCAGCGTCTGGCCGCGCATCAGGTCGAAACTGACCCCATCGACCGCCCGCATCGCCCGCCCGTCCGAGCGGAAGCGGACCTGAAGGTCGCGAACGGAAAGCAGCGGCTCAGCCATCGGACAGCCCATAGGTCAGGGGCGACGCCTCGTCATGGCGGCGCGCACGGTAATCCTTGCCCTTGAACTCGGCCTCGGCGCGACGCTGCGCGGCCTCCAGCCTGTCCAGGGCGCCATGCAGGTCCAGCGCCGTCACCCGGCCATCCTGCACCACCTGCCGGCCGTCCACGAACACGTCGCGCACCGCCCGCTCTGCCGCGACATAGATCAGCGAGCGCAGCGGATCGCGCAGCGGCCGCATCGCCGGATGGGTGACATCGGCAAGGAACAGGTCGGCCTTGGCCCCCGCCTCCAGCCGCCCGATGTCGCCCATGCCGAGGATCGCCGCCCCGCCCGTGGTCGCCGCGTCGAACACGTCCGAGGTGCGCAGGTCGAACACGTCGCCGCTCATCAGGCGCGAGTTGATGAGGGCCTGGCGCAACTCCTCCAGCATGTTGTGGGGATAGGTGTCGGTGCCGATGCCCAAGCGCACCCCGGCGCGCAGGTAGCGGCCGAAGCTGCGCAGCGCGATGCCCCGGCGCTGGAACACCACCGGGCAATGCGCCACCGCCGTGCCGGACGCGGCCAGCAGGTCGAGGTCGCGGCCCTGCGGCCAATGCACCCACGGATGATCGGAAAGGAAGATGCCGTGGCCGATGATGCTGTGGTGGTCCAGCACGCCCAGGCTGTCCAGCCATTCCAGCGGCGTCTTGCCGTGGCGGCGGGTGATCTCGTGGAACTCGACCACCGATTGCGCGGCATGGATCTGCATCCTGATGCCGCGCCGGGCGGCCTCGGCATGGCTGTCGCGGATCAGCTCGGCGGTGCAGGTGTCGATCTGCGAGGGCGCGACCATGCCCGACAGCCGCCCCGAGGCATCGGCATTGGCGCGGTCGATCACGTCCATCGCGGCGGCCATCGCCGCCTCGCCGGCCCTGTCGTTCCACTGGTATTCGACGACATGCCCGGTCCGCGTCCCCCAGGACGCCGAGCGATACATCGGCGCAGCCACCCCGCGCAGGCCCGAGCGCGACAGCAGGTCCAGCCAGCCGTCATAGGGGACCGACAGGTCCACCAGCGTCGTCACGCCCGACAGCAGCAGTTCGGAATAGGCCACCTCGGCGCAGGCCAGCCGGCCCTCGTCGTCGGGATTGAACAGCGCCATGTATTCGTAAAGCGAGCTTTGATAGAGGCCGGGGCTGCCCAATTCGTCCATGAAGCCCTTGTTCATCGGCTCGGACAGGGGATGCGAATGGATGTTCACCAGACCGGGCGAGACCAGCCGGCCGCGCCCGTCGATCTCGACCGCCGCCTCGCCTTCGTAGCGCCCGCCGACCTGAAGGATGCGGTCGCCGGCGAAGGCCACGTCCTGCCCCCGCAGGAAGCTGTGGCGCCCGGCATCGAAGGCCACGATCCAGTCGGCATTGCGGATGACGGTGACGGGATGGTCGGGTCTGGCGGGCATGGCTTTTCTCGCTGGCTATGGGAAAGGCGGGGCGCGCGAGGCGCCCCGCCGGTCGCGATCACTCGCGGAACTTGATGTCGAGACCCTTGTAGAGACCGGCGCCATAATTGTTATGGGGCACGATCGGCTCCAGCTGCGCCGACTGGGCGATGGTCATCGGCTGGTGATACAGCGGCAGCCACACGGCCGCGTCATGCACCTTCTTCAGCACCGCGCCATAGGCTTCGGCGCGGGTGGCGTCGTCGGTCGCCTCGGCGCCCTCCTTCAGCAGCGCGTCGGTCTCCTCGTCGATCCAGTTCATCCGGTTCGGCGTCGGCACGTTGCGCGACAGGAAATAGAGGTTCAGCGCGTCCCCGGCCGAGATATAGGGATAGCCCATCGTGAACGCATCGAATTCCTGCGTGGCGACCTTGCCCCAGAACACCGTGGCGTCGAACACCTGCAACTCCATGCCGATGCCGACCTTCAGCAGTTCGGCCTGCACGAATTCCGAAAGCTTCTGCCAGCGCGAGCCGGAGTTCACATAGGCCAGCACCTCCAGCCGCACGCCGTCCTTCTCGCGGATGCCGTCGCTGCCGGGCACCCAGCCGCCCTCGTCCAGCAGGGCCTTGGCCCGCTCGGGATCATAGCGCAGCAGGCTGTCGTTCAGCGCCGGATCCCAGTCCAGCGCGTTTTCCGAGATATAGCTGAAGGCCGGCACCACCTCGTCGAACAGGATGTCGCGGGCCAGCGCCTCGCGGTCCACGGCCAGGTTGATCGCCTGCCGCACCGCCACGTCCGAGACCGAGGGCTTGTCGATCTTGAAGCCGATGAAATCGGTCCAGAACGCCTCGTTCGACTGTTCCAGCAGCAGCGAGGGCGTGGCGCGCAGCTGCTCGAAGGCGATCTCGGGGACGTATTGGGTCACCTGGCTCTGCCCGGTGATCATGGCCACGGTGCGGGTGCTTTCCTCGGGCACCACCTGCCAGACGACCTTCTCGATATGGGGGGCGCCCTTGTTGTCGTAGAATTGCGGACCCCAGTTGTAACCCTCGTGCCGGGTCAGGGTCAGCCGGTCGCGCGGCAGCCATTCCTGAAAGCAGAACGGGCCGGTGCCGTTGAAGGCGGTAACGCCGAAATCCTTGCCCAGCGCCTCGACCTGATCCTTGTCGATCACGGTCGCGAAGCTTTGGGTCAACTGATACAGCAGTTCGGAAAACGGCGCGTTCAGCTCATACAGCACCGTCTGCGCGTCGGGGGCGGTGATCGCCTTGACGTTGCCGGCGCGCCAGGCCACCGGCGAGGCGGTTTCCGGGTCGATCCAGCGGTTCAGCGAATAGGCCACGTCCTCGGCGGTCATCGGCTTGCCGTCGCAGAACTGGATGCCCTCCTTGAGGTGGAAGGTATAGGTCAGCCCGTCCTCGCTGACCTCCCAGCTGCTGGCCAGACCGTCGGTGATGGTCTTCATGTCCGGCTCCAGCGAGACCAGCGTGTCGCCGGCCATGAACAGCACCTCGGCCGCGGCGCGGGCGGTGGACTTGTGCGGGTCGTAGTTGTTCGAGTCGATCTCGCGCACGATGTTGACTTCCTGCGCGATGGCGGGTGCGGCCAGAACGGCGGCCAGTCCGCCCAGAAGCAGATAACGTTTCATGGAACCCTTCCCTGTTGTTGTCGTCAGGTTTGCAGACGCGGATCGAGCACGTCGCGCAGCGCGTCGCCGGTGATGTTGGCGCACAGCACGATGATGAAGATCACGGCGGACGGAATGGCGACGATATGCGGCGCGAACAGCAGGAAATCCCGGCCCTGCGCCGCCATCATGCCCAGTTCGGAGGCCGGGGGCCGGGCGCCCAGACCCAGGAAGCTGAGCGCGGCACCAAGCAGGATCACCTGCCCGAAGCGCAGGCTGAGAAAGATCAGGATCGAGGAAATCGAGTTGCGCAGCAGATACTTGCGGAAGATGGCGAAATCCGACAGGCCCACGGCGCGGCCGGCCTCGATATATTCCTGCCCCATGACGCCCAGCCCGATCGAGCGCGCGATGCGGGCGCAATCGGGGATCGAGGCCACGGCCAACGCGATGATCACCGGCCAGATGCCCGGCCCCATCACCGCGACCAGCGCCAGCCCCAGCAGGATCGCGGGAAAGGACAGCATCATGTCGTTGAGGCGCATCACCCAGGGGTCGATGCGGCGATACATCGCCGACAGCAGCCCCAGCGTCGAGCCGATGATCCCGCCGAGGCCCACCGCCACCAGCCCGATCAGCAGCGTCAGCCGGGTGCCGTGCAGGATGCGCGACAGGATGTCCCGCCCCTGCCCGTCCGTGCCGAGGATATAGGTCCAGTTCCCGCGCTCGGTCCAGACCGGCGGCTGCATGACCGAGCGGCTGTTCTCGTCGGGATTGTGGGGCGCGATCAGCGGCGCGAAGATGGCGCCCAGCACGATCAGCGTCAGGATGGTCAGCGCCAGCACGGCGCTGCGGTCGCGCAGCAGCGCCCGCCACCATGCCTTGCGGGCCGGCGGGGCGTCCTGCGCCGGAACGGCGGCGGGGGCGGTGTCGGTCGCGCTCATTTCTTCTGCACCCTGGGGTCGAGGCGGGCATAGAGGATGTCCACCATCAGGTTGACGAGGATGAAGCCGATGGCCAGCACCAGGATGGTGCCCTGCGCCAGCGGGAAATCCGCCGACAGGATGGCGCCCACCGCCAGCCGGCCGATGCCCGGATAGGAGAAGATCGTCTCGGTCACCACGGCCCCGCCCAGCAGATAGCCGATCTGAAGGCCGACCAGCGTGACCACAGGGATCAGCGCGTTGCGCAGCCCGTGGCGCAGCGTGACCTGAAAGCCGTTCAGCCCCTTGGCGCGGGCGGTGCGGACGTGATCCAGCCGCAGGACCTCCAGCACCGAGGATCGCGTCATCCGCGCCACCGGACCGATGAAGATCAGCCCCAGCGACAGCGCCGGCAGCGCGACATGGCGCAGCCCCTGCACGGTCCACAGCGGCCCGCCGCGGCCGATGAAGGGCAGCAGCGGATATTTCACCCCCAGGAAATGGATCAGCATCAGGCAGATGAAGAAGATCGGCAGCGACAGCCCCGCCACCGACAGCGCCATCATCGCCCTGTCGAACAGCGAGCCGCGCCAGACCGCCGCCGCCGTGCCCATCGCGATGCCCAGCGGGATCGCCCAGATCAGGCTGGCCACCATCAGCTCGATGGTCGGCACGATGGCGGCCTTCAGCTCGCTGGCGACGGTCTTGTTCGAGATCAGCGAGCGGCCCAGGTCGCCCTGCACCAACCGCTCGATATAGCGGGTGAACTGGACCACCACCGGCTTGTCCAGGCCCATCTCCTCGCGCACCCGCTCGACCACCTCGGGCGGGGCGGCGGGGCCGGCCTGCACCTGCGCCGGATCGCCCGGCGCAAGCTGGACCAGCGCAAAGCCGAGGATCAGCACCCCCAGCAGCACCGGGATCGACACCAGCAGGCGGTTGACCAGCGTCTCGATCATGCGACGCCCCGCTCGAAGGCCACCTTGCCGCCGAGGATCGCCAGGTCGCAATTCACGCCCAGGATCTCCTCGGGGTCGATGGCGAACAGGTCGCGGTCCCAGACCGCCACGTCGCCCAGATGGCCCGGCACCAGCTTGCCCTTGATGGTCTCCTCATGCGAGCCATAGGCCGAGGCGGAGGTATAGGCGTGCAGCGCCTCCTCCATGCTCAGCCGCTGGCCCTCGCCCAGCACCTGCCCGCCCGAGGTCTTGCGCGTCACCAGGTTGTAGATCACCGGGCGCGGGTCGATCTCGGTCACCGGGCAATCGGTCGAGGCGGAAGGCTCCAGCCCGGCATTGATCCAGTCGCGATAGGGATGCGAGGCCTCCACCCGCTCCTTCTCCAGGATGCTGGTATAGAGGTCGCCGAACCAATACAGGAACGAGGGCTGCGGCACCGGCAGGACATGCATGTCGATCATGCGCTGCAACTGGTCGGGGCGCAGCCAGCCGCAATGCTCGATGCGGTGGCGGCGGTCGGGGGCTGGCGTGTCGGCCAGCGCGGCCTCGTAGGCGTTCAGCACCTCGTCGATGGCGGCGTCGCCGATGGCGTGGATGGCCATCTGGAAGCCGGCGCGATGCGCCTCCAGCACCATCGCGTTCAGTTCCGCCTGGTCGGGGATACACAAAAGGCCCAGATCGTCGGCATCGCCGCCCATATAGGGCTTCGTCATCGCCGCCGTGCGCCCGCCGGCACTGCCATCGGTGAAGATCTTCACCGGCCCGTGGCGGAACATCTCGTCGCCGGTGCCGGTGACCATGCCGTTCGCGAGGGTCTGCGGCAGGATCGAGATGGTCTTGTCGCCCATGATCGTGCCATAGACCCGCACCGGCAGCCGGCCCTCGGCATGGGCGCGCAGATAGGCCTCCATCTCGGGCCAGCCGTCGCGGATGCCGATGGCGGCCTCCATGCAGGAGGTGATGCCATAGGACAGCAGGCTGGCGCCGCCGCGCTCGATGCCGGCGATCAGCTCGTCCACGCTGGGCTTGGGCTGCACGGCATTGACCTTCTCGCGCCCGGTCTCGGCCATCAGGCCGGTCAGGCGGCCGTTGCGGCGCTCGATCAGCCCGCCCTCGGGGGACGGCGTGTCCTCGGTGATGCCGGCAAGCTGGAAGGCCAGCGAGTTGGCGACCGACAGGTGCCCGCAGGTGCGGGCGATATGCACCGGGTTGTCCGGGCACACCAGGTCGATTTCCTCGCGGTAAGGGTGGCGGCCCACGTCCAGCTTGAAGTGGTCATAGCCGCGGCCGGTGATCCAGGCGCCCTTGGGCAGCGTGGCGGCCTTGGCGCGCAGCGCCTCCAGCAGGTCGGCCAGCGTCTTGACGACCGAGGGACGCAGGTCCACCTCGCCCATCGCGATGCCATACATGTGCAGATGCATGTGCGCGTCGTAAAGCCCCGGCGTCGCCAGCCGTCCGTTCAGGTCGATGACGCGGGTGCCGGGACCGGCCAGCGCCGCGATCTCGTCGGCCGTGCCGGTGGCCAGCACCTTGCCGCCGGCGATCGCCACCGCCTCGTCGAAGCCGAGGCCCAGCCCCTTCCAGACCTTGCCGCCGGTCAGCACGCAATCCGCAAGCTGGCTCATCGCGATCTCTCCGGCTGCTGGTTGACGGGGCGGGTCATGGCGGGCCTCCTGACTGGCAGATATGTCCGGCCAGTGTAGGACGGTGACGTGGGGTCATGTCAATTCGCGCGGCAGCCGTCCCCCTGCGGCGAACCGGGCGGGGCGAATGCGCCAATTCCTTGCGATTGCGGGATAAAGCCGACGGCGGCGGCGAGGATGGGCGCAAAAGAAGAAATTTTATTTGCGATTGACAAATTCGATTTCCGATTTGTGCGGCTCAGCCCCAGCCGGCCGGGGCCAGCGCCGCGACCGCCTCGCCGATGGCGGCGGCAAAGGCGGTGCCCAGCGCATCCGCCGGCCGGTCGGGGCGGGACAGCAGCAGGGCGGGGATGGCCGTGACCGGCGCAAAGCGGCGGCTGACCACCGCGAGGCCCTGGCTCATCGCCGCCGAATAGGGATCGACGACCGCGACGCCCAGCCCGGCATGGACCAGCGCACAGATCCCGTCCTCGCGGTTGCAGGTCAGGCCGGGCGCATAGGCGATGCCCTGCAAGCCGAAGGCCGCCTCGACCAGCGGCGCCAGCACGGTGCCGCCGCCGATCAGCGGAAAGCGCACCAGGTCCGCCGGCCCGACCACGGCGCGGGTGGTCAGCATGTTGTCCTGCGGCAGGATCGCCACAAGATGCGGGCGCCCCAGCACCGTCACCGACAGGTCGCCGCGCGGCGCCGGTCCCAGCAGCAGCCCGAAATCCGCCAGCCCCAGCGCCACCGACTGCGCCACATGCGCGGCCGGGCCGAGGTCCAGCACCGCCTCCAGCCCCGGCATCGCCCGGCGCAGCCGCGCCAGCGCCGGCGGCACCACGGCCCGGCCCATCGGCGCGGTGGCCGCGACGGTCAGTCCCCGCCGCCCCCTGCGGCGCGGATCGCGCAGGCGCCCGGCCAGCCCGTCGAAGGCGCCCAGCAGCGGCGCCACCTCGGCATGGACGGCCAGCGCCTCCGGGGTGGGCGCCAGCCGCCGGCCCTCGCGGCGGAACAGCGGAAAGCCGAGCTGCGCCTCCAGGCTGCGCAGGGCGTTCCAGACCGCGGATTGCGAGACGCCCAGATGCGCCGCCGCCGCCGGCGTGGTGCCATGCGCGATCACGGCCGCGAAGGCCTCGATCAGCCGCAGGTCCAGGTCGTTGCGCATGATGCCCCCTTGCCTTCCGCCTGCCCGATCCGGGGCAGGGTTGCAACCATGCGGGGCGGGGCGGCTGGGAAGAGGGCACACCGCCCGCGACCCCGACCGGCACGCATGGGCGGGCTGCGGCAACCGGCTACCCGAGGCCCCGGAGCCGCGCGCCCTTCCCCGCCATCCCGGCCGTGCCCCGCCCTTGCGCAGCCGGCGCGGCTTTGACAGAGTGCCGCCGCGGCCAGCTTTCGCCAGCCTTCTGCCCCGACAGGAGATCACCGTGAACGCATTCAGCCGCCGCGCCGTTCTGGCCGGGTTGTCCTCGCTCTGCCTGGCCCGCGCGGCCGCCGCGCAGGAGGTACGGCGCGCGCGGTTCGCCGAGGCGCCCCGCTGGCGCATCTTCGACACCCCGCCCGACACCCATGCCCTGCTGCGCCACGACATCGCCGTGGACGGGCGCGGCTATCGGCTGTTCATGGCCGTGCCCAGGGCCGACCCCCCGGCGGCGGGCTGGCCCTCGATCTGGATGCTCGACGGGAACGCGGTCTTCGACCGGCTCACGGCGGCCGAACTGGGCGCCCGCCCCGGCCTCGCCGTGCTGGGCATCGGCTATCCGGTCGATCAGGTCTTCGAGACCACCGCCCGCGCGCTGGACTATACCCCCGCCAGCCTGATCCCGGACCCCGAGGGCGGCCGCGGCCGCGAGACCGGCGGCGCCGACGCCTTCCGCGCCCGGCTGACCGGTCCCTTGCGGCTGGCCGCCGAGACGCAGGCGCCGCTGGACCCGGCGCGGCGCGTGCTGTGGGGGCATTCCTATGGCGGGCTGTTCACGCTGCATTGCCTGCTGTCGCAGCCGGACGCCTTCGCCGGCTGGGCGCCCGCCAGCCCCTCCACCGGCTTCGGCGGCGGCGTCCTGCGACATATCGCCGCAGATGCGCCGCAGCTGGCACCGGGGCGGGTGGCGCCGCTGCGCATCATGCTGGGCGACAGCGAGCATCGGCGCAACGCGGACGCGCCGGTCGCGCCGCGCCCCTCGCCGGAGACCCTCGCCCTGGCCGCGCTGCTGGAGAAGCGCACCGATCTGGCGGTGAGGGTGGAGGTGCTGGCCGGGCTGGGACATGGCCAGACCTTCGCGGCTTCCTTCGCCCCGGCCCTCGATCTGGCGGCGGGGCTGGCGGCGGGGCCGGTGGCGGGCTGACGGGGGCGGCCTTTGCGGCCGCTCCATCTTTCTTGCGCGTCCGTTTGCCTTTAGGGTTGTGTTTCTGGAACCGAACGGCTCGCGGTCCTGTTAGCCACTGGTGACGGATTGGAGATGGCGGATGGATACATCGTTTCGGCAAGCGGGCCGGCTGGGCCGGCTGACCACGGCACTGGGGCCGGACGCGCTGGTCCTGCTGCGCTTCGAGGGGGTGGACCATCTCAACGACCTGTTCGACTATCGGGTGGAGGCGCTGGCGACGCGCTCGGACCTGGATTTCGACGCATTGGTCGGCACCCATGCCACGGTCCGCGTCGAAAGCCGCGGCGGCGGCCAGCATTTCGACGGCATCGTGACGCAAGCCCGCTGGGCCGGCGTGGCCGAGAACGGCCATCGCTACGACCTCACCCTGCGCCCCTGGTTCTGGCTGGCCGGGCGGCGGCGCAACCAGCGGATCTTCCACGACAAGACCGTGGTCGAGATCCTTCAGGAACTGCTGGCCGACTATGCCGGCCTCGGCGATCCGGCGGTGGAGTTCCGGCTGTCGCAGGACTATCCGGTCCGCGAATACACCGTGCAATACCGCGAATCCGACCTGGAATTCGCCCGCCGCCAGATGGAGCGCCACGGCATCAGCTTCCATTTCCGCCATGCCGAGGGCAGCCATACGCTGGTGCTGACCGACGACGTGGCGGCGCATGACAACATCGGCGCGCGGCCCTACAAGGGCTTCGACCGCCACCACCAGGCCGATGGCGAACATTTCTGGGACTGGTCGCCCGAGCGCAACCTGACCACCGGCGCGATCCGGCTGACGGATTACAACTTCAAGACCCCCGACGCCGCGATGGAGACCGAGCGGCAGGGCGACGCCGCCCATGCGCAGGGCCGGATCGAGAGCTTCGACTATCCCGGCGACTATCTGGCGCAGCCGGTCGGCAAGATCGTGGCGGGGCTGCGCACCAGCCAGGAGCGCGGCGGCGACCGGCGCAACCGGGCGGCCGGCGATTGCGTCAGCCTGATGGCGGGCAGGCGGCTGATGCTGACGGGCGATCCGGCGCCGGGGGTGGGCGAGGGCTATGTCTGCCTGTCGGCCAGCCATCAATTCGTGTCGGAGGCCTATGGGACGGGCGGTCCGGGGGCGGGCGAATATGCGTTCTCGGGCAGCTATGTGCTGATGCCGGACACGGCGCCGCTGGCGCCGCCGCGGCGAAGCCCGGTTCCGGTGGTGCACGGCCCGCAGACGGCGGTTGTGGTGGGCGAGGGCGAGATCGACTGCGACGAATACGGCCGCATCCTGGTGCAGTTCCACTGGGACCTTGCGGGTGCGTTCTCGATGCGCTGCCGGGTGTCGCAGAACTGGGCCGGAGCGGGCTGGGGCGGAATGGTGATCCCGCGCATCGGCATGGAGGTGGTGGTCGAGTTTCTCGAAGGCGATCCCGACAAGCCGCTGGTCACGGGCTGCGTCTATAACGGCCGCAATCAGGTGCCTTATGAATTGCCGCAGCGAAAGACCCTTTCGACTTTCAAGACCGATACCCATCAGGGTACCGGCTTCAACGAGTTGCGCTTCGAGGATCAGGCGAACGAGGAGGAGATCCGCATCATCGCGCAGAAGGATCTCAACACGCTGGTGCGCAACAGCGAGGCCCGCATCGTGATGAACGATTCCGCGACCTCGGTGCTGGACAACTGCATGCAGGAGATCGGCGGCAACTGGATCAATGCCGTCGGCGGCAGCTATACGCTTTACACCGGCCCCAGCGGCATCGACGCATTTTCCTCGCAAGGGCTGGGCGCCCAGACGAACATGCTGTCGCGCATGGCCTATGCCCTCGACAGAATCGCGCTGAAGGGCAATGGCACGCCGGGAGACTTCACCATCATCTCGGACGGATCGCACGATGTCACCGTGACCGGCAGCATCAGCCAGTATGCGGGGCAGAATATCGACCAAGTTGTGGGCGGCAACCTCTCCAGCCATATCGGCCAGAATGTTGTCCTGTCGGTCAAGGGCAGCCAGCAGCAATCCATCGGCACGACCCGCACCGATTTCATTGGCGACCGCTATGTGATTGTCTGCGGCAACTCGCGGATCGAGATGGACAAGGCCGGCAATATCAAGATCAGCGGCCTCAATCTGACGGTGAACATGACCGACAAGATCACGATGACCGCCAAGGACATCAAGCTGGAGGCGTCGAATCGGCTGCGCCAAAGCGCCAACCAGATCGAGCAGAATTGAGGAAGCCGCATGACGCCCGGTGAACGCGCCCATCTTTCGCAGCTTTGCAGGATCTTCGGCATTCCCGAAGGTGCCACGGAGCCGAATCCCGAACTGGCCTACAACGTGCTGCTGCGCATGTATCTGGTGCCCACGATCGAAAGTCAGGCCGAGCGCCGCCGTGCCCTGAATGATGCCCGCGGCAACCTGACAGGACATTTCGATCCCTATTCGGTCTTCGTCGGCAAGACCGCCCAAATTACGGCCCAGATGCAGCAGACCCCAGATTGGTGGAATCACCTGAACCGGCCGACCGAAGAGCTGGTCGATAGCTATCTGTCGCTGGGCCTTGCAATTCAGGCCCTGAAGCTGGCCGGGCTGGGCGCCGGCTCGGGGGCGGCGGCGGCCGGCGCGACCGAGGCGGTCAAGACCGGCAGCGTCAACGCTGGTATCCGCAGGGCCGGGGAACGTGCGATCGGCAAGGGTGGCCTGCTGGACGAGACGATCAAGAAGCTGACGCGGGGCGGCCGCTTGTCGACACCGGCGGGGCTGGCCGTGACGATCGGGGGAACGGTGCTTTACACCAGTGCCGTGGACAAGCAGGCGCATATCCGCGAAATCCTGCATGACCGGTATCAGAAGGGCGAGATGTCGGACGATGACTTCCGCAAGGTCTTCGGCGACCAGTTCGACCCCAGCCGCATGAAGAAATATTGGGAATAGGCCAGTGACCGGAACCACGCGCGCCTTCCCGCACTATGCGTTCTTCCTGGCGTTGGCGGGGTTGTTTCTGACCTTGCGGCTGGCGATGATGCTGGGCGAGGGCCTGCCGCCTCCGGTATTTGCCGCCGGGCTGGCACTATGGGCGATGGTGCTCTACTGGGGGCTGGTCGTGATCCTGCTGCGCTCGGACCCGCGGGTGTGGCGGCCCGGCACGCGATGGTATCAGCGCCATGTGGCGCCGGCGCCGGCAGAGGAGCGCGCTGCCGTGCTGCCAGCGCTTCGCGCAACGCTGGCCCCGCAATTGCAGCGTGAGTTGATTATTATGGCCGCAGTCGGGGCAGCGATGGGCATGATCGGACAGGGCACCGGGATACTGGTGCTGGCGGTCGCCCTCGCTGCACTGGCGGCATGGGGGATCGGCGTCGCGCTGGGGCTGCGGACGCAACCATGATGGCGGCAATCGACTCCATCACCGGGCTGCTGAAATACCTGCTGATCGCCGTTGCCGGTTTCATCGGGATTCTGGTGGGCATCGTCGGCTTCGTCTGCATGGTCGGCGGGGCGGCGGCGGGGCATTGGGGCCTCGCCTTGCTCGGCGTGCCGATCCTGGCTCTCGGCGCCTGGCTGCAATATGATTTCGGCAAGGATTCATGATGCGGGGCACGGAGGCAAGCGCAGCCATGACCGACTTCATCACCGGCCTCCCGAGGTTCCCATCAACGGATGCCGCCCCATGACGCAAACGGCGAGCCTGATCTGGAGCATTCTCTGGCGCATCGTGGCCGGGATCATGTCCTGCCTCTGCGTGATCGTTGTCATCATGGCCCTGCCCGGCATCCTGGGTTCGGAGGGCAGCCAGCTACGGCACTGGATCGTCTTCGTTCCGGCACTGGCCGGGGCCGTGCTGCTTCCCATCCTCATCTTCGACCGGGGGCGAAGGAAATAGTGAAACCCCAGGCTGACCCATGACACCCGTTCCGACGCCGAAAGACATTCATGGCCGTGATCGACCTCATCGCCGGGGCGTCGAGATTCCTGCCGGCATTCATCGTCCCAGGCCTGCCGGTCGCAGTGAGGGGCTTTGTCCGGCTGATCGGCGCAGGGCGACTGGACGATCATGCCTCCGCCCCGGTGCGCCGAATGTGTTTCCCGGCCTGGAACGCGGCATACGACACCAACCGGACCATGACGCTTTCCGCCGGGCAAGCCTTGATCCTGCGTCGCGGCAAGGCGAGGATCGTCCTGCTTCCCGATGGTTCGATCACTCTGGACGGGACCAGCCTCAGCAACCTCGCCACCCGCAACGTCCGCACGCGCGCAAACAGGACCGAGCAGAATTGAAACGAACGCTTTTCACGTTCTCGGCAATCGGCGCCCTGACCCTGCTTGCGGGATGCAAGACCGAGCCGGTCGATCTGGGACTTTACTGCGAGGCGGACGCGGCCTCGACGCTCGCCTATTCCAGCGCCCTGGCCTATGGGGTTGCCATGCCGCCGCCGCAGGTCGAGGGCACCCGCGTGCTGAAGGAAACCGACCTGTTCCAGTTGCAGATCGGCGATGCCGAGCATCTGGGCCTGATCGCCACCGATGCCAGCGGCGCCCTTCATCATCGCGTCTGCAAGGACGCCCTTTGCTCGCTCGACGATGCCGCGGCGGTGCTGGGGTCCTGCCCGGACCAGCCACAATGCCAGATCGTCGGGGCCGTCAGCATGCGGACCTTCTATCCGCTGTATATCAGCGACGAGGCGGGCGGGCATGTCTGCAATTCCAGATGGGCGCCGCCCGCATGAACGCAAGCAAGGAAAGGCCGACAGGATGAGCAATCAGGACATGGGCATCGCGTGGCGGGCGGCCGAGGAGGTCGTTCCCCCGCTTTCGACGGCCGAGATCACCGCGCTGCGCCGCCTGCTGGCCGTCGCCCGCTATGACGCGGCGCAGCGCGGCTTCGTCATCGACACCGGCCGCGCCCGCGTGGTGGTGCGCGACGACGGCACCATCCGCGCCGAGGGCGCCGAGGTCATCGTCACCGCCGACCGCAGCATCGTCATGGACGCCGCCGCCATCGAGCTGAACTGATGACGATCACCGTCAACGTCAACGGGCTGTCGATGTGCCACAAGGGTTCGGAGGGCTTCGTGCGCGCCACGCTGCCCGATGTCTGCCTGACCCCCGGCAAGGGGGGCTATCCCGTCCCCTACCCCAATATCGCCTTCTCGCGCGATCTGGCGAAAGGCTCGGTCTCGGTCTTTGCCGATGGCGGGCATAGCTGCGCCATCGAGCCTTCGGAATTCCGCATCTCCTACGGGGACGAGCCGGGCAAGGGCGGCGGCGTCAAGTCCGGCGTCAACCAGGACCGCGCCACCTGGCTGTCCTGGTCCGCCGATGTGTTCATCGAGGGCAAGGCGGTCTGCCGGCTGACCGACAAGATGATGCTCAACCGGGGCAACACCGTGTCGATCGGCGGCGAACAGCAGGCGCCGCTGGACATGGAGGACTGGATCAAGGAGCTGTGCGAGATCGCCTGCGAATGCAAGAACGCCATCGCCTTCCAGCGGTGCATGGCGCGAAAGATCGAGGAACGCTTCTACGATGGCGCCTATCCCAAGTCCGACAGCCCGTATTGGCGCGAAGTCTCGATGCAGAAGGGCGAAAACGGCTGGGATGTGATCCGCAACCGCGCCGGGGACGCGCCGACCTCGAACCCCTATACGCCCGGCGGCGGCATCCGGCCCGACATCGTGCAGACGGACGGGCGCGGCAATCCGACCCGGATGATCGAGATCAAGTTCCCCGGCGACACCCCCAACGCCAACCAGCGGCCGGGCGGGGCCTACAGCCAGGCCGCCGACGATCTGGGCATCGACTACGACATCATCGACGTGGCGGTGGAATGCGCCTTCTGCTGGGACCCGCCGCCGCCGCCGCGCCCGGTTCCCGTGCCGGTGCCCGCCCCCGCGCCCGAGCCGGCGCGAAGCTGGTCGATCAACTGGGCCGCGGTCGGAGCGGTGGCCGTCGGCGTGGTGGCAGTCGCGGGTGTCGTGGCCTGCGTGGCCTCGGTGGTCTGCGGCGCGGCGGCGGCGGGGGGCATGGCGGCGGCCGGGGTGGCGGGCGTGGTCGTGCTGGGCACGATGGACACGCAACCCGGCGGCGGCCCGGTGCCGGAGGCATAGGAAGGCGGATGGACCAGAAGAACGATTTTCACAAGCTGGACAGCTATGTGGTCACCAGCCAGCGCAGCGGCACGCCGGTGCTGCGCCTCGGCTTCCAGATGCAGCTCTACCTGCGCGGCGGCGAGACCCGCGAGGCCCGGCACCGCGCCGTCGATGTGCTGGCGGGCTTTGCCGAGGCGGCCTCGGGCAATATCACCCATTGGCAAAAGCACATGGCCAGCCGGCTGACGAAGATTGCCGGTCCCGATGCCTTCGCCGCCCTGCATGCGGAGGTGGACCGCATCGACCCCGAGGCCGAGATCCACGGTCCCCATGTCACCGACGCCCAGCAGCCGCCGCGCTGGCAGGGGGCGGCGCTGATGCAGCCGGGCCGGGCCGCGCCCGTCGACCTGTCCATGCTGCATCTGGCCATGCCGGCGACCATCGTCCGCGCCGATCCCGACGACCTGATCGCCCGGCTGCTGGACTGGTGCGCGCAGGCGCGGCCGCTGCACGGCACCGCCGGCCTCGCCCCCATCTACGAGATCGGCATGCAGCAAAGCCACCCGGTCGAGACCTGGCCGCTGCTGAGCCGCTTTTCCGGCCTCGACTACATGAACGCCTTCCCGCTGGCGGCGCGGGGCGTGAACCAGGTCCAGGGCGTCAACTGGCTGACCATCCTCGGCCAGCCGATCCTCGACGAGATCGGCGGCACCGAGGCGCTGGCCGCGCGGCTGGCGCAGGCCTGGCGCGCGCTGGAGCCGATGGCCCGGCCGGATGCGCCGCTGCCGCCCGAATACGCGCTGCACCCGTTCGCGGGCGGGGTGCTGGTGCGCGCCGGCGAATGGCCGCAGCTGGGCGACCGCAATATCGGCGGCGTGCCGCTGACCTATCGGGTCGTGGCGCAGGCGCTGCGGCCCTGGCTGTTCACCGCCTATCCGAACAAGCCCACGCAGCTGATCAAGGTGCCGCGCCCGCTGGACGCCCATGCCGAGACGCTGGCCTGGATCACGCGCTTCGATCAGGAGGGCTAGCATGTCCGAACCCGCCTCGCTGCTGGCGCAATGCCGCATCCCGCCCGAGGGCGTGCGGGCCTTCCTCGCCGCGCGCGGGCCGCGCGTCACCGGCTGGCACGACTGGGCGCGGCTGGGCGTGGACCTGCGCGAGGACGAGCTGGCCTCGCTCGATCTGCAAACCGGCATGGCCAGCGCCGATTTCCTGCGCCGGCTGCGCGACACGGCCGAACGGCCGGCGGACTGGCTGTGCGCCTATGACGCGGGCACGCAGGTGCTGACCATCGGCCAGACGCTGTTCAGCGACAACTGGCACAGCATCGTGGCCGTGCTGGCGGTGCTGCGCCGGCTGGGCGGGTTCCTGCCCGCGGGTCCTGATGCGCAGGGGCTGGTGCTGGTGCATGACTGGATCTTCGGCCATCGCGGCACGCTGGCCGCCGTGGCGCTGGGGGCCGGCGGCTCGGGCATCCTGGCCACGGTGCCGGACGCGCCGGCGCGGATCGCCGCCGCGCTGGGTCCGGTGCGCGACGCGGTGGCGGCGGGCCGGCCGGCGCCGATCCGCGACGATCTCGACGCGCTGGCGGCGGGCGATTAGGCGATGTGGCAGGTCCTCAACCGCACCGATTTCGCCGCCGCCGGCAGCTTTGCCCGCGATGCGGACGGGCACGAAGTCTGGTGTGCGGCCCTGCGCGCCAGCTTCGACGTGGCCGGCGACGGCAGCCTGCGGATTGCCGAGCGGCAGGAGCCGGTGGTGCTGATGCCCCGCTATGACGGCGAGGACAACCAGATCCTGCTGGCGGACGAGGACATCATCCCCTTCGCGCCGGTCACCGACATCCTGCTGCACGGCGTGCTGGAACCCGCCGCCGCCACCGACCGGCCGCTGCCGCTGTCCTTGCAGATCGGCGCCCTGCGCAAGGCGGCGGTGCTGCACCCGCCCCGCCGCGCCCGGCTGGAGCATGGCCGCTGGCGGCTGATCGACCGGCAGGCGCAGGCGCCCGCCCCGCTGGGCTGGGATGCCAGCTTCGGCGGCACCCTGCCCGACCAGCCCGAGGACATCCCGCCGGAAAACCCGCTGGGCTGCGGCATCGCCCTGCGCGCGCCGGGCAGCTTCGCGCATGGCGCCGAGACCGCGCTGCCCCGGATCGAGGGCGTGGGCATGGACTGCGCGCAGGCCCCGCAGGGATCGCGCGCGGTGGGCTTCGGGCCAATGGCCCGCTGGTGGCGCGACCGGCTGGCGCTGGCCGGGCGCTTTGACGCCGCATGGCAGCGCGACCGGGCGCCCCGGATGCCGGCCGATTACGATCCGCGCTTCCTCTGCGCCGCGCCGCGCGACCAGTGGCCGGAGGCGCATCTGTCGGGCGGCGAGCCGGTGGCGCTGGCGGGCTTTACCGGCACGCGCGACTGGGCCTTCCGCCTGCCGCAGGCGCTGTTTCGCGCCGAGACCCGCATCGGCACGCAGCTGGTGACATCGACCCCGCACCTCGCCCGCATCGACCTGTGGCCGGCAGAGAGCCGGCTGTCGATGCTGTGGCTGGCCGCCCTGCCCTGCGACGGCCGCGACGAGCGCATCGAGGCCACGCGGCTCAGCCTGCGGCAATTGTCCGGGGTGGCGCCGTGACGCGGGGGATCGCGGCGCTGGGCATGGTGACGCCGGCGCCCGGTCATGCCGGCGCGCAGGCCGCCGCGCTGTTCGAGGGCCGGCCGCTGTTCGAGCGGCATCCGCGCTGGATCGGTGGCGACGGGCAACGGCAGGTGATGGGCTTCGTGCCGGAGCTGCGCGACATCGCCGACTATCCGACCCGGCTGGCGCTGCTGGCGCATCGGGCCTTCGACGCCTGCCGGCAGGACCAGATGGCGCGGCTGGGACAGGTGGCGGCGGCGCCGATGGTGCTGCTGCTGCCCACCGTCCTGCGCGACGAAAACTTGCAGGCGGCCTTCCGCAAGGCCGCGATGGCGCTGGATTTTTCCGGGGTCACGCAGGTGCGTCTAGCCTTCGGCGAGGCGCCGGCCGGGCTGGCGATCCTGCATGACCAGGCCGAGGCCCCCGCCTATCTGGCCGCCGCCGATACGCTGGTCACGCCCTTCGCGATGGATATGCGGCTGGTGCAGGGCCTTGCCCGCGACCGCGCCCATCCGTGGAACGCGGTCCCCGCCGAGGCCGGCGCCTGCCTGCTGCTGGCCGCCGCGCCGCCGCTGCGCGCCGTGGTGCAGGCCGTGGCCGTCGCGCAGGAGGCCGAGCGCCTGACCGATCCCGCCCGCGGCCTGCTGGGGCGGGGCCTGTCGGATGCCATCGACGCGGTGCTGGCCCCGGCGCCGCCCCTCGCCGCCGTCCTCAGCGACGCCACGGGCGAGCGGTGGCGGGCCGAGGAAACCGGCGTCATCCGCTCGGGCCGCCCGGCGCTGAACGGCGATGCGGTGGCCTGGCACTTCCCGGCGCAGGCAGTGGGCGACATGGGCGCGGCGGTCGGGCTGGTGGCGCTGGCGCTGGCGGCGCAGCAGCCGGGCAGCACGCTGGTCCTCGCCAGCGGCCGCGACGGCGGGCGCGGCGCGGCGCTGCTGGCGGCGGGCGAGGCGGCCTAGGCC
>CAKTBJ010000016.1 GCA_934533075.1 uncultured Paracoccus sp.
GCTTTGATCGGATATTTGTTCTGTATAGATTCGATGTTTGGTTGAGTGGAGGAATCTATGGCTCGGTCGAGGGTTGGGAAGTATGGAGTATTAAATGTTGTTTCGCAGCCTCATCCCGCAGGTGCTTATAAGCAACTTTTCAACGATGCGGCTGAGAAATCTATAGTGGTTAGCGTGAGGTCTGATAGGTTCGCTCGGCTAGGGAGCGTTACACAAAGCAGGAATTATGTCTTCAGCGGGGTGATCGCATTCTGGACAGAGGTCGACCCTAACGGGAAGGCCATAAGAAAATCTGACTTGCAACAATCTGCCTTGGCGGATTTGGGGGTTTCCCTGCCGGAGGGTATCGGCTTCAATTCAAGAATATTTGCATACTCTTTTAATGAAAAGACGCATAAATTATTTGTTCAGACAAAAAATGACTACGGCGACGTGGTCTCCATTCATTCATTGAGGGTGGCATTTGAGGCGCTGCTTAGAGAAGCTCTTCCTAGGGAATGGGATAGTGTAAACGTTCACTTGGAGACGGCCAGCGACGCCTTGGAGAGGGTAATTTCTTTGCCAGTTATTACCAAGATCAGGGTTGTGGTCTATCGTCCTAATCCAGATAATATCGATGAACTTGTTGAGCGCAAAGTTCGAGAGCTTGAGCAGGGGAATATTTCCCGGCTAAAAACCATTGCGAATAAAGCCAAGGGTGCATCTACGCTCAAACTTGTGGGTGACCTGCGAGCAGCTGCTGAGCTTGCTCGGGACAATGGTATTGTAGAGGTTAGTGGGAAAGAGGATGGGAGGCGGGTGACCCGAAGCACTGACGAGTATCCGCTAGAAATATCTGAGAAATTGGAGGCGGATCAGACGTCGGCAGTTGTCACAAGAAGGTTGGCGGAGGGATGAGATTCCCGTCGCTGGCTGTGTATTGGGCACAATATGGAGGACTCTCGGCTCTGCTGTCATCGCCTTATTGGTGGTTTTCTGCTATATTTACCCTAGCTGTGAACTTCATGGCCAGCTCGCAGGAGTTAGTTGCATTTCGATCTGTGCAAATATCGCTTTTGCCGAGCATGCTGGCGTTTTCGCTTGGCGCATTTACGGTTCTCTTGGTCGTGCCAGTTAATGGTGGGATGCGCCAAGTTTGGGGGGTTGGAGAAAGAGAATCTTTTTATATGAAGGTTGTTGCTGCGATGTTCCACTTTATAGTTGTGCAGTTTTTCGCTCTAATTTTTGCGATATTTGGGTTTTTTGTTGAGTTGTCTGCTTGGGATTTAATTACCGTGCTTCTGACTGTTTATGCAATGACGTGTGGAATGGCCACGGCGGTCATTCTGCTTGGTTTGGCTCGAATAAGAAACGCCAGTAGAGAATAGAACGCATAAATACCTCATGCTTCCACCATATGTAACACAGATATCCGGTCGGGTCTGCTAAAATACTCTTTAGGACGGACGCTCTGCTTGAGCTAACCGTGCTGTATGCTGATGAATGGCTGATCGCTCCTGAGGTTTACATCGGTGCCCCGCTTTACTGCGCCGGCGCCGGCGTCGGATTCGTCACCCCGCCCGCCTGCGGTGTCCCACTCCGCGCGGCTTCGCTTTGCAGCGCCCAGCCGGCGTTCTGGAGGTCGCGGCCGGCGCCGGCGATGGTGTTGCAGGCCGACAGCGCGAAAGCCGCCAGCACGGGGCCGAGAAGGGTCATGCGGATCATCACAGGTCTCTCCGTTTGCGGGGGCGGGCGGGGCCGCTTTGCTTTCTGATGCGATATAACGCCCGCCTTGTCACGGGGCGAGTGCCGATTATTCGTCTCGGCCCGCGCGAAATCGCCGCCGCCAGGTCCCCGGACCCCAACGTCACAAGCGGAACCGGCATGGATTTTGCGTCGTTGCACCCGCAATCGTGATATTCTGCCGCCATCGCGCGCGCGACGAGGGAGGGAACAGGATGCCCAGCTTCAGGCAGGAGGGCCGGATCGGCCGGCTGGAAACGGTGCTCGGTCCCGACAAGCTGGTGCTGCTGCGCTTTCGCGGCACGGAATTCCTTAACGAGCTGTTCACCTGGCAGGTCGAGGCACTCTCGGAAAACCCAGATGTGGAGATGAACGCCCTGCTGGGCACCCATGCCACCGTCACCATCGACGCCGAGGAGCAGCGCCATTTCGACGGCATCGTCACCCATATCCGCCAACTGGGCACGGGCGAGAACGGCAACCGCCACGACCTGACCCTGCGACCGTGGTTCTGGCTGGCCTCGCGCCGGCGGAACCAGCGGATTTTCCACGAAAAGACCGTGGTGCAGATCGTGCAGGAGGTGCTGGCGGCCTATGCCGGCCTCGGCAGCCCCGCGCTGGAGGTTCAGCTGACCGGCGACTATCCGGTGCTGGAATATACCGTGCAGTATCGCGAATCCGACCTGGACTTCGTGCGCCGGCAGCTGGAGCGCCACGGCATCAGCTTCCATTTCCGCCACAGCCCCGGCAACCATGTGCTGATCCTCAGCGACGACGTGACCACCCATCACGACATCGGCACGCGCGAGATCCTGCCCTACGACGCCCATCACAAGGCCGAGCGCGAACATTTCTGGACATGGGAGCCGGAGCGCCACCTGACCACCGGCGCGGTGCGGCTGACCGACTACAACTTCAAGACCCCGATGGCGGCGATGGAGGTGGATCGCGAGGGCGATGCCAGCCACGCCTGGGGCAAGATCGAAAGCTTCGACTATCCGGGCGATTACCTCGATCAGGGGCGCGGCAGGCAGGTCGTCGGCCTGCGTGTCCAGCGCGAGCGGGGCGAGGACCTGCGCTTCCGGGCCGAGGGCGATTGCGTCTCGCTGGGGGCGGGGATGCGGGTCTCGGCCCGGCCCAATGCCGGGGCGGATGCGTTCGTGGTGCTGAAGGCCAGCTACGACTTTGCCAGCGAATCCTACGGCACCGGTCCCGGCAGCGACAACGGCTATGCCTTTGCCGGCGCCTGGTCGGTGATGCCCGTCACCGCGCCGATGATGCCGCCGCGCATCACCCCGATGCCGGTGGTGCAGGGGCCGCAGACGGCGATGGTGGTCGGCAGCGGGGAAATCGACTGCGACCAGTATGGCCGCATTCTGGTGCGCTTCCACTGGGACCTGAACGGCGCCCATTCCATGCGCTGCCGGGTCAGCCAGAACTGGGCCGGCCTCGGCTGGGGCGGCATGATCATCCCGCGCATCGGCATGGAGGTGATCGTCGAATTCCTGGAGGGCGATCCCGACAAGCCGCTGGTCACCGGCAACGTCTTCAACGGCAAGAACAACCCGCCTTACCCGCTGCCCGATCACAAGACCAAGGCGGTCTGGCGGTCCAAGACCCATCAGGGGCAGGGCTTCAACGAGATTTCCTTCGAGGATCAGGTCGGGCAGGAGAACATCGCCCTGCACGCCCAGAAGGACCAGACGCTGAAGGTGCTGCACAACCGCATGAAGCGGGTGGACAACGACCAGATCGAAAGCGTCGGCAGCCACAAGTCGATCGAGGTCGGCGGCAACCATCAGGAGCGTATCGGCGGCGCCATGAACCTGACCGTCGGCGGCAACAGCGGCGCCCTGGTGGCGGCGCTGGCCGGGATCGCCGGGCGCTCGGTCGCGGACGCGCTGACCACGGCCGGCGAGGCCGGCGACGGCGCCATCCCGGCCTTCCTCGCCTCGCTGGTGCCGGTGGCCACGGCGGGCGAGACGGGTTCCATGCCGCTGATCGCGGCCTTCGACCAGGCCGGCCAGCATGCCGCCGTGGCGGGGGCCGAGCAGATCAGGACCGGCACCGCCCTCGGTGGCGCCCTGGCCGGGGTGCTGCCGATGTCGGGGGTGCTGACCACCACCATCGAGAAATTCCAGGTCGATACCATCGGCCTGGCCCGGACCGAGCAGATCGGGCTGTTCAAGAACACGATGGTCGGCATGGTGCAGAACAGCCTGGTCGGCGCCAAGCAGTTCACCAAGATCGGCAAGGAACAGCATCTCAAGGTCGGCGAGAAGCAGTTCACCGAGGTGGGCGAGGAGCAGCGCCTGAGGGTCGGCAGGACCAGGACCGTCGATGTCGGCGAGGAATACACCACGCATTCCGGCAAGCGTTCGGCGCATTCCTCCGGCAAGCTGTTCGAGATTTCCGCCGAGGAGAAGTTCGAGGGCACCGCCAAGGTCTGGGAGATCAAGGCGGACGACAAGCTGCTGATCTCGGCCCCCGGCGGCTATGTCGAGATCAGCAAGTCCGGCGTGCGCATCCGCGGCCTGCGCGTGCAGATCGAGGGCAACATGATCGACTTCAAGAGCGGCGGGCCGGGCGAAGGTTCGAAATGCATGCGCGCGATGGCGAAATCCGCGACCCCCTTCGTGCTGTAGGGGCGCGGGGCGATGGGCACGCTGGCATGGGAGGGGGCCAAGGGCGGTGCGCGGCTGGGCGCGGTCCTGTGCGCCGGCAGCGGGCCGGGTGCGCTGGCCTGCGCCGCTGTCGGCGGGGTGCTGGGCGCGGGCATCCTGTGGCTGGGCGGCAAGGCGGTGGCTGCCATCGCCGGCGCCGACGATGCCGCCGAGCAGGACCTTTCCGGCGCGCAGGTGGATGTGTGCTCGACCTGCCCGCCGCCGCCGGAATGCGGGCCGCTGAACGACAGGATTCGCCAGACACGCAACGAGCTGGAGGAACGTTATCGCGACATGCTGATCGACGAGAAGGACCTCTACAATCTTGCATTCGAGGAGAGCAATCCGCTTTATATCGACGGCGTTCGGATCGGCAGCTGGCAGGGCCATGTCCGGCAGTTCAGGCAGAAGCAGGCCAATCTGCGGCGAAACACGGCCAGGGCGCGGGAACTGGGCTGTCCGCTCCAGACCCCGGATGCCGATCGTTGGGGCAGCCGCGACGCGCCCACCCGCCCGGCGCGGGTCTATAGGGGGAGATGACGATGGATGCTCGGGACATCACCCGGCTGACCGATGCTTTCCAGGCCGAGCTGGAGGCCCTGAACGGCGGTATCTGGAAGGCCGCGTTCAGCGAATTGCAGATGCCGTATAACGAGTTCGCCATCTGGATTCTGCTTTATGAGGACAGCGACCTGACCGAGGTTCACAAGACCTTTCAGGCCGTGATCTCGCCGCTTCTGCCCCGGATCGAGCCGCTCCACGCCGCCGTTTCCTATCTGCTGATCGCCGACGGGATCGAGACGCAGGTGGATTTCCTCGATACCAATGCCGAGATCATGGAGGAGGGGCGCATCCTGGGCGACATGCCGATGGTCCTCGGGCCGGCGGAGGGGGTGTTCAGCGGCATGGATTCGCGGCGCTGACGCAGGGTTTTTCAGGTTTGCCGGGAACCGGGCGATCTGCCAACCTGTTCCGGCGAATGCGACGGGTTTCGGGGCCGCTCGGGGAGGGGCGCGATGGAACAGGACGATCCGTGGATGCAGACCGGCGCGGCCAAGCCGGGCGAAGCGGCCGGGCAGGGGGCCGGCCCCGGCGCGGGGCAGGCGGCGCCCGGCTTTCAGGATGCCGTCCTCGCGGCGGCGCAGGCGGGCGGGATGTTCGCCGTTCTGGACGGGGCGCAGTTCGACGACCTGCCGCGGGCGCTGCTGATGGGGGATTTCGCGGCGCGCCCGCTCTATCTGGACCGGGGCGAGAACAACCCCGAGCAGGTCGTCACCGCCCCGCATCTGGTCCGGCTGGACGAGCGCGGCGCGCGCGGCGACGGCCGCCCGCCCGAGGCCGTGGTCCCGGCGCTGTTCGCGCTGATCGGGGATCGCCCGGCCGCCGTGTTCTGGCGCTGCGCCGGCGGCGAGGACATGCTGTATAAGCATCTGCGCGGCATCAACATGGTGCTTTATCCCCGCGCCGCGCTGGCCGAACCGCCGGCCCCGCCACCCGCGGAGGCAGCCGAACCCGTGCCGGACAGCCATGTCCGGGTGATCTTCCGCCATGCCGATGCCAATGTGATGGCGCAGACCCTGCCGGCGATGGATGCAGCGGAACTGGCGCGGTTCTACGGCCCGGCGGATTGCCTGTTCTTTGCCCCGGAAGCCGACTGGTCGGGCGGGCATCCGTGGTTGCAGGCCCCGCGCCCCGGCGACCTGCCGGAGCCGCCGCGCGGGGCGCTGACCCTCTCGATGGCGACGGTCGAGCGGATGCAGGGCCTCCGCCAGGCCTATCACCGCCGCCGCATCTCGACCTATCTGCGCAAGGTGGCGCCCGAGCATACGCGGGAGATGGACGACAAGGCGCTGGACGCGGCGACGGCGGGCTTCATGGCCGAGGCGAAGGGCTATGGCGTGCGCAGCGAATCGGCGATGGGACGGTGGAGCTATCTGCAACTGCTGACGGGGGGACAGATGGGCCAGCAACCGGCGGTGACGGATTACCTTGTGAAGGGCGATGCCACCAAGACGGCCGACCAGCGGGTGCGCGACCTGATGCACATGGCCGCCTTCCGCGCCGCGGTGGGAGGCTGAGATGGCGGCGGCGGCCCTTCCCGGCGCTGCGCTCTGCGCGGGACCGCAGGCCCTGGTCTGCGCCGGCGTGGCCGCCGCCGTGGTCGGCGTCGGGCTGCTGGCCTGGGGCGGGGCCAAGCTTTACGACCACATCATGAAGGCCGAGGAGGCGGCGGATGAGGACCTCGATTCCACCCCCGACGAGGGCACCTGCGCCAGTTGCGGCGATCGCGTGAAGGAACTGGAGGATGAGGCCAATGTCGAGCAGAAGACCAAGGGCAAGACCAGACATGGCGAGAAGACCGGCGGCATGGATCAGGCCGACAAGGATTTCGATTCGCTGAATCCCGACGGTGTGAAGCCGATCAACACGCAATACGGCCCCGGCCGCACCGGCACCCTGCCGGATGGCCGCAGCGTGACCGTCCGCCCCGGCAGCAGCGACGGCAGGCCGACGCTGGAAATCCGCAATCCGGGCAACGGTCGCGGCACGGAAATCCGATACAATCCCTGAATCGAGGCCATGATGGACGACTTCACTCGCTTCTTTCCCGATGGCGACATGCTGGACCCGCAGGCGGTGCGCGCGGCAGGGCTGGCGGCGATGCCGCTGCCGGAACTGGCTATCCGTGACGAAATCATCGCCCTTGGCGCCTTGGCCGGGTCCGGGCCGGTGGTGCTGTGGAACTGGGTGTTCGGCTCGACGCCGCAGGCGCATCCCGACCTGACGCCGCCACAGGCCGCCGGACTGGCCTTTGAATTGGGCGCCCATGACCTGCTGCTGGCCTATCCCGGCGGGCTGCGGCTGTGGATGCCGGGCGGGCACGAATATTTCGTGCTGTTCGGCCCGCCCCCGCTGCTGGAGGCGGTGCGGCAGGCGGGCATCTTCGATTATTCCTATGCCGAATATCTGGAGGCGCCGCATCACTCGCCGCGCTCGGTCGAGGTGCTGGCGGAGATCGGGCGGCGCTATGACATCAGCGCCTGAAACCGGGGCGCTGCGGGATTTCGTCGCCGCCTGCGACCTGTTCGACCGGGGCGTGGATGCGATCACCCGCGACGGAGCGGGGCGGGTGAGGATCGTGCTGGAGATGTTCCATTGCGACGACCCGGAGCGCGCCGACGAGTCGAAGACCTACCGCCGCACCCTGACCTTCCGCCCGCAGGATGTTGTGCCGGTCGAGGGCAGGCTGTGGCACGAGGGGCCGGGCTGGCTGGGCACCGTGCTGGATTTCGAGGCCGAGGGGAACGCGCAACGGATGGGTATCGAATGGCGCCGGGTCGGCAGCGACGCCAGCACCTGGACGGCGCTGCCGCTGCGCGGTGCGCCGGTCGCGGTGCATGAGGTGGTGGCTGATCGCTGAGTGCGCGAGAACCGCGCGCTTGCCGGGAACCGGGGGCGGGGCTATCCTGTTGCGGTCGGGACTGCGCCGGAAAATGCGCGTCGGCAAAGGGAGGCGACGATGGGTCAGCCGATAGCCTTGATCGGACATCTGCATACCTGCCCGGTGCATGGCGGCGGGCCGGTGGTCAATCCCGGCCAGATGCTGGTGCGCTATAACGGGGTGCCCGTCGCCGTGGTCGGCGGGCAATGCGCCTGCCCCGGCACCCCGCCGCTGCCCGATCCGATGGTCAAGGGGTCGATGGTGGTGCGGATCAACGGCATGTCGGTCATGCGCATCGGCGACAAATGCGCGCATGGCGGGCAGATCACCACCGGCGTTCCGACCTTCCGCGCGGATTGATCGCGCACCGGCCTTCGCCGCGATGACGGGTGGCGGGCTGCCGGATCGCCCGTGCCGGGATCGCGGCGGCCGTGCCGGCTCTCGGGCATGGGCGCGCCGGTCCCGGCCTGCTGTCGCCGGTGGCGGGCCTTTCCGTCGGCCGATCACTGGAAGGCGGATGGCGGCAGGCCCCCGCCGCTTCCGGGAGCGGCCTGCGATCCGCGCACCCCTCCGTCCGGTCGTCGTTGGTAGCGGCAGTCGGACTCGAACCGACACTCATCTCTGAAGAGGTGTTTGAGACCTCCGCGTCTACCATTCCGCCATGCCGCCATGACGACCAAGCGCCCCGAAGGGCGTGCAGCAGCCCTTACGAAATCCCCGCCCCCCCGACAAGGGGGCAAACGGGGCAGGCGGATCAGCCCTTCGCCAGCAGCGCGTTGCGGGCGCTGCGCAGCCGGGCGAAATCGTCGCCCGCGTGATAGGAGGAGCGCGTCAGCGGCGTGGCCGAAACCATCAGGAAGCCCTTGCCGCGGGCGGCGCGCTCGTAGCTTTCGAACTCCTCGGGGGTCACGAAGCGGTCGACGCGGTGATGCTTGGGGGTCGGTTGCAGATACTGGCCGATGGTGATGAAATCCACATCCGCCGCGCGCATGTCGTCCATGACCTGCAACACGCCCTGCCGGTCCTCGCCCAGGCCCACCATGATGCCGGATTTGGTGAACATCGAGGGGTCCAGCTCCTTCACCCGCTGCAACAGCCGCAGCGAGTGGAAATAGCGCGCCCCCGGCCGCACCGAAGGGTAAAGGCCGGGCACGGTTTCCAGGTTGTGGTTGAACACGTCCGGGCGGGCCTCGACCACCACTTCCAGCGCGCCGGGGCGGGCATGGATGAAGTCGGGGGTCAGGATCTCGATGGTGGTGTTCGGATTGCGGTGGCGGGTGGCGCGGATGGTCTGGGCGAAATGCTCGGCCCCGCCATCGTCGAGGTCGTCGCGGTCCACCGAGGTGATGACGACGTGATTCAGCCCAAGCTGCTGGACGGCATGGGCGACCCGGCCCGGCTCGAACGCGTTCAGCGCGCCGGGCTTGCCGGTGGCGATGTTGCAGAAGGTGCAGCCGCGCGTGCAGATGTCGCCCATGATCATCATGGTGGCATGGCCCTGCGACCAGCATTCGCCCACGTTCGGGCAGCCGGCTTCCTCGCAGACGGTGGAGAGTTTCCCCTCGCGCATGATCGCCTTGGTGCGGTGATAGCCCTCGCCCTGCGGCGCCTTGACGCGAATCCAGGCCGGCTTGCGCGGCTGCGGCTGGTCGGGGCGATGCGCCTTTTCGGGATGGCGCAGGCGGGGCGGCTGCGGGGTCTGGTCGTTCACGGCCGAAAGCCTTTCAAAATTCCGCAAGGGATCGCCCCAGATTTAGGCCGCCTTGGCCGTCATGGCAATCTGTTGCCGCGCAACCCGGTCCGCGCGGTTTTGCTGCACCTGCACATCTGGCTTTCTGCGCTTGCGAAGGCTATACCGCCCTCCCGACCTCCCCTTCGGGCACGTGAAGATACAGGAGACCATGATGCAGATCGGCGCCACCCTCCCCAAGGTGACCTTCCAGACCCGCGTCCGCGACGAATCCGTCGGCGGCCCGAACCCCTACCGCTGGCAGGCGATGACCACGGACGACTATTTCAAGGGCAAGCGCGTGGTGCTGTTCTCGCTGCCCGGCGCGTTCACGCCGACCTGCTCGACCTATCAGCTGCCGGGCTTCGAGAAGCTGGCCGGCAAGATGCGCGCCCGTGGCGTCGATGCCATCTATTGCCTGTCGGTCAACGACAGCTTCGTGATGAACAAATGGGCGCAGGCGCAGGGGCTGAAGAACGTGCAGGTGATCCCGGACGGTTCGGGCGCGTTCACCGAGGGCATGGGCATGCTGGTGCGCAAGGACAATCTGGGCTTCGGCGCGCGCTCGTGGCGCTATGCGGCGATCGTGGACGATGGCGAGGTGATCGCCTGGTTCGAGGAGCCGGGCCGCTGCGACAACTGTGCCGACGACCCCTATGGCGAGACCGCGCCGGAGCGGGTGATGGACTGGCTGGAAGAGCACGTCCGCGAAGCCGCGTAAGCCGGGCTTGCGATGATGTGGAAGGGGCCGGGTTTCCGGCCCCTTTTTCTTTGTGCGGGGGAAGCGGTGCGCGCAGGCACGCACCCAATGGCGGGTGCGGGGGGCGGTGCGTGCAGGCACACGCCCTACGACCTACGACATGGGCGGGGCAACAACGGTGCGTGCAAGCACGCACCCTACCACGCGACCCGTAGGGTGCGTGCTTGCACGCACCATCACATTCTCCCTTGCGCGGGCGCAGTCGCGCCGCGCCGCCCGGTCTCGTCGGTTGATCGGGAAAGCGGGGGCCGCATGGGGCGCGGGATGGACCCGCCGCCGGCACTGGAAAAGGAATTGACCGGGTAAAGCGGCTTTTGGCGTGAAGGCGCGGGGTCAGCCGATCAGCGGGCTGCCCGGCCCGTAGGTTTCCAGGTAATGCCGGTGCAGCCGCATCAGCGCCAGCCGCAGCACCACCTTGCCCGAGCGCGCCGACCAGCCCAGCCGGCGCTCGGTCATCTCGATCCCTTCCAGATAGCAGCAGACCCGCAGCACCATGTCGCCCATGCCGGGGCCGAGATCGCGCAGCGCCAGCGCCACCCGGTCGCGCGCGCTGTCCGAGCCGCCGCCGCGCGCGGGACCGAAGCCCGACTGCACCCCCGCCGTCAGGAAGCGGTCCCAGTTCTGGGTGACGCGGGGACCGAGATGGGCCAGTTCGAAATCCTCGCGCAGCCTCTCGCCCGCGCGCACCATGTCGGGCGACAGGAAGGGCTGCCCGTCGCGGTCGCGCCGCCGCGCCAGCACCAGCAGCGGGCTTTCGGCGATGTTGATGCGGGCGCGGCGGCGGGCGCCGGTCTCCGGGTCGGCGATGGTGCGGGTCTCGAACAGGCGGTGGCTTTCCGCCGCCTCCGGCCCGGCATCGCCTGCGGGCGGGACGGGGGCGGCATTGGCGAATTCCTCCGGTCGGGGCAGGGCGCCGCCGCGCAGCATCGCCCGCAGCACCCCGCGCCCGGCCGAGGTGATGACATAGCGCCGCAGCCGCCCGCCCGATTGCGCCTCGACCCAGCCGGCCAGCGCGATCTGCTCGGCCAGCCTGCGGTCGAGGATGGCGGTGCGGATGCCGTCGCGCACCACGATGGCCTTGTCCATGTCGCCGGCCACCACCATCTCGGCGCCGCTTTCGGCCAGGCGGCGCAGGATGCGCCGGGCCTGTGCATCCGCATGCCGGCGCCGCAGCGCCGCATCCGCCGCCTGCACCACGCCGATCTCCGGCGCCGCGCCCGCCTGCGGTTCCGCCCGGCTGAGCGCGCCGTCGATCAGCGGATCGTCGCGCCGGGCCTCGAACCGGCGGATGCGGCGCATCACGGTGGAGGCATGCAGCCCCGCCTCGCGCGCCAGCGCCCGGATGGACTCGCCCCCCTCGACATGGCGCAGGTAAAGCCGTGCGTCGTCTGACAAGGCGGCCGCGCCCGCCTGCGCCATCGGCACCGGCATCGGGAAGTCGCATTGCTGGATCGTCATTTCGTTTGCCCTCGTCTGGTTATGGAAAATGCCCGGCGGTTGAATCGGCCAGCCCGGTTTCCTCGCGTTGCTTTCCCAATGAGCGCAATGATTGCTAACAAAACATTGACGAAACCCTATCCGGCCGTGCGCCGGATGAATGCGTGACGCAACACACGCATAAGTTGCATAGTTTCGGCGGCATGGATCGAGGAAGAGAGGTGAATCCATGAGCTGTCAGGCCAATATCCTTGCCTTTCCGGCGGCCCGCGTGCTTCCGGTCGGCGCGCGCGACCGGGGCGATTCGGTGGCGGAGCTGCCGCGCCTCAGCCGCCCGCGGCTGCTGGTGGCGGCGGCCCGGCACGGGCAACAGGGTTACCGGCGCGCCCGCGACCTGCGCCGCCTGATGCAGGGTGCCGAGGACGTGCCGCCGCCGGGCAGGGCGCTGGCCTGGCTGCGTGCGCGCGAGGCGCAGATGGACGAGGCCCGTCGCGCCGCGCAACCGGACTGGGACCTGCAACGGCATGTGCTGCTGCTGATCGCGCTGCTGGCCGAAATCCGGCTGGCGCGCGAGGCCGGCGACATCGCCGCCCCGGTCCCCGCCCCGCGCCGGGCGATGGGCGCCGGGCGGGTGCTGCGGCTCAGCGCCCTCTGAACAGCCCGCCGAGGACGCCGCGCTTCAACGCGCGGCCCATATCGGCACCGACCTGCCGCGCAAGGCTTTTGCCGAAGGTTTCCAGCACCGAATCGCTGCGCGACCCGCCGCTTTTTCGCGCGGCCGTCTTGCCCCCCGCAGCAGCGCCACCCGGCTGATAGCGCCGGCCCGCGCCGCTGCCGCGCGGCTGGCCCTCCGCCTCCCGCGCCTGCCTTTCGGCCTCGCGCTCGGCCTCGGCGGCGGCCTCCTGCGCGCGCCGGGCCAGGATCTCCATCGCCGAATCGCGGTTGACCGCGGCGCGGTATTTCCCCTCCATCGGCGAGGCGGCGATCACCGCCGCGCGCTCCTCCGGCGTCAGCACGCCCAGCCGGCTCAGCGGCGGCCGCACCAGCGTGCGCTGCGACATGCCCGGCGCGCCCTTGCGCTCCAGAAAGCTGGTGACGGCCTCGCCGGTGCCCACGGCCTGGATGGCCTCGGCGGTGCTGAATTCCGGGTTGGGCCGATAGTTCTGCGCGGCATCGCGCAGGGCCTTCTGGTCCTTCGGCGTAAAGGCCCGCAGCGCATGCTGGACGCGGTTGCCCAGCTGGCCCAGCACCGAATCGGGCAGGTCGGCGGGGTTCTGGGTGACGAACCACAGGCTGACCCCCTTCGAGCGGATCAGCCGCGCCACCTGCTCGATCCGCGCCACCAGGGCGGGGGGCGCGTCGTCGAACAGCAGATGCGCCTCGTCGAAGAAGAACGCCAGCACCGGGCGGTCGGGATCGCCGATCTCGGGCAGCTGCTCGAACAGCTCGGACATCAGCCACAGCAGGAAAGTCGCATACAGGCGCGGCGCCCGCATCAGCCGGTCCGCCGACAGGATATTGACCACGCCGCGCCCCTGCTCGTCGCGGCGCATCAGGTCCGACAGCGCCAGCGCCGGCTCCCCGAACAGCAGCTTGCCGCCCTCGGTATCCAGCACCAGCAGCCGCCGCTGGATGGCGCCGACCGAGGCCGCCGCGATATTGCCATAGCGCAGGGAAAGCTCCTTCGCGTTCTGCCCGACCCAGACCAGCATCGCCGACAGGTCGTCCATGTCCAGCAGCGCCAGCCCCTCCTCGTCGGCGATGCGGAAGGCGATGTTCAGCACCCCCTCCTGCGCCTCGGTCAGGCCCAGCAGCCGCGACAGCAGCAGCGGCCCCATCTCGGCCGGAGTGGTGCGCACGGGGTGGCCGGTCTCGCCCCAGATGTCCCAGAAGGTCACCGGAAAACCCGTATAGTCCAGCGACATGCCGATGGTCCCGGCCCGTTTCAGGAACGCATCGTGCAGCGGAATCCGGTCGCTGCCCGGTGCCGCGATCCCGGCCAGGTCGCCCTTCACATCGGCCATGAACACCGGCACCCCGGCCAGCGAGAACGCCTCGGCCAGGGTTTGCAGGGTCACGGTCTTGCCGGTGCCGGTGGCGCCGGCGACCAGCCCGTGGCGATTGGCCTGGCGCAGCAGCAGGAATTCCGGCCGGTCGTGTCCCGGCCCCGCGCCGCCGACGAAGACCGTGCCCTGTTCGGGGTCGAGGATGGGATTGATCTGCGGCATGGCTCGCTCCGGTCGGTTGCGCTGTCGGTGCCAGATTAGCGCAATGCCGCCCCGCCGCCAGCCTGCGAATGCGGCCTGTCCCACCTGTCCAAAAGGACAGGTCCCGCCCGGTTGACCCGGCAATCGCACGGGACTAGGTTGCGGGCCAATGATGACCGGCCCGTCCGGCAGGGAGAGGAATACCGGCCGCAAGGCCGGGCTGTTGACGAAGGGGGCCGGATGCGGCCCCTTTCTTTCGTTTCGGGGGCTTGGCCGGCGTGACGCAAAAATGATGCGCGGCGGTCTGCTTGCGGCATCGGGCTTGGCTGACAAGCCGTCGCGGCCATGCTAGGCGGTGGCCGAGAGTTCCGACACGGAAGGACGAACGCGATGGCGATCAACACCAAACCGACCTTTCTGGCGCTGATGCTGGGCAGCGTGCTGGCGGCCGGCTCGGCCTGGGCGCAGGCCACCCCTGTGCCGGCCGAGGCCCCCGCCGATGCCGCCAGCGGCGAGGCCGCCGCCGAGGCGCCCGCCGAGGCTCCGGCCGACGCGGCGCCCGCCGAGGTCCCGGCCGATGCGGCGCCTGCCGCCGATGCGCCCGCCGCGGATGCGGCCCCGGCGGAGGCCGGCGAGCCGCAGGTCGGCAGCTATTACGCCCGCGAGACGCATGGCGACTGGCAGCTGCGCTGCATCAAGTCCCCGAACGGCACCGACCCGTGCGAGCTGTTCCAGCTGCTGCGCGATGGCAACCAGAACCCGGTGGCCGAGGCCGCGCTGATCCCGATCAACGGCGATCAGGTCGCTGCCGGCCTGACCCTGACCGCGCCGCTGGAGACCGACCTGGGCGCCGGCATCGGCTTCCAGATCGACTCGGCCGAGATGAAGGTCTATCCGTTCTCGGTCTGCGCGCAGATCGGCTGCGTGGCCCGCATCGGCCTGCCCGCCGCCGAGGTGGACGCGATGCGCCGGGGCGCGCGGGGCAAGGTGGTCGTGCTGCCCTACGGGCTGGAGCCGCCGGAAGGCGTGGTCGAGCTGTCGGTCTCGCTGACCGGCTTCACCGCCGGCTACCGGGCGCTGGAGACCTATATCGAGGAAGCCCGCGCCGCCGCCCCCGCGACACCGGCCCCCGCGACCGACGCGGCGCCGGCGACCGAGGCCGCGCCCGCCTCGAACTGATCCCGCGCCGGCTGGCGTGACCGGGGCGGTCCTTCGGGGCCGCCCTTTCGCTTGTCCTCGCCCGGCGGGCATGGTGAATGGGGGCGCTAACCAGACGGAGGCCGGCATGGCCCGCATCACCTTGGTCACCGGCGGCGCGCGCTCGGGCAAGTCGGCCCTGGCCGAGGCGCTGGCCTGCCGCCATCCCGGCCCGCGCCACTATATCGCCACCGCCGCCCGCTGGCCCGGCGATGCGGAGATGGCGGCGCGGATCGCGGATCACGAAGCCGCCCGCGCCGGCGCCGGCTGGCTGACCGCGGAGGCCCCGCGCGACCTGCCCGCCGCGCTGGCCGCCACGGAAGGCGAAGGGGTGCGGCTGGTCGATTGCCTGACCCTGTGGCTGGCGCAATGCGATGTGGGCGCCGAGGATGCGGCCGCCGCGGCGCTGCTGGCCGCGCTGGCCGCCACCCGCGCGCCGGTGGTGCTGGTCACGAACGAGATCGGGCTGGGGCTGGTGCCGATGGACGGCGCCGCCCGCGCCTTCCGCGACCGCCACGGGCGCCTGAACCAGCGGGTCGCGGCCCTTGCCGATGATGTCTGGATGGCGGTCTGCGGGCTGCCTTTGTGTCTGAAATCCAATGGAAAGCCTGCCCATGCGCCCCTTTGACGAAACCGCCGCCACCGCCGCCCGCGCCCGTCAGGACAGCCTGACCAAACCGCCCGGATCGCTGGGAAGGCTGGAGGAGCTGGCGGTGTTCATGGCCGGCTGGCAGGGGCGCGCGCGTCCGCGCATAGACCGGGCGCAGGCCCTCGTCTTCGCCGGCAATCACGGTATCTGTGCCCGAGGCGTCAACCCGTTCCCGGCCGAGGTCACCGCCCTGATGGTGCGCAATTTCGAGGCCGGCGGCGCGGCCATCAACCAGCTTTGCAAGGTGGCCGGCGCCGCGTTGCGGGTGGTCGCGCTGGACCTCGACCGGCCCACGGCGGACTTTGCCGCCGGTCCCGCCATGACCGCGCCGGAGGTGGAGGCCGCGATGGCTGCCGGCGCCGATGCCGTGGCGCAGGCCGTGGCCGAGGGCACCGACATCCTGCTGCTGGGCGAGATGGGGATCGGCAACTCCACCGTGGCCGCCGCGCAGGCCGCGCATCTGTGCGGCGGCGCGGCCGAAGACTGGGTGGGGCTTGGCACCGGCGCGCAGGGCACGGTGCTGGCCGCCAAGCGCGCCGCCGTGGCCGAGGGGCTGGCCCGCCACGCTGGCGCCCGCGACCTGCGCGGCGCGCTGGCCGCCTTTGGCGGGCGCGAGCAGGCGGCGATCTGCGGCGCCGTGCTGGAAGCGCGCCGGCAGGGGGTGCCGGTGCTGCTGGACGGGTTCATCTGCACCGCCGCCGCCGGGCTGGTGACGCTGGACGACCCGGACGGGCTGGCGCATTGCCTGATCGGCCATGAAAGCGCCGAGCGCGGCCATGCCGCCCTGGCCAGGCACCTGGGCAAGCGGCCGGTGCTGGCGCTGGACATGCGGCTGGGCGAGGGCACCGGGGCGGCGGTGGCCCTGATGGTGCTGCGCGCGGCGCTGGCCTGCCATGACGGCATGGCGACATTCGCCGAGGCCGGGATCGGCTGAGCCATGCATCCCCGCCTGTCCGAGCTTGCGCTGACGATCGGCTTCTTCACCCGCCTGCCGCTGGGGCGCGAGCTGTCGCCGCTGCCCTCGCTGGCCGCCTCGGTCTGGGCGCTGCCCCTTGCCGGGCTGCTGGTCGCGGTCCCCGGCGCGGCCCTGCTGGCGCTGGCGCCCGGCGCGCTGGCGGCGATTCTGGCGGTGGGGCTGGCCATCTGGCTGACCGGCGGGCTGCACGAGGACGGGCTGGCCGACCTCGCCGACGGCATGGGCGGGCGCGACCCGGCGCGGCGGCTGGAGATCATGCGCGATTCCCGCATCGGTTCCTATGGCGCGCTGGCGCTGGGGCTGGTCACGGCGCTGCGCATCGCGGCGCTGGCGGCGCTGCCCTTCGCGGGTGCGGCCTTCCTGGCGATGGCGATGCTGTCGCGCGCTGGCATGGCCGTGGTGATGGCGATGCCGCCCGCGCGCCGCGAGGGCTTGGGCGCAGGCGCCGGCAAGCCGCCGCGCCGGGCGCTGGCGGCGGGGGCGGTGATCGCGCTGGCCTCGGCGGCCGCGCTGCTGGGTCCCGGCCGCATGGCGGTGGCGGTGGCGGCGATGGTGCTGGCGCAGGGCTTCGTCGCGCTGACCGCCGCGCGCCGCCTGGGCGGGCAGACCGGCGACGTGCTGGGCGCCGCGCAGCAGGCCGGCGAGGCGGCGGGGCTGGTGGCGCTGGCGCTGGCCTTCGCCGCCTGACCCTACGGAACCCGGCCCCGCGGTTGACCGATTTTCGGCGATGCAATATCGGCTGGGGCGACACATCACCGGCCGCGCCACCCGCGCGGTCCTTCCCGCCATCCCGAAGAACGGAGGGACCATGAGCGGCCTTCTTGCGCTTGCGCGCGGCATCGACCGGATCAACAGCTTCATCGGCCGCTCGGTCAGCTGGCTGATCCTGGTGGCGGTGCTGGTCAGCGCCGGCAACGCCATCATCCGCAAGGCGCTGAACACGTCCTCGAATGCCTGGCTGGAACTGCAATGGTATCTTTACGGCGCCGCCTTCCTGGGCGCCGCCGCCTGGACCCTGCTGGAAAACGAGCATATCCGCATCGACATCCTCTATACCCGCTGGAAGCGGCGCCGGCAGCTGTGGATCGACCTGATCGGCCATGTGTTCTTCCTGACCCCGTTCCTGCTGGTCTCGATCTGGTTCATGGTGCCCTGGGTGCAGGCCTCGATCCGCACCGGCGAGCGGTCGATGAACTGGGGCGGGCTGATCCTGTGGCCGGCCAAGCTGATGCTGCTGATCGGCTTTCTGCTGCTGCTGGCGCAAGCCGTGTCCGAGATCATCAAGAAGATCGCCATCCTGCGCGGGCATTGGCCCGACAGCGGCCATAGCGACCCCGAGAAGCAGATCGAGCCGGATGCCGCGCTGCTGGCCGAGGCCGGGTTCGACGCGACCGCCAGACCCCGGCCGGACCGGGAGGCCCGCACATGATGGCCCTGATCGCGCAGAACATGGCGCCGATCATGTTCGTCTCGCTGATCCTGTTCCTGCTTTACGGCTATCCGGTGGCCTTCGCGCTGGCCGCCAACGGGCTGCTGTTCTTTGCCGTGGGGGTCTGGCTGGCCCCGCTGTCCGAAGGGGCGATCACGCTGGACTGGAACCTGCTGCGCGCCCTGCCGGAACGGTTCTTCGGCGGCGTCATGGCCAACGAGACCCTGCTGGCCGTGCCCTTCTTCACCTTCATGGGCATCCTGCTGGAAAAGTCCGGCATGGCCGAGGACCTGCTGGACACCATCGGCCAGTTGTTCGGCCCGGTGCGCGGCGGGCTGGCCTATGCGGTGATCATCGTCGGCGCGCTGCTGGCGGCGACGACCGGGGTGGTCGCCGCCTCGGTGATCGCGATGGGGCTGATCTCGCTGCCGATCATGCTGCGATACGGCTATGACCGGCGGCTGGCCTCGGGGGTGATCGCGGCCTCGGGCACGCTGGCGCAGATCATCCCGCCCTCGCTGGTGCTGATCGTGCTGGCCGATCAGTTGGGCAAGTCGGTGGGCGACATGTACAAGGGCGCGCTGATTCCGGGGCTGCTGCTGACCGGGTTCTACATGCTTTACGTCTTCGTCATGTCGCTGATCCGGCCCTCGGCCGTGCCCGCGCTGCCGCCCGAGGCGCGCAAGCTGGGTTCGGGCGTCCTGTCGCTGGTCGTGGTGCTGGCGGTTGGCGTGGGCATCACCCTGCTGGCGCATCGCGAGCTTTACGACCGCATGGGCAACAATGCCGACATCCTCGGCGCCGTGGTCGGCGTGCTGGTGGTCTATTTCATCGCGCTGTTCGACAAGGAGGGCTGGCGGTTCCTGATCAAGCTGGCCGTCGGGCTGGTCGCGGCGGCTCTGGGCTGGCTGAGCTTCGAGCATGAATTGGTCGCCAACCCGCTGCGCGCCGCCATGCCCGGCATCGGCATCGGCGGCGACATCATCAACCTGCTGGTTTCCTTCTTCGGCGCGCTGGGCGCCTGGTCGCTGGCGATGAAGGCTCTGGGCCGTGTGGTGGATTTCCGCTGGCAGGAGGGGCACGGCATCGGCCTGATGTCGCGGCTGGCGCAACAGGTGGTGATCGTGCTGATCCCGCCGCTGGCGCTGGTGTTCCTGGTGCTGGGCACGATCTTCCTCGGCATCGCCACGCCGACCGAAGGCGGCGCGATGGGCGCCGTGGGCGCGCTGCTGCTGGCCGCGGCCAAGCGGCGCCTGAACATGGAGGTGCTGCGCGGCGCCCTGCTGGCCACCACCCGCCTGTCGGCCTTCGTGATGTTCATCCTGATCGGGGCGCGGGTGTTCTCGCTGACCTTCTACGGCGTCAACGGCCATGCCTGGGTCGAGCATCTGCTGACCTCGCTGCCCGGCGGCGAATACGGCTTCCTGATCGCGGTCTCGGTGCTGGTGTTCCTGCTGGCCTTCTTCCTCGACTTCTTCGAGCTGGCCTTCATCATCGTGCCGCTGCTGGCGCCGGCGGCGCAGACGCTGGGCATCGACCTGATCTGGTTCGGGGTGCTGCTGGGGATCAACATGCAGACCTCGTTCATGCATCCGCCCTTCGGCTTCGCGCTGTTCTTCCTGCGGTCGGTGGCGCCGAATTCGCCCTATCTGGACCGCATCACCGGCCAGCGCATCGCGCCGGTGACGACGGGGCAAATCTATTGGGGGGCGGTGCCCTTCCTGGTGATCCAGATCGTGATGATCGGGGTGGTGATGGCCTTCCCCGGCCTGGTGATGCATTACAAAGGCCCGCCCATCGACACCTCGCAGGTGGAGTTCCGCATCCCGTCCTCGGGCGGCGGGGCGGGGGGCTTCGGCGGGTTCGGCGGCTTCACCCCGCCGGCCGGCGGCGTCGCACCGGGCGGCTTCCAGGCCGCCCCGGCGCCGAATTTCGGCGCGCCTGCGCCTGCCGCACCGGGCGGGTTCCAGCCCGCGCCCGTGCCCGGCTTCGGCGCACCCGCGCCCGCAACTGCGCCCGGCGGGTTCCAGCCGGCGCCGGCCCCCGGCTTCGGCGCCCCCGCACCGGAGGCCGGCGCCCCGCCTGCCGGCTTCCAGCCCGCCCCGGCGCCGAATTTCGGCGCGCCGGTCCCCGCGGACTGAGCGTATCGGGCGGCGGGGCCTTGCGCCTCGCCGCCCGCATCGCCAGCTTGTCCCCATCACGCAGGAGGCCATCATGCCCAACCCGATGCCGGCTTCGGTCCGCCTCGACATCTTCGCCGATCCGGTCTGTCCGTGGTGCCTGATCGGCAAGGCGGAACTGGACCGGGCGCTGGAGGCGCGGCCCGGCCATCCCTTCGCGATCACCTGGCACCCGTTCCGCCTCAACCCGGTCTTTCCGCAGGACGGGGTGCCGATGGACGAATACCTGCGCGTCAAGCTGGGCGAGCGGGTGGAGGAGGTGCTGGGCAGCCTCGCCCGGCGCGCCGACGCCCTGGGTATCACCCTGAACCCGCCGCCGAGGGAGCCGAACACCACCGACGCCCATCGCCTGATGCACTGGGCCGGGATCGAGAGTGCCCAGACCCGCGTGATGTCGGGCCTGCTGGCCGCGCATTGGCGCGAGGGGCGGGACATCGGCGACCCGGAGGTTCTGGCCGGCATCGCGGAAGGGGCGGGGATGGACGGCGCGATGGTGCGCCGGCTTCTGGCCACGGATGCCGACCGCGACCGGGTGGCGCTGGCCGAGGCCTATGCGCGCGAGCGCGGCGTGACCTCGGTGCCGACCTTCATCATCGCGGACAAATATGTGGTCGCCGGTGCGCAGCCGGCGAGCCTGTGGCAGAACGTGATCGAGGAACTGGCGGGCTAGGGCCTGTCCGGCGCCGGTGAGGGGGCGCGTCCCGGCCGGGCACTGCGGTTTCGCTGCACGCGAAGGCAGCGCGGGCCTTTGCCTCGGGCCTGCGCCTGACAGGTGCCGGCTCTGTCCCTGTCGCCTGCCTTGCGATGAAATCGGCCCCTGCTTCCGGCGGGGCAGGCGCTAGAACGCCACCCGCGTCGCCTCCAGCGCCGCGATCAGCGCCGCCGTGTCGCTGCCGAGGATGAAGGTGGTGACCCCGGCCTCGCGCCAGCGCGGGATCTCGGCGGGATCGCCGACATAGAGGCCGACCGCCAGCCCGGCCTCGCGCGACACCGCCACCACGCGGCCGATCGCGGCCTCCAGCGCCTCCGGTCCCGGCTGGCCGGAAGCCGCCAGCGACACGCCCAGATCGCCCGGCCCGATGAAGATCAGGTCCAGCCCCGGCACCGCCACGATGTCCTCGATATTGGCGACGGCCTCGGCGGTCTCGATCTGGATGCCCAGCGTCAGGGTCTCGTTGGCCTGGCCCAGATAGGCCATGATGTCGCGGCCATAGCGCGTTGCCCGTCCCGGCCCGGCCCCGCGATGGCCCAGCGGCGGGTAGCGCATCGCCGCCACGGCCGCCGCCGCCTGCTCCGCCGTCGAGACGCGCGGCACCAGCACCCCCGTCGCGCCGGCATCCAGCACGGTGGCGAAATGCTCGTCGGCAAGCTGGGGGATGCGCACCAGGGCGGGGGTGCCGCCACATTCGGCGGCGCGGATCAGGTTTTCATGATCGGCGCGCCCGATCAGCCCGTGCTCGGCGTCGATGCACAGGAAATCGCGGCCCGACCCGGCCGCGATCTCGACCGCGACCGGATGGGGGATGGCGCAGAACAGGCCCAGCAGCGGCCGGCCTTCGCGGATGCGCGCGCGCAGGCTCATCGCGCGACCCCCGGCGGCAGGGGCGGCGGGGAAAAGCTGGTCATCCGCCCGCTGTCGGCGATCAGGCCGGGATCGTCCACCTTGCCGGGATGCACGCGATGCACCAGGCAGATGGCGATGCGGTGGGTGTGGCGGTCGATCACCTCGTCGATGCTGCATTCGATGGCGCAGCGCGCGCCCAGCAGGATCGGCACCTCCAGCTTGCCGCGGACCCAGTTGCCGGTGGCGAAGCGGTGGGCGCCGCGCGCGCCGGTCATGCCGGCGAAGGCGCCCGCCACCTCGGCCTGGTTGCCGGCGAGGATGCTGATGCCGACCGCATGGCCCGGCACCAGATGCGGGGCCATGCTGCCGGTGCGGTTGGCGCAGAACAGGATGGACGGCGGGTCCATGCTGAACGACGTGACCGAGGTCGCGGTCATCCCCAGCGGCATGTGGTTCTCGTCCACCGCCGTGATGATGGACACGCCGGAGGCCAGAACCTGCATCGCCTGCTTCAGATGGGCCGGATGCGCCGGCGGGCGCGGCAGGGTGGTCATGCGATGCGCAGCCCCGCCTGCTCCATCAGCGGCAGCACGCGGTCGCAGAAGAAGGGCAGCTCGTAGGTATAGTTCACGAAGGACAAAGCCGCGCCGGCATAGCCCTGCTCGGCGATGCGGCCCAGTTCCTCGACGATCTGCTCGGGCGTGCCGATCAGCGGATAGCTGCCCGCGCCCGCCGCGAAACGCTGGCGATAGGTGTTGAAGGCCTCGTCGTCATGCGAGTTGGCGAATTCCTTCTTCTTGGCCATATGCTCGTCCACGGCGCCGTGATCGGCCATCGTCACCGCGAAATGATCGTAATAGTCGCGGGCCTCTTTCTCGGTCTCGCGGCAGACGACATGCAGCACGGTATAGACGCCGACATTGCGCCCGTTCTTGCTGGCCCGCGCCCGCACGTCCTGAACATGGTGGGCGCCATCCTCCAGATTGGTGAAGGTCGAGAACAGATAGTCGCAATTCGCCGCCGCGAAGTTGCGGCCCGGATCGCCGAAGGCCGCGTTCATCGTCACCGGGCGCGGCATTTGCAGGCTGGCCGGGCGGCTGACCACGGATTTCAGCTGGTAATATTCGCCGTCGAAGTCGAACGGTTCGGGCGAGGCATAGGCGCGCTCGATGATGCGGACCCATTCGGCGGCCATGTCGTAGGGGCGCTCGACCTTGGTGGCGCCGAACATGGCGAATTCGGCGGGGTTCCAGCCGCAGACGATGTTCAGCCCCATGCGCCCGCCGGAAATATGGTCCACCGTCGCCAGCGCCTTGGCGGCATAAACCGGATGCACCAGCGGCACATGCACGGTCGAGAAGATGCCGATGCGTTCCGTCGAGGCGGCGATGCCTGCGGCCCAGGTGAAGGTCTCGAACGACCATTCGCGGGCATGGGTCTGGCCGCCGAAGCCGCACCAGCGGGCGATGGGCAGGGTGAATTCCAGCCCGGTGCGGTCGGCGATCTGGGCGGCGGTCAGCGTGTCGCTCCACCGGGCCTGCCAGCGTTCTTCCACCGTGGTCATGGCCAGCCCGCCATCGGCATTCGTGGAAAAGATGCCCAGCTTGAAGCGGTTGGGGCCTTTCAGCGGGTGCGGTTTGGTCACGGTAGCCATGCGGTCGCTCCTATCGGGTTGCGGTATCCGGTTGCGGGGTCGAATCATCCGCCAGCCCGTCGCTATAGGCGTGCTGCGCGGCAGTCAGGAAATCAAGCGTCGCGTCCGAGGCCGCGATGGCGTCGCGCGCCAGATAAGCGGCGTGCAGGCGCTCCAGCCCGCCCAGCACGATGCGGTGGATGCGGGCATCGTCCAGCGTGGCCAGGCGCACGAACTGGACCTGATCGGCAAAGCGGCCGATGGTCTCGGCCAGCCGCCGGTTGTCCAGCGCGGCGATCCAGATGCCGCGAAAGCTGGCATTGGCCTGCACCAGCCCCGCCACGTCGCCGGCGGCGATGGCGGTGCGGGCCTGTCCCAGCGCCACGGTCAGCGCGGCGTGGTCGGCATCGGTCAGGGCGCGGGCGGCATGGGCGGCGGCGCGCGGTTCCAGCAGGCGGCGCAACTCGAAGATGTCCAGGATGTCCTGATGCGTCAGCGGCGACAGGATGAACCCGCGCGAGGTCGAGACGACATAACCGTCATTGGCCAGCCGCAGCAGGGCCTCGCGCACCGGCATGCGCGACACGCCCAGCTCCTGCGCGATGCCGGTATCCACCAGCCGGTCGCCGGGACCGATCCCGCCGTTCTGGATACGGTTCAGCAACTCGTCGTGGATCTGGCTGCTGAGGCTGGGGCTGGCCAGCCGCGAATCGGGCCGGTTCGGTTGGGTCATGCGGGGCACCTTTGAATCGTATTCAGAATACAGTATATTGTTTATCATGCAATCGGTTTTTGCGGCTTTCGGCGCAGAGTGTAGGGAATGCGGGGAATTTGCCGCTTGTCTCCGCCCGGCGAGGGGCTACATTGCGGCAGGAACCGCTGGGGGGGCGAGTATGCAGGATACTGTTCGACAGGATGATTCGGGGATTTTCCCGCCGATGGACGGCATCCGCGCGCCCATCCGCGACATGGTGGTGGACAATATCGCCGATCTGGCGCTGGCGGCGGCGAAGATTCCCGACGTGATCCCGCTGTGGTATGGCGAGGGCGATCTGGTCACCCCGTCCTTCATCCGCGAGGCCGCCGCGAAGGCGCTGCATGACGGCATGACCTTCTATGTTCCCGACATGCGCGGGTTGCCGGCGCTGACCGCCGCCCTGTCGGACTATCAGACCCGGCTGCATGGGCGGCCGATCGGGGTGCAGCGGTCCACGGTGACGCCGGGGGGCATGCAGGCGGTGATGCTGGCGCTGCTGCTGATCGCCGAGCCGGGCGACGAGGTGATCTTCATCGAACCGCAATGGCCGAACATCCGTGCCGCGATCCAGATGGCCGGCGCCCGGCCGGTGCCCTTCGGTCTGGACTATCGGGACGGCGAATGGCGGCTGGACCTCGACCGGCTGATGGCCGCCTGCACGCCCGCCACGCGCGCGATCTTCCTGCCCACGCCCTCGAACCCGGCCGGCTGGGTGGCCACCGGGGAGGAAACCCGCGCCCTGCTGGAATTCAGCCGCCGCACCGGCATCTGGGTCCTGTCGGACGAGGTTTATGCCCGGCTTTACTATCAGGGGCAGGTGGCGCCCTCGATGTTGCAGATCGCCGAGGACGAGGACCGGGTGATGGCGGTCAACAGCTTTTCCAAGGCCTGGGCGATGACCGGCTGGCGCGTGGGCTGGCTGACGCATCCCGCCTCGGTCGCCGGGCGGCTGGGGGCGATGACGCAATTCCTCAACAGCGGCACGGCGGGCTTCGTGCAGGCCGGCGCGGCGGCGGCGCTGACCCAGGGCGAGGGCCTGGTGCAGGACATCCGCGCCCGCTGCCGGCGCGGCATCGACCTCGCGCACGAGATCCTGGCCCCGATGGAGCGGCTGGACTTCGGCAAGCCGCCGAAAGGGGGCATGTATGTGTTCTTCTCGCTGAAGGGCGAGGACGATTCCCGCGCCGCCTGCCGGCTGATCCTGGAAAGGTCGGGCGTCGGCCTGGCGCCGGGCTATCTGTTTGGCGAGGCCTCGCGCCGCTTCCTGCGCGTCTGCATCTGCCGCGACGCGGCGCAGCTGGAAACCGCCTTCAGCCGTATCCGCGACGCCCTGACCTGAGAGGGTTCCCTTGCCCGCCGGCTTCGTGGCAAGGAGGGGCGTTGCAATCCGGGGTTGAGAATGGCGCACAAGGTTCTGTTCAGCGCGGTCAAGAACGAGGCGCCCTTCCTGCTGGAATGGATCGCCTATCACCGCGCCATCGGCTTCGACCGCTTCGTGATCGTGTCGAACGACAGCGACGACGGCACCACCGAGCTGCTGGACGCGCTGCACGGGCAGGGGGTGGTGCATCACATCCACCATTCGGTCGGCCCGCAGGATTCGCCTCAGGGCAAGGCGGCGCTGGCGGCGAATGCCTCGGGCCTGATCGCGGATGGCGACTGGATCATCTGGCTGGACGCGGACGAGTTCCTGAACATCCATGCCGGCGCGGGGATGGTGGACGACCTGATCGCGGCGATGGGCGATGCCTCCGCCATGCTGATCCCGTGGCGGATCTTCGGGGATGGCGGCAACGCGGCCTTTCCGGGACGCTTCGTCTCGGACGATTTCGTCACCGCCTCCGAGCCGGATTTTGCGCTGAACGGGCAGGTCAAGACCCTTTACCGCTTTGACCGCACCCGCGCCCGCCCGTCGCATAAAAGCCCGCATCGCCCAAGGCTGGCGCGGGATTCGGGGCTGACGCGGGCCGATGTCCTCAATGCGGCGGGCCGGCCCTTCGACCTGGGCCACGATGTCGGCCGCCGCTGGCTGGCGGGGGTGGATTCCCCGGCCAATGCCAGGATCGCGGAAGGCGATTTCTCGTGGCAACTGGCGCAGATCAACCATTACGCGGTCCGCACCCCCGACCTGTTCCGGCTGAAGCGGCGGCGCGGGCGCGGCTATCGCGGCCGGCGCGAGGTGGTGGGCATCCGCCATACGGACAGGTTCTTCGACACCCATAACCGCAACGAGGCCCGCGACGACACGATCCTGCGCCACCGCGCCGGCACCGATACCGCGCTGGCCGACCTGCTGGCGGTGGAGTCGATCCGCCGCGCGCAGGACGAGATGCGAATCCGCCTCGCCGCCAGCCTGACGGCCGCGGACGAGGCGCCCGTGGAGACCCCCGCCGAGGACGCGCCGCGCCAGGCCCCGCCGCCCGCCGCCGGCCCGGCCATCTCCATGCCCGAGGCCGAGACCGGCCTGCTGCGCAGCCTTTACGCCAGCCATGACGTGATCCTCGAATACGGCACCGGCGGCTCGACCCGGCTGGCGGCGTCGCAGCCTCATTCCCTCATCATGGGGGTGGAGAGTGACCGGACATGGGCCGCCGATCTGGAGGCGGGCATTCGCCGCGACCATCCGCAGGCCAATCTGCGCATGCTTTGGGTGGACATCGGCCCGACCGGGAAATGGGGCCGGCCGCGCAACGAATCCGCGTGGCGGCGCTTTCACCATTATCCGCTGTCGGTCTGGGATCAGCCGTGGTTCCGCCATCCCGACCTGGTGCTGATCGACGGCCGCTTCCGCGCCGGCTGCCTGCTGGCGACGCTGTTTCGCATCACCCGTCCGGTGGTGGTGCTGTTCGACGATTACGCCGACCGGCCCCGGACCATCGCGGCGGTGGAACGCTTTGCCGTCCCCACCGCGATCACCGGCCGCATGGCCCGCTTCGACCTGCGCCCCACGCCCTTCCCGGTCGAGCGGCTGGACGAGATCACCGGCATCCTGTCGCTGCCGGACTGATCCCCGGCGGCGCGAAGGGTGCGATGCGCACGCCGTTCTCCTCCAGCGCCCGGCGCAGGGTCCGGGCGATTCCGACCGCGCCCGGCGTATCGCCGTGGATGCACAGCGTATCGGGCGAGACCGGCAGCCATCGGCCGCCCGTGGTCGGGATGCGGCCGTTCACCACCATTTCCAGCACCTGGTCGAGGCTTTGCCGGGGATCGTGGATCACCGCGCCCGGCTGGCTGCGCGGGGTCAGTTCGCCGGCATCGGTATAGCTGCGGTCGGCATAGATCTCGCAGGCGATGGGCAGGCCGGCGGCCTCGGCCGCGAAACAGGTCTGCGCATAGGGCAGGGCGACGAAGACCAGATTCGGATCGACCGCCTTCACCGCCCGCACGCACAGCGCCGCAAGCTCCGGGTCGGTGGCGGCCATGTTGCCCAGCGCGCCGTGGGTCTTCACATGGGTCATCGCATGGCCCTCCAGCGCGCACATGCCCTGCATGGCGACGATCTGGAAGATCAGCTGCGTCTCAAGCGCCTGCGGGTCCTCGCCCGAGATGCGCCGCCGCCCGAAGCCGTAAAGGTCCGCGAAGCCGGGATGCGCCCCCACCGCCACGCCATGCGCCTTGGCCAGCCGGATCGTGCGCCGCATCACCACCGGGTCGCCGGCATGGAAGCCGCAGGCGATGTTGGCGCTGCTGACCAGTTCGATCATGCCGGCATCGTCGCCGGTCCTGTAGGCGCCGAACCCCTCGCCCATGTCGCAATTCAGGTCTATCGTCCGGGTCATGTCCACCCTCCGCAGGCGGCGTTGACAGGGATGCAAAGCCCCCGCATAGTCTTGGATATATTTGGTATACCAAAATCGCAAGCCGGTTTCCGGGCGGGGAGGCGAGGGGATGCGGGCGCTGTTCCTGCCCTGCGGCGATCAGGCGCTGAGCGTGCAGCTGGGCGATGCGATCGACGCCGGGGTCAACGCCCGCGTGGTGGCGCTGGCCGAGGCGCTGGCGGCGCGGGCCGCGCCCGGCGTCACCGACATCGTGCCCACCTATCGCGCGCTTCTGGTCTGCTACGACCCGGAGATCATGCGCGGGGCGGCGCTGGAGGGGCTGCTGCGCGATCTGCTGGCCGTGCCGGCCCCGGCGGCGGCGCGGGGGCGGCTGTGGCGGGTGCCCTGCCTTTACGGCGGCGCGGTGGGGCAGGACCTGGACGCCATCGCCGGGGCGAAGGGGCTGACGCCCGAGGCCGTCATCGCCCTGCATGCGGGGGCCGATTTCCGGGTGCACATGATCGGCTTTTCCCCCGGCTTCGCCTATCTGGGCGGGTTGCCCGAGGCGCTGCACATGCCGCGCCTGCCCGTGCCGCGCCAGCGGATCGAGGCCGGGGCCATCGGCATCGGCGGCCAGCAGGGCAGCATCAGCGCGGTGGCCGGGCCGTCGGGCTGGCGCTTTGTCGGGCGCACGCCGTTGCGGGCCTTCGATCCCGGCCGGGCCGAGCCGTTCCTGTTCCGCGCCGGCGACCGCATCCGCTTCTACCCGATCACGGAGGCCGAGGCGCGCGTGCTGGATGCCCGCGTGGCCGCCGGGGACACCATCATCGAGGCCGGGCCATGATCGAGATTCTGGCCGCCGGCCCGATGCTGAGCGTGCAGGATGCCGGGCGGCAGGGGCTGCGCCGCTTCGGCGTGTCGGGCGCGGGGCCGATCGACGCGGCGGCGCTGGCGCTGGCCAATGCGCTTTGCGGCAATGCGCCGGGGGCGGCGGGGCTGGAATTCGCCGGCCCGGCCGGGCGGTTCCGCGTCACGCGCCCGACCCGGTTCGCCGTGGTGGGGGATTGCCGCATCCATATCGGCGACCGCCTCGTTCCGGCCAACGAGAGCCACCGCCTGAATCCCGGCGAGGCGCTGGCCATCGGCGCCCCGGATGGCGCCGTCTGGGCCTATCTGGCCTTTGCCGGCGGGATCGCGGTGCCGCCGGTCCTTGGCGCGCGGGCCACGCATCTGCGCAACGGGTTGGGCGGGCTGGAGGGGCGGGCCTTGCGCGCGGGCGACCGCCTGCCGCTGGGCGCCGCGGCGGAAGGTCCCTGCCTGCGCCCCGCCACGCCGCTGCCGCGCGAGGCCGGGCCGATCCGCGTGGTGCCCGGCCCCCAGCGGGACCATTTCGCGCCCGAAACCCTCGCGCTTCTGACCGGCGCGGGTTTCACCGTCACCCCGCGCCGCGACCGCATGGCGATGGTGCTGGACGGGCCGCCGCTGCCGGCCGTGCACGGGCATGACATCGTGTCGGACGGGACGGTGCCCGGTTCGGTGCAGGTGCCCGGCTCGGGCCAGCCCATCGTGCTGCTGGCCGAGGGGCAGACCACCGGCGGCTATCCCAAGATCGCCACCGTCGCCGGCGCGGACCTGCCGCGTCTGGCGCAGATGCCGGTGGGCGCGCGCGTCCGTTTCGCCGCCATCACCCGCGAGGAAGCCGAAGACCTGTGGATCGCCGCGCGGGCGCGGTTGCGTGCCGTGCTGGCGGGCCTCATGCCCCGGCCCGAATCGGGACTGGGTTCGGCCTGGCTGCTCTCGCAGGATCTGGTGGGCGGCATTGTCGCGCCGGAGGAAATCATTCGCGACAAGGGGGATGCGTAAGACCATGAAATGCCTCATCATCCAGCCGATCCACGCGGTCGGGACCGCGCGCCTTCAGGCGGCGGGGATCACCCCGTTGATATGCCCCGCGCCGGACATGGAGACGGCGGCACGGCTGATCCCCGGCTGCGTGGCGGTGATTACCCGCGATGCCGGGCTGGATGCGGCGGCCTTCGCGGCGGGCGATGCGCTGCGGGTGGTGTCGGTGCATGGCGCGGGCCATGACGCCGTGGACAAGGCGGCGGCCGCGCAAGGGCGCGTCCTCGTCACCACGGCGCCGGGCACGAATGCGCAATCGGTGGCCGAGCTGGCGGTGGGGCTGGCGCTGGCGGTGGCGCGGCGCATCCCTGCCGCCGACCACGCGATGCGCGCGGGCGATACCGGGTTCCGCCAGTCGGCCCGCTTTATCGAACTGGCCGGCAAGACCGCGCTGATCGTCGGCTGGGGGTCTATCGGCCGCGCGGTCGGGACGATCCTTCGCCATGCCTTCGCCATGCATGTGCTGGTCCATTCGCCCCGCGCGCCGGAGACCGGGGACTTTCCCCGCGTGGCGCTGCATGAGGGGCTGGCGCAGGCCGATCTGGTCTCGCTGCACACGCCGCTGCGCCCGGAAACCCGCAACCTGATCGGCACGGATGCGCTGGCCGCGATGCGCCCCGGCGCCATCCTCGTGAATCTCGGCCGTGCCGGGCTGGTGGACGAGGATGCGCTGGCCGAGGCCCTTTCGCAGGGCCGGCTGGGCGGGGCCGGGCTGGACCTGTGTTCGCCCGGCGCGCCGCAGGGACCGCTGGCGGCCTTTCCCAGCGTGGTCTTTACCCCGCATCTGGGCGGCACCACCGAGGAGGCGCTGCGGCGCACCGCCGAGGCCGCCGCCGCCAATGTCATCGAGGCGCTGCAAGGCCGCCTGCCGCAGACGGCCATCAACCCCGAGGTCTGGCCTATCGCGCGGTGACGAAAAGCTGGCGCGGGAAGGTGGTCAGCCGCTCGTGCCCGTCGCCTGTGACGCGGATGGTCTCCGACATGCCAAAACCGCGCGCCAGGACATAGGTGTGAAAGACCATGTTCTCGGCAAAGCTCCAGTCGGCGCCGGGATGGGCCTCCAACGGCTCGCCGCCATTGGGTTGCAGCAGCAGGCCCACGGAATAGAAGGTTTTATTCGTATAGGTCTTGCGCAACCCGGCGCCCAGAACGCCTTCGCGATAGACCGCATCGGGCACCGTGGCGGGGATGCCGGCGCGGACCTCGGCCAGCGCGGCGTCCTGGATGCGGATCAGCGCCTCCGCCAGCCGGTGGTCGGCGTCCGATGCCTCCGCCACCCGGATCGGGCGCATGAAGCGGGCGTGATAGTGGCGCGAATTCGGCGTGGTCTCGATCTGCACGATGTCGCCGCGCTCCAGCACCCGGTCGGAATAACCGCCATGCAGGTGGAACGCGCGCTCGCCCGAGGACATGACCCCCGGCCCCGGCAGGTCCGAGCCGGCGCGGATCATCGCCGCGCAGACCTCCGCCGCCATCTCGCGCTCGCTGGTGCCGATGCCGGCGCTGTCGATGGCGGCCTGCATCCCGGCCTCCGCAGCGCGGGCGGCCTTGCGTTGATAGGCGATCTCGGCCTCGGACTTGATGAAGCGCATCTCGGGCACCAGACCCGAGGCATCGACCAGTTCCATGCCCGGCAGCCCCGCCTTGATCGCCTCCCAGCGTTGCGCGTTCAGCACCCATGCGCCCGTCTCGACCCCCACCCGCGCCGCATGGGGCAGGCGGGTGCGGATGGTGTCCACGGCCAGTTGCATGCGGTCGTCGCTGTCGGTCCACATCACACGGTCGGGAAAGATGCAGGTGGAATCGAGATAATATTCCTCCACGTCGCGGCAATAGAGGGTGGGCGCCCCCTCCGCCGGAATGATGGCGAATTGCAGGCTGCCATAGCCGCGGGTGAAGAAGCCCGTCACCCAGGTCACGGTTTCCGGCTGGAAGGCCAGCAGCGCGTCCAGCCCCCGCGCCTTCAGCCCCGCCTGCACCCGCGCCAGCCTTGCGCGATATTCCGCAGGCTCGAACCAGTAAGCCGTCTTGACCATGCTCGCCTCCCTCAGCCCCGCGCCACCAGTTCGGCAAAGCGGGTCAGCGCCGCCTTGGCCTCCGCCGCCTCGTCGGCCTGCGCGATCAGGGCATCCACATCGGCGCCGTCCTGCTCCATGCGGGCGCGGTTTTCGCTGAACCAGACCGGGGCCTGTGCGCGCGTGATCTCCGGATGGCCCTGAATGCCCCAGGCAGGCGCGGTGCGGTGGCGCCAGACCTGATTGGGGCAGACATCCGAGGCCGCCAGGATCACCATGTCGGGATGGTCGTGGCGCACCTCGTCATTGTGCCAGACGAACATATGCACCGTGTCGCCCCAGTCGCAGGTCAGCGCGTCGTCGGCCGCCGCCGGGGTCACGTCCAGATCCTTGTAGCCGACCTCGCACCAGTCGCGGCGAAAGACCTGGTCGCGCCCGCACAGGGCCGAGGCGAGGATCTGGCTGCCGAAGCAGATGCCCAGCATGGGGATGTCGCGCGCGGCGGCCTCGCGGATCAGGTCATGCTCGCGGTGAATGAAGGGCACGTCCTCATAAGCGCCGTGCGGACTGCCCGACAGGAAGATGCCGTCGTAACCGTCGAGGCTGGCGGGGAAATCGCCGTCGAAGGCCCAATGGCGATCCACCTCCAGCCCCCAGCCGGCAAAGCGGTCGTCCAGCCGCGCCACCGACTGCATCTTGCGGCCGTTGCCAAGGTAAAGCAGGCGTTTCATCGCGGTCTCCGTGAGTTATTCAAGGGCGCGCAGGGCGCGGGTCTGGCGGTCGATCAGGCGCTCGACCTCGGCCACGGCCTCGGGGGCCAGCGGTGCGCCGGGCGCGCGTTGCGCCGCGTGGGCGATGGCGCCGCGCCGGGCCAGCACATGCTTGCGCACCGCCAGCCCGATGCCCGGCTGCTGCTCGTAGCGGACCAGCGGCAGATAGGCGTCGAAGATGTCCTGCGCGCGGTCCATGTCGGTGGCCGCCAGCGCCACCACCTGCGCCAGCATCTCGGGATAGCCGAAGCCGGTCATGGCGCCATCGGCGCCGCGCGCCATCTCCTCGGGCAGGAACACGCCGCCATTGCCGCACAGGATCGACACCCGCCGCGCCCCCGCCGCCTTGGCCCGGCGCAGGGCGGTGACCTTGGCCAGCCCCGGCCAGTCCTCGTGCTTCAGCATCACGATCTGCGGAATCTCGGCAAAGATGCGCAGCAGCAGGGCGGCGTCGATCTGCACGCCGGTCGCCAGCGGGAAATCCTGCAACACCACCGGCACGCCCTCGCCAGCCGCCTCTGCTGCCTGCCGGAAATAGGTGAGAATCTGCGCATCCGTGCGCAGGGTCGAGGGCGGTGCGATCATCACCCCCGCCGCGCCCAGATCCATCACCTGCGCCGACAACTCGCTTATGGCGGCGAGGCCGGGGGCCGAGACGCCCACCACCACCGGCAGGTCGCCGGCGCGGGCGATCACCCGCGCGGCGACCGCACGGCTTTCCGCCTGCGTCAGCTTGGGCGCCTCGCCCATCATGCCGAGGATGGTGATGCCGGTCGCGCCTTTTTCCATATAAAAATCAGTGACTTGATCGAGGCTTTCGTAATCCACTCCGCCATCGGGCAGGAAGGGCGTCACCGAGATGGTGAACACGCCCTTCGCCTCGGGTGTCAGCAACGGCATGATGTTCTCCTAGCGTTTCCAAAGCTGTAATGGCAGGGCCGAGAAAGTTTCCACATCGCCCTCGCCGATGGCGAAGGTCTGGCCGACGCCGGCGACCAGCCCGGTCGCGGTGTCGGGGATCATGATATGGACGAAGAACACCATGCCGGGTTGCAGGATCAACGGGTTGCCGGAATAGATCATCGGCGGCGCGTCCATCCATGACGGCTTGAAGGTGCAGCCGAGCGCATAGCCGCAGGCCGCGTAACGGGCATGGGCAAAGCCGGCGCGGTCCAGCACCTCGGCATGGATGTCGTTCAGCCGGCCCAGCCGCTCGCCGGGGCGGGCGGCGTCCTTGATGCGTTCCAGCGCCTCGATGGCCACGCCCATCTGCGCCTGCTGGCGCGGATCGGTGCGGCCCACGGCGACGGTGTGCTCGATCACGACATGATAGCGGCAGGCGGAACCCGCCAGTTCGATCAGCACCTGATCGTCGGCTTCGATCCGCCGCGCCCCGCCGATGCCGCGCCCGTAGAGCGCGCGCGGTCCCACATTCACCAAAGGCCCGCCCGACGGCATGTCGGCCCCGGCCGCCAGCATCGCCGTCACCGCCGCGCCCGACAGCGCCGTGTCATAGGCGCCGGGCCGGGCGGCCTCGATCGCCGCCATCGTCGCCCTGTCCGCCAGTTGCCCGGCGGCGCGGACCAGTTCCAGCTCCGCCGGCGACTTCACCAGCCGCTGCCCGCGCAGGATGTCGGAGGCGTCCTCCAGCGTGCAGAACCCGGCCAGCGCGGCCTCGACCATGCGGCCATTGGCGGCGGTCAGGCCGTGGGTCGCGAACTCCACCCCCACGCGGGCGCCCTTCAGCCCGCGCTCGGCCATGAGGGCGCGCAGGTCCAGCGCCGGGTTGGCATCCTCGGCATTCAGCCAGATGCGCACCTCGTCATAGAGGGATGCCACCTCGGCCTGCCGCCTGTCGGGGATACGGGTCAGCAGCACCGTTTCCCCGTCCGCCGTCACCAGCCCGGCCTGAAAGAACACATAGCCGGCGGTGTCGAAGCCGGTCAGGTAGAAGTGGCTCTCCTGCGCGAACACCAGCAGCGCATCCAGCCCGCGCTCGGCCATGATCCGGCGGGTGCGGGTCAGCCGCGCGCGGTGCTCGACTTCGGGAAAGCGCAGCGCCACCTCGCGCCCGGACAGGGTGCGGCCCGGAAATTCGCGGGCGAGGTCGAGGGTCATGGCTGGGCCTCCTGCAAGGGTCCGGGGATGGGCACGGCTTCCAGCAGCGCGCGGGTATAGGGGTGGCGGTCGGGGGCCTCGGCATCCCCCACGTCGAACCCGTCCACCAGCCGGCCGCGCTGCATCACCGCGATTCGGTGGGCCAGTTGCCGGACAAGGTTCAGGTCATGGGTGATGAACAGGCAGGCGGCGCCGGATTTGCGTTGCAGATCGGCCAGCAGCCGCGCCACCACGGCCTGCACCGACACGTCCAGCGCCGCCGTGATCTCGTCGCAGATCACCAGCTTCGGCTCGGCCGCGAAGGCGCGGGCGATGGCGACGCGCTGCTTCTGGCCCCCGGATAGCTGATGCGGATAGCGGCTGGCGAAATCGGCGGGCAGGCGCACCATTTCCAGCAGGTCCCGCACCCGCTGCGTCACCCGCGCGGGCGGGCAGAGGCCATAGAGGCGCAAGGGTCGCGACAGGATTTTTCCTATGCTGTGACGGGGGTTGAGGCTGGCATCGGGGTGCTGGAAGATGATCTGCACCTCGCGCCGGTAATCGCGGCCGAACTCGGCCCGCGCGCGATAGGTGCGGCCGTCGAACGCCACCTCGCCCGAGAAATCACGCAAGCCCGCGATCACCTGCGCCATCGTGGACTTGCCCGAGCCGCTGGCGCCGACCAGTCCCAGCAACTCGCCCTGATGCACCGAGAAGCCGACATCCTGCGCGCCGTAGAAGCCGCCCTTGTCGCCGCCCAGCCGCCGCGACAGCCATCCCGGCGCGCCATAGCGCACGCTGACATCGCGCACCGCCAGCACCGGGGCGGGGGTTTCCGGCTCCGGCCCGCTCAGCCGCACCTCCGGGCGCGGCACGGCAGCCAGCAGGGCGCTTGTATAGGGATGGGCGGGCGCGGCAAAGACTTCGGCCACCGGCCCGGTCTCGACGATGCGGCCCTTGTCGATGACGGAAACCCGATGCGCGATCCGCGCCACCAGTCCCAGATCGTGCGAGATATAGAGCGCCGCCACGCCGGTTTCCTCGCGCAGGCGCAAAAACAGGTCGAGGATCTGCTGTGCGGTCAGGATGTCCAGCGCCGTCGTCGGCTCGTCGAAAATGATCAGTTCCGGGTTGCAGGCGAAGGCGGTGGCCAGCACCACCCGCTGCTTCTCGCCGCCCGATGCCTCGTGCGGGTAACGGGTCATGATCTCGGCCGGGCGGCTGATGCCGGTGCGTTCCAGCGCGGCGATGCCTTCCTGCCACGCCGCATCGCGGGTCAGGCCGCGATGGCGGATGAAGACCTCGGCGATCTGGTCGCCCATGCGCATCACCGGGTTCAGCGCCGCGCTGGGGTCCTGAAACACCATCGCCACCCGCCGGCCCCGGATCGCCTGCATCTGCGCGCGGGAACGCCCCCGCAAATCCTCGCCCGAGAGCAGGATTTCCCCGTCGGCCTCCACCGCGTTCGGGGGCAGATGACGCATGATCGCCCAGGCGAGCGTGGACTTGCCCGAGCCGCTTTCGCCGACCAGGGCATGGGTCTCGCCCGGCGCGATGGACAGCGAAACCCCCTCCAGCGCCGTCACCGGCCCGGCATCGGTCAGGTAGCCGAGGCCGTAATCGCGCACATCCAGAACCGGGTTCACGAGCGGCTCCTTTTCGGGTCGAAGGCGTCGCGCAGCGCGTCGCCGAACAGGTTGAAGCCCATTGCCGTGATGGCGATGGCCACGCCCGGCACCGCGACGCACCACGGGTTGCGGAACATGAACTGCCGCGCCTCGGCCACCATCAGCCCCCATTCGGTCGAGGGCGGTTGCGCGCCGCGGCCCAGGAAGCCCAGCGTGGCGCCGATCATGATGGCGAAGCTGACCCGGATCGTCGCCTCGACGATGATCGGGCCGAGGGCGTTGGGCAGCACCTCCTGAAACACGATCCAGCCGTGCCCCTCGCCGCGCGCCACGGCGGCGGTGACGTAATCGCGGGTGCGCACGGACAGCACGGAACTGCGCGCGATCCGGGCCATGCCGGGGGTGAAGGTGACGGCCACGGCCAGCATGGCCTGCGTGGTGCCGCCGCCGAGGAAGGTGACGATCAGCAGGGTGAACAGCAGCTCCGGCATGGCCAGCAGCCCGTCCAGCACCCGCATGATCACGCTGTCCACCCGCCCGCCGGCCACGCCCGCCACCACGCCGATGATCGAGCCGGCGCCGACGCCCAAGGCCGTCGCCCCCAGCCCGAAGAACACCGTCGAGGGCGCACCGTTCAACAGCCGCGACAGCAGGTCCCGGCCATACTGGTCGGTGCCCAGCCAGAATTCGGCGCTGGGTCCCTGAAGGCGGGCGGCGGTGTGGAACTGCTGCGGGTCGTAGGGGGCCAGCATCGGCCCGAACAGCGCCGCGATGGCCACGACCAGCAGCAGCAGGCCGCCCACGATCCCGGCGGGATTGCGCAGGACCTCACGCATGGCGCACCCTCGGGTCCAGCCAGGTGATGATCAGGTCCGAAAGCAGGTTCGACAGCGCATAGACCGTTGCCAGCAGCAGGGTGATCGCCTGGATCACCGGCAGGTCGCGGTTCTGCAACGCATAGATCAGCAACCGCCCGAGGCCGGGCCAGGCGAAGATTTCCTCGACCACGATGATGCCGCCCAGCAGATAGCCGATATCCAGCGAGATCACCGCCACCGCCGGCGCCAGCGCGTTGGGCAGGGCGTGGCGCCAGATCACCCGGCGCGGGCGCAGCCCCTTCAACTCGGCCGCGCGGACGTAATCCGACCCCAGCACCTCCGACATTTCCGAGCGCACCTGACGCGAGATATGCGCCATCAGGATCAGGCCCAGCGTCGTCGCCGGCAGGATCGCGTGGTAGAGGAAGGCGCCGAAATCCACGCCCGGCGCCACGAAGCCGCCGGCGGGAAACACCGGCCATTCCGGCGAGGCCAGCAGGATCAGCAGCAGGGTGGCGGTGACGAATTCCGGCATCGCCGTGCCGACATAGGAAAACAGCCCGATCATCAGGTCCCAGATCGTGCCGCGCCGCAGCGCCGCCAGCGCGCCCAGCGGAATCGCGATCACCGTCACCGCGGTCAGCGCGATCACCGCCAGCCAGGCGGAGTTGCGGAAGGCTGCGCCCACCACATCCGCCACCGGCAGCGACATGCGCAGCGACATGCCGAAATCGCCCCGCAGCACGCCGCCGACCCAGGACAGGTATTGCTGCCAGACCGGGCGGTCCAGACCAAGCTGGCGCTCCATCGCGGCCAGCGAGTCCGGGGTGGCATGCTCGCCCAGGATCATCAGCGCCGCATTGCCCGGCAGCACGATGGTGATGGCAAAGACGGCAAGGGTCACGATCGCCAGAACCACGACGATCGCGCCCAGCCGGCGGATCAGATAGCCGAGGGTCACTTGTTCAGCCAGACATCTTCGATGAAGAAGTAACGCGAGATCGGCGCCACCTCCCAGCCCTCGGTGGTGTCGCTGGCCGCCGACAGCACGTCCTCGAAGAAGGGGACGATATAGGGGGTATCGGCCAGTTCCATCTCTTGCAGCCGGGCATAGATTTCCGCCCGCCGGGCCGCGTCCACCGTGGCCGAGCCTTCGGCCACCAGGGCGTCGAACTCGGCATTCCTCCATTCGGTGTCCTGATAGGAGGCATCCGAGGTCAGCAGCAGTTTATACGTCGCGTCGATGGTCGGCTGCATGCCCCAATAGCCGATATAGAAGGCGCCCTTCATCCAGACATTCGCCAGATAGGTGTCGTGCGGCATGGTCTCGATGGTGATGTCGAAGCCCCCGGCGCGCGCCGATTGCTGCAAGGCGATGGCGGTCTGCACCCGGATCGCCGGCCGGTCGGAGGCGATCAGCGTCAGCTTCAGCCCGTCCGGGTGGCCGGCCTCGGCCAGCAGGGCCTTGGCGGCCTCGGGGTCATAGGGGATTTCCGGCGGCGTGACGGCGAATTCCAGTTCCGGCGCGACGAGGCTGTCATAGGCCGGGCGACCCAGCCCCTCCAGAATCACGTCGACCAGCATCTGCCGGTCGGTGGCCAGCGCCAGCGCCTTGCGCACCCGCATGTCATCCCACGGCGCCGTATCCTGCCGCATGGTCACGCAGACATAGCGGCCCGAGGCCACGCGCTGCGCGGTGATGCCGGCGGCGGCCTCGATGCGGGCATATTCCGCCTGCTGCACGGTCAGCATGACATCCGTCGCGCCCGACAGGAAATTCGCGCTTTCCGCCGCGAGGTCGGGGAACAGCACCATCTCCACCGCGTCCAGATAGGGCTTGCCCGGCTGGTAATAGGCCTCGTTCTTCACCAGCCGCACGATGGTGGCGCTGTCATAGGTCTCCAGCCTGAAGGGGCCGGTGCCGTTGGCCCTGGTATCCAGTTCCGTCAGCGGCGCCTCGGTCGCGGCGCGCGAGATGATGCGGGCATTGGCATGCGCGGCCGAGAAGGGCAGGTCCGCGAAGGGCGTCGAAAGCGTGAACTTCACCGTCAGCGGGTCCACGGCCTCCACCGCCTGCACCATCGTCAGAACCGAGCGCGCCGCCGCCGGCACGTCGGGGTTCAGGATCGTCTCATAGGTCGCCACCACGTCGTCGGCGGTGAAGGGGCTGCCGTCGTGGAAGGTCACGCCCTCGCGCAGGTGGAAGGTGAATTCGGTGCCGTCCTCGTTCACGTCCCAGCTTGTCGCCAGGTCGGGATGGGCCTTGTTGTCGCGCCCGATCCGGGTCAGGCCGGAATAGATCATGTCGGCCACCGGATATTCCGCCGGTCCCGACAGGTTCAGCACGTTCAGCGTGGCGATGCGGGTCGAGTGGCTGATGCGCAGCGTGCCGCCGGTCTGCGGCTGCTGCGCCAGGGCAAAGCCGGGCAGGGTGCCGGCGGCGGCCGTGGCGGCCATGCCCATCAGGACGTGGCGGCGCTTGAGGGTCAGCATGGTCATGGCGAGGCTCCTTGTCGGCTTGTCTTGTGGTTATGGGTCAGGTGATCACGGTCAGGTCGTCGGGCAGCCAGGTCAGCAGTTCCGGCGCGCCCTCGGTCACCAGCAGCGTATGGCCGACGCCCATCGCATGGCCGGTCTCGGCATCGCCGCTCATCACGTGGTAGAACAGGGTCATCCCCGGCTCGCACAATGTGGCGTTGCCGGAATAGATCATCGGCGGCACGTCCATCGAGGTGGGGGCAAAGGAAATCCCCACCGAATAGCCGACCGAGCCATAGCGCGCCGCGCCGTAGCCGCCCGCGTCCAGCCCCGCCGCATAGCAGTCGCAGATCGCGCCCAGCGGCGTGCCGGGCCGGGCGAGGTCGATCATCCGCGCCAGCGTCTCGCGCGCCACGTCATACATGTGGCGCTGCCTGTCGGGCACCGTGCCGAACAGGATCATCCACTCGGTCTTGACGTTGTAATGGCGGTAGGGGACCGGATATTCGACCAGGATCTGGTCCTGCGCCTCCAGCCGGCGCGGGTCGCTGACGCCGCGGCCATAGATCGCGCGCGGGCCGGAATTGAACAGCGGCGCGTTGGGCGGCATGTCGGCCCCGTCGCCCAGGATCGACGCGAGGTAGACCGCCTTCAGGTCGCTGTCCAGCATGCCGGGCCGCGCGGCCTCGATCACCCGCTTCAGCGCCCGGTCGCAGATTTCCCCGGCCTTGCGCATGAAGGCGATCTCGCCCGGCGACTTGACCACGCGCAGCTTGCGGATCAGGTGGTCGTCGTTCTCCAGCCGGCACCAGTCGCCGAAGGTGGTCTGGCAGCGCCACAGGTTCCAGCCGGTCAGGCCGTGGGTGTTCAACTCGATGGCGATTCGGCCGCCGGCAAGGCCCAGCTCGTCCAGAATCGCCTTCAGGTCCTGCGCCGGGTTGGCGTCGTCGGCATCCCACCAGATGCGGATGTCCTCGATGGTCGAGGTCTGGCGGGCCTGGAACAGGTCGGGCCGTCGCGTCAGCAGCACGATGGGCCGCTCGTCCGCCGTGACCACCGCGCATTGGAAGAACACGAAGCCGCCGGTGTCGTAGCCGGTCAGCCAGTAGAGGCTTTCCTGCGCGAAGACCAGCATCGCGTCCTGGCCCTTCTCGCGCAGGGCGGCGCGCAGCCTCGCCTGCCGCGCCAGATGTTCCTCGCGCGGGAAGGGCAACATGGAGCCGGGCAGGATCGTCATGGAAACCTCCGCATGGGTGGGGTGGTTGTCACGATGATAGATTTTGGTATACCAAGCGTCAACCACAGGAATGCAATTGGAGCATCTGAATTGAACTGGCTTGCTCTCGGGGCCTTGTCCCGCCGAAACTGGGCTGGCGAAGCCGTGACTTCGCGCGGGCACGAGGGGGGCCGATGCTGACCGTTCCGGACAAGAGGCTGGCGCTGCACGCCTATGAGCGGATCCTGGACCTGATCATGAGCGGCAAGGTCGCCACGGGCGAGCTGATGAACGAGCGCCGGCTGGCCGAGGCGCTGGCCATGTCGCGCACGCCGGTGCGCGATGCGCTGCTGATGCTGGAGGGCGAGGGGCTGCTGCTGCGGCAGGGCCGGGCCGGGTTGCAGGTCCGCGAGATGCGGATCGAGGATTACATGGACGCGCTTCAGGTTCGCCTGCTGCTGGAACCGGCGGTGGCGCGCATGGCCACCGGCCGGGTGCCGGCATCGCAGGTCCGCGCCTGCCGCGAGCGCATCCGGGCGGCGATGGCGGAATACGGCGCCGGGCCGGCGGATCGCGACCTGGTGCGCAGCATCGACGGCGAGGTCCACGGCATGATCACCGACGTGATCGAGAACGCCCAGCTTTCCGCCATCGTGCAGACCATGCGCCGCCAGACCCAGATGTTCGACCTGCGCGCCATGCCCGAGCGATTCGCCGATACCTGCGCCGAGCATCTGGCCATCCTCGACGCGCTGGAATCGGGCGACGGCATGCGCGCGGCCGAGGCGATGACCGCGCATCTGGAGGCCGTCCGCCGCAGCATCATCGACAGGCTGACCCGGCTATGACCCCGATCCCCCATCGCCGGGAGGCGGCCCAGCCCGTCCCGGACATTGCCCTCGCCGCGCGCCTGTTCGACGAGTTGCGCGCCCGCACCGGCAGCGCGCAGGGCATCACCCGCGTTTCCTATGGCCTGGGCGAGCAGATCGCCCACGACATCCTGCGGCGCGAGGCGCGGCGTCTGGGCATGGCGGCGCAGATGGACGCCGCCGGCAACCTCTACCTGACCCTGCGCGGGGCGGGGCGGGGGCCGGGACGGGACGGCATGCCGGCGGTGATGGTCGGCTCGCATCTGGATTCGGTGCCGCAGGGCGGCAATTTCGACGGCGCCGCCGGGGTGCTGGCCGGGCTGGCGGTGGCGGCGGGCTATCGTGCGGCCGGGGTGGTGCCGCCGCAGGATCTGGTGGTGATGGCGATCCGGGCCGAGGAAAGCACCTGGTTCAGCGCCTCCTATATCGGCAGCCGGGCGGCCTTCGGGCGGTTGACGGCGGCGGAGATCGACGCCGTGCGCCGCGCCGGCGACCGGGTGACGCTGGGCGACGCCATCGACGCCGCCGGGGGGGATGCGGCGGCGCTGCGTGCCGGGCGGGCGCATCTGGACCCCGCCGCCATCGCCTGCTTCATCGAGCCGCATATCGAGCAAGGCCCGGTCCTGCTGGCCGAGGGGCATCCCGTCGGCCTCGTCACCGGCATCCGCGGCGCCTTCCGCCACCGCGCGGCGCGCGGCCTCGGCACCTATGCCCATTCCGGCGCCACGCCGCGCCCCTGCCGGCAGGATGCGGTGCTGGCCACGGCGCGGCTGGTGGTGCAACTGGACGCGGTGTGGCAGGACTTGCAGGCGCGGGGGCACGAGCTGACCGTGACCTTCGGCCAGTTCGCCACCCGCGAGGGCGAGGCCGCCTTCTCCAAGGTCGCCGGCCATGTCGATTTCATGCTGGACGTGCGCAGCGAAAGCCTCGCCACGCTGGACCTGATGCGCGCGGCCCTGCGCGAGGCGGTGGCCCGGATCGAGGCCGAATGCGGCGTGCGCTTCGACCTCGGCCCGGAGACCACGACCGAGCCGGCGATCCTCGACCCTCGCATCATCGCCCAGATGCGGGGGCTGGCCGCTGCGCAGGGTATTCCGGCCACGGTCATGCCCTGCGGCGCCGGCCACGACACGGCGGTCTTCGCGCGGATGGGGGTGCCGGCGGGGATGATCTTCATCCGCAACGCCAATGGCAGCCACAACCCCGACGAGGCGATGGACATGGACGACTTTGCCGCCGCTGCCCGGCTGCTCTCGGATTTCTGCCTGCGCGACCAGTCCGGCCTGCGCAGTCCCGGCTAGGGGCGGGCAGGGCGGCCATCGAGGCCGCCCCGCCCGCCGCGGCCTTCGCCGCCCCGCTGGCCGCCCCTTGCGCGGATGCGCCGCTGGCGGCAGGTTGGGGCAGGGCATCCGACAGGAAAGGCATATCCGATGAGCAAGCATCCCGGCGCGCGGCTGCGCGAACTGGTCGAGGCCCGGCGCGGGGCGCTGCTGCCCGGCGCCGCCAATGCGCTGAGCGCGCGCATCATCGAGGATCTGGGCTATGAGGCCGTCTATGTCACCGGCGCCGGGGTGACGAATACCTGGTTCGGCATGCCCGATCACGGCTTCATGGGCCTGACCGACATCGCCAACCACACCGCCGCCATCCGCGACGCCGTGTCCCTGCCGCTGATCTGCGATGCCGATACCGGCTTCGGCAATGCGGTGAACGTCCACCACACCGTGCGGGTGATGGAGCGCGCCGGCGCCAATGCCATCCAGCTTGAGGATCAGGTCATGCCCAAGAAATGCGGGCATTTCTCCGGCAAGGCGATCATCGGCACCGATGAGATGTGCGGCAAGATCAAGGCCGCCGTCGATGCCCGCCACAGTTCGGATTTCCTGGTCATGGCCCGCACCGATGCCCGCGCCGTCGAGGGCTTCCAGGCTGCCGTGGACCGCTGCCATGCCTTCGAGGCGGCGGGGGCCGACATCATCTTCCTCGAAGCCCCTGAAAGCGTGGAGGAATTGCGGGCGCTGCCAGGCGCCATCCGCAGCCCGCAGATCGTCAATATCGTGATCGGCGGCAAGACCCCGGCGCTGCCGGCCGAGGAATTCGCGGCGATGGGCTTCTCGCTGGTGCTTTACGCCAACGTGGCCTTGCAGGCGGCGATCCAGGGGATGAAGACGGCGCTTGAGGCGTTGAAGGCGGGCGCGGACGTGTCCGAGGCCAGCGGGCTGGTGGCCAGCTTCGCGGATCGGCAAAAGACGGTGCGCAAACCGTTCTTCGATGCGCTGGAGAAGAAATATTCAAGCTGAGAAGGGCTTCAGGTTTTCACCGTAGTAGATTGTTATTGAGGTAAATATGTGCGGCAGGCAATCCGTCGCGTGCCGGCGGGGCGGGGATGGGCAGGTCGATTGTTGCCTTGACACCGACGGGTTGGTTGCCGGCCTTGTCGTCCGTCAGAGGGCGTGAAGCCTCTTTCCCGGCGCGCGGGGAAGGAAATATTCAATTCGAAGGCGATTCGAGATTTTCAGCGCAATCATTTGTTATTGATGGAGCTATATCATAGCGAGGTGATCGGCCTGCCCCAGGCCGGAGAGCGGGGGTCGGCAGGTCGATCTCTGCTCCAACACCAGCGGGCTGGTTGCCAGCTTTGCCAACCGCCCGAGGGTGGTGCGAAAGCCCTTTCTCGATACGCCGGAAAAGAGAATGCTCCGGCTGGGAAGGGTTGAAGATTTTCCGCGTAATAATCGGTTTTCAAATCATATTGCTGCGCGCGGCAGGTTTCCCAGCCGCGCGCGCAACCCCTAAAGCCCCTTGTCGAAAATCCCCGCGCCGGTCGGCTGCGACGGCTCCACCATGCCATCCGGGAGGGTCGGGATCAGCAGGTCGATCTCGTCCGCCGACAGCGAGGGCAGCCGATGCGCGGCCTCGGTAAAGCGTCGCACCGCCTCGGCCCCCAGTTCCGCGCCCACCAGCACCTCCAGCTTACCGACATAATCCGGCCAGCCCCAGGGCGCCTTGCCGTTGGGATGGGCGTCGGCCACGCCGCGCTCGCCCTCGATCACGCTGCCATCCTTCATGCGGATCACGATTCGCCCGCCGAACTGGCGCCTGTCGGGGTCCTCCTCGTGATAGCGCCGGGTCCAGTCCGGCGATTCGACGGTGGTAATCCGGTGCCAGAGGCCGCGCCGGTCCGCCGCCCGCGCGCGGTCCCGCGTGTAGCTGTCCACATGATGCCAGTGCCCGTCCTCCAGCGCGACGGCGAGGATATACATGATCGAGTGGTCCAGCGTCTCGCGCGAGGCTTCGGGGTCGGATTTCTGCGGGTCCGCCGCGCCGGTGCCGATGACGTAATGGGTGTGGTGCGAGGTCTCCAGCAGGATCGACTCGATGGCGTCGAGGTCGATCCCCCGCCCCATCTCGATCGCCAGGTCGATCAGCGCCTGCGCCTGATATTCGGCGGAATGGGCCTTGGTGTAGGTTTCCAGAATGGCGCGGGGGGATTCGCCCGGCTCGGGCAGGGTGACGCGATAGGCGTCGTCCTTGCCACCCAGCATCCAGGCAATGACGGAATCCTCGCCCTCGTAGATCGGCGAGGGGCTGCCCTCGCCGCGCATGGCCCGGTCGATGCATTCCACCGCCAGCTTGCCGGTAAAGCCGGGGACGTAAGCCTTCCAGCTTGAAATCTCGCCCTTGCGGCTCTGGCGGGTCGAGAAGGACAGATGCACCGCCTGACCCACGGCCTGATAGATCACCTCGGCGGGCAGGCCCAGCATGGCGCCGATCCCCGCTGTCGTGGCAGGCGCCAGATGCCCGGCATGGTCCTTTTTATAGCGGTGCAGCGAGATCGCCTTCACAAGCGCGACGTGGATTTCGTAATGCACAGCAATGCCGCGCGCCAGCGCCGCGCCGTCCAGCCCCATCTGCTGCGCCACCGCGATCAGCGGCGAGATCGCATCGCCGGGGTGCGAATACTCCGCCGCCAGGAAGGTATCGTGAAAATCCAGTTCCCGCACCGCCGTGGCATTCGCCCAGGCCGCCCATTCCGCATCGAAGCGGCGCCCCGCGGGCAGGCCGTAAAGCGTCGCGCCCCCGCGCCGGGGGTGCCCCAAGGCCATCGCGCGGGCCGAGGCCACCGGGCGGCGGTTGATCGCCGCCAGCGCCACCGAGGCGTTATCCACGATCCGGCAGGCGATCATCTCGACCACATCGGCGTCCAGCGGGCCGGGATCGGCGGCATAGCGGGCGATCTGCCAGGCCAGTTGCGCCTCGCGCGGCAGCCGGGCCGATGAGGGGTGGACGCGGACCTCGTGGGTTTTCATGGGGACCTCTCAGGTTCAGGAATTGGCGCGCAGCCGGCGCAGCAAAGGCGGGATGATGAAGGTCGCCGCCGCCACGGTCAGGAATCCGATGGAGATCGGCGTTTCCACCAGCACCCAGGGGTTGCCCTGCCGCGACAGCAGCGCGGTGCGAAGCTGATATTCCGCCATCGGCCCGAGGATCAAGCCGATCAGCACCGGCGCGATGGGAAAGTCGTAGACCCGCATCACATAGCCGGCGAGGCCGACGACCAGCATCACGATCAGGTCGGTCTCGGACCCCGACACGCCCCAGATGCCGATGAGGGCAAAGATCAGGATGCCGGCGTAAAGCTGGGGCTTGGGGATCGACAGCAGCCGCACCCAGAGGCCCACCAGCGGCAGGTTCAGCACCAGCAGCATGACGTTGCCGATATAGAGGGATGCAATCAGCCCCCAGACCAGATCGGCGTTCGAGGTGAACAGGTTCGGCCCCGGTTGCAGCCCATAGTTCTGGAACGCCGCCAGCAGCACGGCGGCGGTGGCCGAGGTGGGCAGGCCCAGCGTCAGCAGCGGCACCAGGATGCCGGCGGCGGCGGCGTTGTTCGCCGCCTCCGGCCCGGCCACGCCCTCGATGGCGCCCTGGCCGAATTCCTCGGGCTTCTCGCACAGCTTGCGCTCCATCGTATAGCTGAGCATGGTCGGGATTTCGGACCCGCCGCCGGGCAGCGCCCCCATCGGAAAGCCCAGGGCGGTGCCGCGCAGCCAGGGCTTCCAGCTTCGCCGGAAATCCTCGCGCGTCATCCACTTGCCCCTGATCTTCAGCGGGACCTCCTGCCCCGGATCATAGCGCGAGGCGACGAACAGGATCTCGCCGATGGCGAACAGCGAGACCAGCACCACGGTCAGTTCGATCCCGTTCAGCATGCCCATGACGCCGAAGGTCAGGCGCGGCTGGCCGGTCATGGCGTCGATGCCCACCGTGCCCATCGCCAGCCCGATGAACAGCGCGATGAAGCCGCGCACGCGCGAGGTGCCCATGACCACCGCGACCGAGCAGAAGGCCAGCAGGATCAGCGCGAAATAGTCGGCGGGGCGAAAGACGAAGGCCAGTTCCGCCACCATCGGCGCCACGAAGGTCAGGGCGATGGTGGCGATGGTGCCGGCAACGAAGGAGCCGATGGCGGCCGTGGCCAAAGCGGCGGCGCCCCGCCCGCTGCGGGCCATCTTGTTGCCCTCCAGCGCGGTCATCATCGAGCCGGCCTCGCCCGGCGTGTTGATCAGGATCGAGGTGGTCGAGCCGCCATACATCGCCCCATACAGCACCCCCGCGAACATGATGAAGGCCGCCGTCGGCGCCAGCGAGATCGTCACCGGCAGCAGCAGCGCGATGGTCAGCGCCGGGCCGATCCCCGGCAGCACCCCGATCATGGTGCCCAGCGCCGAGCCGATCAGCGCCCACATCAGGTTCATCGGCTGGAGCGCCACGCCGAAGCCGTGCATCAGATAGTCGAAGCTGTTCATGGCGATACCCCGCTTGTGGGTGCCGGGACGGAGTGCCGGGCGCTGTCGGCACGGGAAAGGGAGAGGCGGCTGCCCGTCCCGAGGAGGGCGAGAGGCACGGCGCGGCCGGCTGCGCAGGCAGCGGCCGGCGGCCGGGAAGCGGCGGCGGGCGACAGGCCGCGCCGGTCGCGATCCACCCGGCAAAGGATGGGCCGGGTATGGCGCGGCGCATCAATGAAAGCATGCGGGATCGGGGCATGGCCCGATCGGGGCGCCTGCCGGGCGCGTGCCTTCGTCCGTCCGGGCGGCGGCCGGCAAGCGGTGAAAGCCGGATTCCGCCGGGCACGGCGCGGCATGGCCATGCGGGCGGGCGGGACGGCGGCGGCGGCGGAGGGTGAGCGGCCGACCGGCCGGCGGCCGGCGCTGTCGGGGGCCTGCGCCTGGCGGGGGCGGCTCATCTCAGAACCCCGCGAAGGGCATGAAGCCGCCCAGTTGCAGGCCCAGCCGGTCGAACAGCAGCCAGGACAGGCTGCCCAGGATCGCCCCCGCCGCCAGGTCCATGACCAGCCGGCGCGAGCCGAAGGCGCGGGCGACCAGCGTGAAGCTGATCGTCGCCGCCAGCGGCAGGCCGAGGCTGCGCAGGGTGAGGATCGGCAGCGCCGCAGCCGCCAGCGCCAGCGCGAAGGCCATCGGGTTCATCGGCAGGCTGGCATCGGCGTTCTCGGTCCCCTGCGGCTCGAAACTTTCGCCGCGGGCGATCTGGATGGCCAGCAGGATGCCCAGGCCCACCAGCCCGCCGCCCACCAGGCGCGGGACCGAGCCGGGACCGATCCCGGCATAGCGGCTGGCCGCGGGCAGTCCGGCCGCGCCCCAGATGCAGATGGCCCCGAGGCCGATGACGATGGCGGCAAGCCAGAACGGGCGCTTGGCGGAAGGGGGCGGCATGGCGTTCTCCTGGCACGAGGGCAAGGGGGCGAATGGCGCGGGGGCGGATCGGTGCCGCGCCTTCGGCCGTGCGGGCGGCACCGGCCGGGCCGTTCGCCCGCCCTTCGGGGACGGTCCCGCGGATCGCCCCCGACTGGCGGCACGGGCGGCGGCGCGGGGCGCCGCCGCCGGGTCCGGTTATTCGACCAGTCCGGCATCCTTCAGGATGGTGCCGATGCGGGCGTCCTCCTCGGTGATGAAGTCGCCGAAGGCGGGACCGGAGAGATAGAACTGGTCCCAGCCCTGCGTCTTCAGCACCTCGGCCCATTCCGGGCTGTCGTTCAGCTGGTCGAACCGCGCCACCCATTCGGCGGCATTGTCCTCCGGCATGCCCGGCGCGCCGAGGACGCCGCGCCAGTTGGCGATCTCCACGTCGAAGCCCTGCTCGGCGAAGGTGGGCACGTCGAGACCCTCCATCCGCTCGGCCGAGGTGACGCCGAGGATGCGGATGCGGCCCTGTTCGGCGAATTGCTGGAATTCCGAGATGCCGGAGATGCCGGCCTTCAGCGTGCCATTGACGATGCCGGTGACGGTCTCGGCGCCCGAGGCCTGCGGGATGTAGTTCAGATCGGCCACCGGAATCTCGGCCGCCTGCGCCAGCAGCGCCAGCGCGATATGGTCGACGCCGCCGGCCGAGCCGCCGCCGAAGGGCGTGGCGCCGGGATCGGCCTTCAGCGCCTCGACCAGCTCGGGCAGGGTCTGGATGTCGGAATTGGCGTCGACCGCCACGACCAGGTATTCGGCGGTCAGCCGGGCGATGGGGGTATAGGTGGACAGGTCGATGGGCGAGTCGTTCAGCAGGATCGACCCCACCGTGATCGCCCCGAACACCGCCAGCGCGTCGGGCTTGCCGGTCTGGGCGTTCTGGAACTCCGCCAGGCCGATGGTGCCGCCGGCGCCGCCGGTATTGGTGAAGTTGACGCCCTCGGTATAGATGCCGGCCGCGTTCATGGCGGCGAAGGCCTGGCGGCCGGTGCCGTCCCAGCCGCCGCCCGGATTGGCCGGCAGCATGACCGCGACATCGGCCTGCGCGACCGAAACCATGCCGATCGCCGCGACGGCCGCGGCAAGCAATTTGTCGAATATCATTGTTTTTCCTCCCTGAGATGCGCCGGACCGCCGCGCGTTTCCCGCGATGCTCCGATGCCTGTCCCCAAGGAATAACCCCGAACCCCTTGCGTCAATACAATTCTGGCCCCGCGCGGCATCCCGGCGGGGAATGGCGGGGCGGGCGGACGGGCCGGCCGTCGAGGCCGCCCCGCCGGCGCGGCCTGCGCCGCGTGCCCCGGTCGGGGCGCGCCTGTGTCGGTGGGGCCGGTTTCGCGGCGGGACCGGCGGCGCGAGGCCCGAACGCCTTGCCCGCCGCGCCCTGCGCCCGCTGCCGGGAGCGGCGCTCCGGGCGCCGGCGGCACCGGCGCCCGTGCCGGCCCACATACAATTTGTCGCATGGTTGGGCGCCGCCCTTGGCGCTAGGGTCCGCACGAATGGCAGCGCGGCGTGGCCCGGCCCGGTCCCGAGGATCCGGCGATGGCGCGCCGGCGATTCGCCGCTTCGGGACGCGAACCGCCCGGTCCCGGCGGGGCTGCGTCCCGTTGCCTCACGGCTGCGTCATATGGCCGCGCCGGCCGGTTCACGGGTTCGGGAGGCTGGGCGGAATCGCGGTCCGCCGGCTAGGATCGCGGCCGATCCGGAGTTTTCCGTTGCCCGGCGGGGTCGCGGGAGTAAGTTGAAACTGCGTTCCGCCATCCGGCGCGAAACGGGAACGTAAGATAATGTCGGGGGAAGTGACTCCATGAAATTCGGGCCAGAGATCGTCTTCTCGGCGCTGTTGTGCCTCATTACCCTTCTGGGGGCGGGGTTCGCGGTCGATGACGTATTCCAGCAACATATGTGGATCGCGTTCGTCACGACCGCCATCTTCACCATCGCCCTGCTGCGCAAGGCCAGCTTCGAGCCGCAGGCGCCGGTGGACCCCGAAGCCTATATGGACGGGCCGATCCGCTACGGCGTCCTCGCCACCGTGTTCTGGGGGGTGATCGGCTTTCTGGTCGGCGTGGTCATCGCCGCGCAATTGGCCTTCCCCGACCTGAACTTCGAGCCGTGGTTCAGCTTCGGCCGGGTGCGGCCGCTGCATACCTCGGCGGTGGTCTTCGCCTTCGGCGGCAACATCCTGATCGCGACCTCGTTCTATGTCGTGCAGCGCACCTGCCGGGCGCGGCTGTGGGGCGGCAACCTGGCCTGGTTCGTGTTCTGGGGCTATCAGCTGTTCATCGTCATGGCCGCCACCGGCTATCTGCTGGGCGTGACGCAAAGCCGCGAATATGCCGAACCGGAATGGTATGTGGACCTGTGGCTGACCATCGTCTGGGTGGTCTATCTGCTGGTGTTCATGGGCACCGTCTTCAAACGGAAGGAACCCCATATCTACGTCGCCAACTGGTTTTACATGTCGTTCATCATCACCATCGCGATGCTGCACGTCATCAACAACCTGGCGATCCCGGTCTCCATCGTCGGCTCGAAAAGCTATTCGGCCTTCTCGGGCGTGCAGGATGCGGTGACGCAATGGTGGTATGGCCACAACGCGGTGGCCTTCTTCCTGACCATCCCCTTCCTGGCGATGATGTATTACTTCGTGCCGAAGCAGGTGAACCGGCCGATCTACTCCTACCGGCTGTCCATCGTGCACTTCTGGTCGATCATCTTCCTGTATATCTGGGCCGGCCCGCACCACCTGCATTATACCGCCGTGCCCGACTGGGCGCAGACGCTGGGCATGGTGTTCTCGATCATGCTGTGGATGCCGTCCTGGGGCGGCATGATCAACGGGCTGATGACGCTTTCGGGGCGCTGGGACCTGATCCGCACCGACCCGATCGTGCGCCTGATGGTCACCGCCATCGCCTTCTACGGCATGGCCACGTTCGAAGGCCCGATGCTGTCGATCAAGGCCGTGAACAGCCTGTCGCACTATACCGACTGGACCATCGCCCACGTCCATGCCGGCGCGCTGGGCTGGAACGGAATGATCTCCTTCGCGGCGGTCTATTACCTGGTGCCGCGCCTGTGGGGCCGCGAACGCATGTATTCGGTGCGCATGATCAACTGGCACTTCTGGATGGCGACGCTGGGCATCGTGCTCTACGCCTCGGCCATGTGGGTGTCGGGCATCATGCAGGGCCTGATGTGGCGCGAATATGATGAGCAGGGCTTCCTGGTCTATTCCTTCGTCGAGACCGTCGCCGCCATGTTCCCCTATTACGTGCTGCGCATGCTGGGCGGGCTGCTCTATCTGGGTGGCGGTATCGTGATGGTCTGGAACGTCTGGCAGACCCTCAAGGGCCGGCTGCGCCACGAGGCCCCGATGGGCGGTGGCGAAATGCCCGCCCCGCCGCCGCAGCGCGCCCCCGCCGCCGCGACCGCCGCCGAGTAAGGAGCCTTATCCATGTCTATCCTGAACAAGCACTCCAAGCTCGAACGCCATGCGACCCTGCTGCTGGTGGCCTCGCTGGGGGTCGTGACCATCGGCGGCATCGTCGAGATCGCGCCGCTGTTCTACCTCCAGAACACCATCGAGGAGGTGGACGGCATGCGCCCCTACACGCCGCTGGAGCTGGCGGGGCGCGATGTCTACATCCGCGAGGGCTGCTATACCTGCCACAGCCAGATGATCCGCCCCTTCCGCGACGAGGTGGAGCGTTACGGCCATTACAGCCTGGCGGCGGAATCGATGTATGACCACTCGTTCCAGTGGGGGTCCAAGCGCACCGGGCCGGACCTGGCGCGCGTGGGGCAACGCTATTCCAACGAATGGCATGTCGAGCACCTGATCGAGCCGCGCGCGGTGGTGCCGGAATCTGTGATGCCCAGCTATGCCTTCCTGATGGACCGGCCGCTGGACACCCGCAACATCGCCGGGCACCTGCGGGCCAACCGCCGCGTGGGCGTGCCCTACAGCGACGAGATGATCGCCAATGCGGTGGCCGACCTGCGCGCGCAGGCAACGCCCTTCGCCGATACCAGCGGGCTGGAGGAACGCTATCCCAAGGTCCATTACGGCGATTTCGACGGCCAGCCGAGCCGCCTGACCGAGATGGACGCCCTGGTGGCCTATCTCCAGATGCTGGGCACGCTGGTCGATTTCTCGACCTATGACGAAGCCGCCGGCTATCGCTGAGGGGAGGAGGGACCGATGGAAACCTATACCGCAATGCGGCATTTCGCGGACATCTGGGGCCTGGTGGGCATGACGCTGTTCTTCGTCGGCGCCATCGCCTACGCCTTCCGCCCCGGCAGCCGCAAGCTGTCCGAAGACGCCTCCCGCATTCCGTTCAAGGACGAGGACTGACATGGCCGAGAAGCAGATCGACGATGTGACCGGCGTCTCCACGACCGGGCACGAATGGGACGGCATCAAGGAGCTGGACAACCCGATGCCGCGCTGGTGGCTGTGGGGTTACTGGGCCACGGTGGTCTGGTCGCTGGGCTATGTGATCGCCTATCCGGCCTGGCCGCTGATCCAGGGCGCCACCGGCGGGGTGCTGGGCTGGACCAGCCGGGGCGAGCTGCGCGCGCAGCTTGACGCGGCCGAGGCCGGCAAGGCCGATTACCTCGCCGCCGTCGCCGCCAGCAGCCTCGACGAGATCATGGCCGACGACGCGCTGCGCAACTTCGCCACGGCGGCGGGCGCGGCGGCGTTCCGGGTCAATTGCGTGCAGTGCCACGGCAGCGGCGCGCAGGGCAGCGCCGGCTATCCCAACCTGAACGACGACGACTGGCTCTGGGGCGGCTCGGCCGAGGAGATCCGCCTGACCATCGCCCACGGCGTCCGCTACGAGCAGGACGACGACACCCGCTTCGGCGAGATGCCGGCCTTCGGCGACATCCTCGACAACAGCGAGATCAACCAGGTTGCCGGCTTTGTGGCCTCGCTGTCGCAGCCGGTCGGCGCCAGCGAAGCCGACCTCGCGGCGGGGGCGGAGGTCTATTTCGACAATTGCGCATCCTGCCACGGCGACGAGGGCGAGGGCATCCGCGACTTCGGCGCCCCGAACCTGACGGATGCCATCTGGCTGTATGGTTCCTCGGTGGCCGAGATCGCCCAGCAGGTGCGCGCGCCCCGGCATGGCGTGATGCCGGCCTGGGAAGGGCGCCTGGGCGATACCGTCGTCAAGGAACTGGCCGTCTATGTCCACTCGCTGGGCGGCGGCGAGTAGCACGGCGCAGAAGACCGGGGCCTCGCAAGGGGCGCCCGGCAGCCGACGGAAAGGGGGACGGTCACATGCGGCACCGGGCCGCAGGATGCGAGGGCGGGGGGCCTGATTGCGGTCGGGCCGCCGCCTGCGCCTTTTGAACGAGTGATTGCCGTGGCCGTTCCGCGCCCCGGCAGGAGGAAGATGAACATGTCCGAAACGTCGGAAATCGAGACGTTCGACGCAGAGGCGGTGAACTCCGCCAAGGAACGCCAGCCGCTCTACGCAGCCCGCAAGAAGATCTTCCCCAAGCGCGCGAAAGGCACGTTCCGACGCTTCAAGTGGATCGTGATGCTGATCACCCTCGGCATCTACTACGTCACGCCCTGGCTGCGCTGGGACCGGGGACCTTACGCGCCCGACCAGGCGGTGCTGGTCGATCTGGCCAACCGGCGCTTCTATTTCTTCTTCATCGAGATCTGGCCGCAGGAATTCTATTTCGTCGCCGGGCTGCTGATCATGGCCGGCTTCGGGCTGTTCCTGCTGACCTCGACGGTCGGGCGGGCCTGGTGCGGCTATACCTGCCCGCAAACCGTCTGGGTGGACCTGTTCCTGCTGGTCGAGGGCTGGGTCGAGGGCGACCGCAACGCCCGCATCAAGCTGGACAAGGCGCCGTGGACCCCGGCCAAGCTGGTCAAGCGGGTGGCCAAGCATGCGATCTGGCTGGTGATCGCGGTGGCGACAGGCGGGGCGTGGATCTTCTATTTCGCGGATGCGCCGACGCTGCTGGTGGATTTCTTCACCGGCTACGCCTCGCCGGTGGCCTATATGACCGTGGCCATCCTGACCGCCACGACCTACATCTTCGGCGGGCTGATGCGCGAGCAGGTCTGCACCTACATGTGCCCCTGGCCCCGCATCCAGGCCGCCATGCTGGACGAGAATTCGCTGACCGTCACCTATAACGACTGGCGGGGCGAGCCGCGCTCGCGCCATGCCAAGAAGGCGGCCGCGCAGGGGCAGGTGGTCGGCGATTGCGTCGATTGCAACGCCTGCGTGGCGGTCTGCCCGATGGGCATCGACATCCGCGACGGCCAGCAGCTGGAATGCATCACCTGCGCGCTGTGCATCGACGCCTGCGACAGCGTGATGGACAAGGTGGGCAAGGAGCGCGGGCTGATCGCCTATGCAACGCTGGCCGAGTATCAGGCCAACATGGCGCTGGCCACCAATGGCGGCACCGAGCCGATCGACCCGCGCCGCGTCTACGAGGGCGGCAAGGTCTCGGGCAAGGTGCAGAAGTTCCACCTGCGCAACCTGCTGCGCCTGCGCACCGGGGTCTATCTGGCGGCCTGGGCGCTGGTCGGCCTCGGGCTGGTCTTTGCGCTGATGACCCGCGACCGGCTTCAGGTGAACGTGCTGGCCGACCGCAACCCGCAATATGTCGTGCTGTCGGACGGCTCGATCCGCAACGGCTATACCGTCAAGCTGCTGAACATGATCCCCGAGCCGCGCACCATCCTGGTGACGCTGGACGGGCTGCCGGACGGCGAGATGAGCATCGTCGGCTTCGACCAGCCCCCCGGCACCGCCTTCGCCGTCGAGGTCGAGCCGGACCGCCTGCGCACGCTGAAGGTCTTTGTCCGCCAGCCGCCGGACAGCATCGCCGGTTCCAGCCAGTCCTTCACCTTCCGGGTCGAGGACCAGGGCGGCGGCGGCGAGACCGCAACCTACAAAGCCACGTTCGACGCGCCGGAAGGAGTTGGAAGATGAGGACCGCAGGCCGCAAGGGCGAATTCACCGGCCGGCACATGCTGGCGATCATGGTGTGCTTCTTCGGGGTGATCATCAGCGTGAACCTGACGATGGCCTATATGGCGCGCAAGAGCTGGACCGGCTTCGTCGCCCAGAACACCTATGTCGCCAGCATCGACTTCAACGCCCAGGCCGCCGCCGCGCGGGCGCAGGAGGCGCTGGGCTGGTCGTCCGAGCTGGGCATGGAGGGCGGCATCCTGACCTATCGCCTCGCGGATGCCGAGGGCCGGCCGGTGGCGGCCGACCTGGCGCAGGCCTATTTCCGCCATCCCGCCTATGATGCCGACGACCGGCAGGCCGTGCTGGCCCGCCAGCCCGATGGCTCGTTCGTGACGGATATGGCGCTGCCGGACGGGCAATGGATCATCGAGATCGACACCCCCGCCGCCGGTCTGGAACGGCCCTATCGCGACGTGACGCGGGTGGTGGTGCGCGAGGGGACGATCCGATGAACTGCTGTGCGCCCGGCGTCGAATACGTGGCCGAGGCCGGTACGCTCTCGGCCGAGGAACTGCACCACGCCGCCCGCAGCCTGGGCGACGGCACCGCGCAGGTGACGCTTTCGGTGCCGGCCGTGCATTGCGGCGCCTGCATCCACAGCATCGAATCCGCGCTGTCGCGGTTGGACGATGTGACGGCCGCGCGGGTGAACCTGTCCACGAAACGGGTGACGATCCGCTTTGCCGAAGGCAGCCGCCCGCCGCTGATCCAGACCCTCGCCGGCCTGGGCTATCCGCCCCACCTGTTCGACGACACGGCGGCGGGCAAGGACCGCACCCTGCGCGAATTGCTGGTCGGCGTGGCGGTGTCGGGCTTCGCGACGGCCAATATCATGCTGCTGTCGGTCTCGGTCTGGTCGGGCGCCGATGGCGCCACGCGCGACCTGTTCCACTGGGTTTCGGCGCTGATCGCGCTGCCGGCGCTGCTGTTCGCGGGCGGCATCTTCTACCGCTCGGCCTGGGGCGCGCTGCGGCATGGGCGGATGAACATGGACGTGCCCATCGCCATCGGCGTGACGATGGCCTATGCGATGAGCCTTTACGAGACCGTCAACCACGGCAAGCATGCCTATTTCGACGCCTCGGTGATGCTGCTGTTCTTCCTGCTGATCGGGCGGGTGCTGGACCACATGATGCGCGACCGGGCACGCTCGGCGGTGCTGGGGCTGGCCCGGCTGGCGCCGCGCGGGGCGGTGGTGCTGGGCGCCGACGGCAGCCGCGACTATCGCAACGTGGCCGAGATCGCCCCCGGCGACCGGCTGCTGGTCGCCGCGGGCGAGCGGATCCCGGTCGATGCGCTGGTCTCCGAAGGGGCGTCCGACCTGGATTGCTCGCTGGTCAATGGCGAAAGCCGCCCGCTGCCGGTCGAGGCCGGCTCGGACGTGCGGGCCGGCACGCTGAACCTGACCGGCCCGCTGGTGCTGGAGGCCACCGCCCGCGCCGAGGATTCCTTCCTGGCCGAGATGATGCGGATGATGGAGGCCGCCGAGGGCGGGCGCACCCGCTATCGCCGCCTCGCGGACCGGGTGTCCTCCCTCTATTCGCCGGTGGTGCATCTGGCGGCGCTGCTGACCTTCATCGGCTGGGTGATGGTGGCGGGCGACTGGCGGCAGGCGATGACCATCGGCATCGCGGTGCTGATCATCACTTGCCCCTGCGCGCTGGGGCTGGCGGTGCCCATCGTGCAGGTCGTCGCCGCCCGCCGGCTGTTCGAGCGCGGGGTGATGGTGCGCGAAGGCTCGGCGATGGAGCGGCTGACCGGGATCGACACCGTGGTCTTCGACAAGACCGGCACGCTGACGCTGGGCCGGCCCCGGCTGGTCGATGCCGCCGCCATTCCGCCCGAGGCGCTGGCGATGGCCGCCGCATTGGGCGCGCGGTCGCGCCATCCGTTTTCGCAGGCCGTCGCCCGGCTGGGTTCGTCGCCGGTGGCCTTCGATGCGGTGACGGAGACCCCCGGCGCCGGGGTCGAGGGGCGCATCGGCGCCACCGTCTGGCGGCTGGGCCGCGCCGGCTGGGCGCGAGGGGAAGGTGCCGGGCAGGGGAGCGAGACCGGCACCATCCTGACCTGCGACGGGCGCGAGGTGGCGCGCTTCGCCTTCGAGGACGCGCTTCGCCCCGGTGCCGCGCAGGCGGTGCAGGCCCTGCGCCGCGCCGGGCTGCGGGTGGTGATGCTGTCGGGCGACACGGAGGCCGCCTGCCGCTCGGTGGCCGACAGCCTCGGCATCGAGGATTACGCCGCCGGCCTGCTGCCGGCCGAGAAGGTGGCGCGCATCGCCGCGCTGGCGGATGCCGGGCACAAGGCGCTGATGGTGGGCGACGGGCTGAACGACGCGCCCGCCCTGTCGGCGGCGCATGCCTCGATGGCGCCGGCGACGGCTGCCGATATCGGCCGCAACATCGCGGACCTTGTGTTCCTGCGCGACGGGCTGGATGCGGTGCCGCTGGCCATCGACACCTCGCACCGGGCGGGGCGGCTGATCCGGCAGAATATCGGGCTGGCGCTGGCCTACAACCTGGTCGCGGTGCCGATCGCCGTGCTGGGCCATGTCACGCCGCTGATCGCGGCGGTGGCGATGTCGGGGTCCTCGATCATCGTGATCTCGAACGCGCTGCGGCTGGGCTGGGGACTTGCCCCGATGCCTGCGCCCGGCGGGGCGCTGCGGCGCCTGCAATCGACGGAGGGGACGGCATGAACGTCCTCGCCTACCTGATCCCGGTGGCGCTGCTGTTCGGGCTGGCGAGCCTGATCGCCTTTCTCTGGGCGCTGGGCAGCGGCCAATACGAGGATATGGACGGCGCCGGCGAACGCATCCTGTTCGAGGGCGACGACGCGCCGGAAGGGAAGGATCAACCGTAAAGCCGGGGCACTTCCCGGGCGCAGGAGCGTCCCCCCTGCGCCCTTGCGGGGCTTGGGTGCCCGGCGCTGCCGCCCGGCCTTGCGCGGGGTGCCGCCTTCGACCGAAGGGCTGCAATCGGCCTCGCCGCATCTCGGGGTTGGGGTGCGGCGCGCCGGTCAGGGGCGCGTGGCCCGACTTACCCACCCCCTCCGACTCCTTTGGGGGTCTCCGGGCGTGGATAAGTCTGCGTGGGCTGGCCGGTCTTGCTTGCTGCACGGGTGGCGAAAGGGGGAAGGTTTGCCCCGAAGGGCAAACCTGCGCTGCCGCCCGGCCCGTGCTGGGGGCGTTGCTTCGCTCTTGGCTGAGAGCCTGCGATTGTCCCGGCTGCCCCCTGCATGGTCTGCATGGGCACTGCTGTCGCTTGGCCCTGCAACGCCTTGCGAAACGGCCACCTTGCCATGCGACACCACCGCTTTGCCTTGCGAGGCAGCCCCGGCTCTACGCCGTCCCCCTT
>CAKTBJ010000017.1 GCA_934533075.1 uncultured Paracoccus sp.
TTCTTGCGCGCCCGCGCCGTTATAGAAGGCCCGCCATGAGCATCGCGAACCCGCCCGACCTGCGCCCCGACCTTGCCTGCAGCCAGATCCCCGATCTGCGCCGCCCCGGCCAGCCGACCATCGGCATGGTCTCGCTGGGCTGCCCCAAGGCCCTGGTGGACAGCGAGCGCATCCTGACCCGGCTGCGGGCCGAGGGCTATGCGATCAGCCCCGACTATTCCGGCGCCGATGCGGTGATCGTGAACACCTGTGGATTCCTCGACAGCGCCAAGGCCGAGAGCCTCGACGCCATCGGTGAGGCGCTGACGGAAAACGGCCGGGTGATCGTCACCGGCTGCCTCGGCGCCGAGCCGGATTTCATCACCGGCACCCATCCGCGCGTGCTGGCCGTCACCGGCCCGCATCAATACGAGCAGGTGCTGGATGCCGTCCATGCCGCCGTGCCGCCCAAGCCCGACCCGTTCGTGGACCTGCTGCCGGCCAGCGGCATCAAGCTGACCCCGCGCCATTTCAGCTATCTGAAGATTTCCGAGGGCTGCAACCACCACTGCAAGTTCTGCATCATCCCCGACATGCGCGGGCGTCTGGTCAGCCGGCCTGCGCATGCGGTGGTGCGCGAGGCCGAAAAGCTGGTCGCGGCCGGGGTGCGGGAACTGCTGGTGATCTCGCAGGATACCTCCGCCTATGGGCTGGACCGCAAATTCGCGACCGAGCGCGGGCATCGCGCGCATATCGTTGATCTGGCGCGGGATTTGGGGTCTTTGGGCGCCTGGGTGCGGCTGCATTACGTTTACCCCTATCCCTTCGTGCGCGACCTGATTCCGCTGATGGCCGAGGGGCTTGTGCTGCCCTATCTGGACATCCCCTTCCAGCACGCCCACCCCGACACCCTGCGCCGCATGGCCCGCCCGGCGGCGGCGGCCAAGACCCTGGACGAGATCGCCGCCTGGCGCGCGGTGTGCCCGGAAATCGCCCTTCGTTCGACCTTCATCGTCGGCTTTCCAGGCGAGACCGAGGCCGAGTTCCAGACCTTGCTGGACTGGCTGGACGAGGCACAACTGGACCGGGTTGGCTGTTTCCAATACGAAAACGTCAAGGGCGCGCGGGCCAACGACCTGCCCGGCCATATCCCCGATGAGGTCAAGCAGGACCGTTGGGACCGCTTCATGGAAAAGGCGCAGGCGATCAGCGCGGCCAAGCTGGCGGCGCGCATCGGCTCGCGCCAGCAGGTGATCGTGGATGCGGTGGACGAGGAGGGCGCCACCTGCCGCACCCGCTTCGACGCGCCGGAAATCGACGGCAACCTGTTCATCGACGAGGGCTTCGAGGCGCTGAAGCCGGGCGATCTGGTCGAAGTCACCGTGGACGAGGCGAGTGATTATGACCTTTGGGGAAGGTTGTGATGTTGGCCGGACGGCTGCCCGACTTCGTGCGCGACCATTACGAGGTGCACGAATGGCGCCATGCCAGTGCCATCCTCGCGCAGGATTTTCCGCGAGAGTGGCAGGATATTCTGGATGTGCTGACTGCTTTCCGTCTGCGCCGCGAGTGGATTGAGGTTGGGGGCGGCAACAAGTCGCGCGTCTCGGCCTTCATCGACGGGTTCCTGGATGGGCGCGGATGGAGCGAACGGCAGTTCCGCACCGGCATCATGGTCGATGACCTGATGAAGGAAAGCCCAACCCACAAGGTCGATTGCTTCAAGAACGGTATCGGGCTGGAAATCGAATGGAACAACAAGGATCCCTTCTATGACCGGGATCTGAACAACTTCCGCCTGCTGTTCGACCTGCGTGCGCTGTCCGTTGGCGTCATCATCACCCGCGCTGACGAGTTGCAGCAAATCTTTCGCCAGCTTGGGCGCGGCGCGTCCTATGGTGAATCGACCACGCATATGTCCAAGCTGCTGCCGCGAATTGAAGGTGGCGGCGGGGCGGGCTGCCCGTTATTGGTGTTCGGGATCACCAAGGCACTGTATGTCGAGGGGGACGGGGCATGAGCAAGGCGGCGGACGACCTGCTTGAGGTGGCTGGCAGCGCCCGGTTCGGCACCATTCTGGCCGATCCTCCTTGGCAGTTCCAGAACCGCACCGGCAAGATGGCACCCGAGCACAAGCGCCTGTCCCGCTATCCGACGATGGGGCTGGACGAGATTTGCGACCTGCCGGTCGAGGCCATCGCCGCATCGCGCGCGCATCTGTATCTATGGGTGCCCAATGCCCTGCTTCCCGATGGGTTGAAGGTCATGGAGCATTGGGGCTTCAAATACAAAAGCAATCTGATCTGGTATAAGGTGCGTAAGGACGGCGGGCCTGACCGGCGCGGGGTGGGTTTCTATTTCCGCAACGTGACCGAAATCCTGCTGTTCGGGGTGCGTGGCAAGGATGTGCGCACGCTCGCCCCCGGCCGTTCGCAGGAGAATATCCTCGCCACCCAGAAGCGTGAGCATAGCCGCAAGCCTGACGAGCAGTATGACCTGATCGAAGCCTGTAGCTGGGGGCCGCGGCTGGAGATGTTCGCGCGCGGGCCGCGCAAGGGTTGGACGGTCTGGGGAAATCAGGCCGAAGATTATGCGCCGGACTGGCCGACCTATGCCAATCACTCGCAAGCCAATGTGGTGCCGCTGCGCAACAAGCGGTGAGTCGCGCATGACGCTCTCGCTGAAATGGAACCCCCAAGGCGCCCCGCGCAAGCCCGAGATCGTCGGCATCGGCGCGCAGAAGGCCGGCACAAGCTGGCTGTCGCATATGCTGGGCCAGCATTCCGGCGTCTGGGGAACGCCGCTGAAGGAGGTGCATTTCTTCAACCACCGCTTCATCGCGGCGCATCGCTACTGGATCAGCTGGCATTACCGCCAGAAGCCGGTGGAAATCCGCGCCCGCTTCCAGCGCCGGGCCGAGGTGCTGCCGGCGGTCATGGACGATTATCTGCGCAGCATCTGCGCCGGGGCGCAGATGTATTCCAACCACTGGTACAAGCAGGTTTTCGCCCCCGCGCCCGAAGGGACGAAGCCGATGGAGGTGACGCCGGAATACTCCGCCCTGCCGGCCGAGGGGGTGGATTTCGTCGCCCGCTTCCTGCCCAGGGCGCGCTTCATCTATCTGGTGCGCGACCCGGTGGACCGGGCGGTCAGCCAGCTTCGCATGAACCTGCTGCGCGAGCGCCGCCGCCCCGACAGCCCCGCCGCCTGGGCCGGAGAGATCGCCACCCCCGTGCTGGCCGAGCGCGGCGACTATGCCACCTATATCCCTCGCTGGCAGGCGCGGCTGGGGGATCGGCTGCTGGTCCTGCCCTATGGCGACATCGCCCGCGACCCGCTGGCGCTGATGCGGCGGATCGAGGGGTTTCTGGACCTGCCGCCGGCGGACTATGCCGATCTGGGCCTGCGGGTCTTCGCCACCCCGGACGGGATCGCCGTGCCCGACCCCGCCCGCGCGGCGCTGCGCGAGCGGCTGGCGGGGCAATACGACTATCTGCGCGATGCCTTCGGCGAGGATTTTCTGGCGGCGACCGCCTGAGCCGCGCAACCGGCTGGCCTTGGCGCGCGCATTCGGCTAAACCCCCCGCCAAACCTGCATTCACATGAGGCCCCCAATGGCGTCCTATCAGTTCGTCTATTTCATGGACGGCGTGTCCAAGACCTATGCCGGCGGCAAGAAGGTCTTTGAAAACATCCGCCTGAACTTCCTGCCCGGCGTCAAGATCGGCGTCGTCGGCGTCAACGGCGCCGGTAAATCGTCGCTGCTGCGCATCATGGCCGGCCTCGACAAGGACTTCACCGGCGAGGCCTGGGCCGCCAAGGGCGCCACCGTCGGCTATCTGCCGCAGGAGCCGGACCTCGATCCCGCCCTGACCGTGCGCGGCAACGTCATGGAGGGGGTCAAGGCCAAGCAGGCCAAGCTGGACCGCTATAACGAGCTGGCGATGAACTATTCCGACGAGACCGCCGACGAGATGGCGCGGCTTCAGGACGAGATCGACGCCGAAAACCTGTGGGATCTGGACAGCCAGGTGGACGTGGCGATGGAGGCCCTGCGCTGCCCGCCCGACGATGCGCAGGTCGATACGCTCTCGGGCGGGGAAAAGCGGCGGGTGGCCCTGTGCAAGCTGCTGCTGGAAGCCCCCGACATGCTGCTGCTGGACGAACCGACCAACCACCTGGACGCGGAAACCATCGCCTGGCTGCAAAAGCACCTGATCGAATACAAGGGCACGATCCTGATCGTCACCCATGACCGCTATTTCCTCGACGACATCACCGGCTGGATTCTGGAACTGGATCGCGGGCGGGGGATCCCCTACGAGGGCAATTACTCCGCCTGGCTGGAGCAGAAGGCCAAGCGGCTGGAGCAGGAGGCCCGCGAGGACAAGGCCCGGCAAAAGCAGCTGGAGCGCGAACTGGACTGGATCCGCGCCGGCGCCAAGGCCCGGCAGGCCAAGCAGAAGGCCCGGATCAACGCCTATAACGAACTGGCCGGCCAGTCCGAGCGGGAAAAGATCAGCCGCGCCCAGATCGTCATCCCCAACGGCCCGCGCCTCGGCGGCAAGGTGATCGAGGTGAACGGCCTGAAGAAGGCGATGGGCGACAAGCTGCTGGTCGAGGATCTTTCGTTTTCCCTGCCGCCGGGCGGCATCGTGGGCGTGATCGGCCCGAACGGCGCCGGCAAGACGACGCTGTTTCGCATGCTGACCGGGCAGGAGCAGCCCGATGCCGGCGAGGTCAGCTATGGCGACACGGTGAAGCTGGCCTATGTCGACCAGTCGCGCGACGCCCTGTCGCCCAACAACACCGTGTGGGAGGAAATCTCCGGCGGGGCGGAACTGATCGACCTGGGCGATGCGCAGGTGAATTCCCGCGCCTATTGCGGCAGCTTCAACTTCAAGGGCGGCGACCAGCAGAAGAAGGTGGGGCTGCTTTCGGGCGGCGAGCGCAACCGCGTCCACATGGCCAAGCTGCTGAAGGAAGGCGGCAACGTGCTGCTGCTGGACGAACCGACCAACGACCTCGACGTGGAGACCTTGCAGGCGCTGGAGGCCGCGCTGGAGGACTTCGCCGGCTGCGCGGTGATCATCTCGCATGACCGCTTCTTCCTGGACCGTCTTTGCACCCATATCCTCGCCTTCGAGGGCGACGCGCATGTGGAATGGTTCGAGGGCAACTTCGAGGCCTACGAGGAGGACAAGGTGCGCCGCCTCGGCCCCGACAGCATCGAGCCGAAGCGGGTGAAATACAAGAAATTCACCCGCTGAGGGGGAGAGGGGGAAGGGTTGCCCCCAGGGGCAACCCTGCGCTGCCGCCCGGCGGCGGGACAGGCGGTCCCTGCGGGGCCGCCTTTGGCTTGCGGCGGCGTGCTTGCTTGACCCCGCGCGCGCGCGCCGGCATCCTGATCGGGCCGCGAGGCCGCGAGGGATCATGAGCCGCGAGACCGTCAACCGCATCTGTGCCGCCTTGCCGGGGGCCGAGTGCTCCGACCCCTGGGGCGGGGGGCATGACTGCTGGAAGGTGGGGGGCAAGATGTTCGCGGTGACGGCTGCGACCACCCCCACGGTCGCGGTCAAGACCGATGGGCCGGAGGTGGCCGAGATGCTGATCGAGGCCGGGATCGGGCAGCGTGCGGCCTATCTGCATCGCAGCTGGATCGCCCTGCCGCTGGACGGCGACGAGGACGAGCTGCGCCACCGCCTTCAGGCCAGCTATCGCATCATCCGCAACGGTTTGCCGAAGAAGGTTCAGGCGGGCTTGCCGCAATGAGGCGGGGGTCCGGCCGGAAAGAGGCCGCGCCCTCGCGGACGCAGCCCCGCGCTGCCGCCCGGCCATGAAAAAAGCGGCCCCGAGGGGCCGCTTTCCGTCACAGGCCGAAAGGCCCGATCAGAACCGCCACGAGGCACGGACCTGGAACAGGTCGGCGTCGAGGTCGGCGCCGCTGACATCGGCCACGTCATCCCATTTCTGGCGGGTGTATTCCGCGCCGACGGTGATCTTGTCGGTGACCTTGAAGTCGCCGCCAAGGCCATAGGTCATGCCGGTTTCCTTGATGTCGAGTCCGCCGACATCCGCCGACACGCGGGCGGCGCCCAGCGTCACATAGGGCATGAAGCGGCCCATGTCATAGCCGGCGCGGGCGCGCAGGCGGGTCAGGTCGCCCTTGTCGTCGGTCTCGTCCAGCTTGATGCGGTTATAGTCCAGCTCGCCGCCCAGCACGAACTGGCCGAAGTTGTGGTTGTAACCGACATGCAGGCCGTAGGCGTCGAAGTCGCTGTCGACGCTGGCGGTCCCGTCGAACAGCTCGGCATTGCCCTGGCCGTATTGCAGACCGGCATAGAAGCCCGTCCAGCCCCCGGCCACAACAGGCGCCGGCTGGGTCACGACAACGGGGGTCTCGTCCACGACCGGCGGGGTATAGCCCCCGGCGGTGGCGGCACCGGCGGCCAGCGTGGAGGTGGCGGCGGCAACGGCAATCGCGAATTTCATTTCGGTTCTCCTTGTTCAGGTTTCTGCCTCGGGGAAGAAGCTAGGCACCTGCGCCAAGGGGGCCAAGGCGCGCGGCCGGGGCAGGGGGCGGGGCGTGCCCCTTGTGCAACCACGCCCGTGTGACATGCCGTGAGGCGGGGTCTGCCGGACCGGCAAAGCCGCTTCAATCGCAGGCGGTTATCCGGTCGCGCCGGCGGGAGCGCGGGAAATGGCCGATCCGGCAAGCCGATGCCGATACGGGTTTTTCGCGTTTTTCCGCCTTGGGGGCAGGAACCTCGCGGCTTTCACCGGCCGCAGGATGCTGTATGGTCGGGAGCGATTGCCGAACCCGCTGGAATGCCACCGAAAGGAGCCGCCATGCCCTCCCGCCGCCATATCCTCGGCCATGCCCTTGCCGGTGCGGCGGGCCTTGCCGCCGCCGCCCTGCCGGGGCCGGCAGCGGCGCAGAGCCGCGACAACCCGATGCCCGAGTCGCTGCGCAAGGCGCTGGAGCGCGATCCGACCGCCCCGGTCTTGGGCAATCCGCGGGGCGACGTGACGTTGACCGAGTTCTTCGACTACAATTGCGGCTTCTGCCGCAGGATGGTGCCGACGATCCAGCGGCTGATCGGCGCCGATCCGCAGCTGCGGGTGGTGTTCCGCGAATGGCCGGTATTCGGCGAGGGATCGGATTTCACGGCGCGGGCGGCACTGGCCTCGCTAGAGCAAGGGAAATACTGGCAGTTCCACGCGGCGCTGATGGGGCTGCGCGGCACGGCGGACGAGGCGTCCACCCTGCGCGTGGCGCGCGAGGTCGGGCTGGACGAGGCCCGGCTGCGGCGCGACATGGATTCGGCGCGGGTCGAGGACCATATCGCCGCCAGCTTCGCCCTGGGCGAGCATATGGGGCTGATGGGCACGCCCAGCTTCATCGCTGGCGACGAGGCGCTGTTCGGCCAGCAGACCCTTGCCGGCATGCAGGCGCTGGTGGCCCGTGCCCGCGTGACGCTGGGCTAAGGGCGGGACGCCCCCGCCTTGCGCCCCGAAGCAGAGACCGGGGCGCGGTGGGGCGGGCATCGGCGCGGTGCGTGCAAACACGCAGCCTACACCCCGGCGGCCCCGTAGGGTGCGTGCTTGCACGCACCGTTATCCCGGACGGCGCCGGATTGCGATCCTGTCCCGCCGGCCACGCTCGCGCCGCAGGGTGCCTGCATGCACTCTGTAACTGTCAGGCATCCTCAAAAAACCACAGCAGGAAGATTGCAGGAAAAGGCGAGCCGAACAGGCTGACACGCATCCGTGCGAGCGGGCTTCGGTTGCGGGCGCGCGCCATGTCCGCCGGCAGCAGGATGAGAAGCCAGATGGTCAGATACGTGGCGATACCAAGCGCGAGAACGGCGGCAATACCGGCCAGTATCTCCATTATGTCCCTGTCCTATGCCCATTCCCAGGGCGTCGTGAAGCCGTCCAGCTTCTCGCGCACGGCGGCCTCGTCGGTTTGCGGCCCGCGCCGGATCAGGGCGACCAGCCCGCGCTTGGCATCCGGCACCACATCCGCCACCGAGGCGCCCAGGTCGGACAGCGCCGCGTCATAGACCCGCCGGATCGCCAGCCGCCGCAGGTCGGGCTTGAAGATCTTGCCCACCGCCGTCTTGGGAATCTCGGGCAGGATCTCGATATGCTTGGGGATCGCCGCGCGCTCGGGGATATGTTCGGCGGCCCAGTCCAGCAGCTGCTGCGGCGTGGCTTCGGCGCCGGCGACCAGTTCCACATAGGCGCAGGGCAGTTCCCCCGCGAAGGCGTCGGGCTGGCCGATGGCGCCGGCGAAGGCCACGGCGGGGTGGGACAGCAGCGCCTCCTCGATCAGGGCCGGGTCGATGTTGTTGCCGCTGCGGATGATCAGGTCCTTGGCGCGGCCGGTGATCCACAGGAAGCCGTCGCCGTCCAGCCGCCCCAGATCGCCGGTGCGCAGGAAGGCGCCGTCCACGAACAGGTCGCGGTTGCGGTCGGGATCGGTATAGGCGGCGCCCGCCACCACGCCGGGCGAGCTGATGCAGATTTCCCCGATCTCGTCGGTGGCGCAGTCCTGCGGGCCATCCGCGCCCTGCCGGACGATCCGCACCTGCGTATAGGGCAGGGGGATGCCCACGGAACCCAGCTTCTTCGGTCCGTCCATCGGGTTGCAGCTGACCAGGCAGGTGACCTCGGTCAGCCCGTAGCCCTCGGCGATCTCGACCCCCGTCGCCGCCTTGAAGCGGTTGTAAAGCTCCACCGGCAGGGTGGCCGAGCCGGAAATGGCGGTGCGCAGGGTGGACACGTCGGCATCCACCTTGCGCTGCATCAGCGCGGCGATGGCGGTGGGCACGGTGATCAGGAAGGTGCACTGCCAGCGTTCGATCAGTTTCCAGAAATTGTCGAACACCCCCTCGCCGCGATAGCCGGCCGGGGTGGGCATGACCAGGGCCGCGCCCGAGGCCAGGCAGGACATCAGGATCGGATAGGCCGCGAAGACGTGGAACATGGGCAGGGGGCACATCAGCACGTCGCGCTCGGTGAACAGCAGCTCGGCGCCCAGCCAGCCGTTATAGACCATGCCGGAAAAGCGGTGCTGTGCCAGCTTGGGCATGCCGGTGGTGCCGCCGGTGTGGAAATAGGCCGCCACCCGGTCCTCGTCGGGCATGTCGAAATTCAGCCGGTCGTGGCGGCGGGTGGAGGTCTCGGCCTCGAAATCCAGCACCTTGGCGTGGTGCCCGACGCGCACGCGCGGGCGGATCAGCGACACCACCAGCCGCTTGGCGAGGGGCAGATAGCGGCCGAGGTCGATTTCCAGCACGGTCTGGACATCCGGCGCTAGGCGCACGGCCTCGGCGGCCTTTTGCGCGATGTCGGTCTTGGGGAAGGCGCGCAGCGTCACCAGCACCTTGGCGCGGGATTCGCGCAGCAGGGCGGCGATCTGCTCCGGCTCCAGCAGGGGGTTGATCGGGTTGACGATGCCCGCCGTGGCCCCGGCGACCAGCACCACCGGGGTTTCCAGGCAATTGGGCAGCAGATAGGCCACGGTATCGCCCGGCCCGACGCCCAGCTCGCGGAACAGGTTGGCGGTTTCCGTCACCCGCTCGTGGAACTCGCGCCAGGTCAGGGTGTCGGCGCGGGTGCGCGGCCCGGAGAAAAGCTGAAACCCGATGGCCAGATTGTCGGGCACGCGGTCGCGGGTGCGGGTCAGCATCGCATAGACGGTCGCCGGCAGGTCGCGGCTGGCATAGCTGCCCTCGGCCTCGATGCGGTCGCGATCGGCAATGCCGGTAAAGATTCCCATTGCCGCCGCCCTCCCCTGCCTTGGCCCCTTACAGGATGCGGCAAAGCGGGGGGCGGGGGCAAGCCCGGCGGCGGCGCCGGCGCTTCAACGCTGCGTCAGATCGGGGGATAAGCGAGGGCCTGCGAGGGCTTGCGCGGCGGCCTTGGCGCCTTCGCCGTGCAAATACCCATGCCCCCCTTGTCTCACCCGCACCGATGGCCTGCGGCGCGGGGTCGCAACGGGTAGTCATGCGACGAAGACGCCGACAGGGGGTCATCCTGCGGATGGGGCGAGAGCATGGCGCGGCGCGTCCGGCAGGCCGGCGCCATGCCCCATCGGTTGGGCGGCAACCGCGCCCGTGGGCCAGGGGGGGCGAAATGCGCCGCAGGGGGCGGGCATGCAGGCACCGCGGGCTGCGGCGCATTTCGGCCGCATGGGGGGGAGGGTTGCCGCCGGCGGCAACCCTGCGCTGCCGCCCGGCCGGATGGGGCGCGGAAGGCGGGGATCGACCCCGCCTTCCGCGCCTTCAGATCACTGCCCCGCCATCGGTGAATTGCAGCCGCGCCAGCCGCGCGTAAAGGCCGCCGCCGGCGACCAGATCCTCGTGGCGGCCCTGGGCGACGATGCGGCCGTCCTCGAAGACCACGATGCGGTCGGCCTTCTTCACCGTCGCCAGACGGTGCGCGACGACGATGGTGGTGCGGTCCGCCGACAGCCGGTCCACGGCGGCCTGCACCGCGCGCTCGGATTCCGCGTCCAGTGCCGAGGTCGCCTCGTCCAGCAGCAGGATCGGCGCGTCGCGCAGGATGGCCCGCGCGATGGCCACCCGCTGCTTCTGCCCGCCCGAGAGCATCACTCCGCGCTCGCCCAGCTCGCTGTCATAGCCCTGCGGCAGGGCCATGATGAAGTCATGCGCATGCGCGGCGCGGGCGGCGGCCTCGATCTGTTCGTCCGTGGCGTCGGGGCGGCCGAAGCGGATGTTCTCGCGCGCGGAAGCCGCGAAGATCATCGGGTCCTGCGGCACCAGCGCCATCGCGGCGCGGAAATCCGCCCGCGCCATGTCGCGCAGGTCGATCCCGTCCAGCGTCACCCGGCCCGCCGCCGGGTCCCAGAAGCGTTGCACCAGCTGGATCACCGTGGTCTTGCCGGCGCCCGAAGGCCCGACCAGGGCCACGGTCTCGCCCGGCTCGATCACCAGATCGACGCCCTCCAGCGCCGAGACATCGGGCCGGGTCGGATAGTGGAAGGTCACGCCTTCCAGCGCGATGCGGCCCCGGACCGGGCGGGGCAGGGCCACGGGCTGCGCGGGGTCGGCGATGCTGTCGGTCGTGGCCAGCAGGTCGCCCAGCCGCTCGGTCGCGCCGGCGGCGCGCTGGACCTCGCCCCAGATTTCCGACAGCGCCCCGGTCGAGGAGGCCACCATCACCGCATAGATGACGAACTGCACCAGCTCGCCCACGGTCATCGTGCCCTCGCGCACGTCGCGGGCGCCGATCCACAGCACCCCGGCCACGCCGCTGAAGATCAGGAAGATCACGATCACCGTCATGATGGCGCGCACGGTAATCCGGGTGCGCGCCGAGGCATAGCTTTCCTCGGTCACTTCGGCGAAGCGGGCGCGGGTGGCGGCCTCGTGGGTGAAGGCCTGCACGGTCTGGGCGGCCAGCAGGGCCTCGGACGCCGTGCCGGAGGAGGCCGCGATCCAGTCCTGGTTCTGCCGCGACAGCACCCGCAGGCGCCGGCCCAGCACGATGATCGGCACCACGATCGCCGGCACGATCAGCAGCACCAGCCCGGTCAGCTTGGCCGAGGTGAACAGCAGCATCGCCAGCCCGCCGACCAGCAGCAGCAGGTTGCGCAGCGCGATGGACACGGACGAGCCGATCACCGACAGGATCAGCGTGGTGTCGGTGGTGATGCGGCTGATGATCTCGCCGGTCATCACGCGCTCGAAAAAGGCGGGCGACAGGCCGATCACCCGGTCGAACACCGCCTTGCGGATGTCGGCCACCACGCGCTCGCCCAGCCGCGTGACCAGCGCGTAACGCAGCCCGGTGCCGATGGCGAGGGCGGCGATGATGGCGATGGCGGCCTCGAAATACTGGTCGAGCAGGCGCGCGCCCTGATCGAAGCCGTCGACGACGCGGCGCACGGCGATGGGCAGGACCAGGCTGATCGAGGCGGTCAGCACCAGCGCCACCAGCGCGGCCAGCGCCAGCCCGCGATAGGGGCGCAGGAAGGGCCACAGCGCCCGCAGCGCGCCGACGCGGCGGGTGGAGGGACGCTCGGCTGTGGGCGTGGGACGGCGTGCCATGTGGACCTCATTGCCTGCGCGACGGGCGGGGCTTAGGCCGCACGGGGCGCGAGTGCAAGCATTCAGGCCGCGCAACGGGTGCGTGGCGGTGTCGCAGGCAAGCGGGTGGCGCGTGCTTTGGGGGCCTGAGCGGCGCGGGGCGATCCGCGAGGGGGGGCGCCTCGCCCGCGCCCCTGCGGGGCTTGGCGAGCCGGCGCTGCCGCCCGGCCCTTGTTTGCGGCGCGTGGCCCGACTTACCCACCCCCTCCGACTCCTTTGGGGGTCTCCGGGCGTGGATAAGTCTGCGTGGTTCGGGGTCTCGCCGCCCGCAAGCCTGACTTATTCACCCCTCATCCGACTCCTGAAGGTCTCCGGGGCATGGATAAGTCCGCGTGGTCGCCGCCCCGCCGCCCCGATGTCCGGGCACAACGCAATGGGGTGGCGTGGTCCACCATCCCCGACACCCCCCGAGGGGCGAGTGCAACCAATACGGCCCCGCCCAGGGCAGGGTGCCGGAATCGTCCCTGCGCCCCCGGCTTCCTCGTTGTTCGAACGCCCGTCGCGGCATGGCGCCTTGCACCGGATGCGGGCGCCACGGCGGGGCATTTCTCTCTTGCACAATCTCCGGTAATGTCCCACCGCAATCCCCGCAGAGGGACAGGGCAGGCAAGGACGGGACATGCGGCAATCCGGGCGCGGACAGGTGGATTCCTTCATCGTGATGGATGTGGTCGAGGCCGCTTCCCGCGCCGAGGCCGCAGGCCGCCGTATCATCCATATGGAGATCGGCCAGCCCTCGACCCCCGCACCCGCGCGCGCCCGCCGCGCCGTCGCGCGGGCGCTGGAGGCGGGCACGCTGGGCTATACCGTCGCGCTGGGCCTGCCGGCGCTGCGGCAGGGCATCGCGGACCTGCATCGCGACTGGTATGGGATCGAGCTGGACCCCGCGCGGGTGATCGTGACCACGGGCAGCTCGACCGCGTTCACGCTGGCCTTCACGGCGCTGTTCGATGCCGGCGACCGGGTGGCGCTGGCCGATCCGGGCTATCCCAGCTATCGCCAGATCATGCGCGCGCTGGCGCTGCGCCCCGTCGGCATTCCCACCGGTCCCGAGGATCGCTTCCAGCCCCGCCCCGAGACCCTGCCCGAGGCCGAGGGCCTGCTGATCGCCTCGCCCGGCAACCCCTCCGGCACCATGCTGGACCGCGAGGCTCTGGCGGCGCTGGCTGGGGCCTGCGAGGCGCGCGGCATGGCGCTGATCTCGGACGAGATCTATCACGGCCTGTCCTATGGCGCCCGCTGCACCAGCGCGCTGGAGGTGACCGACCGGGTGGTGACCATCAACAGCTTTTCCAAGTATTTCAGCATGACCGGCTGGCGGATCGGTTGGATGGTGGTGCCCGAAAGCCTGATCCGCACCACCGAAAGGCTGGCCCAGAACTTTTTCATCTGCCCGCCCCATGTCAGCCAGGTCGCCGCGCTGGCCGCGCTGGCGTGCCGCGAGGAGGCCGAGGCCAACCGCGCCGTCTATGCGCGCAATCGCGCCCTGATGCTGGAACGCCTGCCGCGCATGGGATTCGCGCGGATCGCGCCGCCGGACGGCGCCTTCTATATCTATGCCGACGTGTCGGACTTCACGCAGGACTCGCTGGCCTTCGCGGCGGAGATTCTCGAAAAGGCCGGGGTGGCGGTGACGCCGGGGCTGGACTTCGACCCCGTTTGCGGCGGGCGCACGCTGCGCTTTTCCTATGCCGGCGCCACCGCCGAGATCGAGGAGGGGCTGGACCGGCTGGCGGCCTTCATGGCGGCGCGGTGAGGGTGATCGGCCGCCTGCTGCTGGTGCTTGCGCTGCTGTTGCCGCAACTGGCGCTGGCGCAGACCCCGCCCACCCGCGCGGTGGCGGTGCTGGATGCGGCGGCCTCTGCCCTGACGGCGGAGGGGCGCGAGGGCAGGCCCCGGCCCCTCGACCTGCGGCTGGCGCTCAGCCGGGCGGTGCCTTACCGCGCCTATGTCGTCGGCGGCCCGCCCCGGCTGGTGCTGGATTTCCGGCAGGTGGATTTCGGCGCCCAGCGTCCCGAGGCGCTGGCCGGCGCCGATCTGGTGCCCGGCATCCGCTGGGGCAGCTATCGGCGCGGCTGGACGCGGATGGTGGTCGAGCTGCCCGGCCCGGCCCGGCTGGCCAGCGCCGAGATGCGGGCAGAGCCGCAGGGTGCCACGCTGGCGCTGCGGCTGGAGCCGGTGGACATGGCCGATTTCGCCCCGCATGGCGGCGACGCGCCGGAATCCGCGCTGTGGGACCTGCCGCCGCCCGCCGCCGTGCCGCCCGTGCCGCCGCGCCGCGACGGCCGCCTGCGGGTGATGCTGGACCCCGGCCACGGCGGCATCGACCCCGGTGCCATCGCCGGCAACATGACCGAGGCCGACCTGATGCTGACCTTTGCCGAGGAGCTGGCCGCCCTGCTGCGCCGCGCCGGGGTCGAGGTGATGCTGACCCGCGAGGGCGACGAGTTCGTCGGGCTGGAGGCCCGCGCCACCGCCGCCCGTGCCGCCGGGGCGGATGTGCTGATCTCGCTGCATGCCGATGCGCTGCCGGACGGGGGCGCCGCCGGCACCGCCTTCTATATCTGGAACGAGAACGCCGACGACCGCGCGGCGGCGCAACTGGCGCTGCGCCACGACCGCGACGACCTGCTGGCGGGCATGGACCTGACCGGCACCGACGACGAGGTGACCGGGGTGCTGATGGACCTCGCCCGCCGCGACACCCAGCCGCGCAGCGAGGCCCTTGCGGGCTTCATGGTGGCCGAGGCCCGCCGCGCCGGCCTGCCGCTGCACCGCCGCCCCTTGCAGCAGGCTGCGTTCAGCGTGCTGAAATCGCCCGATATTCCGTCGATCCTGATCGAGACCGGCTTCCTGACCGACCCCGCCGACCGTGCGCGGCTGGCCGAGCCGTCCGGGCGGGCGGGGCTGGTGGCGGCGCTGGCGCGGGCGATCCTGAACTGGGCGCATGACGATCGTATCCGCGCGCCCCTGCTGCGCCAGTAGGGCACGGTCCGCGCCCGGTGCCGGGCCGTCCGCTATCCGTCCCGCCGCGTCCTCCGCTGCGGGGATGAGCGCCTGCCCGCCATGCATGCCTGCCGCCTGATGCCGGGCCGCCCGTGCCCATGCCGCCCCCGCGCGGCTGTCCGCCCTTGTCGCCCGCCCGCCCCCGCGCCGTTCCTCGCGCATGACCGCCCGCGCCGCGCAATGCGGTTTTGACGCCTGCGCCGCATCCGTCTATAACGCCGCACCGGTGCGGAGGCCCATCTTGCTGCGATTCATCCTGTCCTTCCTTGGCGGCATCTTCGCCTTCGTGGCGACCGGCATCGTCTTTGCCGGGCTGACCATCGGCGGCATCTTCTGGATGTTCTCGCCCGGCCTGCCCAGCTATGAGCAGCTTGCCCAGTATTCGCCCAAGACCATCAGCCGCATCTATTCCGGCGAGGGCCGGCTGATCGACGAATTCGCGCAGGAGCGCCGGATCTTCGTTCCCGCCGACGAGATCCCCGATCTGGTCAAGCACGCCTTCATCAGCGCCGAGGACCAGGATTTCTACGTCCATCAGGGCTTCGACGTGCGCGGCATGGCGGCGGCGGCGGTGCAGGCGTTCCAGTCCGGCTTCTCGCGCGTGCGCGGCGCCTCGACCATCCCGCAACAGGTGGTCAAGGTCTTCCTGCTGTCGTCCGAGCGCAAGATCGACCGTAAGATCAAGGAGTTGATCCTCGCCACACGGCTGGAGGCCGCGCTGGGCAAGGAGCAGATCCTTGAACTCTACCTCAACGAGATCTTCCTCGGCCAGAACAGCTATGGCGTGGCGGCGGCGGCGCAGACCTATTTCAACAAGAGCCTGGGCGAGCTGACGCCGGCCGAGGCCGCGACGCTGGCCGCGATGCCGCAATCGCCCTCGCGCTCGATGGTGCGCGACCACGACACCATCGTCGCCCGGCGCGAATATGTGCTGCGCCAGATGTGGCAGAACGGCTATATCGACGAGGCTACCTTCCGCGCCGAGAATGCCACCCCGCTGCGCACCGTGCAGGGCGGCGACTATGCCCCCTTCCGCGAAAGCCTGCCGCCGCGCGACTATTTCACCGACGAGATCCGCCGCCAGCTGTCGCGCGAGTTCGGCGAGGACGAGTTCTTTGGCGGCGGGCTGAGCATCCGCGCCACCGTGGTCCCCGATCTGCAAGGCATCGCCGCCGATGCGCTGCGCGAGGCGCTGGAGACCTACGACCGCCAGCGCGGCGTCTGGCGCGGCACGCGGCAGGTGCTGGACCCGGCGGTTCTGGGCGACGAACCGGCCTGGCGGGCGGCGCTGGCCGCCAGCCCGGTGCCGCGCGACATTCCCGGCTGGCATCCGGCCGTGGTGCTGGGCTTTCGCGACGGCGACGCGCAGATCGGCATCGAGGGCATCCTGTCGGATGCGCGCGGCCACTGGGTTCCGGCGCGTGACGTGACCTGGGCGCGCAAGCGCAACCGCGACGGCTCGCTGGCGCCCAAGGCCAGCCGCGCGCAGGATTTGCTGGAACTCGGCGATGTGGTGCTGGTGCGCGCCATGACCGACGACAAGGACGGCAGCTTCATCCGCTGGACCCTGCGCCAGGTGCCCGAGGTCGAGGGCGCCTTCATGGCGATGGACGTGAATACCGGCCGCGTCATGGCCATGCAGGGCGGTTTTTCCTATCAGGCCACCACCTTCAACCGCGCCACGCAGGCGATGCGCCAGCCCGGTTCCAGCTTCAAGCCCTTCGTCTATGCCGCGGCGCTGGACAGCGGCTATACCCCGGCCACCATCGTCGTGGACGAGGCGATCACCGTCAACACGCCGCAAGGGCTGTGGCAGCCCTCGAACGCCTCGAACCGCACCTATGGCCCAACGCCCCTGCGCACCGGGATCGAGCAGTCCAGGAACCTGATGACCATCCGCATCGCGCAGGACATCGGCATGGAGACCGTGGCCCGCTATGCCGAGAAATTCGGCGTCTATGACAACCTGCGCCCCTTTCTGGCCAACAGCCTCGGCGCGCAGGAGACCACGCTGTTCAAGATGGTCGCCGCCTATGCCATGTTCGCCAATGGCGGCGAGCGGGTCGAGCCGACGCTGGTCGACCGCGTGCAGGACCGGCGCGGACGCACCATCTATCGCCACGATCAGCGGGTTTGCCAGACCTGCGGCCAGCCCTCGCTGCCCGCCGGGCGTGCGCCGACCATCGTGTCCAACCGGGAAAGGGTGATGGACGCGATCACCGCCTATCAGCTGACCTCGATGATGCAGGGCGTGGTCATCCGCGGCTCGGGCACCGGGGTGCGGCTGCCGGTGCCGGTGGCGGGCAAGACCGGGACGACGAACGACGCCAAGGATGTCTGGTTCATCGGCTATACCAGCAATATCGTCGCCGGCTGCTATCTGGGCTATGACACGCCCCGGACGCTGGGACCGGGGGCCTTTGGCGGCACGCTCTGCGTGCCGGTGTTCCAGGCCTTCATGCGCGAGGCCGTCAAGCAATATGGCGGGACCGAGTTCAAGGTTCCCCCCGGCGGCCATTTCCTGAAGATCGACCGCTTTACCGGCGCCAAGCTGTCGGCGGATGCCTCCGGCCCGAACGTGATCGCCGAGTATTTCCGCGACGGCTCGACCCCGAACTGGGATTCGCCGCTGCTTCTGGTGACGGGCGGCTTCAACTCGTCCTTCGGCACCACCTACCTGCCCGAGCAATCGCTGGGCGAGCAGACCACCACCATCACCACCTCCGGCGGCCAGCGCCGGGTGATCCCCAAGCAGGCGGATTTCGGCACGATGTCCTCGGGCGGGTTGTATTAGCGGCGGCGCCCTGCGCATCCGGGCAACCCGGAGGCCGGCGACCACGCAGACTTATCCACGCCCGGAGACCCCCAAAGGAGTCGGAGGGGGTGGGTAAGTCGGGCTTGCGGGCGCCGAGGCCGGGCGGCAGCGCCGGCTCGCCAAGCCCCGCAGGGGTGCAGGCGAGGCGCCTTCCTCGCGGCTCAGCCCGCCCGTGCCTTGCGCCGGTCCTTCCAGCGGTGCCAGCCCCACGACACCCACCACAAAGCCGCCACCACCCACAGATCGACCAGCAGCCGGGCACCGATGCCCTGGCCCGGCGGGTTCATCTGCAAGGCGTCGCCCAGCACCGACAGCAGCACGCAGGCGATGAAGGACCACAGCCCGCCGCGCCCGATCTCCTGCAACATGCGCCCCAATCCGGTGGCCGAAACCCAGCGGACCGGGCGCGAGAACGGCACCGCCACCAGCCAGGCCCCGGCCAGGATCGCCAGATAGCGCGTGCCGTCCAGCGGCCATTTGTCGATCGTGCCATAGATCGACCGCATCCACAGCCGCAGCGGCAGCGCGTCGTCGCCGAAGCGCGGCGCGATGGTGATCGCGGCGCCAAAGCAGAACATCAGCACGGCGACGAAGGTGATCGGCCCTTGCCAGCGCAGCAGGAACGGCATGAAGCGGTGGCGGAACAGGCCGATGGCCACGCCGGTATAGAACAGCATCTGCCAGCCGAACGGGTTGAACAGGATGCCGCCCTTGTTGTGATTGGGCACCAGCGGCCCCAGCAGCGGCGCGAACCACCACAGCGCGACCGAGCCGGCGGCGAAGACCAGCGGCCAGCGCAGCAGCACCGGCACCAGCACCGGCGCCGTGGCCAGCAGGATCACATAGACCGCCAGCACGTCCACAAGGTTCGGTTGCAGCCACAGCAGCCCCACGGTGGCGACATAGCCCAGCGGATTCTCGACGATCCAGCCGGCATAGGCGTTCCAGATCGCCGTATGCCGCATGCCCAGCGCCAGCAGCCCCGCCGACAGCAGCGCCATCAGCACCGCGCCGATCACCAGCGCCCGCCAGACCTCGAAGCTGCGCTTCGCAAAGCGCCAGCGGGCGGCATTGCGCGAGGCTTTCGCCTCGACCCCCAGCCAGACGAGGCCGACCAGAAAGCCCGACAGCAGCACGAACAGTTCCGCCGCGTCGAAAATCGACCAGTTCGCCACCGTGCCCCGGCGCAGCACCGAGAGCGGCATGTGGTCCAGCATGATCGCCACGAGGGCATAACCCCGCAGCATGTCCAGCTCGATCATGCGCCTCATGCGGGGCGGGCCTCGCCGGGCGGGGGCAGCGCGGCCCAGGCCCGCAGCAGGTCGGGGTCCAGCACCAGCGCCAGCCGCTCGTCGGGCGACAGGAAGGCCAGCGCCTCGGCGCGGTCGGCGGCGTGCGAGAGCTTGGCCTGCGCGGCGATGGCGTCCAGCCGCTCGCGCAGGGGGGCGGCGGGGGCGGGCGGGGTCAGGGCAAGGCAGGCGTCCAGCCGCTCGGGCGTGGACAGCAGCGCCGCGATCCCCTCGCCGCCGCCGCCGCCGATGCGGGCGCGCAGCTGGCGGGCCAGCGCCGCGGCCTCGACGGCCACGGGGGGCGTGTCGTGCTCCTCGGGGGTGATCAGCAGCCGGCGGCGGCGCGCCCAGCGGCCCATGACGCGGCTGGCGGAGAATCGGGTGACGAAGGGCGCCAGGATCAGCCCGGCAAGGATCGGCGACAGCCAGATCAGTTGCCCCGGCGCCAGTTCCACCATCACCGCCAGCGTGACCAGCCCCAGCGCCACATGCCAGGCATGCCGGCGCCAGACCGTGCCCCATCCCGGCGTCGAGCCGAGGCGGATCTGCGCCTCCCAGCCGGAGCTTTGGCCCGAGAGGATCTCGCCGATCTGGCGGGTCTGGATCAGCATCTGCACCGGCGCGATCAGGGCCGACAGCAGGGTCTCGAACAGGGCCGAGGCCAGCAGGCGCCGCCGCCCGCCCGAGTCGCGGGCCAGCGGCCGCGACCAGGCGCGCAGCACGGCGACCAGCTTGGGCGTGAACAGCAGGCCCATCGCGGCGGCGAACAGCCACAGCATGCGGCGGGAATCGAAAACCGGCCAGTTGGGGAAAAGCTGGTAGGTGGTCGGGAAATATTCGGGCGTCGACAGCAGCACCTGCACCGACAGCGCCAGGCCGACCAGGATCAGCATCAGCCACAGCGGCGACATGACGAAGCCCAGCACGCCGATCAGGAAATGCAGCCGGCTGACCCAGCCGAGGCCGCGCGTGGGCAGCAGCCGCAGGTGCTGCAAGTTGCCCTGCGCCCAGCGGCGTTCGCGCTTGGCGATGTCCAGCAGGGTGGGCGGGCCGCCCTCGAAGCTGCCGCGCAGGTCGTGGTCCAGCCGCACCTTCCAGCCGGCGCGGACCAGCAGCGCGGCCTCGACGAAATCGTGCGACAGGATCGGGCCGCCGAAGGGGGGCTTGCCGCGCAGCACCGGCAGCCCGCAGGCGCCGGCGAAGGCGCGCACCCGCACGATGGCGTTATGGCCCCAGAAATTGCCGCAATCGCCCGACCAGGCCGCCACGCCGCGCGCGATCAGCGGCCCATAGATGCGGCTGGCGAATTGCAGCACGCGGGCCAGGATGGTCTCGCCGCCGATCTGCATCGGCATGGTCTGGATCAGCCCCAGCCGCGGGTCCGAGGCCAGCCGGCGCGACAGTTCCGCGATGGTGGCGCCGGCCATCACGCTGTCGGCGTCCAGAATCAGCATCTGGTCGTAGCGCCCGCCCCAGCGGCGCAGGAATTCGGCGACGTTGCCGGACTTGTGCGCGGTATTGTCGGCGCGGCGGCGATACCACAGCGGCATCGGGCAGATGTCGCGCGCCGCGGCCAGCGCAAGGCGCTCGGCCACCACGGCATCGGGCTTGCGGCTGTCCGACAGCACGAAGATTTCCGTGCGTGCGCCCAGCGGCGTTTGCGCCAGTTCCTGCGCGGTGGCGACCAGCGCGCCGAAGCTGGCGCCGGGGTCCTCGTGATAGATCGGCATGGCGATCACCAGCCGGTCGGTGCCGGGATCGGCCGGCGCCGGGTGCGGGCGCGCGAACAGCGCCGCCACCATCGAGAAGAACGAGAACGCCACCCAGGCGAAGGTGACGGTGAACAGCACCAGCAGCGCCAGTTGCAGCCATGTCACCGTATCGCCGAAGGCGATGCGCATCTGCCGGCAGGCGATCCATGTCGCCGTGCCCGCCCCGCCGAAGGCCACCAGCCGCGCCGCCAGCACCCGCCAGTCGGGCAGCAGGCGGCGCGGGCCGGGGGCGCGGGCCTCGGGCGGGGCCTTGGCGCGCAGGTCCTGCACCGGCATCGCCAAGGGCGATTCGGGCGGGGTGGCGGGCTGGTGCCGGGTCATCGCGACCAACGGGCCAGCCAGGTCTCGCTGAGCGCGCCCTTCGGGCCGGTCAGCACCGCCTGCAAATCGGCCACCGCCGCCTTGCCCGGCACGAACAGAAAGCCCAGCCGCATCGCCCCGGCCTCGGGCAGCGGGCGCAGGTGGATGTGGCGTACCTCGCCCGAGGAGGCGCTGACCTGCGCCTCCGGCATCTCGTCGCGGAACAGGTCGAGGTCGAAATCCACCACATAGCTGCGCCCGTCGCGATCGTTGACCGCCTTGCCGGCCATCGTCGCGCGCACCATCGCCAGCGGGGCCGGCGCCGGCGGCAGCGGCGCGAAATCCAGGTGATAGGCGAAATCGTGGCGCGCGCCGGCCTTCAGCGGCTCGGCCGGGCGCCAGAAGCTGACGATATTGTCGTTGAACTCGTTCTCGGCCGGGATTTCCACCAGCCGCACCTGCCCCTTGCCCCAGTCGCCGCGCGGGGTGATCCAGGCCGAGGGGCGCAGGTCATAGCGCGCCTCGCCGTCCTGATAGGCGGCGAAATCGCGCGGCCGCTGCGCCAGCCCGAAGCCGCGCGGGTTCTCGTCCACGAAATCGGAGATCTGCAACTTGGCCGGCAGCGACAGCGCCCGCCACAGGTGTTGCCCGGCGCCCGTGGTCATCTGCAAGCCGTCGCTGTCATGGACGCGCGGGCGGTAGTCGTCGATGCCGACATGGCTGGCCGGGCCGAACCAGAACATCGAGGTCAGCGGCGCGATCCCCGCCCCGGTCAGGTCCACGCGGGGAAACAGGCTGACGCGGGTGGCGATGCGCGTCACCTCGCCGGGGGTCACGAGGAACTGGAAGGCGCCGGCCACCGACCTGCTGTCCAGCATGGCATGGATCAGCACGCTGTCGGCGTCGTCGGCGGGGCGGTGAATCCAGAAATCGGTGAACAGCGGGAATTCCTCGCCGTCCGGGCTGCCGGTATTGATCGCCAGCCCCCGCGCCGACAGGCCGTAAAGCGTCTCGCGCGCGATGGCGCGGAAATAGCTGGCGCCCTGAAAGACCAGGAATTCATCCTGCACGTCGGGCCGGTTCAACGGCATGCGCAGCCGGAAGCCCGACCAGCCCATGTCGCCCACCGTCTCCATGTCGGCGCCGTCGGGGAATTGCGAGGGGTCGAAATCCAGCAGATGCGGCAGGAAGGGAAGGGCCGAGACCGCGCCTTCCTCGTCCACCAGGTTGATCTGCACGGGTTCGTAGAAGATCAGGCCGGGCGGCAGGATGTCCATCGCAAAGCGCGGATGCTCGCGCCACGGATCGGCCTCGCGGCGGAAGCGGATGGCCCGGTAGCTGTCGTAATTCAGGTTGGCGAAGCTGCCGACCAGCTCCGACAGCGGCTGTTTGTAGGGCGCGCCGGCGCGCAGCCGCGCCAGCTCCTGCAAGCTGTCGAAGCCGAAGGGCCTTGGGGGGGCCGCAGCGGCCTCGGCTTCGGTCACGCCCTCCGCCTCCTGCGCGCGGGCGGCGGTGGCCAGAAGCGCGAGGGCGGGGGCGGATTGCAGGAAGGCTCGGCGCTGCATGGAACACCACGTGGCAGGAGGGCGTCAGGAATCGCGCCGTGATAGTGCGCCCTCGTCAACGCGGCAAGCGGGAAGGGGGTTTCCCGCCGATCACGCCGCCGAGACTGGCCGACAGGAGCGTCCGGGTCCTTGTGAAGGGTCGGGCCGGCGGCGGGGGAACCCGGTTCCATGCGGGCCGGCGGTGGCGGGGTGCGGGTCCTTCGCGCCGCGCGGGGCGGGCCTCGCCCGCGTTTTCGATTGCCTCGCCGGGGCCGGGCTGCTTACCTGCGCGCAGCTTTCGCGAAAGGACGATTCCCATGTCTCTCTCTCCCGATCATCGCGCGGATATCGGCCGGTTCTGGAATACGATCGAGGTCTCCGGCCAGATCGGGGTGGGGCGGCCCGGCGGCCTGAACCGCCAGACGCTGGGCGATTCCGACCGCGAGATCCGCGACCGCTTCGTCGGCTGGTGCGAGGAGGCCGGGCTGGCGGTCGAGGTGGACGAGGTCGGCTCGATCTTCGGGCGGCGCGAGGGGACCGAGCCGGACCTGCCGCCGGTGCTGATGGGCAGCCATCTGGATACGCAGGTGAATGGCGGGCGCTTCGACGGCATCGCCGGCGTGCTGGGCGGGCTGGAGGTGATGCGCAGCCTGAACGATGCCGGCCATGTCACCCGCCGGCCGCTGGTGGTGGTGAACTGGACCAACGAGGAGGGCGCCCGCTTCTCGCCGCCGATGGTGGCCTCGGGGGCGTTCATCGGGCGCTATGACGTGGACTGGGTGCATGGGCTGACCGACCGCGAGGGCCTGCGTTTCGGCGACGAGCTGGAGCGCATCGGATACAAGGGCGCCCGCCCGGCGCGCGGCGGTCCGGTCGATGCCTATTTCGAGCTGCATATCGAGCAGGGGCCGATCCTGGATGCCGAGGGCCGGCAGGTCGGCGTGGTGACGGGTGGCTATCCCAGCCACGGGATGCGGGCGCGTTTCGACGGGCAAACCGCGCATACCGGCCCGACGCCGATGGACCTGCGCCACAATGCGCTGATCGCGGGCGCGCGCTGGCTGACGGCGGTGGACGATATCGGCTGGGATTTCGCGGTGCATGACGGCAAGGCCACCGGGGCGCAGCTGACCGCCTGGCCCAATATCGCCGGCAGCCTGTCGGATTACGCGCAGGCGATCTGCGACGTGCGCCATCCCGACCCGATCACCGCGCGGGTGATGGCCGAGAAGATGCGCCGGGCGCTGTTCGAGGCCGCCGCGCGGGCGGGCTGCACGGCCGTGATCGAAGACGAATGGAGCTGGGGCGGCGACATCTTCGATGCCGGGCTGATCGGGCTGGTGCGCGACGAGGCGGTGCGCATGGGCTATGACTGGCGCGACATCAAATCGCAGGCCGGGCATGACGCCTATCACCTGGCGCTGCATTGCCCCTCGACGATGATCTTCGTGCCCTGCAAGGGCGGCATCACCCACAACAACAACGAATCCTGCCAGCCGGAGGATTTCGAGGCCGGGCTGAACATGCTGCTGCATGCGGTGGCGAAGCGGGCGGATCGCGCCTAGGGGCAGAGGGGCACGTCCCGGTAGTCCGTTGCGGGGGGGCTTGTCGGGTTTCCGGCTGCCGGGCGGGGCCATCGCCCCGGCAAGGCGATGTTGAACATGCCCGCGCGTGGGACATGGCGGGGTGAAACTGGTGACCGGCGCGCATAGCGCGGGAGCGGTCGCGGTGCTGGAACGGGTGGCCTTTCTTGCTGTCGAATATCCATGACAGGGGGATATTCCGCCAACTCGTTGCAGGAGGGCCGGGTCGCTCTGCCCGCCGTTTGCCGGGCGGGTCTCGTCCCTTGCAAGGCGACGCCGCCTCCGGTCGCGTGGGGCATGGCGGGGTGAAGTGCCACCTTATGGGGCACGGCCTCTGCGACGGTCGGGATGGTGCGTGTGAACACGCACCCTACATCGACAGGTGGCGCGGCGTGGGGACATTGGCGCGATCGTAGGGTGCGTGTTCACACGCACCATCGGTCCCCCGGTGCAGGCTTTCGCGAATCGGGCTGTCGGACCCCTTTCCCCGCGCGAATCTCCGCGCTCTCCCGTGCGGAGGGTTGGCGTGACGCAGCGCCGGAAACCGGATCAGCCGCGCGCCCTGCCTGCATCCGCAAGTCCCGATCCCCACGGCATGATCGGCCGCCCGGGAACGTGGCCGGGGCAGCCGTCCCGCCCCGGCGCGGGGCTTATGCCAGCTTCGCGGCGAACTCGACCAGGCGGCGGGCCTGGTGGCCGATGGCGGCCTTCACGTCGTCGGTGAACTCGGACCCGGCGTTGTGCGAATAGCCGTAGGGGTTGCCGCCCACCTTGTAGAGCACCGGGTCGGTATAGCCCGGCGGCACGATCACGCTGCCCCAATGGCAGGCGGTGGTGTAAAAGCCCAGGATCGTCGCCTCCTGCCCGCCATGCGCGTTCTGGGCCGAGGTCATCGCCGAGACCGCCTTGCCGGCCAGCCCGCCCTTGGACCAGATCCCGCCCAGCGTGTCGATGAAGGCGCGCATCTGGCTGGCCATCTGCCCGTAGCGCGTCGGCGCCGAGAACAGATAGGCATCCGCCCATGCCATATCGTCCACGCCGACCTCGGGAATGTCGGCGGTCTTGTCGGCCTGCATCTTCCACGCCTCGGTGCCGTTGACGACCTCGGCAGGGGCGGTTTCGCGGGCCTTCAGCAGCCGGACCTCGGCGCCGGCGGCCTTGGCGGCCTCGGCGGCGATGCTCGCCATCTGATAGTTGGTGCCATAGGTCGAATAATAGACGATGGCCAGCTTGACGGTCATGGGAACCTCCTGATTGTGCCGGCGGCGGGGCAGCGGGCGCAAGGAGGACCGCTGCCGGCCGGGCGGCTTGCCGGTGGCGAGTGTGTCCGGTTTTGCGGATGGGTGCAACAGGCCGGCCGGGCCGGGCGCCGGGGCCGATTGACAGTGCAGGGGCGCTTGCTATGGTCGCGCGCAGGCCGGACACCCCGCCCGGGGCGTCGGTGAAGGGCCTGTCGTTGCGATGGACGCGAAGGGCGCCGGTCGGCGCGGCGGGGCTAGCCCGGCCGCCTGCGCGGGCATGGCTGTCGGCCCGGCGACCGTCGCGCAATCCGGCCGGGGGCGGGCCGTATCGGGGTCGAGGAACATGATCGGGATCGCTGCGATGACGATGGCCTATGTGCTGTCGCAGTTCTTCCGCTCGTTCATGGCGGTGCTGACGCCGGCGCTGATGGCCGATCTGGGTGCCAGCAAGGCGCAGCTTTCCGCCGCCTCGGGCTGGTGGTTCGCGACCTTCGCGCTGATGCAGTTCGTGGTCGGCATGTCGCTGGACCGCTTCGGTCCCCGGCGCACGGTGGCGCTGATCACCGGGCTGGGCTGCGGGCTGGGCTGCTTCGTGTTCGCGGGCGCCAGCGCGCCGTGGATGATCGCGCTGGGCATGGCGCTGATCGGGGCGGGCTGCGCGCCGGTGCTGATGGCCGCCATGTTCATCTTTGCCCGCAGCTTTCCGCCGGCGCGGCTGGCGGTGCTGACCTCGCTGGTGATCGGCATCGGCTCGCTGGGCAATGTCGGCGGCACCGCGCCGCTGGCCGCCGCCGCCGCCGCCTTCGGCTGGCGGCAGATGCTGTTCGCCATCGGCGTCGTCGCCATCGCGACCGCGCTGGCGGTGCTGGCGCTGGTGCGCGACCCGCCGCGGGCCGAGGCCGGGCAGGCGCAGGCGACCGGCTGGGCGGGCTATCTGCATGTGCTGCGCCTGCGGCCGCTGTGGCCGATCTTTCCGCTGGTCGGGCTGAACTATGCGCCGATGATCGGAATCCTCGGCCTCTGGGCCGGGCCTTACCTGTCGGACGTGCATGGCGCCGATGCGCTGGCCATCGGGCAGGTGACCTTCTTCATGGCGCTGGCGGCGGTGGCCGGCTCGTTCCTCTACGGCCCGCTGGATACCGTGTTCGGCACCCGCAAATGGGTGGCCTTCGCCGGCAATTCCGGGTCGGTCCTGGTGCTGGCGGTGCTGGCGGCATTTCCCGCGCAGGGCACCGGCTTCATCACCGTGGCCCTGTGCCTGATCGCGGTCTTCGGCTCCTCCTATGCGCTGCTGATGGCGCATGGCCGGGCCTTCGTGCCGGCGCATCTGACCGGGCGCGGCATCACGCTGCTGAACTTCTTCTCCATCGGCTGCGTGGGCGTGATGCAGATGCTGAGCGGGCGGGTGGTGGACGCCTTCACCGACCCCGCCCGCCCCGAGGCCGCCTATGTCGCCCTGTTCGCCTTCTATGCCGCCAGCGTCGGCATCGGGCTGGCGGTCTATCTGTTCTCGACGGACGCCCCGCCCGAGCGCGACGTGATCCGCTCCGCCCGCGCCGCTACCAGGTAAGGAAGAACATCGCCTTGGCCAGGAACACGATGGCGATCACGTGGCAGAACACGCTGACATGGACGAATCGCGCCTGGCCTGCGCGCAGGATGCCGCGTGCGCCCCGCGTCACCGCAAAGACGAAATGCCCCAGCACCGACAGCGCCAGCAGGATCTTCAGGCTCAGCATGATGGCGAAGGGGCTGGCGAACGGCTCCGCCAGGTGCGCGCGATAACCCCATGCCATCGTGATCCCGGCGCCGTAGAGGACCAGCAGCACGAAGGGCATCACCTGCCGCGCCCGCCGGCCCACGGCGGCCTCGACCGCCCGCATCGCCTCGCGCCCCACCTTGCGGCGGATGGAGGCGAGGATCAGCACCTCGAAGAACACCGTGCCGACGAACAGGATCGCCGCGAACAGGTGCAGGGTGAGGGTGACGAAATAGGCCATGATCCATTCCGGGATGCGGATGGGGCACAGCCTAGGCCCGGCGATGGGCCGCCAGCAACTGCGACATTTCGCGCGCGTGGAAGTCCCGCGCCTCGGGACCGGCCGGATCGCCGGCGAACAGGCCCAGCGCCGCCGCCTTGTCGAAGAAGCCCCGCCCCGGCAGGCCCGAGCCGCCGCGGCTGACGCAGAGCGCCGCCAGCAGCGGCCGGCCCTGCGCGGCGTCTTCCTCCATCAGCGCCTCCAGCGCGGCGCCGAGGCGCCGGATCACGCCGGGCGGTGCCAGCCCCAGCCGCGCCGCCGCCTCGCGATAGCTGAGCGGGGCGCCGGCCCGCGCCTGCGCCTCCAGCAGGGCGCGCAGCCGCGGGGGCAGGGGGTCAGGCAAGCCCCTCGGCCTTCAGTGCCCGCTGCACGCCGGCATCGGCGTTCATGGCGGCGAAGAAGCGGTTCAGCTCGGTCAGGTCCGAGATGTCGATGCCGGTCGCCTGCGCCCAGCGGATCATCACATACAGATAGGCATCGGCGATCGAGCGCCGGCCCGCGATCCAGTCGCGGCCCTTCAGCGCCTCGTCGGCGATGGCCAGCAGCCGGTGGACGCTCTTCTTCGCATGGGCCTTGGTCTTCTCGATCGCGGCCTCGTCGCCCAGATAGGCGGTGGCGCCGAACAGCGGCTTGAAGGCCGGATGCACGTCCGAGTTGACGAAGCCCAGCCAGCGCCGCACCTCGGCATTGCCGCGCGGGGTGCCGTCGCCGCCCAGGGCCGCCTCGGGGAAGGCGTCGGCCAGGTATTCCAGCACGCCGGCGTTCTGGGTGATCACGGTGCCGTCGACCTCCAGCGCCGGGACCGCGCCCAGAGGGTTGATCGCCAGATAGGCCGGCTGGTGCAGGTCGTCATGGGTATGGGCCTGGATCTCGAAGGGCGTGCCGATCCATTCCAGCACGATATGGGCGGCCAGGGGGCAGGCGCCGGGCATGATGTGAAGCTTCATGGTGATTCCTCGATTCAGGTATTCGGGGCGGAGGTTTCCGCCGGTATGGGATGGACCGATCGGAAGGGCACCGCAAGCTGGTTCCAGTTCCCGGTGGCGGCGCGCGAGGGGGCGCCCTCCGGCGGCGGGTTCCGGCGTCCCGGCATGCGGTGCCTCAGGGATGGGACCTTGCGCGATCAGGCCGGCGGCCCCGGTCGATGCGGCCGCCGCAGGCTTGCGTTCGGCCGGGCGCCGCCCGCTCGCGCCGTCGACGCGGCTTCATGGGGCCATGCACCGGCCGCCGCCCGCTGCTTCCGGCGGCTGCCCTGCGCCGGCCATGCCGGACGGGCGCGGGGGCCTCTTGCGAGGCCTGCGCCGGCCCTCCCTCCGGCGGCTCGGGGCGTGCGTATCCCCCTCCGGCGGACGGTGCGCAAGAATCGCGCGATAGGGGGTTGCGGCGGGCTGTCGGCTTGGCTATAGCGCCCGGACCGGGTGATTAGCTCAGCGGTAGAGCGCTTCGTTCACATCGAAGATGTCAGCGGTTCAAATCCGTTATCACCCACCATTTTTCCCCCAGCAGACACAGGACATTCCTTGTTTTGCTGGGGTTGTCACGTTCCGCTGTTGCGAATTCCGCTACAGACGGGGATGCGATGGCGGGCGCAGTCCGATACCTTCTGAACCGCGATGGACGATTCTTTGCCCGGCTGGTGGTGCCGAAAGACCTTCGCCCTATCGTTGGCAGGACCGAACCGCGTGCCCCCCTCGGACCGGATCGCAGGGCTGCCATGAAGCTGCTGCCGGGTGCGGTCGCGCAACCCCAGCATCGGAGCGCCCAGGCCGAGAGGAAGGGGAGGCCGGCGAACAGCACGACCGCCCCGATGCGCCAGCCGCTGGCCCCGGATCAGATCGCCTTGAGCCATTATCACCAGCGCCCTGCTTTGGATGGCTGCCTTTGCAACGACGTTCGGTATGTCGTTGTCTCCGTGGACGACCTCCTCGCACAACGCCTGCGCGGATGCCCGTTCGGGGTCGCCGGCGATCTCTGCCTGGGTCTTGCGGTGCGCCAGATCGCGAATGCGATCCGCGATCAACTTCGCTGTCGCGCTGGCTCGATAGGGATGGGGCATGCCCGGCCTCATGTTGTCGCTGCATGACTTGCTTACCGCAGCACCGCATCCCGGTCGGGTGGGACTTGTGTGCGGGGTGCCGGGACCAGCCGGTCGAAGTCCTGGGAAAATCTCGCAAACCACATGGGGGGCAGCCTGCGCCAGCCGGTTCGGGGCGGATGAACCCTCCACTGTTCGCGACTGGCAGCCAGACCCGCTACCCCGCTCCTGTCCCGCCGTGACACAAGGAGGGATGGCCCGGTCAAGACCGGTCGAGGATGGTCGCATCGCGCTCGGGGATGTCGATCCTCATAGACAGAGCAAACGCCAGGGGTCGTGCCTGTTCCGCCATCGCATCGCCGATACGCTTGGGCGCAGGCCCGGACATTTCCGGGATGCGGGCGACCAGCGACTGCACCAGACCGCGAAGCCGGGACAGCAGCGCAGGCGTGACGCGGGGAAAGCCGAGGGCTCGGATGAAGGTGTCGAGGTCGGTAGCTGTGATCTCATCGGTCATTTTGGCATGACCGATATCGAAGGCCATCTGATGATTGACCTGAACGTCGATCAGCACCGGGGCAACATCATAGACCGGCGCGAAGATGGGGCGGGGGCCTGTATACAGTAGAGCATGATTCTTTGCGTGGTTGTCGGTATTGCCGAGCAGCAGATTCACCAGCGTCACCTCCAGGAAGGCCTGACGTGCTCGACCGGGGTTGGCGGTCGCCGCCAGAACCTGCCCGGCGGCTTCGGCGGAAAAGCGGCGGGGGCCGGTGCCGTTGCGCTGGTATTTCAGATGCGGGCCGAGGCCGAGGGCCTGGGCGAAATCCTCCTGATGCAGGCGATGCACCATCCTGCCGGTGATCCTGCGGTCGAAGCGCGCCACCAGAAGGCCACGCAGATCTCCCTCACCCAGGGGTTCGGTCATGGCGACGGGGTGTTTCTGCACCTCGGCCATCATCCGCATCAGCAGATGCTCCTGTTCGACGGTGGCCATCTCGCCCGGCCTCGGAACCTTCAGGATATGTGTCGTCGGCACGTTCAGCCCGCATTTCGGCAGGGCGAAGCGGCCGTCCGGCAACTGTGTCAGGGCGATCTTGCCCTGCACACCCGCCAAAGGGGAGGGGTCGCGCGTATCGTCAGGCACCTGCCGCCGATCACGCAGCGAGACCATGATCGCCTCCAGCTCGCCGGCGTCGAGCGCATCATAGTCGGTCATGAGATCGCCCGGCGCCTTGGCCGGCCCGGCCCCCACCGGCACGCAGGAGATCGCGCCGGGGCAATCGGCGCCAAGATGTTCAAGCAACCCCACCACGTCGGAGAACGCGATGTCATGGCGCTGCATCACCTGCTCGCGCTGTGCATTCTCGAACAGCAGGTTGTCGAAGAAGCCACGCGTCGCCACGTCGCCAAATGGCTCCTCGCGCATGGGCAGCGACAGTGACAGCGGATGCGGAAGGTCGTCCGCGACATAACGGAACCCGGTCGATCCGTCATCGAACCGCGTCAGCCGCCCGACCGGCTCGGGTCGTGCCTCCAGAAACACATCGAGTTCCAGCATGGGCATCGTCACGCCCGGCTGGTCAGTTCGATGCCGAGGTCGCGGCAGATCTGGAGCACGAGACCGATGCGCGCGGTCTCCTTGCCGTTCTCGATGGCGCTGACGGTCGGGGGGGAGATGCCGCTCTGCATCGCCACCTCGGCCTGTTGGAGTCCAAGTGCCAGCCTGCGGGCACGAATGGCGCGCCCTAGGTCGGCAGCGTTCCGGATCGTCATGGGCATGTCGGTCATGGCGGGATCAATGATCGTTTATGTTCAGGGTGAAGATGGGGTGGTATGGTGTCCATGTCAACGATCGTTGAAACTCTTGGGTGAGGGGCCATGCCGAGCATCAGAATCAACGATCGCCGATGCGGACACCCGGCGACGCCCCTGGATTACTGTCGCGCTACGTGCCGTGGAAGCTGTCGCGCTTTTGTCGCGCATTCGGCGGGGGCAACGAATGCGTCGATGTGGAGCGACTGTCCGGGAAGCGGTCGGAATTTTCAGCCATCCCAGCCAACGGGAGAGAGTTTCGTGCCCGGAAGCAAGGGAACGTCAATGATGAGGCCCATGCTGACCCAGAAACGCCTGCGCGAAGTTTTGCACCATGCCCCTGAAAGCGGGGCCTTCACCTGGCTCCGAGGGCGACGGAAAGGCCGCGTTGCCGGCACCCGGCACGATCATCGAGGCTTTCTCAAGGTCGGAATCGACGGCGAGCGCCATCTGCTTCATCGCCTCGCCTGGCTCTGGATGACCGGCATATGGTCCCGATGGCGCATCGAACAGATCAACGGCGATCACGCCGATAACCGTTGGTCGAACCTCCGCGAGGGGAGCCGGCTTCAGAAGCGGGACCACCGGCCCGCCCGTCGCGAGATCACGGGCATTCCGGGCGTCTGGCGCGTCGGCAGTCGTTTCGAGGCGCTGGTGCAGGTCGCGGGCGTGACGATGAACCTCGCCTCGTTCCCCAGTGCCAGAATGGCGAGAGCAGCCATCGCCCTGACAGATCGCCGAGCACGCGAAAGAGGTGTTTCAAGCCGCCGGGAAGCCGCTTGATCCGGTTGACGCCGGCGCTTCCCCGGCAACCAGAACTGTCCACAAGGACAGGTCTTGCGTCGGTTTCGTGATTTCTCGTCAAGCTGAACGGCCCTACAAGCCGGGTTTCGTCAACTTCGACGCGGCAGAACGGCAACCTGTGTCAAGCAGAGATCCCTTGCTTTGCTGGGGTTTCCGAAGTCCAGGTTGACGGGACTTTACATTTTCGGCGCGAAATCCACTTTTCCCGGATCGGGATGACCGAGAGACGGACCGCGGGACGGCGTTGACATGGATTGAAACTCGTTGTGAACGGATCGTCCGGGCTGTTCACGATCATCGGTCTGACGGTGATATGGACGATCGTGGCAATGATCGGACAGGGTATGGATGGGGCGGTTGCCGGCAGCGTCCTCGCGTCTCACGCGCTTGACCACCTGCAAGGCCAGGGACCCGACTCAGCGGTCGCCCCTGCGAGGCTGGCAGCATACCGATCCGTAGGAGTGCGGTTCGCTGGTATGGCCTGCGTCGCGCATATCAGAAGCGAGGGTGTGGCTCGAAACAACAGAAGGCAAGGCTTCGTCGGCCGCATGCCCCTTCGCGTAAAGGATGAAAAGCGGGAGCATCGCCCCCGGCGCGTGTCGTCGGTGCCGCCGTCCGGGACGCCGATGTCCTCCACTGTCTCCAGAAGCCCACGAGGGCGATGCCGAGGGCGATGCCGGCACCGATGGGCGATCGCCACGGCGCGGTCATGGTGCGCACCGCGTCCCGGGGTGCGGGGCTTCGCTGAACGCCGGTGGCGTTTCGGGACGGCCTGCCGATCGCCCATGCTGTCACTGGACAGCGACAACGCGATCGCTTATCCGAATCCCGCCACGGTTCCGCGAAAGCGGATGAAAAGGGAACGCAGGACGGGAAAATCCCAGGCTGCGACTGCCCTCGCAACTGTAGGCGGCGAGTCTTGCGCAGAATCCACTGGTCCGACGGGCCGGGAAGGGGCCGCAGGACGCTTGAGCCGCGAGTCAGGAGACCTGCCTTGGCACAATGCAACCGCCGGCGAGGTGCCCGGCAGGTCATGTGCAACGGCGCACTCCGCAAGGCGCGGAGGGTCGGGACGCGGACACCTGCTTCACCTTTCCGGCCCGTGATCGAGGTGATCATGTCCGTGCCGTCCTTCCTGCCGGGGCTTTGCGCCGCCCTGCTGCTTTCCACCGCCGCCTTCGGCGAAACCATCACCGACGATACCGGCCGCGAGGTCGAACTGGACCTGCCGGTGCAGCGCGCCGTCATCTTCAACCGCTATGCCGTGGAGTTCGCCCGCGCCATCGGGGCCATCGAGCAGGTGGTCGGCATCGACGCCAGCACGTATCGCGACCCGCCCTATTGGCCGCAGCTTGGTCCCGATGATGTCGTCGGCGAGGGCCAGAGCGCGCCCAATTACGAGGCCATCGTCGCCAAATCCCCCGATGTGGTGATCCTGCCGCGCAATGGCGCCTGGGAGGAAGCCATCGCCCAGCTTGAGCCTTTCGGCATCCCGGTCCTGGTCGTCACCGCCTGGGACGCCGAAAAGCACGAGGAAAACGTCACCCTGATGGGCGAGATCTTCGGCAGGCCCGAAGGCGCCGAGGCGCTGAACGCCTATTACGCCGAATATCGCGACCTGCTGGCCGCGCGCCTCGAAGGGGTCGCGCCGGTGCCGGTCTATCTGGAGGAGACCCGGCCGCTGGTCACGGTCACCCCCGGCTCCGGCTGGCACGACATGATCGCGCAGGGCGGCGGGAGCAATGTCTTCGGCGACATCGTGATCGAGGACGAGCCAACCTCGCGCGGCAATGTCAACGCCTTCACCATCGACCCCGAGGAAATCGTCGCCCGCGCCCCGCAGGTGGTCGTCAAGCTGATGCCCGGCTCCTACGAGGCCATCGGCGCGGACAGCTTCGCCGCCGCATGGGATGAGCTGACCGCACGCAACGAGATCGGCGCCACACCGGCGGCCGAAGCGGGCAGCCTGCACCTGACCAACTATTACCTTGCCGGTGGATCGTCCAAGATCACCGGCGCCTTGCAGGTGGCCAAATGGGCGCATCCCGACCTGTTCGCCGATATCGACCCCGAGGAGGCGATGCGGCGCTGGATCGAGGATTTCCAGGGCCTGCCTTACAACGGCGGCATGACCTGGCAGGGCGGGAACTAGGTCCGTGACGGCGATATCCGAGGCCGTGGCCGCCCCGGCAACCGGGCTGGCGGCGCGCTATGGTGCGTCGCGGCTGCGGGCCGGGCTGCTGATCGCCGGCGCGCTGGTCGCGCTGGTCGTGCTGGCCGGCGCCGTGACGGTGCGGGGAATCAACGATACCAGCCTCGCCACGCTGGCGGCGGTGCTGGCCGGCAAGCTGGGCCTCGGCGCCGTTCTGCCGGGGGCCGAGGCCGATCCGCGCGCCGCGCAGGTGTTGCTGCATCTGCGCCTGCCGCGCGTGGTGATGGCGATGCTGGCGGGCGCGGCGCTGTCGGTCTCGGGCGTGCTGATGCAGGCCATCACCCGCAATCCGCTGGTCAGCCCCTATACCATCGGCGTGTCCTCGGCGGCCAGTTTCGGCGCCTCGGTGGCGATCATGTTCGGCTTCGGCTGGACCGGCGCCGGCGTCTATCTGGTGCCGCTTTCCGCCTTCGGCTTCGCGCTGCTGGCGGCGCTGGCGGTGTTCGGCGTGACCTGGTGGCGCGGCATGGGCGCGCAGGCGATGATCCTGACCGGCATCGCGCTGATGTATCTGTTCAGCGCCATGACGGCGGCGGTGCAGTTCATCGCCACCGAGGAGCAGCTTGCCCGCGTCGTCCACTGGACCTTCGGCAGCCTCAACGGCGTGCGCTGGGAGGCCGTGGGCGTCTGCGCCCTGATGCTGGCCGTGGCCCTGCCGATGATGCAGATGCGGGCCTGGCACCTGAACGTGCTGACCGTGGCCGGCGACGAGGTGGCCCGGACGCTGGGCGTCAACGTCACCGCCCTCCGGGGAATGGCGATCGTGCTGGCGGTGATCTCGGCCGCGACGGTCATCAGCTTCGCGGGGGTGATCGGCTTCGTCGGGCTGATCGGCCCGCATCTGGCGCGCATGCTGATCGGCGGCGACCACCGCACGCTGATCCCTTTCGCGGCGATCACCGGCGCGATGCTGCTGCTGGTTGCCGATACGGTCGGGCGGTTGGCCTTCACCCCGATCGTGATCCCGGTGGGCATCGTGGTGGCCTTCGTGGGCGTCCCGCTGTTTCTGCATCTCATCCTCGCCAGGCAGAGGGAGAACTTCTCGTGACCGTGCTTTCGGCGGAAAACCTGTCCCTGACCGTTCAGACGCGCATGCTGCTGCGCGATGTGTCGCTGCGGCTGGAGCCGGGCGAGGTCGTCGGGCTGGTCGGCCCGAACGGGGCCGGCAAGTCCACGCTGATCCGGGCGCTGCTGGGGCAGTCGCAGCCGCAGGCCGGCCGGGTCACGCTGGACGGTCGTCCCGTCCTGCGCATGGCCGCGCGCGAGCGCGCCCGCGTGGTCGCCTATGTGCCCCAGCGCACCCCCGAGGGCTTTCCGGTCAGCGTGTTCGAGACCTGCCTTCTGGGCCGCACCCCGCATATGGGCAGCCGTCCCTCGGCCCGCGACATGGCGCTGACCGAGGCCATGCTGGAGCGGCTGCGCCTGACCGATCTGGCCTTCCGCCCGATGGACGCGCTGAGCGGGGGCGAGCGCCAGCGGGTCATGCTGGCGCGCGCCCTGGTGCAGGAGACGCCGCTGATCCTGCTGGACGAGCCGACCAGCGCGCTGGACATCGGCAACCAGCTTTTCACCCTGCGGCTGCTGGCCGATCTGGCGCAGGAGACCGGGCGCGGGATTCTCGTGGCCATCCACGACCTTTCGCTGGCGGCACGTTTCGCCACCCGCCTGGTGTTGATGGATGGCGGCCGTGTCGCCGCGCAAGGCGATTGGCGCGAGGCGCTTTGCCGCGTGCATATCCGCGCCAGCTATGGCGTCGATACCGAGGTCGCGACCCTGCGCGGCGTGCCCGTCATCGCGCCGTTCGAGCCTGCGGACCCGGCATGAGCGCACCGATCCGCATCGACCTGGCCGGCTTTGCCCGCGACGGGACGCTGGGCGATCATGCCGGGCTGATGGGTCTGTGCGAACGCGCCGACCGGCTGGGCTATGGCGGCATCTGGTTCAACGAGTTCCACTTTCGCGGCGCGACGAACCCCTATCCGCATACGCTGCTGCTGGGCGCCGCCGTGCTGGCCCGCACCGAGAGGCTGCGCTTCGGCACCTCGATCCTGGTCCTGCCGCTGCATCATCCGCTGATGCTGGCTGAACAGGTCGCGCAACTCGACTTGCAAGGCGGCGGGCGGCTGGATGTCGGCATCGGGCGCGGCACCGATCCCGACAGCTTCGCCATCCTTGGCATTCCGCGCGACGAGGCGTCCGCGCGCTATGAAGAGGCGTTGCGGATCATGTTGCAGGTCTGGACCACCGGGCGGGCAACATCCGAAGGGCCGCATTGGCGGTTTCGCGATGTGCCGGCCGGGCCGCCGCCGGCGCAGGCCCCGCATCCGCCGGTCTTTGCCGCCGCCGTCTCACCCGACAGCATGGACAGCGCGGCCCGCTTGGGCCTGCCCCTGCTGTTCAGCCTGGAGCCGAACGAGGATCGCCAACTCACCCCCTGGCGGGCGGCACTGGCCCGGCATGGGCAGCCGGCGGCGGTGATGGCGCGCTCGCAACTGTCCCGCTATGTCATCGTCGCACCCCGGCGCGACATGGCGCTGGCGCGGCTGGATGCGCTTCTGGAGCGGCTGAACGCGGCGCGGGCGCATCGCGCGCAGGCGCAGGGCAACCCGCCGCCACCGGCGCGCAGCCGGGCCGAGATGCTGGAAGGCTTCGCCATCGCCGGCGATCCGGCCGATTGCGCCGCCCAGATCCGGGCGCTGTGCGATCGCATCGGCGCGCGGAGCCTGCGGGCGCTGTTCAGCGCCAACGGGCTGATCGCGATGGAGGAGGCCGAACGGGCCATGACGCTGTTCGCGGCCGAGGTTCTGCCCGCGCTGAGCGTCGATGCCTGATCCCTTGCGCCGTGCTCGCCCGATCCGTGGGCCTGCCGCAACCGTCGCGGCCCATCCAACGCGCGGCACGTCGCCGCCCGAATGAACATCCCGAACGGAAAAGGAAGCCCGATGCCTGGAACCATCCTGCTGCTGGCCCGCGCAGCCATTGCCGGGCCGGCGCTGGCCGACATGGCCGCGCTTGCCGAGACCGTCTCCGGCGCGCTTGGCGGCGCCGAGGTGGATTTCGCCTTTACCGAACAGGGCCAGCCCTCGCTGCGCGAGAGGCTGACGGCGCTGGCCGGGCGCGAGGCGGTGGTGCTGGTGCCGCTGATGCTGCCGGCCGAGCCGGGCCAGATCAACGGCCTGACCCGGATGGTGGACCGCTGGCGCGCGCGGCAGGCCGGGCCGGTGCCGCGGATCACGCTGACCCCCGCCCCCTCCGCGCTGCGCGACGATCTGGCCGGCCTGATCGCCCGGCTGCTGGCGGAGGAGCATACCGACCTGACCGCCCGCCGGCGCCCGCCGCCCGATGCCTCGGTGATCCCGGATGCGCGGCGGCGGGTGCTGGTCTGCATGGGCGGTCCCTGCTCGGATGCCGGTGCGGCGGGGCTTTGGCAGCATCTGCGCGCGCGGCAGGATCGCGAGAAGCTGCGAATCGCGCATGGCGGCATGATGAGTTGCAGGACCAGTTGCCTGGGTCCGTGCAACCTGGCGCCGGTGATGCAGGTCTGGCCCGAGGGCACCTATTATTGCGGGGTGGACGAGGCGGCGCTGGACCGGATCATCGACGGCCATGTCATCGGTGCCGAACCCGTCGAAGTGCTGGCCTATCGGCCGACCGGCGCAAAGCAGCGTCTGCGGTGACGGCCTGCACGCCAATTGCGGCGGGACAATGTGTGCCGGAGGGACCCGGCCAGATGCGCGCGGCGGATCTCACAAGATGAAGGCGTCGCGCCTTCGGTCGCTGCCCCTTCCGCATGATTGTGATGCAACGTCATTTCTTGTCTCCGGGGACATCGCGATGTTACAGGGATATTTGCAAGTGATTGATCTGTATGGTCTCAGTGGCGGCTCAAATCCGTCATCACCCACCATTCTTCCCAAGGCGCCGGCGCGGGTCCAGACCCGCCCGGCGCCGTTTCCTGTGACGGCGGCCTTGTCTCGGGGCCTCAGCGGTGACGCGATTCCATCGCCGCCTTCAGCACCATCACCACCAGCGCGATGACCGTCAGCGTCGAGGCCGCGGCGAAGGCGCCGGCGATGTTCAGGTCGTTGAACAGCAACTCGATCTGCAAGGGCAGCGTGTTGGTCTGCCCACGGATCGAGCCGGAAACCACCGAGACGCCGCCGAATTCCCCCACCGCGCGGGCCGTGCACAGCACCGCGCCATACAGCAGCGCCCAGCGGATATTGGGCAGCGTCACCCGGCGGAACACCTGCCAGCCGCTGGCGCCCAGCGTCACGGCCGCCTGCTCCTGCTCGGAGCCTTGCGCCTGCATCAGCGGCAGCACCTCGCGCAGCACGAAGGGCGAGGTCACGAACATCGTCACCATCACGATCCCCGGCAGCGCGAACAGGATCTGGATGTCATGCGCCAGCAGCCAGCCCCCCAGCAGGCCCTGCCGCCCGTAAAGCAGCAGATAGCAGATGCCGGCGATGATCGGAGAGATCGAGAACGGAATCTCGATCAGCGTCAGCAGCGCCTTGCGGCCGCGAAAGCGAAAGCGCGCGATGGCCCAGGCGGCGGCGATGCCGAAGGCGATATTGACCGGCACGGTCAGCAGCGCCACCAGCGCCGTCAGCGCGACGGCGTGCAGCGTGTCCGGGGCGAGGATACTGGCCGCGAAGACCCCGAACCCGGCGGCAAAGCCCCGGTAGAAGATATAGACCAGCGGCACCACCAGCACGACCACCGACAGGAGCGCGGCCGCGAGGATCAGCAGGCTGGCCCCGCGCCGGTCGGGCGCGGGCGCCAATGCGCCGGGCTGGGCGGTGCGGGCGGCGGCGCTCATGCCGGCCGCTCCTGATGGCGGGTGGCGCGGGCTTGCAGCAGGCTGGATGCCGCCAGCAGCAGCAGCGCGATGACCAGCAGCACCAGCGCGATGGCGGCGGCGCCGTTATAGTCGTATTCCTCCAGCCGGATGACGGCCAGCAGCGAGGCGATCTCGGTCTTCATCGGCAGGTTGCCGGCGATGAACACCACCGCGCCGAACTCCCCCAGCGAGCGGGCGAAGGACAGGGTGATGCCCACCATCCAGGCCGGCAGCAGCGCCGGAAGGATCACCCGCCGGAAGATCGTCCAGCGCCGGGCGCCCAGCGTGGCGGCGGCTTCCTCATATTGCGGGTCGAGGTCTTCGAGGATCGGCTGCACCGCGCGCACCACGAAGGGGATCGAGGTGAAGGACATGGCCAGCGCCACGCCCCAGATCGTATAGACGACGCTGATCCCCACCGGCTCCAGCAGCGCGCCATACCAGCCGTTGCCGGCGAACAGCGCCGTCAGGGCCAGGCCGGCGACGGCGGTGGGCAGCGCGAAGGGCACATCCATCAGCGCGTCCAGCAGCCGCTTGCCGCGAAACTCGTAGCGCACCAGCACCCAGGCCATCAGCAACCCGTAAAGCGCGTTGAACACCGTGGCGATGGTCGCGGCGACCAGCGTCAGTTGCAGGGCCGCCAGCGTGCGCGGCGCGGTGACGATGCGCAGGAACCGCTCGGGTCCGATCTCGGCCCCTTTCAGCACCAGCGCGATCACCGGCAGCAGGACGATGACGCCGACATAGGTCAGCGTCACCCCCATCGTCAGGCCGAAACCCGGCAGCACCCGCCTGGCGCGCACCGGCACGTTGGCGGCCAGCGCCGTCATTGGTTCACGAACAGCGTGTCGAGGATGGCGCCCTCGGCCAGGTGCTCCTCGGCGATCTGCTCCCAGCCGCCGAAGACCTCCTCGACCGTGACCAGCTTCAGCTCCGGGAACTGGGCGGCGAATTCGGCCTTGACCGCCTCGTCATGGATGCGGTTGCCGTGCTGGGCCAGAATGCGCTGGCCCTCGGCGGAATAGAGGAAATCGAGATAGGCCTTGGAAACCTCAAGGTTTCCGTTGCGCTCGGCATTGGGGGTCACGATGGCGACCGGGAATTCCGCCAGCACGCTCAGCGAGGGCGTCACCTGCTCGAAGCCCTGATCGGCATAGAGCTTGGCGATCTGCATGGTCTCGGCCTCGAAGGTGATCAGCACGTCGCCGATATTGCGCTCGGCGAAGGTGGCGGTGGCGGCGCGCCCGCCGGTGTCGAAGACCGGGACGTTGGCGAACAGCTTGCCGACGAAATCCTGCGCGGCCGCGTGGTCGCCGCCATTGGCATCCAGCGCATAGGCATAGGCGGCCAGATAGGTATAGCGCGCGTTGCCGCTGGTCTTGGGATTGGGGAAGATCACCTCGACGCCCTCGGCGATCAGGTCGTCCCAGTCCTCGATCCCCTTGGGATTGTCCTTGCGCACCAGGAACGAGGGCAGCGAGTAATAGGGCGAGGCATTGTTCGGGAACGCCTCGCGCCAGCCGGCATCGACCAGCCCGCCATCGGCCAGCGCCTGGATATCGGTGGACTGGTTGAAGGTCACCAGATCGGCCGGCAGCCCCTCCAGGATCTTCCGCGCCTGCTTGGACGAGCCGTCATGCGACTGGTCGATGGTGACATCGCGCCCGGTCTCGGCCTTCCAATGCGCGGCGAAGGCGGGATTGACGGCGGCGAACAGCTCGCGCGCGATGTCGTAAGACACGTTGAGGATGGCGTCCTGCGCGGTGGCGGGCGCGGCGAGGCCCAGCGTCAGGGCGGCGGCAAGCAGGCGGGTTTTCACAGTCGGTTCTCCTTGAAGGCGGAAACGGGGGGCATGATCACGTTGTCGGGCAGGCTGCCGGCCGGCGGGCCGGCGGCGGTTGCGGTGTCGGAGGCCCGGCCGGGGAAGATCCGGCCGGCCTCGGCGCGCAGCAGGACGGGCTGGCCGATCTCCAGCCGGCCGGCCTGACGGCGCGGCATGCCGGCCTCGATGGCGGCTCCGCCGGCGCGCTCCATCCGCAGCCACAGCAGTGCGCCGGTCGAGGTGATCTCGGCCACGCGGAACCGGCCCTCCGGGTCGGGCAGCACGGCGATGTCGGAGGGGCGCAGGAACAGGGTCGCCGGCCCGTCGGCCATGCCGCGGCGCGCCAGACCGGTCAGGTCGAAGCCCGGCGCCTCGGCGCGGCCCTGCCGCATCGTGACCGGCACCTCGGCCGTCAGGCCGACGAAGCGGGCCACGAAGGGCGATGCGGGGTGGTCATAGATCTCGTCGGGATGGCCGATCTGCTCGATCCGGCCGGCGCCCATGACGACGACACGATCCGCCAGCTCGAACGCCTCCTCCTGATCGTGGGTCACGAAGACGGTGGTGGTGCCGCTGGCCTCGTGCACCCCGCGCAGCCAGCGGCGCAGGTCGCGGCGGACCTGCGCGTCCAGCGCGCCGAACGGCTCGTCCAGCAGCAGCAGCCGGGGCGAGATCGCCAGCGCCCGCCCCAGCGCCACCCGCTGGCGCTGGCCGCCCGACAGTTCCGACGGATAGCGGTCGGCCAGCGCGTCGATCTGGAGGAAATGCAGCAATTCCCACACCCTGGCCTCGATCTGCGCCTTGGGCGGGCGCTGGCTGCGCGGCAGGACGGTCAGGCCGAAGGCGATATTGTCGCGCACCTTCATATGCGAAAACAGCGCGTAGTGCTGGAACACGAAGCCGGTGCGGCGATCCTGCGCGGTCTTGGCCAGCCAGTCCTCGCCATCCACCGACAGGTTGCCGGCATCGGGCCAGTCCAGCCCGGCGATGATGCGCAGCAGCGTGGTCTTGCCCGAGCCGGAAGGGCCGAGCAGGGCGACCAGCTCGCCCCTGGCGATGTCGAGGTCGATGCCGCGCAGCACCTCGGTCCTGCCGAAGCGGCGCGTCATGTTGGCGATCGAAAGGCCCATGTTTCCCGTCCCATATCCCAGGCGCGGAAGCTATGGGCCGGACGGGGGAAAGCCAAGAAAACGAACCGGGCGATTTTTCCGGGATTTTGGAAGATGGCTGCCCTGTGGGGCGGCGAAGGAAAAGAATATCCTCATGGCGGCCCGAATCCCGAGGGGCGGGGCAAGATTCTTCCCCGCCGCCCGTTGCCGCCCCACCGCCGCCCGGCCGTCCGGGGCCGCCGTTACCGCCCGCCTTGCCGCGCGGCCAGACCCGCGAGGCCCTGGCGCACGACCTCCAGCCCGCGCGCGACCACCGCCTGCCGCCATTCCGGTTCGGCGGGATTGAAGGCGTGGGACAGGCCGGCCTTGACCCGATCCCATGCGGGATTGTCCCGGAACCCGTTCAGCCACAGCCAGCCGTCGAGGCGCACGGCGTCCTGCACCACCTGCGGCGCGCGGGTGCCGAATTCCAGCCCGATCGGGGTCCATTCGACGCCCGGCGCCGCCCGGCGCCAGCCGTCGAGGATCGAGGCCTTGCTGCCCGCATAGCTGGTTGCGTCGGATTTGGTATGCGCGACATGGCCATACCAGCCGCCGGCGCGGCGCCCCTCGTCGCTGTCGGGGCTTTCGCCGCTGAGGCATTCGCCGAATCCGAAGGGGCCGAGGCCGGTATGGATGTCGATCAGCCCCGCCCGCCGCGCCGTGCCGAGGCAGCCATCCGCCACCGCCTGCACCGTCCGCGACGACCATGACGGGCCGCTGCCGCCATAGAACAGCCCGTCCGGGTGGCCATACTGGCCCAGCTTGACGGCGTTGCGCAGCGCGATATCGCCGGCCTCGGCGCCAAAGGCGGCCAGCAGGGCATCCGACCGTGCGATGGCCTCCCCGGACAGGTCGTCGGGGATGATGAAGCCGGCGATGGCGTCATAGCCGGGATTCGACAGGTCGCCGGGATCGTCCCAGTCCACGAAATGCCGGTTGAGGTCGATATTGTCCTCGTTGAAGCGGCGGTTCCACGCAAAGCCCCACGGGTTGATGGCATGGACCAGCACCAGCGCCGTATCGGGCGGCAGGTCGCGCAGGCCGGCATCCTGCAACACCGCCGCCTGGATGGCCGAGCCGGCGAAACCCTCGGCGCCGTGCAGCCCCGATTCGACGATCAGCACATTCGACGCATGGGCCGGTCCCAGCACCGCCAGATCGGTCGCCAGCGCCTCGCCCTCCGGGCCGGCCAGCGGGTGCTCGAAGCTTCGGACGCGGGCGCCGGCCTCGCGGCACAGGGTCAGGAACTTGCGCCGGCAATCCGCATAAGTGGCGGCGAACGGGTTGGTATGCATGTTGCGAAGCCTCCGGGTGGCCGATAGTCTTGCGGGAGGACAGCAGTTTTCTCAACCCTCGGGGCCAGATTTCGGCAACGGAAACCACAGGGAAAAGCGGATGAACCGGATTCTGGGGAAGGCGGCCGTGGTCGCGCTGGGGGCCTTGGCGCCCGTGACGGCGATGGCGGGGCCGGCCGACGACACCTTGCGCGTGGCCGTCACCCGCGAGACCGATTTCATCGACCCCATCCATACCAGCAGCGCCGACGGCGACCTGTTCGGCACGGTGCTGTTCGACACGCTGATCTATGTCGACCGCGCCACCCGCGAATACAGGCCCCTGCTGGCCGAATCCTGGACCTGGCCGGACGACACCACCGTCGAGTTCCGCCTGCGCGAGGGGATCACCTTCCACAACGGCGAGGCCTTCGATGCCGACGATGTGGTCTATACCTTCGGCCTGCTGATGGACATGGACAACAACTTCCGCCAGCAGCGCCAGGATTTCGGCAATATCGTGGCGGTCGAGAAGCTGGACCCCCTGACCGTCCGGGTCACGCTGGGCCAGCCGCAACCCACCTTCGAGGATGTTCTGGCCTCGCGCATCGCCATCTGGCCCGACGAATACACGGCCGAGCACGGCCACCTGATCCACGGCAGCGCCCCGGTGGGCACCGGTCCCTATCGGCTGGCCGAGATGACGATGGGCAGCAGCTATACGCTGGAGGCGAACCCCGACTACTTCGCCGCCACGCGCCCGGCGGCCTCGATCGGGACGGTGAATGTCCGCGTCATCCCCGAGATCCAGACCCAGATCGCCGAAGTCATGTCCGGCCAGCTCGACCTGGCGCTGAACTTCACCCCGGCGGATGCGGCCATGCTGGAGGGCTATCCGGGCGTGCAGGTCCAATACGGCCCGGCGACGCGGATGTTCTTCCTGTCGATGGATGCGGCGGGCGAGGGCGACAACCCCCTCGCCAGCCAGCAGGTGCGCGAGGCCATCGCCCGCGCCATCGACCGGCCCGAGATGACCGCCGCCCTGATCAGCCCCGACGCGCCGGCCCTGACCAGCCAGTGCAACCCGGCGCAGGCCTTCTGCCTGACCGACATCCAGCCCGACCTGGCCCATGACCCGGACAAGGCCCGCGCCCTTCTGGCCGAGGCCGGCTATGGCGACGGGCTGTCGCTGAACCTGATGGCCGAGGCCAGCCTGCGCCCCATCGCCGAGGCCATCCAGGGCTATCTGGGGCAGGTCGGCATCCAGGTCGCGATCGAGACCATGCCGCTGCCGGCATGGCGCGACCGCTATATCGCCGGCGAGTCGCAGATGAGCATCGTGGGCTGGGGCGCCGGCGTGACCTCGGCGGATGTGTCGAACACGCTGGGCATCTTCTTCAACGGCTCTTCGACCGATTACGTGCGGGATGCCGACCTGACCGCATGGACCGCCGAGGCCCTGCGCGAAACCGACCCGGAAAAGCGCACCGCGCTTTACCGGCAGGTCTATACCCGCATCAACGAACAGGCCTATGTCGTGCCGCTTTACGGCGCGGTCGCCACCTATGTCACCGCCGAGACGGTCGATTTCCCGGTGCCGGTCATGGATTTCCCCGACCTGTCGCTGGTCGGCTGGCGGGACTGAGGCCGGCGCGCGGATGCTGGCCTATGCCCGCGACAAGCTGATCCTGTCGGTTCTGGTCCTGCTGACCGTCTCGCTGATCGGCTTTGCCCTGCTGCGGGTGTCGGGCGATCTGGCGGTCAGCCTCGCGGGCGAGAACGCCACGGCGGCGCAGATCGAGGAACTGCGCCAGCGGCTGGGGCTGGATCGCTCGCTGCTGGTCCAGTATCTGGACTGGCTGTCCCATGCGCTGCGCGGCGATCTGGGCGCCTCGTTCTTCACGCAGGAGCCGGTGGCGAAGCTGTTCGCCCAGCGGATCGGCGTCACCGCGGCGATGGCGCTTTCGGCGCTGGTGCTGGCGCTGGCGGTCAGCATCCCGCTGGGCACCGTGGCGGCGCTGCGGCCGAATAGCTGGATCGACCGGCTGGCCAGCGTGCTGGCGCTGGGCGGGCAGGCGCTGCCGGGCTTCTGGCTGGGGCTGATGATGATCTCGCTGTTCGGGGTCACGCTGCGCTGGCTGCCGATCTCCGGCTCGGCCACGCCGGCGCATTTCGTGCTGCCGGTGGCGGTGCTGGCGATGGGGGCGGTGCCGGCGCTGATGCGGCTGATGCGCTCGGGGATGCTGGAGGTGCTGGAGCAGGACTATATCCGCACGGCACGGTCCAAGGGGCTGCCGGTGGGGGTGATCCTGTTGCGCCATGCCCTGCGCAACGCCCTGCTGCCGGTGGTGTCGCTGGCGGCGGTTCAACTGGGCGCGCTGCTGGGCGGCTCGGTCATCGTCGAGACCGTCTTCGCCATCGAGGGCATCGGGCTGCTGACCTATCGCTCGATCCAGCGCAACGACTTTCCGGTGGTGCAGGCGATGCTGGTCTTCGTCTCGGTCTGCTATGTGCTGCTGACGCTGCTGGCCGACCTGCTGAACGCATGGCTCGACCCCCGGCTGCTGGAGGAGTGATGCCGGCCCTCGCCCCCCTTCGCCGCCGTCCGGGCCTGAGGCGCGCCCTGCGCCACGGCGGGCTGGTCTTCGGCGTGTCGGTGGTGGCGCTGATGGTGCTGGTGGCCGTGCTCGCGCCGCTGATCGCGCCCCATGACCCGGCGGCGCAGAGCCTGACCAACCGCCTGATCCCCCCGCGCTGGATGGAGGGCGGCAGCCCCGCGCATCTGCTGGGCACCGACCATCTGGGGCGCGACTATCTCAGCCGGCTGATCTGGGGGGCGCGGGTCTCGCTGACCGTGGGCCTTTCGGTGATGGTCCTGTCCGGCGTGATCGGCACCTTCCTGGGCTTTCTGGGCGGCTATTTCGGCGGCCGGGTCGATGCGGTGGTGATGTATGTCATCACCACCCGGCTGAGCATGCCCGGCCTGCTGGTGGCGCTGGCGATGATGTCGCTGCTGGGTGGCTCGCTGTGGACGATGATCCTGGTGCTGGGTCTGCTGTTCTGGGACCGCTATGCCGTGGTGGTGCGCACCGCCACCCGCCAGTTGCGCAAGGCCGAGTTCGTGGCGGCGGCGCAGGTCGCCGGGGCCTCGCAGGCGCGGGTGATCTGGTCCGAGATCCGCCCCAATGTCATGCACCACATCCTCGTCGTCGCCACGCTGGAAATGGCGATGGCGATCCTCAGCGAGGCCAGCCTGTCCTTTCTCGGCCTCGGCATCCAGCCGCCGACACCCTCCTGGGGGATCATGATCGCGGAGGGGCGCAACTTCCTGTTCGCAAAGCCCTATCTGGTCTGGATTCCGGGGCTGGCGATCTCGCTGCTGGTGCTGGCGATCAACATCCTCGGCGACGGGCTGCGCGATGTCACCCAGCCCGAGGGGCGGCGATGAGCGCCCTGCTGGAGATCGAGGACCTGCATGTGGACATTCCCGGCGCGGCGGGGGTGCTGCGGGCGCTGCGCGGCGTCAGCCTGCGCATCGAGGCGGGCGAGACCTTCGCCATCGTGGGCGAATCCGGCTGCGGCAAGTCGCTGACCGCGATGTCGGCGCTGGGCCTGCTGCCGCGCGCCGCCCGGCTGCGCTGCACGGCGCTGCGCTTCGACGGGCGCGACCTCTCGGGCCTGTCGCAACGCGGCTGGAACGCGCTGCGCGGGCCGCAGATCGCGGCGATCTTTCAGGAGCCGATGACGGCGCTGAACCCGGTCATGCCGATCCGCGCCCAGATGGTCGAGGCCTATGTCAGCCACGGGCTGGGCGATGCCGCCGCCGCCCGCCGCCGCGCCGAGGACCTGCTGGAGCGTGTGGGCGTGGTGCCGGTCGCGCGGCGCATGGCGCAGTTTCCGCATCAGATGTCCGGGGGCCTGCGCCAGCGGGTGATGATCGCGATGGCGCTGATGTGCCGCCCCCGGCTGATGATCGCGGACGAGCCGACGACCGCGCTGGACGTAACCACGCAGGTCGAGATCCTCAAACTGTTGCAGGAGTTGCAGCGCGATACCGGCATGGCGCTGATGCTGATCACCCACGACCTGGGTGTCGTCGCCCATGTGGCCGAGCGCATGGCGGTCATGTATGCCGGCGAGGTGGTCGAGACCGGACCCGCCGCGCAGGTCATCACCGCGCCGGCGCATCCCTATACCGCCGCGCTGCTGCGCTGCCTGCCGGTTCAGGCCAGCCGCGACCTGCCGCTGGTGCCGATCCCCGGCGTCGTCCCGGCCCTGTTCGGCGCGCTGGAGGGCTGCGCCTTCCGCAACCGCTGCCCGCAGGCGCAGGACCGTTGCGCCGGGCCGATCCCGTGGCGGGTGCGCGGCTCCGGCGGCTATCGCTGCGTGCTGGCCGAGGGGGCCGCGCCATGAATCCGGTTCTGGAATTGCGGGATGTGAGCCTGTCCTTCCGCCAGCGGCGCGGACTGTTCGGCCGGACGAGCGAGATTCCGGCGCTGCGCGGGGTCTCGCTGCGGCTGGAGGCGGGGCAGGTGCTGGGCGTCGTGGGCGAATCCGGCTCGGGCAAGTCCACGCTGGCGCGGCTGGTACTGCGGCTGCTGCGCGCCGACAGCGGGGCGGTGCTGATCGAGGGACAGGACCATCGCCGCCTGACCCCGCGCGATTTCGCCGCCGCCGTGCAGCCGGTGTTCCAGGACCCTTATTCCTCGCTGAACCCCAAGCGCAGCCTGTCGCAGATCCTCCAGATGCCGCTGGTCCTGCGCGGCGTGCCGGCATCCGCCCGCGTTGCGCAGGCGCGCGCGATGCTGGATCGCGTTGGCCTGCCGCAGCGGCTGCTGGAGTCCTATCCGAACCAGCTTTCCGGCGGCCAGCGCCAGCGGGTGGCGATCGCCCGCGCGCTGATGGTGCGTCCCCGCCTGCTGATCTGCGACGAGCCGACCTCGGCGCTGGACGTGTCGGTGCAGGCGCAGATTCTGGCGTTGTTCGACGATTTGCGGCGGGAATTCGGGCTGACCTGCCTGTTCATCAGCCACAACCTCGCCGTGGTCGAGCGGATCGCGGATCAGGTCGCCGTCATGTATCGCGGCCAGGTGGTCGAGAGCGGCGCCGGCCGCGCCTTCTTCGACGGGCCGACGCATCCCTATTCGCGGCTGCTGCTGGCCTCGACCCTGCCGCCGGTGCCGGGCCGGCCCTTGCCGGATGTGACCCGCAGCTTCGAGCCGGGGGGCTGAGACGTGCGGCCCCGCCGTGCGTCCCGTGCGATCGCCGCCCCGTGTATCGGCTTCCCCGCCGCGATCGTGCTATCCTGACGCCACCGCCCGCGTATGGGCCGGGCAGGGGGCGGGAATGGCCACCGAAGTCCTGATCATCGGCGCCGGCCCGACCGGGCTGGTTCTGGCGCTCTGGCTGCGAAAGCTGGGGGTCGGCGTCCGCATCATCGACCGGACCGCCGGGCCGGGCACGGCCTCGCGCGCGCTGGCCGTGCAGGCGCGCACGCTGGAACTGTATCGCCAGCTCGACCTCGGCGATGCCGTCGCCGCGCGGGGCCACAAGGTGCCGGCGGTCAACCTGTGGGTAGAGGGTAGGCGGAAGGCGCGGGTCGATTTCAGCCGCATCGGCGCCGGGCTGACCCGCTATGCGTTCGTGGAAATCCTCCCGCAGGACGAGCATGAGCGCCTGCTGATCGACCGGCTGCGGGCCTTCGGCACCGAGGTCGAGCGCCGGACCGAGCTGCTGCGGTTCGAGGATGACGGCACGGCGGTCGCCGCGCGGCTTCGCAGGCCGGACGGCAGCGAGGAAACCTGTGCTGCGCGCTATATCGCCGGCTGCGACGGCGCGCGCTCGACCGTGCGGAATGCGCTTGGCATCGCGTTCCGGGGCGGCACCTATCGGCACCGCTTTTACGTGGCCGACATCGAGGCCGGCGGCCCGGCCATCGACGGCGAATTGCATGTCGATCTGGACGAGGCGGATTTCCTGGCCGTGTTTCCGCTGGCGCAGGCCGGGCGTGCCCGTCTGGTGGGCGCTATCGGCGATGCAGGAGGGGCGGAGCCGACATTCGCCGATATCGGCGCCCGCGTGGTCGGGCAACTGCGGATCGAGGTCGCCCGCGTCAACTGGTTCTCGACCTATCACGTCCACCACCGCGTGGCCGCGCATTTCCGCAAGGGGCGCGCCTTTCTGCTGGGCGATGCGGCGCATATCCACAGCCCGGTCGGCGGGCAGGGGATGAATACCGGCATTCTGGATGCCGTCAACCTGGCATGGAAGCTGGCGGCGGTTCTTGCGGGCCGGGCCGGGGAAGGCCTTCTGGACAGCTACGAGATCGAGCGGATCGGCTTTGCGCGGCGGCTGGTGGCGACGACGGACCGGGCCTTCAGCCTGGTGACGGCGCGGGGCCGGCTGGCGGCGGCCGTCCGCACCCGCATCGCGCCGGCCGTGCTGTCGCGCGCCCTCGGGTTTGCGGCGGCCCGCAACCTGCTGTTCCGCAACCTGTCCCAGATCGCCCTGAACTATCGCGGCCTGCCGCTGAGCCTGGGCCGGGCGGGCGGCGTGGCCGGCGGCGACCGGCTGCCCTGGGTTGCGATCCACGGTGCCGACAACCATGCGCCCCTGTCGGAAATCGCCTGGCAGGTGCATGTCTACGGGACCGCCAGCCCGGCCTTGCGCGCCTGGTGCCGGCGCCGCGACCTGCCGTTGCATGTCTTTGCGTGGCAGCCGGCGCATGGGCGGGCGGGGCTGGCGCGCGATGCCGTCCACCTGATCCGGCCCGATGCCTATGTCGCGCTGGCGGAGCCTTCGGGCGATCCCGACAGGCTTGCCCGCTATTTCGCGGATCGCGGCATCCGGCCGGGATAGGGGCGCCCGAAGCGGGCAAAGGCTGCGGAAATCGTAAAAACGATACCCTATGCCCACAGTCCGGGGGCTGGACTGCGGGGGCGGGCCGCGGGCATCCATGCCGGGACTGGGGTTCCGGCGGCCGGCTGCGGCCCTGCGCCGGCGCGCCGAAGATGATCCGGGGAGGGATGACGCCATGACCAAGCATTCTGGAAGCGTTCTCGATCGGCGGAGCGTCCTGCTCCTCGGTTCGGCCGCCGCGATGGCGGGGGTCCTGCCCGCGATGCCGGCACGGGCGGCCGCCGGCGGCACGCTGGTGATGACCATCAACCCCGAGCCGAACGCGATGGTCAGCGCCTTCAACACCGCCACGCCGGTGGCGATCATCTCGGGCAAGATCACCGAGGGGCTGGTCAGCTATGACTTCGACCTGAACCTGCAACCGGAGCTGGCCACCGCCTGGGAGGTCGCGCCGGACGGGCTGAGCGTCACCTTCACCCTGCGCGAGGGCGTGCGGTGGCATGACGGCCGGCCCTTCACCTCGGCCGATGTCGCCTATTCGATCATGGACATCCTCAAGGAGCACAATCCCATCGGCCGCGAGGTGTTCGAGAAGGTCACGGCGGTCGATACCCCCGATCCGCTGACCGCCGTCATCCGCCTGAGCGAGCCGGCGCCGGCGCTGATGTATGCGCTGCCGGGCTGGCAGACGCCCATCGTGCCCCGGCATGTCTACGAGGGCACCGACGTGCTGACCAACCAGGCCAGCAACGCCCCCATCGGCACCGGCCCGTTCCGCTTCGTCGAATGGGAGCGCGGCAGCCATATCGTGCTGGAGAAGAACCCGGATTACTGGGACGCGGGCAAGCCGCTGCTGGACCGGCTGATCGTGCGCATCTATACCGATCCCAGCGCCCGCGTCGCCGCCTTCGAGGCGGGCGAGCTGCATCTGGGCGGCGACGGCCCGATCCCGCTGAACGAGGTCAAGCGGTTCCAGGACGACCCGCGCTTCAAGGTCGATCAGCGCGGCGCCGAGATGAACAACAGCCAGGACTTCCTGGAGCTGAACCTGCGCCACGAGCATCTGGCCAGGCCCGAGGTGCGCAAGGCGCTGATGCATGCCATCGACCGCGACATGATGATTCAAACGGTCTGGTATGGGCTGGCCGAGCCGCTGACCGGCCCGATCCCGCCGACGATGCCGCATTTCTACACCGCCGACGTGCCGACCTATGCCTATGACCCGGCCAGGGCCGAGGCGTTGCTGGACGAGGCCGGCCTGCCCAAGGACAGCGACGGGCGGCGCTTTGCGCTGCGGATGGTCTGGCCGTCGATCGGCGACACCTATGACAGGCTGGCGCAGGTGCTGCGCCAGCAGTTCCGCGCCGTGGGCGTCGATCTGGACCTGCGTTCGGTGGATGTGCCGACCTTTACCCGGCAGGTCTATACCGATTACGATTTCGACATCAGCCTGCGTCCGGGTTCCGCCAAGGCCGACCCTTCGGTGGGGGTGCAGCGGCTTTACCATTCCGGGGCGATCCATCAGGGCACGCCCTTCGTGAACGCCTCGGGCTATGCCAACCCGGAGGTGGATGCGGTGCTGTCGCAGGCCGCGGTCGAGCCGGACACGGCCAGGCGGGCGGAGCTGTTCAAGCGGTTCCAGCAACTGGTCATGGAGGACCTGCCGGTCCTGCCGCTGGCGCGCCCGTTCTATTTCACCGTGGCCAGCGCCCGCGTCAGCGATTTCGTCATCGGCCCCGACGGCGTGCGCAGCCGCTATGCGACGCTGAGCATCGACTAGGCGCGGGCCGGGACCCGCGCCCGCCCCGCTCCCCGTCCCGGCCGTTCATCCAGAAGGGCGCTGGAACAAAAGGATACAGGTGAATCATGCCGATCAATCGTCGCGGGCTTCTGAAGGGAGGGGCCGGGCTTCTCGCGCTTTCCGGTCTGGGGATGGGCACCTATATGGCGGCCCGCCCCTCGCTGCTGCGCAAGCCGGCCACCTCGCGCGCCGAGGCCGTGGCGACGGATGACCGGATTCCCGACTCCGCGGATGTCGCCGTCATCGGCGGCGGCATCGTGGGCGTCATGACGGCCCTGCACCTGCATGAGAAGGGGCTTGATGTCGTCCTGCTGGAAAAGGGCGTGATCGCGGGCGAGCAATCCTCGCGCGCCTTCGGCTGGATTTCCTCCATCGGGGACAAGCCGCGGCGGCTGGCGCTGGCGGCGCCCGGCGGCGCGATCTGGCGCGGCCTGAACGAAAGGCTGGGCGTGGATACCAGCTATCGCCAGAGCGGCCTGATGCACGAATGCAAGGACGACGCCGCCATCGCCCGCTGGGAACAATGGGCCGCCGACCACCCCGACCAGGGCGGCCGCGAGGCGCGCATCCTGCGCGGCGCCGAACTGGCCGCGCGCCTGCCCGGCGGCGTGGCCGACAAATGGCATGCGGCGGTCCTGCAACCGCTGGACGGCAGCGTCGAGCCTTCGGCCGCCGCGCCGCGCATCGCGCAGGCGCTGATCGGCAGGGGCGTGCGGATCGTGCAGAACTGCGCCGTGCGCGGCATCGAGACCGCGGCCGGCTCGGTCTCGGGGGTGGCGACGGAAAAGGGCACCATCGCCTGCAATGCCGTGGTGCTGGCCGGCGGCGTGGGATCGCGGCTGTTTCTGCAAAACATGGGCATCGCCCTGCCGGTCCTGCGGGTCTATTCCTACATCTTCAGCATTCCGGGCTTTCAGGACGGGCCGGAGGGCGCGGGCCAGGGGCAGGGGACCGCGTGGCGCAAGCAGGTGGACGGTGGCTATTCGATCGGCGTGCAGACCCGCTATGCCCCGATCCTGGAGGACAATTTCCGCTTTCTGCCGAAATTCGCCCAGACGCTGCGCAAGAACTGGTCCAATTTCGACCTTCAGCCGAATCGCGAATTCTATGAGGACATCTTCGCGGACAAGTCCTGGACCCATGCCGAGGTCAGCCCGTTCGAGATCGACCGGATTCTGGACCCCAGGCCCAACACCGCCCTTGCCGAGCGTGCCCTTGCGGATTTCAAGCGGGTCTTTCCGCAGGCGCAGGCGGTCGAGCCGGCCGAGGCCTGGGGCGGCGTGCTGGACATCACCCCGGATTCGGCGCCGGTCATCCAGAAGATCGAACAGGTTCCGGGCCTGGTGGTCGCGGCCGGCATGTCCGGGCACGGGCTTTCGATGGGTCCGGCGGCCGGGCAACTGGCGGCCGAGCTGGTGGCCAACGACACCACCACCATCGCCGATCCGGCGACCTATCTGATGGCACGCTTCTAGGCGGTTCCGGCCCGCCCGCGCGCGGGCTGCATGCCCCGGCGCGCCATCCGGGAAACCGGGTGGCGCCTTTGCCCGGTCACGCCGCTTGCGAGGAGGCCTGCCGCAATCCTGCCCGCCACCCGCCCCGCTGCCGCCGCAGGATAGCGGCGCCACCGGCAGGCAGAAGGGCGCCATCACGAGGCGCCGGGGCCGATGATCGCCGGACGGACCGGGGGACGATGCCCCCGGCCGTGGAAGCGCCCGGCTCCGCCGCCGTCAGCCCAGGGCCACGGCCCGGACCCGTTCGCCGTCGAAATTGGCCCCGCACAGCAGCACCACGCTGGTCCCGCCCGCCTGCGCCTGCGGCGATTTCAGGAAGGCCGCCATCGCCAGCGCGGCGGCGCCCTCGACCAGCATGGTTTCCTCCTGCGCGATCAGGCGCAGGGCTGCGGCGATTTCCGCCTCCGAGCATGCGATCACCTCGTCCACCACCGCCTGCGCCAGCGGCAGGGTGATGCTGCCTTCGTCGATGCCGCCCGAGACCGCATCGGCCAGCGTGTCCAGATGTTCGGTCTCGACCACGCGGCCGGCCTGCATCGACAGCGCCAGCGCCTGCGAGTTCAGCGCCGCCGCGCCCACCACCCGCGTCGAGGGGCTGAACGCCTTCAGCACCGCGCCGATGCCGCCGATCAGCCCGCCGCCGCCCATCGCGACGAAGACATGATCGACCTGCGCCGCCTGTTCCAGCAGTTCCAGCCCGATGGTGCCCTGTCCGGCGATGATGTCGGGATCGTTGTAGGGCGACAGGTAGCGCGCCCCGGTCTGCCGCGCCAGCGCCTGCGCGTGCTGTTCGGCCAGCCCGGTCTCGGCCCCGTGCAGCACCACGTCGACGCCGAAGGCGCGGATTCTGGCCAGCTTTTGCGGCACCACGGTTTCCGGCAGCGCCACGGTCAGCCGCCGGCCCAGCGAACCGGCCGCGCAGGCCGCGCCGATGCCGTGATTGCCCGAGGAGGCGGTGATCATCGGGAGGTCGGATGCCGATGCCGTCATCGCCGATGCCGCGCCGCGGATCTTGAACGAGCCGGTGCGCTGGAAATTCTCGGCCTTGAACAGAAGGTTGGCGCTGCTGCGGGCGGGGATCAGCGGGGTCTCGAAGATATGGGGGCGGATACGGCGGCGGGCGCGCACGGATGCCGCTGCCGACGCGGTTACCAGATCGTTCATCTCGTCATCTCCTCAGGTCGGTGCCGGGGGCGGCCCCGGATGGTGCGGCCGAGGCGAAGCGCCCCGGCAGGCTGGGCAAAGCGGCGAGGGCGCGGTTCAATGGCACGGGCCGTCCTGTTGCGCTCGGGCGGGTGCGCGGGTCAGGCCTGCGCGCGGGCGCGGGCCAGCACGGTGCGCGCCATCGCGATGTCCTGCGTCGCCACGCCGGTCAGGTCGGCGATGGTGATGTCCTCGGGGCGGGCGCGTCCCGGCGCCTTGCCCGACAGGATCGCCCCCAGCTCGGTGCAATCGGCCTCGCCGATCAGGCCGGCCGCGCGTGCCGGCGAGAATTCGCCATGCCCGAGGCTTTGCGACAGCATGTCCGCCACGCGCAGGTCGGCGCGGGCGACCAGCGTGGTTTCCAGCTCCTGCTTGCCCGGCCCGTCGGCGCCCAGCGCGGTGATGTGGCAGCCGGGACCGATCCAGTCCGAGGCGATCAGCGGCGCGGCGGCCGGGGTCGCGGTCAGGATGGCATCGGCGGCGCGGCAGGCGGCGCCAAGGTCGGGCGCGGTCGCGGCGGGCACCCCCACCGCTGCCAGGCGCGCGGCCAGTGCGGCGGCGCGGTCGGGGTTGCGGCCCCAGATCGACAGCGCCGCGCCCGGCGCCATGTGGCGCAGCGCACGGGCCAGCCAGAAGGCTTGCGTGCCGCTGCCGACGATCAGGAAGTTGCGCGCATCCGCCCGGCACAGCGCCAGCGTCGCCACCGCGCCGCCGATGCCGGTGCGCAGGTCGGTCAGATAGCCCTCGTCGTTCAGCAGGCCCTGCAACTCCCCCGTGCGGGCCGAGAAGGCCAGGATGATGCCGTTGCTGGAGGGCAGGCCCCGCGCCGGGTTGTCATAGAAACCCGTGGCGATCTTGACCGCGAAAACCTCGTCGCCGGCGATATGGCCGTATTTGATGTGACAGTCGCCATTGGCCTGCGCGAAACCCAGATGCCCCACCGGCGGCACGTCCGCGCGCCCGTCGCTGACCGCGGCATAGGCGTCGCGCACCGCCGCCACCGCGCCGTCGTCGACCCCGATCAGCGCCTCGATCCGGGCGCGGGAAAGCTGAAGCATCGGGAGTCTCCGGTCGGGATGGAACTGGATCATTTTGTCCAGTCCGGCCTTATTTGTCCAGTTCCGCCTGCCGGCGCAGCGCGAGGATCGCGGATTGCGCCAGCAGGGCGGCGCCGGGACCGATGAGCGCGTCGTTGAAGTCGTATTTCGGCTGGTGCAGCCCGGCTTCCGGCGCCAGTTCGCCATGCCCCAGGAACGCATAGGCGCCGGGCAGATGCACCAGCAGGTCGCCGAAATCGTCGCCGCCCATCGTGGGCGGGCAGGTCGTGACCAGATCCAGCCCGGCGGCGCGGGCGGCCTCGCGCATGATGTCGCGCTCGGCCGGGGTGTTGACGACCGGGGTGCAGAGGGGTTCGTCGAAATCCAGCGCGAAGCCGCAGCCGGCGATGGCGGCGGCGGCCGTGGCCACGGCCCGCACCCGGTCGCGCAGGTGCAGCAGGGTGGGGGTGTGAAAGCCGCGCAGGGTGCCGGTCAGCGCGGCCACCTGCGGGATGACGTTCTGCGCGGCGCCGCCCTGAAAGCTGCCCACGGTGACCACGGCGCTGTCCAGCGGATCGACCGAGCGCGCCACCGCCTGCTGGATGCCGACCATGAAATGCCCGCCGGCCAGCAGCGGGTCGCCGGTGCGGTGCGGCATCGAGGCATGGCCTCCCGCCGCCGTGAAGCGCAGGTCGAATTCCGAGGTGCCCGCCATCACCGGCCCGTCATGCACCGCGACCTGTCCCGCCGGCAGGCCGGGCCAGTTGTGCAACCCGAAGATGCGGGTCATCGGATAGCGGTCCAGCAGCCCGTCCTCGACCATCAGGCGGGCGCCGCCGAATCGCTCCTCGGCGGGCTGGAAGACCAGATGCACCCGGCCCGGAAAGTCGCGGTTGCGCGACAGGATCGTCGCCGCACCCAGCAGGATCGCGACATGGCCGTCATGGCCGCAGGCATGCATCCTGCCGGGCGTTTGCGAGGCGTAGGGCAGGCCGCTGCGCTCCTGGATCGGCAGCGCGTCCATGTCGGCGCGCAGGCCCACGCCCGGCCCGCTGCCGTTGCCCTGCACCGTCGCCACCACGCCATGCCCGCCGATGCCGGTCTCATGCGGCAGGCCAAGCTCGCGCAGGTGTTGCGCGATGGCGGCGGCGGTGGCTTCCTCCTCGCGCGACAGTTCCGGGTGGCGGTGCAGGTGGCGGCGGATGGCCGCCAGCCGGTCGAGGTCGCCTTGCGGCAGCATGTCAGCCTCCGGGTTCTGGATTTGCCTGTCCGGGGTAGACTAGCATGTCCATCATCCGGCGAAAGCAGCGAGAGCGCCATGACCCTGCCCACCGAACCCGATCCCGACCCGCTGGCGCCGTGGCGCCCGGTCTGCGATGCTGTCGCCGCCCTGCTGCATCCGCATGCCGAGGTGGTGCTGCACGCCCTGGATACCGAGACGGTGGCGCATATCGTCAACCCGTTTTCCCGCCGCGAGCCGGGCGAGCCGTCGCTGCTGCACGAGATCGACCTGCGCCCCGAGGACCGGGTGCTGGGACCGTATGAGAAGGTGAATTTCGACGGGCGGCGGCTGAAATCCGTCAGCGCGGTGCTGCGCGGCCCGCAGGGGCGGGCGGTGGCGGTGATGTGCATCAACCTCGACGTGACGCATGTGCAGCGGGCGATCGAGGCCCTGGGTGCCCTGGCCGGCGTGGCGCCGGGCGCAAGGCAGCCGGCGGTGCTGTTCAGGGAGGACTGGCACGAGCGCATCAACGCCTATGTCCACGGCTGGACGGTGCGGCACGGGGTGGCGCTGGCCGATCTGAGCCGGGCACAGAAGCGGCAGCTGGTGCTGGACCTGGCCGGGGACGGGGCCTTCGGCGGCCGGCATGCGGCGGCCTATGTGTCGCGGGTTTTGCGGCTTGGCCGGGCCACGGTTTACAATTACTTGCGGTCGGCAAGGCAGAAGCGGGACTGACAGATGACTTTCCAGACCGAGATGAAGACCGGCACCATCGTGACCTTTGCCGGTGGGACCGAGGCCGGCGAGGCGCGAATCCTGTTCGCCGCGCCGCAGGATGGCGCGTGGCTGGTGGCGGTGGACCGCACGCCCTTTCATCCGCTCAGCCCGACATGGCCCGACCAGCCCGGCGACCGGGGCTTCATGGTGCTTGCCGATGGCGCGCGGGTTGCGGTTGCCGACAGCGTGACCGGGCTTCTGGACGCCGCCGCCGGGGTGCTGCTGCTGGGCGAGGCGGCGGCCCAGGTGCCGCGCGATCAGCCCGATACGCATGCGGTGGTGCTGCATGTCGTCGCGGGTGACATGGCCGGGCGGCCGGGCGAGGGGGTGCGGTTGCAGGTCGATGCGGAGTTCCGCCGCGCGCTGTCGCTGCAACATAGCGGCATCCACCTGGCCGCGCTGGCGCTGAACCAATGCGCCGCCGGCTTCTGGACCAAGGATTTTTCCCAGCGCGACGCCCTCGGCTTCCCGGATTTCGACAAGGCGGCGGTGGCGCGCTCGGCCATTTTCGAGGACCGGTCCGAGGATGCGTTCCGCATCGGGAAATCCCTGCGCAAGAAGG
>CAKTBJ010000018.1 GCA_934533075.1 uncultured Paracoccus sp.
GAGACCGTGGGCGACCTGCAACTGGCCTGGGCCTGGCCGATGGCCGAGGCCGGCATCCAGGAAACCGGCCCGCTGGTTCATGACGGGGTGATGTTCCTGCAAACCAACAATGGCGTGGTGCAGGCGCTGGACGCCAAGACCGGCGACCTGATCTGGCAATACAACCACGTCCTGCCGGAACTGCCGGAGGAATGGCGCTATCAGCTGAACCAGGCCCGCCGTCAGAAGGCCACCATCGCCCTCTATGAGGACATGGTGGTGCTGACCACGCCCGACGCCAAGATCGTGGTGCTGTATGCCGAGGACGGCACCGTGGCATGGGAGCGTCAGGTCCACGACTACATGAAGGGCTACAGCTATACCGTCGGCCCGCTGGTGGTGAACAACAAGATCATCTCGGCGATCTCGGGCTGCTCGATCTCGGGCACGGCCGGGGCCTGCTGGATCACCGCCCACGACTTCGAGACCGGCGAAGAACTGTGGCGCTTCAACACGCTGGACGATCCCAACAACCCGGCGGTGGGCGAAAGCTGGGCGCCGGTGCCGCCGGAAAACCGCTGGGGCGGCACGCCCTGGGCCACCGGCTCCTACGATCCGCGCACCAACCTGACCTTCTGGGGCATCGGCATGCCGGCGCCCTATGCCGAACTGATCCGCGGCTCGGGCGAGGGGGCGGCGCTCTATTCCAACTCCACGCTGGCGCTGGACGCGGATACGGGCGAACTGAAATGGTATTACCAGCACCTGCCGCGCGACAACTGGGACCTCGACAGCCCGTTCGAGCGGATTCTGGTCGATGTCGAGGACGGCGGCGAGACGAAGCATCTGCTGGTCACGGCCGCCGGCAAGAACGGCATCGTCTTCGCGCTGGATCGCGATACCGGCGAATATCTCTGGTCGCAGGAGACGATCTTCCAGAACTCGGTCACCGCGATCGACGCGGACGGCACCGTGCATCCCAATGTCGACCTGATCCCGACCGCCGTGGGGCAAAGCGTGCTGATCTGCCCCTCGGTCTCGGGCGGCAAGCTGTGGCAGGCCGGCGCCTTCAGCCCGGTGACCAACACGCTGTTCCTGCCGCTGACCGAGGCCTGCAACACCGTGGCCGCCCAGCAGTCCGAATTCACCGCCGGCAACGCCACCGGCGCCATGCAGTTCGGCCCGCGCGTGCTGCCGGAGGGCATCACCGATGCCGGCCTGGTCGATGCGGTCGCGGTCGGCGCGGCCGAGGGCGGCGAGGCCTGGAAGGTGCGGCAACGGCCCTCGATGACCTCCTCGCTGCTGGTCACCGGCGGCGGGCTGGTCTTCGGCGGCGATGCCGGGCGCTGGGTCAAGGCCTGGGACGAGAAGACGGGTGACGTGGTGTGGGAGCAGCGCCTGAACGCGCCCATCGGCGGCTATCCGATGACCTATGAGATCGACGACGAGCAGTATCTGGTCGTGCCGACCGGCTACAGCGCCGCCGGGGCCAGCATGGCGGCGGCCTTCCCGGAGATTCCGGTGCCGTCCGGCTCGGGCAACTCGATCTTCGTCTTCAAGCTGCCGAAGTCGTGAGGCAGGCCCTCGGCGCGGCCTGTCTGCTTGCGGCCGGGCTGGCCGGCGCGGCGCTCGCCCAGGAAGGGATCGAGATTCCGGGCGAGCTGCTGCCCTCCACCCGGCCGATGCAGGGCGACAAGCTGCGCTTCTGCCTCGACCGCACCAGTGCCGGCGCGGCGCTGGACACGGCCGTCGCCGAGGCCATCGGCGCGGCCCTGTTCGTCGAGGTCGAGATCAGGCCCGGCCTCGCGAACTTTCCGCTGACCGGCGGCGGCTACCTGACCGAGCTGGGCATCCTGATGAACAGCAGCTGCGACGTGATGATGGGCATGTCGGCCCAGCCCGACCCGGCCTATGCCGGCTTTGCGGCGCTGACCCGGCCCTATGCGCGGGTGCCCTTCGTGCTGGCGGTGGCGGATGCGGATTATGCGCGGCTTGGCGACCTGCCGCATGACCGGATGATCGGCACCGCCCTGGGCAGCCTGGCGGAAATGAACTACATCTTCTGGGCCGGCGCCCAGCCGGAGGGCCGGGCCTGGGTGCGCCTGCCCTATGCCGACCCGGCGCTGATGATCCGGCGGCTGCGCGACGGCACGCTGGGCGGCGCGATCATCTGGCAGCCGGCGCTGGCCCGCGTGCTGGCGCTGGAGGACGGCAGCGCCGGCGACCCGGCGGTGGCCGTGCATGAGGCCGCCTTGTCCCCCGCGCCCGAGGTGGTGGTCGAGGTGGCGGCGATCGTCTCGCGCAGCGACAGCTTCCTGCGTGCCCAGATCGACGAGGCCATCGACGCGCTGGCGGCGGACGGCACGCTGGACGCGATCATGGACGATCTGGGCATCAGCCATCGCTGAACGGGGCACGGCCCATTGACAGGCCGCGCAAACCGCCTCAGGAACGGCGCATGTGCATGACCGCCGCCCGTTTCGCGATGTATTGCCGCCGCCCTTTCCAGGCGCGGTGCATGCCCATGACATGATGCCGCCGTTGGGTGGCACGTATTCCGGCTCCCGCGGCGAAAGGGAGCCTGACCATGCAACGAACCTTGCTGCAAACCGCTTTCGGAACCATACGCGAGGCCCGTCCGGCCGATGCGGCGCGCATCGTCCAGATGGTCGGAAAACTGGCCGCCCATCACGGCGACACGCCCACGCTGACGGCGGATGACCTTGCCCGCGACGCGTTCGGTGAAACTCCGTGGATTCATATCCTGGTCGCGGAATCGGCGGGGGCGCTGATCGGCTATGCCGCCCTGTGCGGACTGATCCGGCTGCAATTCGGGGCGCGAGGCATGGACCTGCACCACCTGTTCACCGAACCCGGCCATCGTGGGCGTGGCGTCGGGCAGGGCCTTGTCGCGGCCAGCAGGATCAAGGCGCTGTCCCTGTCCTGCCGCTATCTGACCGTCGGCACCCATCCGGGCAACCACCGGGCGCAGGCATTCTACGCCGCGCTGGGATTCGAGCGAAAGGATGCCCACCCGCCACGCTTTGCCATGCGGCTGGGAACCTAGCGGTCAGCTTCTGGTGCGGATGCCGTTCGCGGCCCGGCGCAGCGCCGTGGCGCGGGGGCCGTCCCTGAACGGTCATCGGCGACGGACCACCACAGGCCGGGCCGCCTGCCCCGCAATGGGCGGTTGCCGAGCCGCCCGGCGCAGGCTACCAGTTCCGGGTGCAACGGGCAGGGTGAGGACGGCATGGCCGCGGTCGAGTTCCGCAAGCTGAACAAGGGCTTCGGCCGGCAGACCGTCGTCCGTGACCTCGACCTGTCCATTCGCGACGGCGAGTTCGTGGTGCTGGTCGGCCCCTCCGGTTGTGGCAAGTCCACCACATTGCGCATGCTGGCCGGGCTGGAATCCCCGACCTCGGGCGAGATCCTGATCGGGGGCGCGGTCGTCAACCACCTGCAACCCCGCCAGCGCGACGTGGCGATGGTGTTTCAGGACTACGCCCTCTATCCGCACAAGACCGTGCGCGACAATCTGGGCTTCGGGCTGAAGATGCGCGGCCTGCCGCGCGCCGAGGCCGAGGCGCGCATCGACGAGGCCGCCCGCATGCTGGGCATCGAGGCGCTGCTGGACCGCCGTCCCGGCGCGCTGTCGGGCGGCCAGCGCCAGCGCGTGGCGATGGGCCGCGCCATCGTGCGCCGCCCGCAGGTCTTCCTGTTCGACGAGCCGCTCTCCAATCTCGACGCAAGGCTGCGCATGCAGGTTCGCGCCGAAATCAAGCGGTTGCATCAGGAACTTGCCACGACGACGCTTTACGTCACCCATGACCAGGTCGAGGCGATGACCCTGGCCGAGCGCATCGTGATCCTGCGCGAGGGCCGGATCGAGCAGGTGGGCACCCCTGCTGAAATCTATGACCGGCCGGCCAATACCTTCGTGGGCGGCTTCATCGGTGCCCCGGCGATGAATTTCCTGACCGCGCGCATGCGGGGCCGCATGGCCGATTGCGGCACCGGCGTGCTGCTGGACCTGTCGCAGGTGCCGCAGGCGCCGCAGGACGGTGCGCCCGTGACCATCGGCCTGCGCCCCGAGCATCTGCATGCCGGCACCGGGCCGGGCATCGCTTTCTCCGCCCCGGTGCAACTGGTCGAACCCCTCGGCTCCGACACGCTGGCGCATCTGGCGGTGGGGGGCGTGCTGCTGACCGCGCGCCTCGACCCGCGGCAGGCGCCCCGGCCCGGCGCGCGGCTGGACCTGCATGTCGCACCGGCGGATCTGCGCCTCTTCGATGCAACCACGGGGCTTGCCCTGCGTTGACGGGTGCCGCTTCTGCGGGCAAGTCTTGGCCATGATCACGGAATCGCGATGCGGAAGGACGCCATGAAAACCCGGACCCTCACCGTGCTGACGCTGGCGGGCGCGCTGGCGCTGCCCGCCTTCGCGCAGGCCGATGCCGACCTGACCATCTTCATCTCCAGCCAGCACCAGCCGGATGTCTGGCGGCAGGTCCTCGACCGCTACGAGGCCGCGAATCCCGGCGTGACCGTGACCATCCAGACCGGCGGCAACACCTCCGAGGCGCAGGCGCAATACCTCAACACCGTCATGTCGGCCGAGGACGAGACGCTGGACGTGATGATCCTCGACGTGGTGCGCCCGGCGCAGTTCGCCGCCGCCGGCTGGACGCGCCCCATCGCCGGCGTGGACATGGGCGCCTATCTGCCCGCCTATGCCGAGGCCAATACCATCGACGGCGAAACGGTTGCGCTGCCGGCCTTTGCCGATGCGATGTTCCTGTTCTATCGCAAGGACTTGCTGGACAAGCACGGCGTGAGCGTCCCGACGACATGGGAGGAGTTGCGCGGTGCCGCCGCCGCCATCCTCGCCGCCGAGGGGCAGCCGGATCTTCAGGGCCTGTCCTTTCAGGGCAAGGCCATCGAGGGCGCGGTCTGCACCTTCCTGCTGCCTTACTGGAGCGCGGGCGCCGATCTGGCCGAAGGGCTGGACGAGGCCGCCGCGCTGGCTTCGCTGCGCCTGTGGCAGGGTTTCGCGCAGGACGGCACCGCCAAGCCCAACATCGCCGAGGTCGCCACCGACGACACCCGCAAGGAGTTCCAGGAGGGCGAGGCCGTCTTCGCCGTCAACTGGTCTTACGCCTGGGCGCATGCACAATCGGACGAATCCGCGGTGAGGGACAAGGTGGGCGTCGCCCTGCTGCCGGCGGTCGAGGGCGGCCAGCCCGTCACCTGCCTGGGTGGCTGGGAATGGGGCGTTTCGGCCTTCAGCACCCATCCCGAGGAGGCCGAGGCGCTGGTGAAATACCTTTCCAGCCCGGAGGTGGCGAAGTTCATGGCCATCGAGGGCGCGCTGCTGCCCGCCTTCGGCCCGGTCTATGACGACGCGGAGGTTCTGGCTGCCGCGCCCTGGTTCGCGGATGCGCGCGCCGTGGTCGAAAGCGCCCGGCCGCGCCCCGTCACCCCGCGCTATGCCGAGGTCAGCGAGGCCATCCGCACCAATCTCAACGCCGTTCTGGCCGGGGTCGAGACCCCGGAGGATGCCGTCGCCGCCATGCAGGCGCGTCTTGCCCGCATCCTGCGCTGAGTTCCCGGTGATGGCGGTGCGGGGAGGGGGCCTTCGGTGGGCTGCCTCGCCTGCCGCCCTCGCGGGCATGCCCGCCGGGGGGCGTTCCGCCCATCGGCTATTCGGCGCAGACCCGTCCGGCAATGCCTTGCGCGCGGCCATCCGGGGCCGCATTCCCGTCGGGCCGATGGGCGGCGGCGTCGCGTGCATGAGATCACCGGTCAACGCCCGTCCGGCCGCCAGCCCGGCAGGGAGGTTCCGGCCGCAATCCGTTCGCGTGCCACGCCGGCCTGTTCGCGGGCGGATTCGGCGTCCCGCCTTTGGCCGCGCAATGCGCGCGATCCGGTGAAGGAATCCGCCATGCGCCGCCCCTCGCGTCTGGCCTGGCTGACCGATCCCGGCGACCGGCTGCTGGCGGCGATGTTGCTGGCGCCTCTGGTGGTGCTGATCGGGCTGGTCGTGGTCTATCCGGTGGCGCGGCTGTTCCATACCAGCCTTCACGAGCACAGCCTGACCTCCGGCCTGCCGCGCCGTTTCGTCGGGGCCGAGAATTTCGCCATGATGGCCGCCGATCCGGTCTTCTGGCAGGTGCTGGGCAATACCGCCATCATCACCGTGGTCACGGTGCCGGGCGCGCTGGTCGTCGGGCTGGCGCTGGCGCTGATGGCGGATCTGCCGTTCCGGCGCCGCTGGCCGGTGCGGCTGTCGCTGCTGATCCCCTGGGCGCTGCCGCTCGCCTTCGCCGGCATGATCTTCGCCTGGTTCTTTCACTCCGAATACGGCATCGTCAACGATGTGCTGCGCCGGCTGGGGCTGGCGCCGGTGATCTGGTTCAACTCGCCCTTCTGGGCGATGGCGGCGATCTGCCTGACGATCATCTGGAAGACCTCCTCCTTCATGGCGCTGATCCTGCTGGCCGGGTTGCAGACCATTCCGCGATCCGTCCACGAGGCGGCCTCGGTCGATGGGGCCGGGCCGGTGCGGCGGTTCCTGTCGATCACCCTGCCGCTGCTGCGCCCGGCGATCGCGGTCGCGCTGATCTTCCGCACCATCACCGCGCTGCAAACCTTCGACATTCCCTATACGATGACCGGTGGCGGGCCGGGCACGGCCACCGCGACGCTGGCCATGTATATCCACCTCAACACGGTGTCGTTCCTCGACCTGGGCTATGGCTCGGCGCTGGCGGTGGTGATGTTCCTGCTGTCGATGGGCGTCACCGCGCTTTACCTGCGCCTGATCCGGGCGGAGGGCTGAATGCGCGCGCCCTTCCTCTCCGGTCCGGTGCTGCGGCTGATCGTGGCGGCGATCCTGGTCGTCAACGGGCTGTTCCCGGCGCTGTGGATCCTGCTGACCTCGCTGAAGACCGAGGCCGAGCTGACGGACAAGCCGATCACCTGGCTGCCCGCGCGCCCGATGCTGGAGAATTACGTCACCGCCTTCACCGACCAGCCCCTGCACCTGTTCCTGTTCAACAGCCTGATGGTGGCGCTGCTGTCCACGGCGCTGACGCTGTTCGTCTCGGTGCTGGCCGCCTATGCGCTGGCGCGGCTGAACCTGCGTCGGCGCGGTCTGATCCTGTCGGCGATCATCGCCGTGTCCACCTTTCCGCTGGTCACCCTGCTGGTGCCGCTGTTCGAGGTCATGCGGGCGCTGTCGCTGCTGAACACATGGGCGGCGCTGATCCTGCCCTATACCGTGCTGAGCCTGCCGGTCTGCACGCTGATGCTGGTATCCTTCTTCGAGGGCATCCCCCGCGATCTGGAGAATGCCGCCATGATCGACGGCTGTTCGCGCATGGGGGCGCTGTTCCGGGTCGTGGTGCCGCTGTCGGCGCCGGGAGTGTTCACCGCCGGCATCCTGGCCTTCGTCAATGCCTGGGACGAGTTCCTTCTGGCCCTGTCCTTCAACGCCAATCCGGCGCTGCGCACGCTGCCCGTGGGCATCCAGCTTTATCAGGGTGAATTCGCCTTTCCCTGGCCGGTGATCTCGGCCGCTTTGGTCGTTGGCATCGTCCCGGTCGCGGTGCTGATCGTGCTGTTTCAGGAGCGCGTGGTCTCCGGCCTCGCCACCGGCGGGGTCAAGGGCTAGCCTGTCCCGATGCCGTGCGCCGCCCGGCGCAGCGCGGTGGCACGGGGACCGCAGCATCCCTCCGCCTCGCGCAGATAGTTCTCGGCCAGCATCAGCAGCGTCTCGCGGCAGAAGGCGCAGGCATGGGCGGCCGCGACCAGTTCCCGCACGGCCGCCGCCAGTTCCGCCTCGGTCGCGGTGTCGGTCAAGGCATCGAACAGGGGCAGGGGCTGCGTCATGGGCGCAGTCTGGACCCGGCGCATGGGCACGGCAAGCCCGCGCCGTCCCGCCGACCAGCGACAGCAGCCGGATAAGCAGCCCCTTCAGCCATGACGAAATGACGTGCCCCATGTCGGCGTGATCCCGAATCACCTCTCCTGCCCGCAGATTGCGCCGCGAGTCGTAAAGAAAGGGTTGCCATTTTGTCCCCTTGGTCCGTCAATGATGGGATACAAGCAATTTTAGATAGTTGGCGCTGTTATTCAACGCCTGCGCAAGCTATGTAGGCGGGACCATCATGCTGTGGGGAAAGCGATGAACCTCGATCGGCGCCCGGTCGCCTCGCTCTGGATCGGCGAACGGCTGCACTATATCAACCAGCTCTGCCTGAAGTCGCATCTTCTGGCGGGCCATCCGGTGACGCTGTTCTGCACCGACGACGTGGACAATGCGCCGGAGGGGGTGGTCGTCCGAAAGGCCTCCGAGATCATGGACCTGGACATGGATCTGGTCGAGGCGACCTCGGCCTCGTTCCTGTCCAACGTCTTCCGCTACAAGATGATCCGCGCGACGGGGATGCTGTGGATCGACTGCGACGCCTTCGCCGACAAGCCTTTTCCCGACGAATGGGACTATGTTTTCGCGGGCCACGGCATGCGCGGCGCGCTGAATTGCGGCGTGGTCGGGCTGCCGCGCGATTGTGCGCTGATAGATCAACTGCTTGATTACTATGATAATCTGCCGGACTATCCGGCCTGGTGGAACAAGAAGCAGCGCCGCCAGATGGACAAGCTGATGCAGAAGGGCGACCTCACCCACGCCGCCGCCATCTACAAGACCGAGCGCACGGCCTTCGGCCCGCAGGCCTTCACCTGGTTCGCCCAGCAGACCGGCGATATCGGGCGGGCGATGACGCCGGATGTGCTGTATCCGGTGCCGTTCCAGTTGAACGACATCTTTTATGACCCGCATGGCCGGGTCGAGGGGCATTTCACCGACAACACGGTTTCGGTGCATCTCTACACCAACGGCACGAAACCGTGGTGGCGCAACAACCCGCCCTTGCCCAATTCCTACATGGCCCGCATGTGCGGGCGGGTGGGCATCGACCCGGCGCAAGCCCTGTCCGGCTGACCGTGGCCGGGGCGGAGGAGATGCCGGGGCCGGTCCCGCACGGGCTGAAACATGTCAGCCGCCACGGCACCGTCATGGCGGTGTCGATGATGAAGGACGAGGCGCCCTTCCTGCTGGAATGGTTCGCCCATCACCTCGCCGTCGGCTTCACCGACATCCTCGTCTATACCAACGACTGCACCGACGGCACGGTCGAGATGTTGCAGCGGCTGGAGGAGATGGGCCTCGGCCATCACCGCCCCAACGTGATCCGCGCGGGGGTCAAGCCCCAGCCCTCGGCCATTGCCCATGCCCAGGCCGAGCCACTGGTGCAGGCCGCCGACTGGGTGATGCTGTTCGATGCGGACGAATTTCTTTCGGTGAACCACCCCGCCGGGCATCTGGACGGCATGCTGGACGATGCGGTGGCGCGCGGCGCCAACGGCATCGTGGTGACCTGGCGCATCTTCGGCTCGAACGGGGTGGTGGACTGGTCCGCCGCGCCGGTGACGGAGCAATATACCGCCGCCGCGCCGCTGTGGTGGAACAAGGGCTGGGGGGTCAAGACCCTGTTCCGCTTCGATCCCGAATATTGGAAGCTGGGCATCCACCGGCCCTCGATCCGCAACAAGCATCTGAAGACGGACTTCCCGGCCACGGTGCGCTGGCTGAACGGCTCCGGCCAGCCGATGCCGGATTATTTCCGCTTTCACGGCTGGCGCTCGATCAAGCGGACGCTGGGCTATGACTGGGCGCAGATGAACCATTACGCGGTCAAGTCGGTGGACAGCTATGCGCTGCGCAAGCTGCGCGGCAATGTCAACAACAAGGCCGACAAGTATAACGCCGACTACTGGTCGCTTCAGGACCGCAACGAGGTGCCCGACACCCGCATCCTCGCCCATGCCCCCCGCCGGGCGGAGGTCATGGCGGAACTGCTGCGCGACCCGGTGCTGCGCGACCTGCACGAGGCCGCGCTGGCGCGGGTGGCGGCGCGGCTGGCCGAATTCCGCGGCACCGAGGCTTACCGGACCCTGCGCGCCGGGCTGGTCGCGGCGGGGCAGGTGCCGCTGTCGCAGGTGCAGGCGCGCCCGCCCAAGGCCCGCGACCCGGCCCGCATCGCCCAGCGGATGCGGCTGGCGACGGGGGACGCGCCGGCCTCGTCCCCGGACCGCGCCGATTGGGGGATGGCGCGGGCGCAGGACTATGCCGAAGGGGCGCTGTGCCTGCCCGATCCCGTGGTCTGGGTGGAAAACCAGGGTTTTCAATTGCCTGCCGATGGCCGCATCTTTGCCGGTGACGCGCTGATCGCGGTCTCGGGCGGCAAGTTCCAGCGCCGCCATGCCCGCAATATCGGCACCTATCTGGACAAGGCGCACAGGCTGCTGGACCTGGGCGGCGGCATCGGGCTGGTGGCGATGGCGGCCCTGCGCGCATGCCCCCGGCTGGTGGTGATGGTGCAGGACGACCTGCCCGGCATGGCGCGGCTGGTCGGGGCGGTGGCGGCGCGCAACGGGGTCGAGGACAGCGCGCGGCTGCGTCCGGTCGGCACGCCGCTGCGGCTGGCCGGGGACGAGGGCGCGACGGCCTCGGGGCTGGCCGCCTATCTGCGCGACTTCCTGCCCGACGCCCTGCGCATCGCCCGGCCGGCGGAGCTGGCGCCGGACTGGCTGGCCGGCGCGCCGCTGGACATGGTGGCCCGCGTCATCATCCCGTTCGAGGACGGGCAGGAGGCGGCCCTGCGCGCCGGTTTCGGCCCCGCCCTGACCGCGCGGGGCTTTGCCGAGGATGCGCCGGCGGCCGCCGGCGGCTCGCTGCTTTACCGGCGGGAGGCGGCACCATGAGCACGCCCGGCTTCACTTTCTTCTATATCGTCGAGCCGCCGGACTATCAGATGATGGCCTGTCTGCTGCTGGCCTCGATCCGCAGGCATTTCCCGCCCGAGGTGCGCGCCGTCGGCTATTGCCCGGCGCATCGGATGGGCGAGGTGCATCCGGCGGTGTTCAAGGCGCATGAGATGCTGGGCGCGGAAATCCGCCCCATGCGGACGGACGGCATGTGGGACCAGCCTTATCCGCATGGCAACAAGATCATCGCCTGCCTGCAACCGCGCGACACCGAATTCTCGGCCTTCGTGGACAGCGACGTGATGTTCCTGGCGGATAACCGCGTCGGGAATCTCGCCCGTCCGGGGCATGTCTCCTGCTCGCCCGCCGCCTCGCGGGTGCGGGCGCTGCATGACATCTGGGATCGCGTCTATGCGCATTTCGACATGCCCATCCCCGAGGAGCGCGTGCGGCTGATGCGCCGCCGGCACAAGGTCGTGCCCTATTTCAGCGCCGGGCTGGTGGTATTCCCCGAGGCGGCGGGCGCCGGCGGGCGCTTCCCGGATGTATGGTATGACACGGCGCGGCAGCTGGACGGGCTGGAGGACCTGCCGGCGCGGCGCCCCTATCTGGACCAGATGAGCCTGCCCCTGGCCATCCGCCGCGCCGGGCTGGACTGGAACATCCTGCCGGAGGAGCAGCATTTCATCCTCGGCGGCCGGCTGCGCGGCCAGGCCCTGCCGGAGGGGCGCGACATCTATACGATCCATTATCGCAACCACAAGGTGCTGAAGGAGATCGGCTTCAACAAGCGGGTGCGCAAGCTGCTGAAGGCGGCCTATGGCGTGCGCCGGGTCGAGCGGTTGACCGATGCCAGCATTCCCGAGGACGAGGCATAGGGCGGGCCTTGCCCTTGCCCGCGCCGGGGTCTAGCCTGCGGGCCGCACGGGGACAAGGGGACAAGCCTATGGAATCGAACGCGATTGCGCTGTCGGCCGAGGATGTGGGCCGCTTTGGCCCCGACCCGCTGGCCACCTTTCGCGCCAATCTCGCCGCCGTCGAGGCCCGCATTGCCGCCGCCTGCGCGCGGGCGGGGCGGGCGCGGGACGAGGTGCGGCTGTTGCCGATCACCAAGACCGTGCCGGCGCATGTCCTGCGGCTGGCCCATGCCGCCGGCATCCGCCAGTTCGGCGAGAACAAGATCCAGGAGGCGATGGGCAAGCACGCGCTCATGGCCGACCTGCCCGTCGACTGGTGCATCGTCGGGCATCTGCAAACCAACAAGGTCAAATACCTGACCCGGTTTGCCCATGAATTCCACGCGCTGGACAGCCTGCGCCTGGCCGAGGTGCTGGACAGGCGGCTGGCCGCCGAGGGGCGCGAGATGGATGTTTACGTTCAGGTCAATACCTCGGGCGAGGACAGCAAGTTCGGCCTCGCCCCCGCCGACCTGCTGCCCCTTGTCCGCCGCCTGCCGGATTTCCCGCGCCTGCGCCCGCGTGGGCTGATGACGCTGGCCCTGTTCAGCACCGACATGGCGCGGGTGCGGCCCTGTTTCGCGCTGCTGCGGGCCTTGCGCGACGAGGCGGCGGCGCTGCATCCCGGCCTGACCGGCCTGTCGATGGGCATGAGCGGCGACTTCGAGGCCGCGATCGAGGAAGGCGCCACCGTCGTGCGGGTGGGGCAGGGCATCTTCGGCGCCCGCCCGACCCCCGACAGCCTGTATTGGCCGGGCCTTGCCGGCTGATCGCCCCGTGCCCGCCTGCGGCAAGATAGCCCTTGATCACTCGATCAAGCCCCGGCAGACTCGTCCCCGCCGCAGCCGAGATTGACCATGCCCGTTCGCCGTCTGAAAGACACCCCGCCCCTGCATCCGGTGGCGCGCCGCAAGACGGTGCAGGATCTGGTCTATGAGCAGTTGCGCGGCGCGCTGATGTCGGGCGCCTTCGAGGCCGAGGCGAATTTCACCATCACCGCCCTGGCCGAGCAGTTCCAGACCTCGCACATGCCGGTGCGCGAGGCGCTGCGGCGGCTGGCGGCCGAGGGGGCGCTGCGGATTTCCACCTCGGGCACGGCGCAGGTGCCGGCGATCACCCAGCCCGAACTGGCCGATCTGTGCCGGGCGCGGGTGATCATCGAGGGCGCGGCGGCGGAGCTGGCGGCGCCGAACCTGACCGCGCGCGACATCGCCGACCTGGCCGAGCTGCGCGCCCGGCAGGAGGCGGCGGGGGTCGCGGGGCGGATTTCCGACCTGGTGGCCATCAACCGCGCCTTCCATTTCCACATCTATGCCCGCGCCGGCAGCCCGGTGCTGATGAGCCAGATCGAAACGCTCTGGCTGCGCTGGGGACCCTATGTGCGGCTGCTGTCGGACCTGATGGTGGACCTGCTGCGCACCGATCACGGCGGCGGCTTCGTGCGCCATCACGACCTGATGCTGGCCGCCCTGCGCCGGGGCGACGCGGTGGCGTTCCGCGCCGCGATGGAGGGCGACATCCGCGCCACCGAGCGTCTGCTGGCCGAAAGGCTGGCGACCGAAACCGGCGGCTAGCCCTCGCCTAGGTCCCAGTAAAGCCCGGCCATCAGCCCCAGCGCCTGCCGGGCAAGGTCGATGGGCAGATGCTCGTCGCGGGCATGTTGCAGGCAGCCGGGATAGGAATGCGGAATCCACACCGTCGGCAGGCCGAGGTCGCGCGCGAAGATGTCGTTGGGCAGCGAGCCGCCCAGATTGGGCAGGATCGCCGGCGCCTCGCCCTCGGTCGCCGCCAGCGAGGCGCTGATCCGTGCCACCCAGGGATGGTCCGGGTCCAGTCGCGTGGCCAGGAAGATGTGGTCATGCGGGTCATGCACCACCACGCGCGAAAAGCCCTTTTCCGCCAGATGCCTGCGCACGGCCGGCACCACGCCCTCGACATCCACCCCCACCGGAAAGCGCAGTTGCAGCCGGGCGCGGGCGCGTGGCGGGATGGCGTAAAGCGGCTCGGCAAGGTTGCCGCATTCCATCTCCATCACCTCGAAGCTGGACCAGCCGAACACCTTTTCCGGCGCCGAGAGGCCCGGCTCGCCCCACCAGTCTTCCACGGCGGGGTCCGAGGGCAGGGGGGTGATCTCCAGCCGGCCCAGCAATTCGCGCAGGCGCGGGGTCAGCGGCGGCGGCTTCAGTTCCGGCACCAGGATTTCGCCCTGCGGGCCGATCAGCGCGGCGATGGCGTGGCACAGTTCCACGCCGGGATTGGACAGCAGCCCGCCCCAGTTGCCGGAATGCTGGAAATGCTCGCGTGCGACCACCTCGATATAGAAGGACACCCCGCCGCGCGCGCCGAGGAACAGCGTCGGGCGGTCGGCGGCCAGGCGCGGCCCGTCCGAGGCGACCAGCACATCCGCCGCCAGCGCCTCGCGATGCTCGGCGCAGATCTCGCGCAGGCCGGGCGAGCCGGCCTCCTCGCCCATCTCGATCAGGAACTTGACGTTGAAGCCCAGCCGCCCGCGCTGCGCCAGCACGGTTTCCAGCGCGGTCAGGTTGACCAGCAACTGGCCCTTGTTGTCGGCGGTGCCGCGGCCATACCAGCGGCCTTCGCGCTCGGTCAGGGCAAAGGGGGCCAGCCCCTCCGACCAGCCGTCAAGGCCGGTCACCACGTCGCCGTGGCCGTATTGCAGGATGGTGGTCAGGCCCTCGCCCTCGATCCGCTCGGCCAGCAGGACCGGGCCTGGGGCGTCGGGGTGGTGCAGTTGGCGCAGGCGGAAGCCCATCGCGGTCAGGCGCGGGGCCAGCAAGTCGTCGAGGAAGCGGATCAGTTCCGGCCGGGCTTCGGGCAGGCGGCTGGCCGAGGGGATGGCGACCATCGCGGCGAGGTCGCGGGCGAAGGCACCCTCGTCCACGGTGGCGCGGGCGGCGGCGATGGCGGCGTCGCGGCTCATGCGGCACCGGCCCGGCTTTGCGGGTCCAGTTGGAAATGGCAGCGGGTCAAGCGTCCTCCATCGTCGCGCAGGGGTGGGGCCGTGGTCGTGCAGACCGCCTCGGCATAGGGGCAGCGCGTGCGGAAGGCGCAGCCCGAGGGCGGGTTCGACGGGTCCGGCAGCTCCCCCTTGATCGGGAACAGCCGCCGGTCGCCGGGATTCAGGTCGGGCGCGGCGTCGATCAGCAGCCGCGTATAGGGATGGCGCGGGGCCGAGAACAGCGCCGCCGCCGGGGCGAGTTCGACAAGCTGGCCCAGATACATCACGCCGATGCGGTCGGCCATCAGCCGCACCACCGAAAGGTTATGGGTGATGAACAGGCTGGTCAATCCCAGCCTTTGCTGGAGGTCGCGCAGCAATTCCAGGATCTGCGCCTGCACCGACACGTCCAGCGCCGAGGTCGGCTCGTCAAGGATCAGGAAATCCGGCTCGCCCGCCAGGGCGCGGGCGATGGAAATCCGCTGGCGCTGGCCGCCGGAAAAGGCATGCGGAAAGCGGGCGCCGTCCTCGGGCGACAGGCCGACCTGGCGCAGCAATTCGCCGACGCGGGCGGGGATGTCGGCTTGCGGGCGCAGGCGGGCGGCGAGGATCGGCTCGGCGATGATGTCGCGCACCCGCCAGCGGGCGTTCAGCGAGGAAAACGGGTCCTGAAACACCATCTGAAGGCGCGGGCGGCGGCCGGCCATGCGCACCTCGCCGGTGGTGGGCGCCATCAGCCCGGCGGCAATTCGGGCCAGCGTGGACTTGCCGCAGCCGGATTCGCCGACCAGCCCCAGCACCTCGCCGCGGGCGATGGACAGGCTGACATCGCGCACCGCCTGCAAGCGGCGCGGCCTGGCGCCGGTCAGGCGGGCGACCAGCCCCGGCGCCGAACCGAAGGTCTTGCCGACATGGCTGAGTTCGATGACCGGCTCGCTCATGGTTGATCTCCGGGCTGGCCCTCCAGCGGGTGGTGGCAGGCGGCGCTGTCCTCCAGCACCGGCACCACCTGCTTGCAGATGTCGGTGGCGCGGGGGCAGCGGGGATGAAAGGCGCAACCGGGCGGCAGCGCGCCCACGCCGGGCATGGCGCCGGGAATGGCGGTGACGCGCATCCGCCCCTCGGCATCCGGGGCCGGGGTCGCGCCCAGAAGGCCCGCCGTATAGGGGTGGCGCGGCGCGGCGAACAGCTGCGCGGTGGGGGCGCATTCGACGATGCGGCCGGCATAGAACACCGCCACCCGGTCGGCCATCTTGGCCACCACCCCGAGGTCGTGGGTGATCAGCATCATCGCCGCCCCGGTTTCGGCATGCAGGTTCTTGAGCAGTTGCAGCATCTGGGCCTGAACGGACACGTCCAGCGCGGTCGTCGGCTCGTCCGCGATCAGCAGGTCAGGCTCGGCGCAGAGCGCCAGCGCGATCACGATGCGCTGGCGCTGGCCGCCGGAAAGCTGGTGCGGGGCGGCGTCGAAGGCGCGGGCCGGGTCGGGCAGGCCGACGCGGGCGATCCAGTCCAGCGCGCGGGCCTTGGCCGCGCGCGGGGTCAGGTCGAGATGGGCGGTCATGGTGTCGATCAGCTGCCGGCCCACGGTCAGCACCGGGTTCAGGCTGGTCATCGGGTCCTGAAACACGAAGCCGATGCGCCGCCCGCGCACCTTGCGCATCCGGCGGGGGGAAAGCTGGTCGATCCGCGTGCCCGACAGCGTGATCTCGCCGCCGCTGCGCGACAAGGGCGGCACCAGCAGGTCGATCACCGCGGCCCCGGCCACCGACTTGCCGGCCCCGGATTCGCCGACGATGCCCAGCACCTCGCCCGGCGCCACGTCGAAGCCGACGCCCTGCAACACCGGCAGCGCCTCGCCGTTGCGGGCCAGCGTCACCGACAGGTCGCGCACGGAAAGCAGGCTCATCCGCGCCCCCTCAGTTTCGGGTTGTAATGGTCGCGCAGGTGGTCGCCCAGCACGTTGACCGCGACGACCAGCGCCACCAGCACGGCGCAGGGCCAGACGGCGATCCACCATTCGCCCGATTGCAGGTAGTTGTTGCCGTTGCGGATCAGCGCCCCCAGCGAGGGCTGCGTGAGCGGGATGCCGACGCCGAGGAACGAGAGCGTGGCCTCGGTGATGATCGCCAGCCCCAGGTTGATGGTGGCGATCACCAGCACCGGCGCCATGACGTTGGGCAGGATATGGCGCAGCACGATGGCGGTGCGCGAGCGGCCGGTGATGCGGGCGGAGGCGACATAGTCCTGATCGCGCTCGACCATGACCGAGGAGCGGATGGTGCGCGCGAATTGCACCCAGAAGGCGATGCCGATGGCGGCGATCACGATGACGATGGCGGTCGCGGTGCCGCGCTCGCGCCCCAGCGTGGCATTGGCGATGCCGTCGATCACCATCGCCAGCAGCAGCGCCGGATAGGCCAGCTGCACGTCGGCCACGCGCATGATGATCGCATCCACCCGCCCGCCGGCAAAGCCCGCGACCAGACCCAGCGCCCCGCCCAGAACCAGCGCGATCACCACCGCCCCGGCGCCGACGAGGATCGAGGTGCGCAGCCCGTAGGCCATCGCCGTGATCAGGTTGCGCCCCTGATCGTCGGCGCCAAGGGGCAGGGCGGGATTGCCGCCCTCCATCCACATCGGCGGGGTGAAGGCGTCGAGGATCGACAGGCCCGACAGGCTGAACGGGTCGGCCACGAACAGCGGCAGCAGCAGGGCATAGGCCAGCAGCAGCACGATGACCAGTGCCGCCGCCTGCGCGCCCCAGGCGCCTTTCAGGGCCGCCGGCATCATCCGCGCCCCTTCTTCAGCCGGGGGTCGATCAGCGGATAGGACAGTTCCACGGCCAGGTTGATGATCATGTAGACCGCGCCGACAAAGATCAGATAGATGCCGATGACCGGAATATCGGCCGATTGCACCGATTGCAGGAACAGCGTGCCGAGGCCGGGCCATGCGAAGACGCTTTCCGTCACCACGGAAAAGGCGATGATGTTGCCCAGTTGCAGGCCCAGCATGGTCACCACCGGCAGCAGCGCGTTGCGGATCGCATAGACGAACCAGATGCGCCATTCCGGCAGGCCGCGGGCGCGGGCAAAGCGGATATGCTCGGACTGGCCGATCTCCATCAGTTGCGTGCGCAGCATGCGGATGATGAAGGTGATCTGGAAGGTGGCCAGCGTGATCGAGGGCAGCACGATGGCCCGCCAGCCGGAGGCGGTCAGCAGCCCGGTCTCCCACGGGCCGACCATCACCGTCTGGCCGCGCCCGAAGGACGGAAACCAGCCCAGTTGCACGGCAAAGATCGCGATCAGCATCAGGCCGATGACGAAATTCGGCAGGGTGATCCCGGCGATGGAGGTGAACATGATCGCCCGCGCCGCCAGGCCCTTGGGGCGCACCCCGCACAGGATGCCGGCGGGCACGCCGATCAGGATGGTCAGCCCGAGGCTGACGGCGGCCAGTTCGAACGTGGCGGGCAGGCGCTCGGCGATCATGGCGCCGACGGGCTGCTGGGTGCGGTAGGACAGGCCGAAATCGCCCTGCACCAGCCCGACCAGGAACGAGCCGAAGCGTTGCAGCACCGGCTGGTCCAGATGCAGCCGCTCGATCAGGGCGGCGCGGTCGGCCAGGCTGGCCTCGGGCGGCAGCAGGAAGCCGATCGGGTCGCCCAGCGTGTTGATCAGCAGGAAGGCGATCAGGCTGATGACCAGCAGGACCAGAACCGTCTGGACGATACGCTCGGCGGCATAGGCGATCATGTCAGCGTGCGGCCCAAGCGAAGCAGGAAGTCGGTGCAGGCGTCCAGTTGCGCGATGGCGAGGCTTTCGTCGGGCTGATGCGCGTCCTTGATGTCGCCCGGCCCGATCACCACCGAGGGCGTGCCGGCTTCGGCGAAGATGCCGGCCTCGGTGCCGTAGGGCACGGCATGCACGCCGTTGCGGCCCAGAAGGCCCAGCAGTTCGGCCTCCAGCGCCGGGTCGCCGCTGGGGGCCAGCGGCGGGATGCGGGCCTGCACGTCGAAGCGGATGCCGCAAGCCGGGTCCACCGCCTTCATCGCCGGCTCCAGCCGCGCGGCAAGGGCGTGGATACGCTCCAGCACCTCGCGGTCGGTGGTGCCGGGGATCAGCCGCATCTCCCAGAAGAACTTGCAATGCCCGCCCAGGATGTTGCCGGCGGTGCCGCCGTCGATGATGTTGACCTGAAGCGTGGACCAGGGCGGGTCCAGCGCGTCGAAAAGCGGGCCGTCGCGCAGGTCGCGGTAGATGTCGGCGATGCCGGCGACCAGCTCGCCCGCCACCATCACCGCGTTCACCCCGCGCTCGGGCTGCGAGGAATGGCCCGGCTTGCCGGTGACGTGGCACCAGCCGATGCAGCCGCCCTTGTGGGCGTTGACCAGTTCCATGTTGGTCGGTTCGCCGATGACGGCGAGGCGCGGGCGCAGGTTCGGCCCGACCCATTCCGCCATCGGGCCGACGCCGGTGCAGCCGACCTCCTCGTCATAGGAAAAGGCCAGATGCACCGGGGCCTTCAGGTCCATGCGCGCCAGGTCCGGCGCCACGGCCAGCATGCAGGCCAGAAAGCCCTTCATGTCGGTGGCGCCGCGTCCGGTCACGCGGTCGCCGCCCCGGCGCAGGGTCCAGGGATCGCCGGTCCATGCCTGCCCCTCGACCGGCACCACGTCGGTATGGCCCGACAGCACGATGCCGCCGGGCGCCTCCGGGCCGATGGAGACCAGCAGATTGGCCTTGGGCTGGCCGTCCGGGTCGGCAAAGCGCCGGCAGCGGCCGCCGAAACCGACGGCCAGCGCCTCGACATGCGCGATCAGGTCCAGGTTGGACACCGCGCTGACGGTGGGAAAGGCCACCAGGTCGGCAAGGTGGCGGATGCTGTCTTCGCGCAGGCTCATTCCGGCACCCTGAACCATTGCAGCGGATAGGAGAGGTCGGCCAGTTGCACCACCTCGACCCCCTCGCGCATCCCCCACAGGATTTGCAACTGGTGGATGGGGATGAAGCCGTTGTCGTCGCGCAGGATGGTCAGCGCCTGCTCCAGCAGCGCATCGCGCTGGGCCGGGTCGGTGGCGGTGCCGATCTGCTCGCTCAGCGCGTCCAGCTCGGGGTTGGAATAGCCGCCGATATTGAACACGCCGCGTTGATGCTCGGGGTCGCGGGTGACGGCGATGGTGGTCAGGAACTGCGCCGCGTCATAGGTGTTCGGCGAATAGGACAGCAGCGTCAGCGAGGTGTCATAGCCCGGCGGGTTGATCTGCTGCGCCCAGCGCGCGGTGGGGGCGGCGCGGGGCGTCACCTCGATGCCGATCTGCGACAGGAAGCCGCCGATGGCCAGGCAGGTGGCCTCGTCGTTCATGAAGCGGTCGGTGGTGCAGTCCAGCGTGACCTTGAACCCGCCCGCGAGGCCGGCCTCCGCCATCAACTCCTTGGCGCGCGCGACATCGGGGGCCGAGGGTTCGCGCAATTCCGGCGTGCCGCCGTGAACCTCCATCGCGAAGGGCAGGCCGACCGGGGTGGAATAGCCGCGCATGAAGCGCGACTGGATGGCGCCGGTGTCGATGGCCAGCCGCATCGCCTCGCGCACGCGGGCATCCTTGAACGGGTTGCCCTCGGCCTCGCCGTGGATCAGCGTGTCGCGCGCCACGTCGGGTTGCAGATAGACGGTGCGCAGGTCCGGCCCGGCCGAGATCTTCAGCCCCGCCGTGCCCTCGATCCGCTGGGCGTCCTGCGGCGGCACGCCGTCGATCATGTCCACCTCGCCCGAGACCAGCGCCGAGACCCGCGTGCTGGGGTTCTGGATCACGAAGAAGGTGGCCTTGTCGATATTGCCGTCATACTCGCCCCACCAGCCGGGATTGGCGGTGAACTCGGTCTTCACCCCCGGATCGCGGGCCGAGATCACATAGGCGCCGCTGCCCATCGTGTTGCGGTTGGCGAAGGTCTCGACCGTGTTGTCGGCGCTGCCCGGCTCGGTGGTCTGGTTTTCCTCGGCCCATTCGCGATCCATGATGAACCAGTTGACGATCTGGTTGGGCAGGATCGGGTTCACCGCCGGGGTGGTGATGCGGATGGTATGGTCGTCCACCTTCTCGATCGCCGAGGCTTCCGACAGGTGCGAGGCCATGCCGCCCTTCTTGGCGCGCTCGAACGAGAACACCACGTCGTCGGCGTTGAACGGGTTGCCGTTCGAGAAGGTGACGCCCTCGCGCAGCTTGAATTCCCAGGTCAGATCGTCGACCTGCGTCCATTCGGTGGCCAGCACCGGCTGGATCGACAGGTCCGGGCCGCGCTGGACCAACGGCTCGTAGACATTGCGCAGCACCGCGAAGATCAGCGTGTTCGATACCGCATGCGGGTCCAGCGTATAGGCGTCCAGCGGGCCGGCGAACCTGAACTCCGCCGCCTGCGCGGGCAGGGCCGCCGAGGCCAGCAGCGCCGCCATCAGGGCGCCGCCCGCGGCGCCGAACCGAATCTGTGCAGTCATTCCTACCTCCCTGTGCGGCCCGAGGGGGCATCGCGCCCGCCGTCCCCGCATCTCCTCCAACGGAGAAGTTACAGGCATGAAACAGTTTGGCAAGCGCATTTGATCAACTGCGCGAGAGGCCGGGCCTTTCGGGGAATCCGGGGCCGCGCGCGGGCGAGGGAACCCGACAGGCCCGGCAAGTGTTTGATCCGTGCAACGAAATCGGGAGTGCGACCCATGAAAGGACTGATCGCCTGGCTGCTTGGCGTGCCCATCATCGTCATCATCATCTTCTACCTGACCGGCATCTTCTGAGGCCGGAGGGCACGACGCCCGGCGGGGATTTACGCCGGGCGTTTTCATGGGCTTGGCCGGCTCAGGCGGTTTGCGCGAAGCGGCGCGGCGCGGCCTCCAGATGGGCGTCGAAGGCCGCCGCGACCACCCGCACCAGAAAGCGCAGTTCGCCCAGCATGCGCAGCCTGCCGTTTTCCATTTCGGCCAGCCCTTCGGCCAGCGCGCGCGCCAGCCGGGGATTGCCTTCGGTCAGCGTGGCGGGGTCGGCGCCGAATCGGTCGCAGATCGCCGGCAGGTCCACGGCGAAGTCGCACATCAGCCGCTCGATCACCGCCGCGCGCAGCCGGTCGTCTTGCGTCAGGCGGTAGCCCCGCGCCGTGGCCAGCCCGCCCTCCAGCACCGCGCGGGCATAGCGGTTGATGGCCACGTCGTTCTGCACATAGCCCTGCGGCGTGTGGCCGATGGCCGAGGCGCCGAAGCCGATCAGCGTCTCGCAGGCATCGGTGGTATAGCCCTGGAAATTGCGCCGCAGCCGGCCTTCGGCCTGGGCCAGCGCCAGCGGATCGCCCGGCAGCGCGAAATGGTCGAGACCGATCTGCACATAGCCGGCCGCCGTCAGCGCCCCGGCGATGGCTGTGGCCTGCTCGACCCGCGCGGCGCTGCCGGGCAGGGCATCGCCGTCGATCAGCCGCTGGTGCTTCTTGAAATCCGGCACATGCGCATAGCCGAACACCGCCAGCCGGTCGGGCCGCAGCGCCACGGCCTTCTCCACCGTGTCGATGCAGGAGGCCACGGTCTGGTGCGGCAGGCCATAGATCAGGTCGAAATTCACCTGCGCCACGCCCGCGCGGCGCAGCCCGGCGACCACGGCGGCGGTGTCCTTCAGCGGCTGCACGCGGTTGATGGCCAGTTGCACGCGCGGGTCGAAGGTCTGCACCCCGAGGCTGGCGCGGTTGATCCCGCCCGCCGCCAGCGCGTCCAGCATGGCCGGGTCCAGCCGGCGGGGGTCGATCTCGATGGCCAGCTCCGCGCCCGGCGCGATGTCGAAATGCCGGCGGATGCGGGCCATCAGCTCGGTAAAGTCCTCGGGCGGGATGATGGTGGGCGTGCCGCCGCCGAAATGGACATGGCCGACGCGCTGGCGGCCGGGCAGGCGGGCGGCGACCGTGCCGATCTCGGCCCGCAGCGCGGCCAGATAGGCCTGGATCGGTTCGTCGCGGGCGCTGATCGTGGTGTGGCAGCCGCAATACCAGCACATCGAGCGGCAGAAGGGGATATGGAAATACAGCGAGGCCGGCGCGGCGGGATCGGCCTGCGCCAGCCAGTCGGCATGCGTGTCGGCCCCGATGGCGGGCGAGAACAGCGGCGCGGTCGGATAGCTGGTATAGCGCGGCAGCCTGGCCTCGCCATAGCTGTGCAGAAGCGACGATTGCTGGGTTGTCATGGGTCCGTCCTCGCGCATGGGGCGGATTCGTAGGTGCGCCCGCGGGCGGTGGCGCGCCATGCCGCCGATTGTCGCATGAGGGGCCGGGGCTTGATTCGGGCGCCGCTTGGGGATAGCGGAACCCATCCGCCGCTGCGGCGCGGGCCTGTAGCTCAATGGTCAGAGCAGGGCGCTCATAACGCCTTGGTTGGGGGTTCGAGTCCCTCCGGGCCTACCAATTGCCTGATATTGTTGATCTTTATGATTTCCGATCCCGCCCCTGGCCGGGGTGCTGGAACAATGCGTCGCCCGGATGGATTGTCCTTGCCGGAGGATGATCCCATGAAAAAGCGCGACAAGGAACCGAAACAGCCCGTCGATGTGACCTATCCCGCCGATATGGAGGACCAGAGGGCGGAGCCGGACGGGCTGGGCCGCGACGTGCCCAAGCCCCGCGATGCGCCGCAGGATTCGATCCCGATGGATGTGGGCAAGCCCCGGCGCGTCACGCCGGAGGAATGAGCGGGTGCGTTTTCCCCGCCCGTCCTCGCAGGTGCGGCCGGGTCGGCGCCCCGGACCGATGACCTATCGGGTCATATCCGGTCCGCCATGACCGCGCAGCGCGCCGCCTTGCCGCTGTTCGTCGTCGGCGTCGTCGGGGCCGGCATCCTCGTCGGCATGCTGTTCACCCCGGGCGCGTGGCAGGCCGGTCTCGCCAAGTCCGCCTTCAACCCGCCGGACTGGCTGTTCGCGCCGGTTCGGGCGGCGCTTTACGCCCTCATCGGCGTCGTGGGCTGGCGGATGTGGTTCCGGTCGGGGCGGGCGGACCTGCGCGGGCTGTGGATCGCGCAGATGGTGCCGAACCTCGCCCGGTCGCCGGCCTTCTTCGGGGCGCGCTCGCCGGGGCTGGGGTTGGCGGTGATCCTGCCGCTGCCGGCGGTCGTCCTGGCCGTCATCCTGCGCGCCCGTGCCGCCGATCCGCCCTCGGCGCTGATGGTCCTGCCCTATGCGGCCCGGCTGGGCTTGCCCCGCTGCTCAATGCGTCAATCCGGGTCCTGACCCGATCACGTCCAGGTATAGCGCACGATGTGGAAGAACACCGGCGCCGCGAAGACCAGGCTGTCGGCGCGGTCCAGCATGCCGCCATGCCCCTCGATCATGTGGCCCCAGTCCTTCACGCCCCGGTCGCGCTTGATCGCCGAGGCGACGAGGCCGCCGAAGAAGCCCATCACGCAGGCCAGCGCCGCCAGCGCCCCCGCCGCCAGCGGCGGGAACGGCGTCAGCCAGTAAAGCCCCGCGCCCAGCAGCGAGGCGCTGGCGATGCCGCCGACCAGCCCCTCCCACGTCTTGGAGGGCGAGATCGCCGGCGCGACCTTGTGGCGGCCGAACAGCTTGCCGAACACGTATTGCAGCACGTCGCTGCCCTGCACCGTGGCGATCAGGAAGGCGATCAGCAGAAGCCCGCGCCCCTCGTTGCCGGGGATGGGCAGCGTCATCAGCGCCGGGACATGGCTGATGCAATAGACCGCCATCATCAGGCCCCATTGCTGTTCGCTGACCCGCTCCAGGAAATGGGCGGTATCGCCGCGGATCGCGGTCAGCGCCGGCATGGCCAGGAAGCAATAGACCGGGATGAAGATGGAATAGAGGCCATACCACTCGATCCAGATCAGGTAGTATTGCGCCGGGATCACGATCAGGAACAGGCCCAGCAGCGTCCAGCGATCGGCGTGGCGGGTGTTGGTCAACGTCACGTATTCCCGCAGCGCCGCGAACGAGACGAAGGCGAACAGCGCGATCACGCCGCCCTTGCCGAACAGGAAGGCCAGCCCGATCCCCGCCACCATGATCCACCACGCCCGGATGCGCGCGTTCAGGTTCTCCAGCACCGGCGGCAGCGGGCGGGGGCTGCGCCATGACAGGGCGCCGGCGATGAGGCTGGCGCCGCCCAGCACGATGGCGAGGCCGAAAAACAGGCGGGCGGTCTCGGTCATGTCGGCTCCTTTCGCGGCGCCAGCGCCAGCAGCGCCTCGCGGGCGCGGTCCAGAAACAGGCGGCGGTCCTCGCCCGCGCGCAGGGCGAGGGGGGCGCCGAACACCACCCGGCACAGCAGCGGCACCGGCAGCAGCGCGCCCTTGGGCAGCACGCGGTTCATGTTCTCGATCCAGCAGGGGACCAGTTCGACCTCCGGCCGGGCGGCGGCGAGGTTGTAAAGGCCCGCGCGCAGGCGCAGCAGCGGCTCCTCGGTCATGTTGCGGGTGCCCTCGGGGAACAGGATCAGCGATTCCCCGGCATCCAGCGCGTCCAGCATCACCTGCACCGGATCGGCCTCGCGGGCGGAGCCGTTGCGCGCCACCAGCACCGTGCGCAGCATCCTTTCCGCGATGAAGCGGCGAATGGGACCGGCCCGCCAGTAATCGGCGCCGGCCACTGCGGCGGTGCGGTTGCGCTCGGCCGGGGGCAGGCAGGTGGCGATCAGGATGAAATCGCCGTGGCTGGCATGGTTGGCGAAATAGATGCGCTGGCCGCCATCCGGCGCCACCCCGGCCCAGATCGGCCGCACCCCGGTGACGGCGCGCGCGATCCCGGCCAGCGCGGCGCCGGAGGCCCTTTGCAGCAGCGATGCCCCGGCCTTGCTCATGTGCTTACCGCCCCGTGCAGCCAATGGATGAGGACGAAAACCGCCCCGATCGCCAGTGCCGTCCCCTGCCGCCGCAGCAGGCGGCGGCATCCGGCCAGACGGGGCGGCAGGGGGCGCGGGTCGGTCCCGTCCCGGCGCAATCCCAGCCGCGCCAGCCGGGCGTCGATGGCGGCAAGGCCCCCGGCCTCGGTCTTTTGCGCGGCGGCCAGCCGCAGCAGCGCGGCATCGAACAGCAGATGCGCCGACAGCGCGGCGAGAACCCCGCACGGCGCCGCCGTCAGCCACCAGCCCGGCCCGGTCCCCGGCGCCAGCATGGAAACCGGCGCCGCCATCGCCAGCCCGGCAAGCCCCTGCCACCGTAATCGCCGGGCGGTCCGCCCGGCCTCCGCCCGCCACGCCATGTCAGACACGCTCGGCCAGCGAGACGGTGAAGATGCCCCATTCGTCGATGCGCTGCCCGATCTTGCGGAAACCGGCGGCGGCGACAAGCTGGTCCATCTCCTGCTGGCTGCGCAGGCGCATGATCCAGGGCGTGCCGCCGCGATGCGAGGTCAGCGCGCGGGCGATCATCGCAAGCTGCGGGTGCCAGGGCTGGCAGGTATAGGCCAGCAGCGCGCCGGCCTCCATCGCCCGCGACAGGCCGGCCAGCGAGGCCTCGACCGGCGCATTGTCCGGGAAAAGCTCGTAAAGGCCCGAGACGATGGCCAGCGTGGGCCTCGGCCGGATGGCGGCCAGCGCCTCGGTGTCGAAGGCGTCGGCGCGGTGGAAGGCGGCGATGTCCGACAGGCCGCGCGCGGCGATCAGGGCGGTGCCCTTCTCGACGTTCAGGGGGGCGTAATCCTGAAGGCGGATGCCGTCGGGCCTGATCCCCGACCCTGCGACCGCATCCAGCACATAGCGCCCATGCCCCGCCGCGATGTCCAGCATGTGCAGCGGCCGCCCTTCCGCCTGCAACCGCGCCAGCGCCTCGGTGATGGCGGCCTCCAGATGCGCCTTGCGCTGGCGGATGCCGCGCCAGCCGATGGCGTCGAGGAACTGCCGGTCGGCCAGCCGGCCGAGGGGGCCAAGCCCCCGCGCCTCGTTCTCATAGACGTAATCCAGGGTCGAGCCGGAATCGAAGCCGGTGCGGATGCCGGTGGCGATCCCCTGCGAGACCAGCCCGCCCAGCCGGATCGTCGCCCGCGCCGCCGCCCAGTAAAGCCCGCGCGGCGACAGGAGCGGCAGCGGCGTCGCCAGCCGGTCGGCCTCGTCGCGGCTATGGCCCGACAGATGCGCGCGGCGCAGGTCCGCCACCTCCGGCGGCGCGTCGAAGCGGGCGGAGAGGAAGGCGCGCAGCTTGTCCAGCGCCAGCGCCCGGTCCCGCTCGCCCAGCGTGTCGTGGTAAAAGCCGGGCAGGACATGGCGCTCCTTGATGGCGGCGCCGAGGTTTTCGTAAAAGCGATGCTGCGGCCCGTGCCGCACCACGAAATCGCTGCCCGAGATCAGCAATTGCGTCGGCACGGTGATCGCGCGGGCATCGGCCACCACCCGCCGCGCGGTCCGGTGCAGTTGCAGCAGGATGTTCGAGGCGATGGGCCGGGTGATCAGCGGATCGGACTGGAACGAGGCGATGCGCGCGGGGTCATGGGTCAGGAAGCGCGCCTTGACGTAGGAATTGACGAAGAAGGTGCCTGCCAGCCGCTGCCACAGCGCGATGCCCTGCCGGGCAAAGGGCACGTAAAGCTTCACGTCGAAGGCCGGCGAGGCCAGCACCAGCGCGCGGATGTCGGGCGCATAGTCATGCACCCAGGTCGCGGCGACCACGGCGCCGACGCTTTGCGCGACCACGGCGATGCGGTCCATCGGGACGCCCTCGGCCTCGTTGACATGGCGGATGAAGCTGTCGAGGTCGCGCACGATATGGGCAAAGGACGGCGCATGGCCGCGCTGGCCGGGCGAGCGGCCATGCCCCCGCGCATCCCAGGCATAGAAGGCGAAGTCGTCCAGCCCCAGCTCGTCGACCAGATGCGCCATGCGGCCGCCATGCTCGTGGCCGCGATGCAGCAGGACGATGGCGCCGCGCGCCGGTCCGGTGCGCGCCGGCCAGGTGCGATAGAACAGCGCGGTGCCGTCATGGCTGGTAAAGCTGGCCTCACGCATGTCTTGTCATCCTTTTCCCGGCCCGCCAGAACGGGGGCGGATCGGCCCGCCCGGTCCCCCTCATCCGTGGCATGGCGAGGGGTGGGGGCGGATTGTTTCGACGATATGTCCCGGCCGGTTCCGCCGGGGCAGGGCGCAAGGCGGGATGGTCATGTCGATATACACCCTCAAGGCAAGGTTTCAGGATCGGCTGCGGCCCGTGGTGGTCCGGCTGGCGGCGGCGGGCGTGACCGCCAACCAGATTACCGTGGCGGCGGCGGCGGTGTCGATCCTTCTCGGCGCGGTGCTGTGGATGTGGCCGGTGCCGGCGCTGTTCGCGCTGATCCCGGTCTGGATGCTGCTGCGCATGGCGCTGAACGCCATCGACGGCATGCTGGCGCGCGAACATGGGCAGAAATCCGCGCTTGGCGGCTATCTGAACGAGATCGGGGACGTGGTGTCGGATGCGGCGCTCTATGCGCCCTTTGCTTTGGTGGCGCCGCTGTCGCAGGTCTGGGTGGGGGCGGCGGTGGTGCTGGCGCTGCTGACCGAATTCGCGGGCATCCTCGGCGTCGTGCATGGCAATGGGCGGCGCTATGACGGGCCGATGGGCAAGAGCGACCGGGCGCTGGCCTTCGGTCTTCTGGCCGCATGGATCGCCGTGGCCGGCGGCGCCTTGCCGGGCTGGGCGGCATGGGTGCTGCCGGTGCTGTGCGCGCTGATGGTCTGGACGGTGGTCAACCGGGTGCGCGCGGGGCTGCGGCCGGCCGGCTGACGGCACGGCCCGGCAGCAGGCGGAAGCGGTCGGCGCGATAGGGGGCGGGGTCGGTTGCGGGCGTCCGGCCGGCCAGCAGGTCGCGCACCAGCCCCGCCGTCACCGCCGACATGGTGAGGCCCAGATGCGCATGGCCAAAGGCATGGATCACGCGCGGATCGCGGCTGGCGGGTCCGATCACCGGCAGGCTGTCGGGCAGCGAGGGGCGCTCGCCCATCCATTCGCGGCGGATCCCGGCCCCGGCCAATGCCGGCACCAGCCCGCGCGCCACGGCGATGCGGCCGCGCAGCCGGCGGAAATCCGGCGGGCGGCCGGGGCGCGACAGCTCGGCCCCCATCGTCAGGCGCAACCCCTCGTCCATCGGCGCCAGCACCAGCCCGAGGCTGGCGAAATAGGTCGGGCCGGGCAGCAGCGATTCGGTGCCGGCCTCGAAGCAGGCGTGATAGCCGCGCTCGGCCAGCAGGGGGATGCGGTCGCCGAACCGCGCCGCCAGCGCGCCCGAGGCCGCCCCGGCGCAGACCACCACCCGCGCCGCCGACAGCATGCCCTCGGTGGTGTGCAGGCGGATGCCGCCGGGCTGGCTCTCGGCCCCGGTGACGCGCGCGCGCAGCAGGCGCGCATCGCGGGCGAGGGCCGCGTCCAGATAGGCCATGACCAGCCCGCCGGGATCGGGGGCGAAGCCGCAAGCGGGCTGGTCGATGGCGGCATGCAGCCCCTCGGGCCGCAGGGCCGGCAGCCTTTGGCGCAGGGCCTGCGCGTCGAGGATGTCGAACCCCACGCCATGCGCCTGCATCAGCCGCCGGTCGAGGCCGGTGCCGGCGAAACCGGCGGCCGAGCCATAGACCTTCAGCCAGCCGCCTGCGCGGATCAGGTCGGGGCGCCCGGCCAGCGCGGCCAGTTCGCGATGCGCCGCCAGCGCCGGGGCGGTCAGCGGCGCCATCGCGGCGCTGATGCGCGCCACCTGCGCCGGGCGGCTGGCCGCGATCATGCGCGCGACCCAGGGCAGGGCGGCCGGCAGGTCGCCCCGGCGCACCCAGCCATAGCCCTGCGCGTCGAACAGCAGGCGCGGCAATTGCCGCACCACGCCGGGCGTGGCGTTGGGGGTGACGCCGCCGATGGCGATGGCGCCGGCATTGCCGAAGCTGGCGCCGGTGGCCGGGGCGGGGTCGATCACCGTCACCGCCATCCCCGATTCGGCCAGCACCAGCGCGGTGGCCGCGCCGACGATGCCGGCCCCGATGACGGCCACCTCGGCGGTGGTGGCGGGCATGGTGTCAGTCCATCGGGTTCAGCACGCGGTGCAGGAAGTCCTGCGTGCGCGGATGCCGGGGGTTGCGCAGCACCTGGTCGGGGGTGCCCTGCTCGCAGATGCGGCCCGATTCCAGGAACAGCACCCGGTCGGCCACGGCGCGGGCAAAGCCCATCTCATGCGTGACCACGACCATCGTCATGCCCTCGGCCGCCACGTCGCGCATCACCCCCAGCACCTCGCCCACCAGTTCCGGGTCCAGCGCCGAGGTCGGCTCGTCGAACAGGATTGCCTTGGGCCGCATCGCCAGCGCGCGGGCGATGGCTACCCGCTGCTGCTGGCCGCCGGAAAGCTGGCCCGGATGCACGTCGAACTTGTCGCCCAGCCCCACCTTGGCCAGCAGGGCGCGGGCCTCCTCGCGCGCCTGGGCCACCGGCTCGCCCTTGACGAAGACCGGCCCCTCCATGACGTTTTCCAGCGCGGTGCGGTGCGGGAACAGGTTGAACCGCTGGAACACCATCGCCACCTGCGCCCGCAGCTTCGCGATGGACTTGTGCGCGGGGTCCAGCTTCTGGCCCTCGATCAGGATGGCGCCGCTGTCATAGGTCTCCAGCCCGTTGATGCAGCGCAGGATGGTCGACTTGCCCGAGCCGGAGGGGCCGATGATGCACACGACTTCGCCCTTGGCCACGTCGAAGCTGATGCCCTTGATGACCTCCAGCCGGCCGAAGGATTTGTGAATGTCCTGAACCGCGATCATGCCTGTGCATACCTCTTTTCAAGGTGCCGCGTCAGGAAGGTCAGCGGCAGGCTCAGCCCCAGATAGATCAGCGCCACCAGCGTGAACACCGTCATGTTGTCGAAGGTCGAGGCGGCGATAAGCTGTCCCTGCCGGGTCAGCTCGGCCACCGTGATGGTCGAGACCAGCGAGGAATCCTTCAGCATCATGATGATGGTATTGCCAAAGGGCGGCATCACGATGCGGATCGCCTGCGGCAGGATCACCCGGCGCATGATCAGCGCCTCGGACATGCCGATGGACATGGCGGCCTCGATCTGGCCCTTGTCGATGGATTCGATGCCGGCGCGGAAGTTCTCGGCCTGATAGGCCGAATAGGCGATGCCGAGGCCGATGATCCCCGCCTGAAGCGCGCTGAGGTCGAGGCCGATCTCCGGCATCACGAAATAGATGTAGAACAGCTGCACGATGATCGGGATGCCGCGGATGATGGTGATGAACCCGCGCGAGATTCCCACCAGCAGCGGGTTGCCGGTCCAGGTCATGATCGCCCAGACAAAGCCCAGCACCGTGCTGAGGATAACGGAAAAGAAGGTGACGACCAGCGTCAGCCACACCCCGTTCATCAGCAGGGGCAGGTAGTCGCCGGCACGGTCGAGAAAACCAGGCATCAGGGCCTCCGTTCAGAGGGACGCGGGTCAGTAGGACAGGGATCGGAGGGGCGCGGGCGGCGCCCGGAAACGGACAGGGGGCGGGCCGGCGATGCGGCCCGCCCCGGCAGGCTCAGTTCAGGCCCCATTTCTCGACGATGGTGTCCAGTTCGCCCGATTCCTTGATCTTGGCGATGCCGTCATTCAGCAGGGCCAGCAACTCGGTCGCGTTCTGGCGCACGGCGAGGGCAACGTCGCCGGCCATCTGCGGCTCGTATTCCGGGACCAGGCGCACGTTGGACTGGGTCTGGCCCAACTGGTAGGCCACGATCGGGTAATCGGCGATGCCGGCGTCGATGCGGCCCAGCGACACGTCGCGCATGATATCCGCGATTGCGTCATAAACCTTGATTTCCTTGAACTTTCCGCTGGCGGTCATGCCGTCATAGTAACGGGTTCCCACCTGCACGCCCACCACCTTGCCGGCAAGGTCGTCCCAGGTGCGGTAAGGGGTCTCGTCCTCGTTGATGACGAACAGCCCCTCGCCATAGTGATAGACCGGATCGGTGAAGGTCACGACCCGCGCGCGCTCCTCCGAGATGATCATGGCAGCGGCGATGATGTCGATCTTGCCCCCGGTCAGCGAAGGGATCAGCGCCGACCACTGGGTGGCCTCGACATCGGCCTGGAAGCCCTCCTGCGCCGCGATGGCGTTGACGATATCCACCATTAGGCCGGTGATCTGGTTGGTTTGCACGTCAAGGAACGTGAAGGGGATGCCGCTGGGGGTCGATCCGACCTTGTAGGTCTCGCCCTGCGCCAGGGCGGGGGTTGCAAGGCAGGCGCATGCGGCCAGCGCGAGGGCCGCGCGGCGGGTCAGGCTGAAGATTGCGGTCATGGCGGTCCTCCCGAAAAACCGATCCGGCAGCGGATTCATCACGATTGAAATTTCCGCTCCGATGTTTCAGCTTGGTGAAAGCTGAATGCGGTTGTCAATCATGGATGTGCCCCTCTCCCCGGTTTCCGACGACGCGCCCGGCCTCGCCATCGGCGCGCGCCTGCGGTTGCGGCGCAAGGTGCGGGGGTTGTCGCTGAAGGCGGTGGCCGGGCGCGCCGAGGTGTCCATCGGGTTGCTGAGCCAGATCGAGCGCGGGCTGAGCATGCCCTCGGTGCGGTCGCTGGCGGCGATCTGCGCGGCGCTGGACATGCCGGTGGGCTGGCTGTTCGGGGATGGCGGAGACGCCGAGGCCAATCCGCTGGTGGTGCGCCGCCATGCAAGGCGGGTTATGGACCTGGGCGCCAAGGGCATGGTCAAGGAATTCATGACGCCCGACCATTGCCCCGGCATCCAGATGATGCGGCTGGTGATCCGGCCCGGCGGCTCGACCGGGGAAAAGGCCTACAGCCACCGGCAGGGCGCGAATTGCGGCACGGTGCTGTCGGGCGTGCTGGGGCTGGAGGTCGATGGCGAGGTGCTGCGCCTGGCCGCCGGCGACAGCTTCGCCTTCGAGGCCACGCGGTCGATCCGCTTCTGGTGCGAGGGCGAGCAGGATGCGGTGGTGCTGTGGGTGGTCGCGCCGGCGGTGTATTGAAGCGAAGGGGAAGGGACACGATGATCGGGAACGAGGAAGCGGTGATCGCCGATTCGCTGTGGACGGCGACGGCGGGTCCGGCGCCCGACTGCCCGCCGCTGCGCGGGCGCGAGGAGGCCGAGGTGGCCGTCATCGGCGCCGGCTATACCGGCCTGTCGGCGGCGCTGCACCTGGCCGAGCGCGGCATTCCGGTGATCGTGCTGGAGGCCGAGACGCCCGGCTGGGGCGCCTCGGGGCGCAATGGCGGGCAGGTCAATCCCGGCCTCAAGGGCGATCCCGACGATCTGGAGGCGCGCTTCGGTCCCGAAATGGGCCAGCGCATGACCGAACTGTCGGGCGGTGCGGGGCAATTCGTCTTCGACCTGATCGCGCGGCTGGGCATCGACTGCGCGGCCCGGCAACCCGGCTGGGTGCAGGCCTTCCACAACGAGGCCGCCGAGGCCACCGTCCGCGCCCGCGTCGAACAATGGAACCGGCGCGGCGTGCCGCTGCGGCTGCTGTCGCGCGAGGAGACCGCCGCCACGCTGGGCACCGCGGCCTATCGCGGCGCGATGATCGACCCGCGCGGCGGCAACCTGCATCCGCTGAACTATGCCCTGGGCCTGGCCCATGCCGCGCTGAAGGCGGGGGCGCGCATCCACGGCCACAGCCGGGTCCTGTCGCTGGAACCGGACGGGGCCGGCCATGTCCTGCGCATGCAGGGCGGCGAGGTGCGGGCGCGCCGGGTGCTGATCGCCACCAACGGCTATGCCGATGCGGTATCGGCGCCGATGAACCGGGCGGTGGTGCCGGTGCGCTCGGTGCAGGTGGCGACCGACATCCTGCCCGAGGCGGTGGCGCGCGCGATCCTGCCGCAGGGGCATTCGCCCTCGGACAGCCGCCGGCTGCTGCTCTATTACCGCAAGGACCCGCAGGGGCGCTTCGTCATGGGCGGGCGCGGCGCCTATACGGCGGGCAATACCCGCCGTCACATGCAGGCGCTGCGCGAGGCCTCGGTGCGGCTGTTCCCGCAGCTGGAGGGCGTGGCGTGGCGCCATGCCTGGGGCGGCTTCGTGGCGATGACGGCCGATCATTACCCGCACCTGACGCTGGTGCGTCCGGGCGTGATGGCGGCGATGGGCTATAACGGGCGCGGGGTGGCGATGGCCTCGGTGATGGGGCGGCTGCTGGCGGACTGGGCCGGCGGCACGGCGCCCGCCGACCTGCCCTTCCCGGTCACGCCGCCACGCCCGATCCCGTTCCATGCCCTCCGCCGGCCCGCCGTGGCGGCGATGGTGGCCTGGTCGCGCCTGCGCGACCGGCTGGAGCGATAGCGGGGCGTCACGCCTATGCGCCGGGCGTGGCGCGGATCAGTGGGCGGGGGCTGCCGGTTGTGTGACTGCGGCCAGTCCCGTTCCACATCCGGCGCGGGCGCGTGGCGGGGATGGTGGCATGGTTGAGTTTGCGCGATTGGCTGAAGCTTAGGCGGAGTGCTCCCCCGTTGCCGAGCGCGGCGCGGATCAGTGGGCTGGGCTGCCGGTTGGTGACTGCGGCCAGTTCCGTTCCACGTTCTGCGCGGGCGCGTGGCGGTGATGGTGGCATGGTTGGGCTTGCGCGATTGGCTGGAGCGGTGGCGGAGCGCCACCCCTCGCCGAGCGCGGCATGGATCAGTGGGCTGGGCTGCCGGTTGGTGACTGCGGCCAGTCTCGTTTCATGCTTTGCGCGGGCGCGTGGTGGGGATGGTGGCATGGTTGAGTTTGCGCGATTGGCTGAAGCTTAGGCGGAGTGCTCCCCCGTTGCCGAGCGCGGCGCGGATCAGTGGGCTGGGGCTGCCGGTTGTGTGACTGCGACCAGTCCTGTTTCATGTTCTGCGCGGGCGCGTGGCGGTGATGGTGGCATGGCTGGGCCTGCGCGATTGGCTGGAGCGTTGGCGGGGCGCCCCCCTCGTGCCGGGGCGGCGCGGATCAGTGGGCTGGGCTGCTGGTTGGTGACTGCGGCCAGTCCTGTTCCACGTTCTGCGCCGGCGCGTGGCGAGGATGGCGGCATGGTTGGGCCTTGCGCAACCGGCTGAAGCGTTGGCGGTTGGCGGGGCGTCCCGCTCCCTGTGCCGAGCGCGGCGTGGATCGGCGGGGGCCTGCCGGCGGTGTGGGGGTCGTGTGGCTGCGGCCCACCGCCTCAGCCCAGCGCCTGCGCGGCGAGGGCAAAGCAGGCCGGCGTGGCCGGGGCTGGTGGTCTCGGGCCGTGCGACATGGTGGTGCCGCCGTCGACATGGGCAAGGCCCAGCCCGGCCAGCCAGCCCGTCAGCCCGGCCTCGACAGGCGTGTCGAGGCGCATGAACCGCCCCGCGCAACCGGCGCAAAGCCCGGCGATCAGCCGGCGGGCGCCCTCCGCGTCGGGGGCGATGACCGGGCCGATCAGCAGCCCGCGCCCGAACGGCCTGCGCGCGCCGTAGCCGGTGATGCGATCCCCGTCGCGCAGCAGCGCCACCGGCCCGGCGGCCAGCAGGGCCTGGATCAGCGGCCGGCGGTCCGTGCCGGTGGCCGCGCGGTCCAGCGCGGCGATGGCCCCGGCCTCGTCGGGACCGGCCAGATCGGGGAGGAGCGCGTCCGTCGCGGCCAGCATGCCTTGCGACTGGGCGATGCGGCCGGTCTCGCGGAAGCCCAGCTTGCGATAGAGCGGCATGCCGGCCTCGGTCGCCACCAGCCGGTATTCGCGCGCCGGAACCAGCGCCATCGCCGCCCGCATCAGCCGCGCGCCCAGGCCCCGCCCGCGCATCGCCTCGGAGACGATGATCATGTTCAGCATGGCCACCGCGCCGAAGGGCACCAGGCAGGCCGTGCCGACCACCCTGTCGCCGGCCCGCGCCACCAGCCCGTGGCCGAGGCCGGCGATCATGGCCCAGTCCTCGGTGCGATGCGGCCAGCCCTCGGCCTGCGACAGCGCCAGCGCGCCGGGCAGGTCGCCGGGGCCGAGGGGGGCGATGACGGGGACGGAATCGGGCATGGGCGACTCGGGCAGGGGATTGTCGCTTACCCGATCCATGCCCGGCCTGCATGGCGAATCGTGCAGCCCCGTGGCCGGGCAGGGCGATCTTCCGCCGGTCGGGGCGAGGCCGGATGTGCATGGCCGGAACCGGGGCGGATACGGCATGCCGGGGGTTTCGCGCGCGGACCGGGGCGGGTATCTGCATGATGAAGAAGAGACGGCGGACCGCGTGATGCCGTTGTTGCGGACAGGAACGGGGCGTTCGGCGGAGGATGCGCGCCCGCCGCGCCCCTCCGGTGTCCGCACCCGCCCGCATCGCCCCCGCCGCAACCCCGACAGGACCAGCCCCATGACCTTCCGCCCGAAATTCGTGACCTTCGACTGCTACGGCACGCTGACCGATTTCGACATGGCCGGCGCGGCGCGGCGCGTCTATGGCGCGCGCCTCGATGCGGCGCAGATGGAGGCCTTCATCCGCAGCTTCGCCGCCTATCGGCTGGACGAGATCCTCGGCGCCTGGAAACCCTATGCCGAAGTGATCCATAATGCCGTCGAACGCAGTTGCCGCAAGCATGGCGTGCCCTTCGACCCCGCCGATGCACGGTGCATCCATGACGAGGTGCCGACATGGGGACCGCATGCCGACGTGCCCGCCGGGCTGGCCCGCGTGGCGCAGGAGATCCCGCTGGTGATCCTGTCCAATGCCATGAAGGACCAGATCGGGCACAACGTGGCCAAGCTGGGCGCGCCCTTCCACCTGGTGCTGACCGCCGAGGAGGTCGGCAGCTACAAGCCGCGGATGAACGGGTTCGAGAAGATGCTGGACATGCTGGGCTGCGGGCCGGAGGACATCACCCATGTCTCGTCCTCGTTCCGCTACGACCTGATGACCGCGCATGACCTGGGCATCAGGTCGAAGGTCTGGGTGGATCGCGGGCACGAGCCGGCGAATCCCTTCTATGAATATACCCGCATCCGCGATATTTCCGGCCTGCCCGGCGTCTTCGGCCTTTGACCGGGTTCCTCATCACGGCGGCAAGGCAATGAAATTCATCCCCTACTGGCAGGACACCGCCCCCGCCTTCACCGGCGCGGCGGCGGGGCCGGTCGCGGGCGAATGCGACGTGGCGGTGATCGGCGGCGGCTTTACCGGCCTTGGCGCCGCGCGCCGGCTGGCGATGGCGGGGCGCTCGGTCGCCGTGCTGGAGGCCGAGACCGTCGGCTGGGGCGCGTCCGGCCGCAATGGCGGACACCTCAACAACGGCCTCGCCCACAGCTATCTGGCGGCGCGCGAGCGGTTCGGCGCCGACACGGCGCGGGCGCTGTATCGCGCCTTCGACCAGGGCATCGAGACGATCGGGCATATCATCGCCGAGGAGGGGATTTCCTGCGACTTCCGCCGCTCGGGCAAGCTGAAGCTGGCATCGAAACCGGCGCATTTCGAGGCTCTGGCCCGCAATTTCGAGGCCGTGCATGCCGAGGCCGATCCCGACACCGCACTGCTGACCCGCGCCGATCTGGCGGGCGAGATCGCCTCGGATGCCTTTCACGGCGGCATGCTGCAACGCAAAAGCGCCCAGATGCATATGGGCCGCTTCGTGATCGGGCTGGCCGAGGCCGCGGCGCGGCGCGGGGCGCGCATCCACCAGCACAGCCCGGTCACGGCGGTGACGCGCGACGGCGGCGGCTGGCGCGTGCAGACCCCGCAGGGCAGCCTGCGCGCCGGCGCGGTGCTGCTGGCGACCGGCGGCTATACCACGCCCGCCTTTGGCTGGTTCCGCCGCCGCATCGTGCCGGTAGGCAGCTTCGTGCTGGCCACCCGCCCGCTGAGCGGGGCCGAGATCGCGGCCACGGTTCCCGGCCGGCGCAATTACGTCAACACGCTGAACATCGGGAACTATTTCCGGCTGTCTTCCGACGACCGGCTGATCTGGGGCGGGCGCGCGCGGTTCTCGGGGCGCTCGGACCAGCGGTCGGACGCGCGGGCGGGCGCCATCCTGCGGCGCAGCCTGGCCGAGGTCTTTCCGCTGCTGGCCGATGTCGGGATCGACTATTGCTGGGGCGGGCTTGTGGACATGACCGCCGACCGCTATCCCCGAGCGGGCCGGCAGGACGGGCTGTGGTATGCGATGGGCTATTCGGGCCACGGCGCGCAACTGGCGACCCATATGGGCGGGATCATGGCCGACCGCATCCTCGGCCGCGAGACCCGCAACCCCTGGGAGGGACTGCCCTGGGCCGCCGTGCCCTTCCATTTCGGCCAGCCCTGGTTCCTGCCGCTGGTGGGGACCTGGTATCGCTTCCTCGACCGCATCCAGTGACGGACACAACCTGAAAGGACCGACCATGAGCCTGCTCATCAAGATCGAAAACGCCAATCTCGGCACGCCCGAGGTCAGCAAGGCCACGCCCGAGCGCCTGGTCGAGGGCGATCCGACCTATCGCACCTGGCCGCTGGACGAGGCGCGCGGCGGCGAGGTCAATACCGGCATCTGGGAGGCCACCCCCGGCGCCCACCGCGCCATCAAGGGCGAGCTGTTCGAGTTCTGCCACATCCTCGAAGGCGTGGCCGAGCTGACCGAGGAGGGCAAGGAGCCGGTGATCGTCCGCAAGGGCGACAGCTTCCTGATGAAGCCCGGCTTCAAGGGCGTGTGGAAGACCATCGAGACGGTGCGCAAGATCTACGTCACCGTGGGCTGACCGGCCGATGACGGGGCCGCGGCGGGAAAAACCGCCGCGGCCGGCCATGCGCCGGGTTGTGCCCGCCATGCTGCCATGCCCTCCACGGTGCCGCTTCAGTTCTGCCGGGGGCGGCCGGTGGCCTGCGCGGATGTTTTGCGCCTTGGATCGGCTGCGGGGCCGGCGCCCCTGTCGGACGCGGCGTGCGAGAGCGGATCGCGTGATTTCCGACCTCTCCAGATGTATCGTCCCGGCCCTGTCGAGGTGATCCGCAGGCGAGAAATCCCGTCCCGCATGACCCTTCCGGTGGGTCCCGCCTGCCACCCGCGCCGCCGCCGCCACGCCCGGCATTCAAACATCCAGCGAGGCCAAGGACGCCGCCCGGCCCTTCCGGGGGCACCCCTCCTGACGCGCTGGCAGCCGTCGCTGCGCGTGATCCCCAGCCCTCCCCTGTCGTCACCAACGCCCCGGTATCGGTCACGACACCACGCCCGGCACTCATGCGTCCAGCGGAACGACGGCGCTGCCCGGCCTTTCTCTGGTCGGCTTCGTCGCGCGAAAAACCGCCACCTCCTGCCGGCAGCCCCGCCGTGACTCTTCTAATCCCCCGGCGCCGCCACCGGCGCGCCCGGCGTCAGGCCGGCCACCCGTGCCACGATCCCTTGCGCGTCGATGCCATAGTGGCGGTAGAGGTCGCCGATGCTGCCGGTCTGGCCGAAATGCTCGACCCCCAGCGGCACCGTGCGGTGGCCGTGGACCGCGCCCAGCCAGGCCAGCACCGCCGGGTGGCCGTCGATCACCGTGACCAGCGTGCAATGCGGCGGCAGGCCCGCCAGCAGGCGCTCGACATGGCTTTGCGCCGCCTTGTTGCCGCGCGAACGGGCGCGCTGCGCCGCCGTCCAGCCCGCGTTCAGCCGGTCCGCCGAGGTCACCGCCAGCACGCCCACATCCCGGCGCGCGCCCGCCAGTTGCCCGGCGGCCTTGATGGCCTCGGGCGCGACCACGCCCTGATAGGCGATGACCACCTCGGCATTCGGTCCCGGCTCGCGCAGCCAATAGGCGCCATCGACGGCACCCTGACGGAAGGCATCGTCGCGGCGCTTGCCCGGCTGTTCCAGCGGGTTGGTGGACAGGCGCAGATAGACCGAGCCGCCGGTCTCGTCGCGCAGCCAGGTGCGTTCGTCCGGGTCGCCCTCGCCGTCGCGTTGCAGATAGTCGAAGGCCCAATGCATGATGACCGCCAGCTCGTCCGCGAAGGCCGGCTCGAAGGCCGCCAGCCCGTCCTGCGCCATGCCGATCAGCGGCGTGCCGATGGATTGGTGCGCGCCGCCCTCGGGCGCCAGCGTCACCCCCGAGGGCGTGCCGACGATCATGAAGCGCGCGTCCTGATAGCAGGCATAGTTCAGCGCATCCAAGCCCCGCGCCACGAAGGGGTCGTAGACGGTTCCGACGGGAATCAGCCGCTTGCCGAACAGGGAATGCGACAGGCCCGCCGCGCCCAGCAGCAAAAACAGGTTCATCTCGGCGATGCCCAGCTCGATATGCTGGCCCTCGGGCGCGAATTCCCATTTCGCGGTGGAGGGGATGCGGTGCTCGATGAAGGCATCGGCCTGAGGCTCGCGCGCGAACAGCTTGCGGCGGTTGACCCACGGTCCCAGATTGGTGGTCCCGGTCACGTCCGGCGAGGTGGTCACGATCCGCGCGGCCAGCGGGCTGGCGCCTTTGGACAGGTCGTCGAGGATCTTGCCGAAGGCCATCTGGGTGGAAATCTCGCGGTCGGTGGCGATCTCGATGGCCGGCACCGGCAGGCGGGCATCGGAGAACCGCCGGCGCCCCTTCGCGAAGAAGGGCACGCGGTCCAGAAACGCCCGCAGGTCCGCAGGGTCCGCCACGGTGGCGAAAGGCTCCCATTCCTGCCCCTCCGGCACGCCCATATGGCGCTGCCAGGCGTCCATCTGCGCCTTGGTCATCAGCCCGCCGTGATTGTCCTTGTGCCCGGCGATGGGCGTGCCCCAGCCCTTGATCGTATAGGCCAGAAAGCAGATCGGGCGGTCGTGGTCGATGGCGGCGAAGGTCTCGGCCATCGTCTCGACGCAATTGCCGCCGAGGTTCTCCATCAGCGCGGCCAGTTCCTCGTCGCTGCGCGCGTCGATCAGGCGCGAGACATCGCCCTGATCGCCCAGATCCTCCATCAGCCGCTTGCGCCAGACCGCGCCGCCCATGAAGGTCAGCGCGGCGTAAAGCTGGTTCGGGCAGCGGTCGATCCAGTCGCGAAGCCGCCCACCCCCCGGCTCGGCGAAGGCGGCGCGCTGCAAGCGGCCGTATTTGACCCGCACCACGTCCCAGCCGAAGGCGTCGAAGATCGCCTCGATGCGCTGGAACAGGCCCTCGCGCACGATCCCGTCCAGCGATTGCCGGTTATAGTCGATGATCCACCAGCAATTGCGCAGCCCGTTCTTCCAGCCCTCTTGCAGGGCCTCGTAGACATTGCCCTCGTCCAGTTCCGCATCGCCGACCAGGGCGATCATGCGGCCCAGCGGCACGTCGCCCCAGTCCTTGGCGGCGATGAAATCCTGCACGATCGAGGCGAAGGCCGTGATCGCCACCCCCAGCCCCACCGAGCCGGTGGAGAAATCCACGTCGTCCACGTCCTTGGTGCGCGAGGGATAGGACTGCACCCCGCCCAAGCCCCGGAATTCCTGCATCCGCTCAACGTCCAGATTGCCCATCAGATACTGGATGGCATGGAAGACGGGGGAGGCATGGGGCTTGACCGCCACCCGGTCCTCGGGCCGCAGCGCGCTGAAATACAGCGCCGTCATGATCGACACCATCGAGGCCGACGATGCCTGATGCCCGCCGATCTTGATGCCGTCCACCTTGGGCCGCAGGTGGTTGGCGTTGTGGATCATCCAGTGCGACAGCCACAGCAGGCGCTGCTCGATGGTCTTCAGATGGGTCATGGCGGCGTCCTTCTCAGGGGGTTCGGCTCAGGGCTGGCCGGCCCTGGCGCGGGCGGCGCCCAGCATCGCCGCGCCGATGGGGTTGCCCTGCCGGCGCAACGCGTCGCCGGCGCCGGTGATGTCGCGCGGTTCCTTGTTCTGGCTGAGCTTGGCCTTGCCGACAAGCCGGGTGATGGCGATTTCCAGCCCGACGATGGCCTTCAGCATCGTGTCGGTATAGTCGCGCGGCGCATCGCCCATCTTCCACGGCACGGGTTGCGATGCCTCATGGGTCTTGGTCAGCAAGGCGACTTTCCGGCGCACGAAGGCCTCGCTGTCATGGACCGTCACCGTCCCGTGGGCATGGGCGACCAGATAGTTCCAGCTGGGCACCTGCCTGTGGAACTCGGCCTTGCTGGGGAACCAGTTGGGCGAGACATAGGCCGCCGCCGCGCGGAACACGACCAGCACTTCGTCGCCGTCGCGGATGTCCTGCCACAGCGGATTCGCGCGGGCGACATGGCAGGTCAGGGTGCCGTGCGGTCCCCGGTCGCGGGCCAGATGGAAGGGGATGTGGTTGGCGTCCAGCCTGCTGCCGCCGTTCGAGACCAGGATGCCCAGCGGATTCGCCTCGATCAGGTCGAACAGAACCTCCGGGCGCGATTCGTCGAAATGAGGGGGGACATACATGGCGGTTCCTGACGGGTGGAGGGCGTGGCTGCGTCCTGATGGCGCCAGAATCCCACAGGACCGGCAGGATTGGAACGGCCAATTCATGCCTGCCGCTCCGATCCATCCGCGAGGCGCGCGGGGGCGGGCGCGTTCACGATTTCAGGAAGGCGCCGGAGGCCGCGGCGGAACCGGCCCGGTCGCGGCGCCGGCGGTGGTTGACTCTGTCCAGGAACATGAACAAATCAGGAACACAACCAAGGCGAACCCAAGGAAAGGCGCCATCCCCGCATGTCCAGCCCGGCCGCCAGCCCCGTCCTTGCCCAGCTTCGGGCGCGCATCGCGCGGCTGGAGGGCGAGGGCGCGCGGCTGCGGGCGGTGCTGCCCTTCGGCATCGCGCCGCTGGATGGCAGGCTGCCCGGCGGCGGGCTGGCCCTGGGTTGCCTGCACGAGGTCGCGAGTGCCGGCGACGGCGCGGCGGCGGCCTGTTTCGCCGCCGGCATCGCCGCGCGCATTCCCGGCCCGGTGCTGTGGGTGGCGGCCGTCCCGGACCTGTTCGCGCCGGGGCTGGAGCAGGCGGGGCTGGCGCCCGGCCGGGTGATCCATGTCGAGGCCGGCAGCGACAAGGCCGTGCTGGCCTGCATGGAGGAGGGGCTGCGCCACGGGACCCTGGGCACCGTGCTGGGCGAGGCGGCGCGGCTGCCGATGGCGCTCTCGCGGCGGCTGCATCTGGCGGCGAAGGGCACCGGCACGACCTGCATCGCGCTGCGCCGGCAGGGGCGGGCCGAGGCCGGCGAACAGCCCGGCGCCGCCATGACCCGCTGGCGCGTCGCGTCGCGGCCCTCGGCGCCTTTGCCGGTGCCGGGCGTGGGACGGGCGCGCTGGCGGGTCGAGTTGCTGCGGGCGCGGGGCGGCGAGGGTTTTGCGATGGAACTGGAGGCATGCGACGAGGCGGGCCGGCTCGGGTTGCCGGCGGCGCGGGACGGCGAGGCGGCAGGCGGCGATGGCGTGTGCCTGGATGAGAGGCGGAAGGGATATGACCCGAATCATCTCGGTCTTCCTGCCGGACTGGCCGGTGGACCGGCTGCGGCGGCAGGCGGGCGGCGCGGCGCCGCCGGCTGAGGCGCCGCTGATCGTCGCGGGGCGGGAAGGCGGCCGCCGGGTGGTGACGGCGGCGAATGCGGCGGCGCGGGCTTCGGGCCTGCGCGCGGGCATGCCGGTGGCGCGGGCGCAGGCGTTGGTGCCCGGCCTGCGGATCGCCCCGGCCGACCCGCAGGCGGATGCCGCCGGGCTGGAGCGCCTTGCGCTGTGGCTGCTGCAACATGTGGCGCCCATCGTCGCCGTCGATGCGCCGGACGGGATCGTCATCGACTCGACCGGCGCCGATCACCTGCATGGCGGCGAGGCGGCAATGCTGGCGGCGCTGGCCCGGCGCCTTGCCGCGTCCGGCATCACCGCACGCGCCGCCATCGCCGACAGCCGGGGCGCGGCGCATGCGCTGGCGCGCTTTGCCGCCGCCCCCGTGCTGATCGCCCCGCCGGGCGCGGCGGCGCGGCTGCTGGCGCCGCTGCCACCCGAGGCCCTGCGCCTGCCGCCCGCGATCCCGGCGGGGCTGCGCGCCCTGGGGTTCGAGCGCATCGGCGATCTGGCCGGCCTGCCGCGTGCGCCGCTGACCCGACGCTTCGGTCCCGAACTCTGCCTGCGTCTGGATCAGGCGCTGGGGCGGGCGGCCGAACCCGTAACGCCGCTTCGCCCGGCGGAACTGGTCACGGTGCGCCGGGCCTTTGCCGAACCCATCGCCGCGCCCGAGACCATCGCCCGCCACACGGCCGGGCTGGTCGCGGCGCTCTGCGCGGCGCTGGAGGCGCGGGGCCTCGGCGCGCGGCGGCTGGACCTGCTGTGCCACCGCGTCGACGACGCCATCCAGCCGGTCCGCATCGGTCTGGCCATGCCGCTGCGCGATCCCGCCCGCCTGACCCGGCTGCTCTGCGACCGGATCGAGACCATCGCGCCCGGCTTCGGCATCGAACGCATGGCGCTGACCGCCACCTGGGCCGAACCCCTCGCCCCCCGGCAGGCGGCCAGCCTGGTCGAGGCGGCCGAGCCGGACCTGTCGGGCCTGATCGACCGCCTCGCCAACCGCGTCGGCGCGCGGGCGGTCTATCGCCTTGCCCCGGTTCCCAGCGACGTGCCCGAGCGGTCCCAGCGCCGCATCCCGCCGCTGGCCGAGGATGCCGGCGCGGGCTGGCCCGGCCACTGGCCACGCCCCGCGCGCCTGCTGCCGCGCCCCGAGCCGATCGCGGTGATGGCGCTGCTGCCCGACCACCCGCCGCACTGGTTCCGCTGGCGCGGCACCCGCCGCCTGGTCCGCCGCGCCGACGGGCCGGAGCGCATCTTCGGCGAATGGTGGAAGCGCGAGGCCGAGCGGGCCGCCGTGCGCGATTACTTCCATGTCGAGGACGAGACCGGGGAACGCTTCTGGATCTTTCGCGCCGGCGATGGCGAGGATGCCGCCACCGGCTCGCATCGCTGGTTCCTGCACGGGATTTTCGGATGAGCAGGGGCGCGGATCGCGGTTGCGGCCCCGGTTCCGGCGCCTGTGGGCAGGCAGCTTGCGGGGCGTGCCCCTGCTTCCGCGCCCTTGTGCGCGCAGCCGGCGCCCGCGGCCTCGGCGGCCGCCCATGACCGCCCCCCGTTACAGCGAGCTACAGGTTACGTCGCATTTTTCCTTCCTGCGCGGCGCTTCCTCGGCCGGGGAGCTGTTCGCCACCGCCGCCGCGATGGGCATCGAGGCGCTGGCGATCACCGACCGCAACACGCTGGCCGGGATGGTGCGCGCCCATGAGGCGGCGAAGGAAACCGGCGTCAGGCTGGTCGTCGGCTGCCGGCTCGATCTGGTTTGCGGCCTGTCGGTGCTGGCCTATCCCACCGACCGCGCGGCCTATGCGCGGCTGTGCCGGCTGCTGTCGCTGGGCAAGGCGCGGGCGGGCAAGGGGCGGTGCCGGCTGGAATGGGCCGATCTGGCGGCCTGTGGCGAGGGGCTGGTCGCGGTGCTGCTGCCCGATCTGGCCGATGCGGCCTGTGCGCGGCACCTGCGCCGGCTGCGCGACGCCTTCGGGGACCGCGCCTATCTGGCCCTGACCCTGCGCCGTCGGCCGGGTGACCAGATGCGGCTGTGGGAACTCTCGCAGCTGGCGGGCCGCATCGGCGTGCCCACCGTCGCCACCAACGACGTGCTGTTCCATACGCCCGACAGGCGCATGCTTCAGGATGTGGTCACGGCGATCCGCCACAACACCACCATCGACGAACTGGGCCTCCGCCGCGCGCGCCATGCCGACCGCCACCTGAAGCCGCCGGCCGAGATGCACCGCCTGTTCGCCCGCTGGCCCGAGGCGCTGGCCCGCACGGCGGAGATCGCCGACCGCTGCCGCTTCTCGCTGGACGAGCTGCGCTATCAGTATCCCGAGGAGCGCGACGACCCCACCCAGACCCCGCAGCAGGTGCTGGAGCGGCTGACCTGGGCCGGCGCGGCGCAACGCTATCCGGCGGGCGTGCCCGGCAAGGTGGCCGATACGCTGCGCCATGAGCTGGCCCTGATCGGCAGGCTGGATTACGCGCCCTATTTCCTGACCGTGAACAACATCGTGCGCCATGCCCGATCCTGCGGCATCCTGTGCCAGGGGCGCGGCTCGGCGGCCAACAGCGCCGTGTGCTACGTGCTGGGCATCACCGCCATCGACCCCGGCCAGAACAACCTGCTGTTCGAGCGGTTCGTGTCCGAGGAACGCCGCGAGCCGCCTGACATCGACGTGGATTTCGAGCATGAGCGGCGCGAGGAGGTGATCCAGTGGGTCTATGAGCATTACGGCCGCAGCCATGCCGCGCTGGCCGCGACCGTCATCCGCTATCGCTCCAAGGGGGCGCTGCGCGACGTGGGCAAGGCGATGGGCCTGCCCGAGGACCTGATCCGGGGCCTGTCCGGCCAGCTTGGCCGCTGGAACGACGCCATCGGCGCGCGCGAACTGGCCGAGCTGAACCTCAACCCCGAGGATCGCCGGCTGCGGCTGACCCTCGAACTGGCCGCCCAGTTGCGCGGCACGCCCCGGCACCTGTCGCAGCATCCCGGCGGCTTCGTGCTGACCCATGACCGGCTGGACGATCTGGTGCCGATCGAGCCGGCGGCGATGGCGGATCGCCAGATCATCGAATGGGACAAGGACGACATCGACGCGCTGCGCTTCATGAAGGTGGACGTGCTGGCGCTGGGCATGCTCAGTTGCCTGCGCAAGGCGCTGGACCTGCTGGCCGCGCACAAGGGGGTCGTGCTCGATCTGGCCTCGATCCCGCAGGGGGACGGTCCCACCTATGACATGATTTGCAAGGCCGACACGCTGGGCACCTTCCAGATCGAGAGCCGGGCGCAGATGTCGATGCTGCCGCGCCTGCGGCCCCGCGAATATTACGATCTGGTGATCCAGGTCGCCATCGTGCGCCCCGGCCCGATCCAGGGCGACATGGTGCATCCCTATCTGCGCCGCCGCGCCGGGCTGGAGAAGCCCGATTACCCCAAGCCCGAACTGGAAAACGTGCTGGGCCAGACCTATGGTGTGCCGCTGTTCCAGGAGCAGGCCATGCGCGTCGCCATCGAATGCGCGGGCTTTACCCCCGGCGAGGCCGACCTGCTGCGCAAGAGCATGGCGACCTTCAAGCATACCGGCGGCGTGTCGGGCTTCCGCGACAAGCTGATCTCCGGCATGGTCGCGCGCGGCTACGAGGCGGAATTCGCCGCACGCATCTTCCGCCAGCTGGAGGGCTTCGGCTCCTACGGCTTTCCCGAAAGCCACGCGGCCAGCTTCGCGCTGCTGGCCTATGCCTCGGCCTGGCTGAAATGCCACCATCCCGACGTGTTCTGTGCGGCGCTGCTGAACAGCCAGCCGATGGGCTTCTATGCGCCGGCGCAGATCGTGCGCGACGCGCGCGAGCATGGGGTCGAGGTCCGGCCCCCCTGCATCAATGCCAGCCGCTGGGACTGCACGCTGGAGCCGGCGGGGCGGGGCCTTGCGGTGCGGCTGGGGCTGCGCATGGTCAAGGGCCTGTCGAATGCCCATGCCGCCGCCATCGTGCTGGCACGGGGGGATGCGCCTTTCGCCTCGGTGGGGGACCTGTGGCGCCGGGCCGGGGTGCCGGTCGCGGTGCTGGCACGCCTCGCCGGGGCGGATGGCTTCGGCCCCGCCTTCGGGCTGACGCGGCGGGCGGCGCTCTGGGCGGTCAAGGGGCTGCGCGACGAGGAACTGCCGCTTTTCGCCGCCGCCGCCGCGCGCGAGGGGGCCGAGCCGGGCGTGACCCTGCGCCCGATGAGTGCGGGCGGCGAGGTGGTGGCGGATTACCGGCATACCGGCCTGTCGCTGCGCGCGCATCCGGTTTCCTTCCTGCGTGCGGACCTCGCGCGCCGCCGCATCGTCACCTGCGCCGGGGCGATGGCGGGGCGGGACCGGCAGTGGCTGGAGGTGGCCGGGCTGGTTCTGGTGCGCCAGCGTCCCGGCTCGGCCAGGGGGGTGCTGTTCGTCACGATGGAGGACGAGACCGGCGCCGCCAATATCGTGGTCTGGCAAAGGGTGTTCGAGCGGTTCCGGCGGGTGATCCTGTCCTCGGACATGATCGCCGTGGCCGGCCGCATCCAGCGCGAGGGCGAGGTGGTGCATCTGGTGGCCCGCCGCATCACCGGCCTGTCGCGCGACCTGGCCGGCATCGGCGCGCGCGAGGCCCCGCCGGGCGGCGGCATCCGGGTCAGGTCGCGGGATTTCCATTAGCCGGCCGGTCGGCCCGTCAGCGCCGCCTTGCCGCCAGCAGGGCGAGGGCGCCGAGGGCCGGGGCGATGCCGCCGAAGGCATAGGCCGCGCCGTAGCCGCCCGACAGCGTGACCGTCAGCTGCGCCAGCAGCGGGCTGACCACATAGCCCGAGAACAGGATGAAGGTGCCCGCGGCGGTGACGGCGCCGACCTGGCCCTCGGGCGAGGCGATGGCCAGCTCGGTCAGGAAGATGCCGTTCCACGAGATCACCGTGATCCCGGCCAGCCCGGCCAGCAGCATCACCAGCACCGCCGGCGTGCCCGGCCCGGTGGCGGCGATGGCCAGCATGGTCAGCCCAGAGGCCAGGCACATCCCGGCCAGCATCAGCCGCCCGCTGCCGGCGCGGTCGGTCAGCCAGCCCATCAGGATGCGCCCGCCGATGCCCACGCCCTGAAGCAGCGCGAAGGCGCCGCCGGCGGCGGTCAGGCTCCATCCCGCGCCGTCGCTGAGCAGCACGGGGTAAAAGGCCAGCAGCACCCCCTGCGCCACCGCGAGGCCGATGCCGGCAAGGCTGAGCACCCGCAGGTCGCGGCTGCGCAACAGCATGGCCGCCATGCGCAGCGGCGCCAGCAGCATCTCCGCCCCGCGCGGGCGCGGGGGTGGGGCGCCGCCGGGGTGATCGTCCAGCCCGACATTGCCGTGGCCCAGCGCCAGCGCCGCCAACCCGCCGATGGCCGCCGTGGCCAGCAGGGCGGCGCCGGTGCCCCAGGCCAGCCCGATCGCCGGCAGCAGCAGCCCCGCCGCCAGCCCGCCCAGCGGCACCCCGGCCTGCTTGAAGGAAAACACGAAATGCCGCCGCGCGGGCGGCACCAGCCGCATCAGGATGTCGCTGCCCGCCGGGGCTGACGGCCCATAGCCCAGCCCGATCAGGAAGGCCGCCAGCAGGATCAGCGGCCAGTTCGGCAGCAGGCACAGGCACAGCGCCGCGGCGCCCAGCCCGATGCCCAGCCGCATCTGGTGCAGCGAGGGGATGCCGGCGGCCAGCGCCGGTCCCCAGAGGAAGAACAGCATGCTGCCCAGGCTGGTCGCCGCCGCCATCTGCCCGGCGGCCTCCGGCGCCATCCCGGCGGCCAGCGTCAGCGGCAGGCCGAACAGGGGCAGGGCGCGGGTCATCATCGCCAGCACCGCCTGCGCCGCCGTGACCACGATCACCGGCGCCACCCAGCCGGGGGCAGGGGGCAGGTCCGGGATGGCGGCCGGGCGTCCGGCGGAGGCGGAGGCCGGGCCTTCGATGTGGCTCGGGACCGGGGCGGCGGCCGGGTTCGAGCCGGGCACGGGGGCGGAGGCAGGCATGGCGTTCGCGGCAGGTGCCGCGTTCGAGCCAGGCATCGCGCTCGGCAAAGGGCCTACACTCGCGGCGGGTGCCACGCCCGTGCCGGAAGCCGGACCGGGGGCAGGCGCCGCGCCTGACGTGAACGCGCTGCCCCAGGCCGATGCCGCCGCATCCGGGGCCGCCGGATCGGGAGCGGGCGCCGTGTCCGGGCCGGATACGGGCATCGCGCTTGAGATGGATGTTCCGCCTGAAATCGGCGTCGCGCTTGAAGGGAGCGCCTTGCCCGAAGCCGGCGCTACGCCCAAGGCCGGCGGCGGATCGGAGACAGGCGCCGCGCCTGAGGCGAGAGCCGGCCCAGCCGCAGAAACCGTGCTTGAAGTGAGCGCGCTGCCCGAAGTCGGTGCCGCACCGGAAGCCGGCCCCGCGCCCGTGACAGGGGCCGGCCCTGTGGCAGGGGCCGCGCCCGATGCGGCAACCCCGCCCGAAGCCGGCATCTCGCCCGAAGCCGCCGCCGGCCCGGAGGCGGGCGCCGTGCCCGAAACAGGCGCAGGCTTTACACGATCCACTGGAAGCCGTCGATCACGATGTCCTGCCCGGTGATGAAGCACGGCTCGGACAGCGCCAGAAAGACCACCAGTTGCGCCACATCCGCCGGCGTGCCGGTGCGGCCGAGCGCGATGCCGCGCACCAGCTCGGCCTTGCGGGCGCGGATCATGTCGTTGCTGCGCTCGGTCTCGATGACGCCGGGGCAGATGGCGTTGACCAGAATCTCCGGTCCCAGCTCCTTGGCCAGCGCGCGGGTCATGCCCAGCAGGCCCGCCTTGGCCGCCGCATAGGCGAACTTGCTGACCGCGTTGGTCACGCCCCCGGAATGGGCGTTCAGCGACGACATGTTGATGATCCGGCCCGCCCCCGCCGCGACCATATGCGGCGCCACCGCATGGATATAGTTGAACGCGCCCTTGAGGTTGATGGCGATGGTGCGGTCGAACTCGGCCTCGGTGATGTCCAGCATGGGCTTGACGTTGGACTGGCCGGCATTGTTGAACAGCACGTCGATGCGGCCCCGGTCAGTCATCACCGCCGCCACGATCTGGGCGGCGCGGGCATGGTCGGACACGTCAGCCTCGAAGGTCAGGACCTTGCGGCCCAGGGCCTCGATCTCGGCGCGGGTCTTGGCCAGGTCCTCGGGGATCAGGTCCACCAGCACGATGTCGGTGCCGCGCGCCGCCAGCTCCAGCGCGCAGCCGCGCCCGATGCCGCGCCCGCCGCCGGTGATGATTGCCGTCTTGGTCATGGGGTGGTCTCCATCAGGGCCGGCGGCTTCACCTGGCCGGCGAAATGGCAGGCCGCCCATTGCGGTCCCGCCGGGGTCAGGGCCGGATCGTCGCGCCGGCAGATGTCCTGCACATGCGGGCAGCGCCCCTGAAAGCGGCAGCCCGGCGGCAGGCGGCTGGCATCGGGCGGCTCGCCCTTCAGCCAGAAGTTCTTGGTCACGCGCGGGCCGTTGATGCGCGGGATCGCCGCCAGCAGCGACTGGGTATAGGGATGCTGGGGGTTCTGGAAGATGTCCTCGACGGCGCCGATCTCGACGATGCGGCCCAGATACATCACCGCCACCCGGTGGCACATCATCCGCACCACGGAAAGGTCGTGGCTGATGAAGATATAGGTCAGGTCGAACGTGTCGCGCAGTTCCCGAAACAGGTTCAGCACCGTGGCCTGAACGGATACGTCCAGCCCGGCGGTCGGCTCGTCCAGGATGACCACGCGCGGGTTCAGCATCAGGATGCGCGCCAGCCCGACCCGGCGCTGCTGCCCGCCGGAAATCTCGTGCGGGAACAGGTCCAGATGCGTCTGCGGCAGGCCCACGGCGGTCAGGATCTCCGCCACCTTGCGCTTGCGTGCCCCGGCGTCGAGGTCGGTGTGGATGATCAGCGGCTCCTCCAGCGAGCGCCCGATCCGCCAGCGCGGGTCCAGCGAGGCGCCGGGGTCCTGATAGGCGTATTGCAGCCGGCTGCGCTGCGCGCGCGCCTGCTTGGGCGACTGGCCGGCGATGTCGCGGCCCTCGAAGACGATCCTGCCCGAGGTCGGCGCCTGAATGCCCATCACCGTCTTGCCCAGGGTGGACTTGCCGCAGCCGGATTCCCCCACGAGGCCGAGGATTTCCCCGTCCTGCAAGTCGAAGGACACGCCGTCCAGCGCCCGGATCAGCCCCAGCTTGCGCCCGAAGCTGCCGCGCACCGGGAAATGCACGTTGAGGTCGCGCACCGAAAGGATGGTTTCCCGTGTCATGCCTGTGCCTCCAGCAGGACCGACGGCGCGCCCAGCGTCGGGTGATGGCAGCGGACCGTGTGCCCTGCCGCTACGGTGTCGGTCGGCGGGCGGATGGCGCAGGCCTCCGTCGCGCGGGTGCAGCGGGTGCTGAACCGGCAGCCCGAGGGCGGCGCGAAGAAGCTGGGCAGCTCGCCCGGAATGCCGGTCATGGCGCCGCCGGCCTCGGGGCGCGAGGCCAGCAGCCGCCCGGTATAGGGATGCGCGGGAGCGTTGAAGAAGCTGTCGATGGGCGCGGCCTCCATCTCCTGCCCGGCATACATCACCGTGATGGAATCGCAGATTTCATAGGCGGACCCGAGGTCGTGGGTGGTCAGCATCACCGCCACGCCGCGCTCGTTCGCCAGCCGGCGCATCAGGCCCAGGATCTGCGCCTGGATGGTCACGTCCAGCGCGGTCGTCGGCTCGTCGGCGATGATCAGGTCCGGCTCGGGCAGCAGGGCCATCGCGATCATCAGGCGCTGGCGCTGGCCGCCGGACACCTCGTGCGGGTATTTGCGCAGGACGGCGGCGGGCTGGGGCAGTTGCACGGCCTCCAGCGTCTCCAGCACCTTCTGGCGGTCCTTGCGGCGGCGCTCGCGCGGGTAGGGGGCCAGCAGGGGCAGGCGGGCCGGGGCACCCTCGCCCAGCAGGGGCGACTTCCACTTCATCAGGTCGTCGATCTGCTCGCCGATGGTCAGCACCGGGTTCAGGCTGGTGAAGGGGTCCTGCGGGATGAAGGTCACCTTGCGGCCGCGGGTGCGGGTTTGGGCGCGCCTCGCCTCGGGCGTGTCCGACAGCATGTCGACCGATCCGAAGCGGATCGAGCCGCCGCGGATTTCCAGCTTCTGGCGCGGCAGCACGCCGAGGATGGCGCGGGCCAGCGTGGTCTTGCCGCAGCCGGATTCGCCCACCAGCCCCATGATCTCGCCCCGCTTCATCGACAGGTTCACCCCGTCGAGGATATGGGCGAAACCCTTCTCGCCGGCCCGGAAGCCGAGGCTGAGATTGTCCACGTCCAGCAATGCGGTCATTTCGAGCCTCCCCGCGTCTTGGGATCGAGGATGTCGCGCAGCCCGTCGCCCAGCAGGTTGAAGCCCATCACGACAAGGAAGATCGCCAGGCCGGGGGCTGCGGCATACCACCAGGCTTCGGGCAGGAAGTCCCGCGCCTCGGAGATGGTGCGGCCCCATTCCGGCGTCGGCGGCGGTGCGCCCAGCCCCAGAAAGCCCAAGGTGGCGGCGGTCAGGATCGTCACGCCCATGCCGATCGAGGTGCGCACGATGATCGCCGAGGCGATGTTCGGCAGGATATGCAGCACCATCACCCGCGCATCCGAGGCCCCCAGGGCGGAAGCCGCCTCGACGAAGGTCTGGCCCTTCAGGGCCTGCGTCTCGGCATAGACCAGCCGCGCCCAGAACGGCCAATAGGTCAGCGACAACGCCAGGATGACGTTCTCCAGCGTCGGGCCGAGGGTCTGCGCGATGGCGATGGCCAGCACGATCTGCGGCACGGCGAGGAACACGTCCGAGGTGCGCATCAGCACGCCGCCGACAAAGCCACCGTAATAGCCGGCCAGCAGCCCGATGGGCACCCCGATCACCACCGCCGCGCCCACGGCGATCACCGCGATCAGGATGGTGATGCGGGCGCCGAACAGCAGGCGGCTGAAGATGTCGGCGCCCATGCGGTCGGTGCCGAACCAGTTCTCGGCCGAGGGCGGTTGCAGGCGGCGGGTCAGGTGGAACTGGGTCACGTCCTCGGGATAGGGCGCGATCCACGGGGCGAAGGCCGCCACCAGCAGCAGGAACAGGATGATGGCCAGGCCCATCGTCGCGGCCCGGTCGGCCAGAAGAACGCGCAGGGTTTTCATTTCACCATCCTCGGGTCGATGAAGGTGTGAACGATGTCCACCAGCAGGTTGACGGTGATGAAGACCACGCCGACGAGGATCGAGAAGCCCAGGATCGCCTTGGTGTCGGATTGCAGGATCGAGTTGACCGCATAGGTGCCGAGGCCCGGCCAGTCGAACACCGCCTCGACCACCACCGCGCCCGAAAACAGCGCGCCGAAGATCAGGCCGATCTGGGTGACGGTGGAGATCAGCGCGTTGCGCAGCACGTATTTCCATACGATCAGCGGGCGCGGAAAGCCCATCGCGGTCTCGTAAAGCACGTAATTGCTGTTCACCACCTCCAGCACGCCGGCGCGGGTAAAGCGCAGCAGCGTCGCGGCGGCGGGCAGGGCCAGCGTCGCCGCCGGCAGGATCAGGTGATGGAGGGCCGAGCGCAGGCTGGCCCAGTCGCCGGTCAGGATGCTGTCGATCAGCAGGAAGCCGGTGATCTTCTCCGGCCCGAAGCCGCCGATGCGGCCGTTCAGCGGCGTCCAGCCCAGCCGGGTCGAGAAGAACATCTGCAATTCCACCGCCAGCCAGAAGGCGGCGACGGCGAGGCCCGAGACCGACAGGATGCGCAGCAGCTGGTCCACCCAGGTATTGGCGCGGATCGCCGCCACCACGCCCAGCGGCACGCCGACCAGAATGGCAAGGAAGATCGCCACGAAGGTCAGCTCCAGCGTCGCCGGCAGCCGGCGCATCAGGTCGTCCGAGATCGCCCGCTGCGTATACATGCTCTGCCCCATGTCGCCGGTGGCCAGATCGCGGATATAGATCCAGAATTGCACATAGAGCGGTTCGTTCAGCCCCAGTTGCTCGCGCAGGGCCTCAAGCTGGGCGGGCGTCGCGTTCTCGCCGGCGATGATGCGGGCCGGATCGGTCGGCACCACGTTCGCGATCAGAAACACCACGATGATCAGCCCCAGCAGCGTGGGCACAAACCACATGAGGCGCGAAAGCACTATTTCCAGTCGTCGCATGTTCCGTTCCCCCGGCTGCGTCCGCGGCAGGGAACATGCCGCGGACCGTTGGCTGAGACGTGGATGGGATCAGTCCTTGAACCAGCCCCAGCGCATGTCCTGGCCGTTGCCGACCGGCGAGAAGCGGATGCCCTCCAGACGGTCCGAATAGGGGCCGAACCACTTGGTGTTGTAGATCCAGACCCCGGCGGCATCCTCGTAGACGATGGTGGTCGCCTGCTTGTAAAGCTCCTCGCGCCGCGCCTGGTCGGTGATGCTCAGGGCCTCTTCCAGCAGGGCGTCCACTTCCGGGTTGGAATAGGCCGAGACGTTGCGCGTCGGCGCGTAGCGGGTGCCGTATTGCTCGCCGATCCAGTTGTTGGGGTCGGCGTAATAGGTGCTCTTCCAATAGGGCACCATGTCATACATCTGTTCGGGGTCCTGCATGCGGCTGCTGACCACCGGCCAGGGCGCGCTCTCGATCTCGACATTGATGCCAAGCTGGGCGAGGCCGTTCTGCATCACCGCCGCCGCCTGCTCGGTCTCGGCAAAGCCGGCCAGGGTGCCGATCTTGATGGTGCGGATCGGGCCTTCGACCTGGGCCAGGTATTCCTTGGCCTTCTCGATGTCGTAGTCATAGCCCTCAAGGTCCGGGGCGCCCCACATGTTGTTGGGCACGATGGTCGGGTTGCGCGCCACGGTGCCCTGCATGATGGCGTCGATATAGCCGTCATAGTCGAAGGCATGCGCCACGGCCTTGCGGAAGTTGATGTCGTCGAACGGCTCGCGCCCGTTATGCATGGCGAAGTGGAACACGCGCATGGATTCCTCTTCGAGGATCTGCACGCCGTCGGCGGTCTTCAGGCGCTGCACCTGATCCGGCGCCAGATAGCCGTCCAGCCCGTGATAGTCGCCGCGCATCAGGCCCTGGATGCGGGTATTGGTCTCGACCACGGTGCGGAATTCGATCTCGTCGAAATACTTCTCGCCCCAGCCGGCGAAGTGTTCGGGGAAACGTTCGCCCACGAAGCCCAGCGCCGGGTCGTATTGCTTCAGCGTATAGGACCCCGAGCCGGCGATATTGTCGGTCAGGAACTTCTGGCCCCAGTCGCCGTCGACCTCGTTGGCCTTCACCAGCTCGGAATTGACCACCAGAATGTCGGACACCATCGCCCCGAAGATCGCCGAAGGCTCCTTCAGGGTGAACTGCACGGTGTGGTCGTCCAGCGCGGTGGTCATGCCGGGGTCGATCACCGGCAGGAACAGCGCCCCGGCGCCGCGCGCCAGCGTCAGCATGCGGTCCATCGACCACACCACATCCGCCGCCGTCATCGGCGTGCCGTCATGGAAGGTCACGTCGTCGCGCAGGGTGAAGGTCCAGGTCAGACCGTCCTCGGAGGTCTCGTGCCCGGTGGCCAGCCAGGGGATCAGCTGCGGCGGGTTGTCCACCCAGCGATAGAGGCCATCATAGAAGTTCAGCCGCGTGGCGACGCGCGCCACGTCGCCCACGGTATGCGGGTCCAGCGTGTCATAGGCGCTGTTATTGGCATGGACATAGCGGTCCTGCGCCAGCAGCGCCGAGGGCGCGGCAAAGGCCAGCGCCGCCGCCAGCACGAAGGAAAAACGTTTCGCTTTCATGGGGTTCTCCTCTCTGTTCGGTGTTTTTCGTCAGGTTGCATGCGCGCGGACATGGCGCACGATATCGGCATGGGTGGCGAACCAGATATCGCCCCGGTCCCGCATCAGCCCGGCCAGCTCCTCCAAGATCCACATGCGCGAGCGATAGCCGGTCACATGCGGATGCATGGTCAGTTGGAAGATGCCGCCCTCGGCATGGGCCGCCTCGAATTCGCGGCGGAAGATGTCGA
>CAKTBJ010000019.1 GCA_934533075.1 uncultured Paracoccus sp.
GCGGCGCGGCGCTGCTGGCGGCGGGCGAGGCGGCCTAGGCCGGGCGCGGCATGCGCCCGCCGGCGGCGCAACCCCGTCGGCGCGGCTCGCGGGCCGTGGCGGGGCGACAGGCCGGAAAGCCCCTTGGCAAGGCCAGCCTCCCGCCTTCAACCTGCCGGCGCCCGCCCCTCGGTCAGCGCGGCGGGGACGAGGCGCTTCCTGATCTGCTCCGCCAGGGCGGTCAGCTGCGGCGAGAACTGGCGGTTGCGGCGGGTGATCAGGTGAACATAGACCGCCTGCAACTGCGCGGCCTCGATGCGCAGGGCGACCAGCCGGCCGCTGGACAGCTCGGCGCCCACGCTGAATTCGGGCAGCACCGTCACCCCGCGCCGGGCGCAGGCGGTGCGGATCAGCAGCGCGATGGAGTTGCTGGTCAGCACCGGCGCCACCATCTGCCCGGCATCCGTCGCGGCAAGGTCGATGGTCTGGCGGATGCGGAACCCCTGCCCCATCAGCGCCAGCGGCTGCGCGCACAGCTCGGCCACCGAGATGCTGGCCCGCCCCGCCAGCGGATGCGCGGCATGCATGATCGCCTTCAGCGGCACCGGCGCGCGAAAGCGGGAAACGATCTGCGGATGCGACAGCGGGTGGAAGCCCAGCCCGAAATGCACCTCGTCCTCCAGCAATGCCTGCACCATGCGCGGGGTGTCGGTCACGTTGACCCCCAGCGTAAAGCCCGGCCAGGCATCCATGAACCCGTCCAGCGTGTCGTAAAGCGCCTCGCCCAGGAACCCCTCGCCCAGCGCCAGCTGCACATGGCCCGAGCGCGCGGTGGACAGGTCCAGAAGCTGCCCGCGCAGCGCCTCCACGCTGGCCTGCCGGTTGCGGTAATATTCGACGACCGCCTGCCCGGCCTCGGTCAGCCGGATCTCGCGCTGGCCATGCTCGATCAGATGGGTGCCGACCTCGCGCTCCAGCAGGGCGATCTGGCGGCTGATCGAGGACGGCGCCACCTCCAGCACATCGGCGGCGGCCCGCATCGAGCCGCTGCGCCAGGCCTGGAACAGGAACCGCACCCGGCGGTCGTCGATGGTCATGCCGCCCCCCTCCCGGTATTGCCCCGCAACCCTCCCCGGCGCGACATCATACCGCATTCAGCCGTAACATGCGGAATATCCGCAGGGATCGTTGCGCTGAACGCAACGATCCTGACATGAATCCGACATTGATTGCAACCTGCGCAGGGTGTCGAATGGAGGGTGTCGCCGCCCGCGCGTCCCGCAGGGCGGCAAGACCAGCATGGGAGGACATGATGGAAACGCGCGCAATCAATCCGTGGAACTGGCAGGCCGGCTTCGGTTTCGCCCACGGCAAGGAGGTCACCGGCGCCAGCCGCGTGCTGACGCTTTCGGGGCAATGCGCGACCGGCCCCGATGGCGCCCCGCAGCATATCGGCGACATGGCCGGCCAGTTGCAGCTTGCCGTGGCCAATCTGGGCGAGGTGCTGCGCCAGGCCGGCATGGATTACGCCAACGTCACCGGCATCCGCATCTATACCACCGACATGGACGCCACGCTGGCGAACTGGGGTTCGCTGATCGGTCCCTTCGCCGCCGCCGGCAACACCCCGGCCAGCACGCTGGTCGGCGTCACCCGCCTGTTCTCGCCCGACGTTCTGGTCGAGGTCGAAGCCATCGCCTGCGCCTGAAGGAGATCCAGATGATCCGCGGCATCCACCATCCCGGCCTCACCACCGGCGACGCCGACCGCCTGCTGGCCTTCTATCGCGACCTGCTGGGCTTTCAGGAAATCTTCGGATTCGGCTGGGAAGCCGGCACCGAGATGTCCGATTTCGCCGCCGGGATCACCGGCGTGAAGAATTCCACCGCGCGCTCGGTGCTGCTGAAGGCCGGCAACGCCTTCCTTGAAATCTTCGAGTATGAACAACCCGCCTCGACCCGCAGCGACGATCGCGCGCTGTCGCAGCAGGGTTTCGCCCATGTCTGCCTCGACAGCGACGACGTGATCGCCGATCACGCGCGGCTGGCGGCGGCGGGCGTGGAATTCGTCTCGGCCCCCGTGGACGTGGGACCGATGCGGCTGTGCTATTGCCGCGACCCCGACGGGAATTTCGTGGAACTGCAACAGATCACCGACCCCGACAGCGACCTCGTGCTGCGCGCGGTCGCGGGCTAACCCCAACAGGGATTCCATCATGGACAATTCAATCCTGCGTTTCCGGAGAGGCATCGGGATGGCATTCCTGCCGGCCCTGACCTTCTTGATCCTCTGCGTGCTGTATTTCGTGGTCTTCAAGGCCTTCGACATGACGGCGCTGGCGATGGGCGGCTTCGTGTCGCTGCTGCTGGGCGCGGTCTTCGCCCAGGACTACGGCAAGTTCTGGGACCACGTGCTGCGCGGCATCGGCAGCGAGACCTCGGTGGCGATCATCGTCATCCTGTTCATGGTCGGCATGATCTCGGCCCTGATCAAGGCCACCGGCGTCGCCACCGGCTTCGTCTGGCTGGCGCAGGAGACCGGGCTGAACGTGGGCTATTACACGTTCTTCGTCTTTGTCGCGGTGGCGGTGATCTCGATGGCCACCGGCTCGTCCATCGGCACGATGTTCACCGCCTTCCCGATCTTCTACGCGGCGGGCATCACCATCGGCGCCGACCCGGCCCCGCTGGCCGGCGCGATCCTGTCGGCGGCGATCCTGGGCGACAACCTGGCGCCGATCTCGGACACCACGATCATCTCGGCCTCGTCGCAGCGGTTCCGCACCCGCAACGCCGTGGCCGATATCGGCGGCGTGGTCCGGCACCGGGCGCGCTATGCGCTGACGGCGGCGGTCATCTCGGCGGTGCTGTTCCTGCTGATCGGCATGTCCTCGGGCAATGCCGACGCGGTGGTGCCGGAACTGGGCGCCGAGGCCAGCCCGGCGCCGCTGCTGATGCTGATCCCGGTGGCGATCATGCTGATCGTGGCGATGGTCACGCGCGACATCTACAAGGCGGTGACGGTGGGGCTGGTCCTCGGCTCGATCACCGGGCTGGCCACGGGCCTGCTGACCGTGGATTCCATCATCGGCGTCAGCGACGGCCACCCGACCGGCTTTCTCTATGACGGCGTGAACTCCATGCTGGGCACGGTGGCGCTGGTGATTTCCGTGTTCGGGATCATGGGCGTGCTGCGCGGCGCCGGCGTGATGGAGATGATGGTCGACCGCATCACATCCAGCGAGATGGCCGGCACCCCGCGCGGGGTGGAATTCGCCATCGGCATCGGCGTCTCGGCCACCACGCTGCTGTTCGGCGGCGTGAACTCGGCCGCGATGCTGGCCTTCGGTCCCATCGCGGACGAGCTGGGCGCGCGGGTGGGCCTGCATCCCTATCGGCGCTCGAACATCATGGACTGCTTTGCCCTCGGCCTCGCCTCGGTGGTGCCGGTGCTCAGCGCCTATCTGTTCATCGGGGCGCTGCTGACCTCCGGCTACGAGGGCGTGCCGGCGCAATCGACCTTCGCGCTGTTCCCGGTCACGATCTATCCGCTGGTGCTGACGGCGGTGATGATCGTCGCGGCGTGGACCGGCTGGGGCCGCACTTTCGAGGGCCGCGACGGCAGGCCGGTCAAGACACGGGCGGGCGCATAAGCGCCCCCCTGCCCCTTCACCGAAAGGAGACCGAGATGGATCGCAACAGCGTCGCCTGGACGGGCTATATCCCCGCCATCACCACCCCCTTCGACCGCGAGGGACGGCTGGACCTGGACAGTTTCGCCGCGCAAATGGACTGGCTGACGGCCGAGCGCATGCACGGCGTCATCCTGGCCGGCACCAGCGGCGAGTGGTTCAGCATGACCGCCGAGGAGCGCGCGGCGCTGTTTCAGGCCGGCGCCCCCTATCGCGCCGGGGGGCTGGTGGTCATCGGCTCCTGCAACGCCTTCACGATGGGCGAGGCGATCACCCATGCCCGCGCCGCCGAGAAGGCCGGGCTGGATGGCATCCTGCTGACGCCGCCGCCCTATGTGGTGCCCAACCGGCGCGAGATCGTGAATTTCTACCGCACCGTGTCGGACGCGACCGACATTCCGATGACGGTCTACAACTGGCCGCGCGGCTGCATCGTCGACATGGACCCGGACCTGCTGGACGAGCTGGCCGACATCGACAATGTGGTGGCGATCAAGAACTCGACCGGCGATTTCGCGTCCTTCCTGTCGGCCATGTATCGGGTCGAGGGGCGCGTGCGCTATTTCGGGCTGCCGACCTCGGCCCTGGGCGCGGACCTCGCGCTGCTGGGACATGGCGACGGGCTGATGGGGTCCGGCGGCGTGCTGGGCGCCGATCATCCCGATTTCTGGCGCGCCATCGCCGAGGGCGACCGCGAGCGCGCGATCCGTCTGGGCGAGCGTGACCGCGTGGTGATGCAGGCCTGGTTCAGGCCCAATTACGGCGCCCGGTTCGGCAACCAGCAGGCCATCATGAAAACCGCCCTGCGGCTGCGCGGGGTGCCGGCGGGCTTCGTGCGCGACCCGCTGCTGGAACTGACCGATGCCGAGGTGCAGAGCGTCGCCGACACGCTGCATTCCCTGGGCATCGAGACCCGGCCGCTCTGATGGGCCACTATGATGCGGTGGTGATCGGGGGCGGCCTTCTGGGCTGCACCACCGCCTGGATGATCGGGCGCGACGGCGGGCGGGTGCTGCTGGCCGAGCGCGACCAGATCAACCAGCATGCGTCCGGCCGGAATGCGGGCAGCCTGCACTTTCAGCTTGAATACCGCATGATCGAGCGCGGGCTGGAGGCCGCCCGCAAGGCAGCCGAGGCCATGCCCCTGCATCTGGAGGCCGCGCGCCTGTGGTCCGAACTGCCCGCCCTGACCGGCGAGCCGATCGAGGTCAGGCAATCCGGCGGGCTGATGATCGCCGAGGATGCCGCGCAGGTCGCCCTGCTGGAGCAGAAGACCGAAATCGAACGCTCATGGGGCCTCGATGTCGAGGTGATCGACCGTGCCGGGATCGACCGCATCGCGCCCTACCTCTCCGAACGGGTGATCGCGGCGGCCTGGTGCCCGGTGGAGGGCAAGGCCGATGCCCGCACCGCCGCGCCGGCGATGGCCCGCGCCGCCCTGCGCGAGGGCGCGGAAATCCGCACCCGCTGCGCCGTGGCCGGGCTGTCGCGGCGGGGCGGGCGCTGGCATGTGGACTTGCAGGACCGCGCCGGCGGGGCGGCCGACACGGTGACGGCGGATGCCGTGGTGATCGCCGCCGGGGTCTGGACGACCCTTCTGGGCGAGATGATGGGGGCTTACCTGCCCACCATCCCGCTGGCCCTGACCATGAGCGTCAGCCTGCGCATCCCGAAGCTGATGTCGCATCTGGTCCAGCATGCCGGCGGGCGGCTGTCGCTGAAGCAGGCGCTGGACGGCAATATCCTGATCGGCGGCGGCTGGCCGGCGCGGCTGCCCGTCGGCGCCGACGGCCAGCCCGATTTCGACGCCAAGCCCGACCTGCTGCGCGAAAGCCTCGCCGGCAATGCCGCGATGGCGGTGCGGGTGCTGCCCGACCTGGCCCGCGTGCCGATGCTGCGCAGCTGGGTAGGCAGCACGACGATCACCCCCGACCAGTTGCCGCTGGTCGGCCCGGTGCCCGGCCAGCCCGGCGCCTTCGTCGCCACCGGCGGCTCGGCCTTCACGCTGGGACCCAGCTTCGCGCAGGCTCTGGCCGGGATGGTGGCCGGGCGCGCGCCCGCGCTGGACATGAGCAAATTCGACGCCGCCCGCTATGCGAAAGGCTAGGCCATGATGATCTGGGAACGCAAACCGGCCCCGCGCAGCCGAACCGTCAGCTTCACCTTCGAGGGGCACCCGGTCACCGCGCACGAGGGCGAGACGCTGGCCACCGCGCTGCTGGCCGCCGGCTTCGCCGCCTTCGGCGCCACGCGCGAGGGGCAGCCGCGCATGCCGCTGTGTAACATGGGCACCTGCTTTGACTGCGCCGTCAGCGTGGACGGGCAGCGCCTGGTGCGCGCCTGCCTGACCGAGGTGCGCGACGGGCTGCACGTCACCCGCCATCAGGCCAGCTAGCGGGGGGGGAGCAATGCACGATCCCGCCATAGCGGGGCAGGACGCCCCCGTTCTCCGGCCCGCCCGCGCCCTCGACGGAAGGCCGCGCCTGCCCCGCCACCGCCCCGGCGAAAGGAAGGCGGGGGGCGGCCATGCCGTCCTGACGACGAACCGGCGCGGGCCTTCCGCGCCGGAAGCGGGCGGATGCTCGCCGCGATACGGCAGCCGCGCGCGCACCCATGCACGGGGGGCCTTGCCCCCGGCATCGGACCTGTCAGGGAGGGAATGATGATCGACCTTGCCATCGTGGGCGCCGGCCCGGCCGGCATGGCCGCCGCGCTTGAGGTTGCCGAGGCCGGCTTCAGCGTGCTGGCCGTGGACGAGCAGGCCCGCGCCGGCGGCCAGATCTTTCGCCGCCCGCCCCCGGAATGGGGCATCCGGCACGGCGATTACCGCCCCTATGGATGGGCGCAGGGGCTGATCGAGGGGTTCGAGGAGCATCCCCGCATCGCGGCGCTGTTCCGCGCCACCGCCTTCGGCGTGCTGCGCGACGGCGAGGGCGGGCTGCAACTGGCGGTGCATGGATCGCAGGGCGGGCGGCTGGTCGCGGCGCGCCGCCTGCTGCTGGCCACCGGCGCCCATGACATGCCGGTGGCCTTTCCCGGCTGGACCCTGCCCGGCGTGATGACCGCCGGCGCCGTGCAGTCGCTGCTGAAAAGCCAGAAGCTGCTGGCCGGGCAAAGGCTGGTTCTGGCCGGCTCGCACCCGATCCTGCTGATCCTCGCCGCGCAATTGCTGGATGCCGGGGCCGAGATCGCCGAGATCGCCTTCGCCCGCGGCCTGCCCCGGCCGGCCGAGATGGCGCGCGCGCTGCCGGCGGTGCCGGGCCATGTGGCGCTGTTCGCCGATGCGGCGCGGGCGCTGCGCAAGATCGTGGCCCACGGCGTGCGCCTGTCGCGCCGGACCATCGTCACCGGCGCCGAGGGCGGCGATACGCTGGCCGGCGTGCGGCTGCAAAAGGTGGATCGCGACTGGCGGCCCGAGGGCGAGGCGCGGCTGGTGGCGGCGGATGTGCTGGCGCTGGGCTACGGCTTTCACCCCTCCACCGAGCTGGCGCGGCAGGCGGGGTGCGCGCTGCATTGGCACTCGGCGGCGGGGGGCTGGGTGGTCGAGCATGACGCGGCCTTCCGCACCACCGCCGAGGGGATCTTCGTCGCCGGCGAGCCGACCGGCATCGCCGGCGCCGAACGTGCCTGGGCCGAGGGGCGCGTGGCCGGGCAGGCCATCGCCGCCTCGCTGGGCGCCGCGCCGGATGCGGCCCGGCAGGCCGGCGCGGCACGGATGCTGGCCCGCGCCGGGCGCTTCTCGCGCGTGGTGCAGGCGATGTTCGCGCCCAACCGCCCGGCGCTGGCGGCGCTGTCGCGCCCCGAGGACACCATCATCTGCCGCTGCGAACTGGTGCGCAGCGGCCAACTGGAGGACGTGCTGGCCCGCAACCCCTTCATCCTGTCGGCCAGCGCCGCAAAGCTGGAATGCCGCAGCGGCATGGGACCGTGCCAGGGCCGCTATTGCGAAAGCACCGTGGCCGCCCGCATCGCCGCCGCGCGCGGCACGCCCATCGAGGCCGCCGGCCGCTTCACCGCGCATCTGCCGGTCAAGCCGGTGCCCCTGCAAAGCTATTGCGACCTGGCCGCGGGCGACGGGCCGGGATAGGCGACAGGCGCCGCGACGGCAGGCTTTGCTTGCATTCCGCCCGGCAGGCGCCCATCGTTCGCGCATCCCCGGTCCGCTCCCTTGACCCCATGCAGGAAAGGCGCCCGATGCCTGCAAAGCACCGCTTCGCCCGCTGCCTCCTGCCCGCGCTGCTGGCCCTCGCGGCCTGCGGCTACGTCGATTATGACAGCACCGAGCCGGGGCAGTTCGAGGGCAGCCTTTTCGTCATGTGGGTCGGCGAAGGCGAAGGCGCGGGGGACGGGAAATTCGTTTTCGTGCCCGACCCGAACAACCGGCTGACCTTCACCTGGACCGACGAGCAGGGCAACGATCACCGCATCCGGCCCGAAATGATGTATACCGATGGCGGCTCGATTCCGAAGATCGCGCAGGTCTTCAACGGGTTCGGGCCGTGGGGCTATGCGCCGGCCTACATGGTCCACGACTGGCTGTATGTCGCCCGGCATTGCAATCTCGACGGCACCCCGACCCCGGCCGAGCAGGAGGTGGCCGGCCTCGGCTTTCGGGCTTCGGCGCGGATCATGGCCTCGGCGATCAAGACGCTGGTGGAAACCGGGCGGGTGAAGCCCAACGACATCGCGACCACGGCCATTTCGGATGCCGTGGCGGGGCCGGTCGCGCGGGTGGTCTGGGACAGGCCGGGCGCCTGCGCCGCCTCGCGCGTCGGCGAGGCCGACCGTCTCGCGGCCGAGGCGGCCATACCCGGCTCGTCCCGCAAGGCGATCCCGCCCGAGGCCGGGGTGGTGCCGGCGGTCGTCGTGGGGGCCTTCAGCTTCTAGCCGCGCCGGCGCGCCCCTATTGCACCTCGTTGATATACACATCGTCGCGCGTGCAGGCGCGATGCGTGTTCAGCAGGATCGGGCGGGCCATCTCGTCATAGGCGGTCTCGTGGATGACCAGCACGGCGCCGGGGGCGGTCATGTCCAGCAGCGCGCAATCCTCGGGGCTGGCCAGCTCGGCCTCGATCCGCTCGCGGATGGCCGAGATCTTCAGCCCATAGTCGTGCCACAGCGACAGATACAGGCGTTCGGGGATGCGGTCCGTGTCCTCGGGCAGGTTCGGCACCAGATGCGCCGGCAGCACGATCGCCCCATGCATCACCGGCCGCCCCTCGACCCGCCGCAGCCGGTGCAGGCAATGCACCGGCGCCCCCGCCTCGATCTGCAAGCCCGCCGCCTCCTCGGGCGTGGCCGGGCGCAGGATGCGCGACAGGATGCTGGTGACCGAGACCTGCAAGGCCCCCTCGCGCGAATGCAGGCGGAAGTAATCGTAATAGAGCCGCAGCGACTGCCGCGGCGTGCGCCCGGTCACCACCGTCCCCGTCTTGCGCCGCCGCGTCAGCAGGCCGTTTGTCACCAGTTCGCCCAGCGCCCGGCGGATGGTGCCGACCGACACCCCGTAATCGCGCGCCAGCGCCACCTCGGCCGGCAGCACGGCCCCCGCCCCCCATTCCCCCGAGGTGATTCGCGCGGCGATCTGCTCGGCCACGGTGCGATAGATCGGGGCATGGGCGGAGTTGTCGATGGGCAAGGGGCAAACTCCGGTCGGTGCAGGCTTTTGCGACACTATGGGCAAGCGCGGAGGCAAGCGCAAATCAGGTCTTTGCAATTCTATATAGTTTATAGTAATAATCGAACCCTGACATGACGGAGCCGGCGGGGAGGGCTGGATGACGGCGGATCGGCTGGCGCAGGCGCTGGACAGGGTAGAGGCCGGGCTGGACCGGGCCGTGGCCGATCTGGCGCGGATGATCGCGACCGACACCCGCTTTCCGCCCGGCACCGGCTATCCCGATTTCGTCGCGCTGATGGAGGAGTTGCTGGCCCCGCTGGACATGACCTTCCGCCGCGTGACCGTCCCGCCGGAGAAATGGTTCGTGCCGCGCGGCCCGGCGCGGGGGCAGCGGGTGAACCTGATCGCCGACTGGCCGGACGGCCCGGCCCCGGTTTGCAGCCTTTACTATCACATGGACACGGTTTGCGCCGCGACCGGCTGGCAGCGCGACCCGCTGCGCCTGACCGAGGAGGACGGCATCCTCTACGGCCTCGGCACGGCGGACATGAAGGGCACCATCGCCGCCACCCTGCTGGCGCTGCGGGCGGCGCGGGACAGCGGGTTGCCGCTGGCCTATCGCCCGCAACTGCTGATGGTCACGGACGAGGAAGGCGGGCTTTATCCCGGCATCCGTTACCTTGCCGAGGAAGGCTTGATCGGCGGCCACCTGCTGAATTTCAACGGCTCGGCGGAGCCGCGCATCTGGGGCGGCTGCTTCGGGTCGTTCAACCTCCAGGTGACGGTCGAGGGACGGGCCGCGCATTCCTCGGACGCCACGCGCAAGGCGGTCAACGCCATCGAGGCGGCGCTGCCGATGATGCAGGCGGTGCTGGACCTGCGGCCCGCCGTCGCCAGCCGCGTTTCCGCGATGACCCCGCCCCCCGGCGCGCCGCCTCTGGCCGGGCAGATCGCGCTGACGGTGGCCGAGGGCGGCACCTGCGGCGGGCAGGTGCCCGACCGCTTCCGCTTCCTCGTCTCGCGCCGCTATCCGCCGGAGGAGGATTTCGCCGCCGCCCGTGCCGAGGTGGAGGGCGTCGTCCGCGCCGCCTGCCCCGAAGGCGCGCGCCTGCATTTCGACCTGATCGGCCATCTTGTGCCGACCCGCGACCCCGAAGGCCCGCATTACCCGCGCTGGCAGCGGGCGATGCAGCAAGGCTTCGGCTATCCGGCCGAGGCGTTCCGCAAATACGGCTCGGCCAGCGCCTCGGATTCCGGCCATGTCCAGCAGGTGGGCGTGGCACAGGAAATCATCCTCTCCGGCCTGATCCGCCCGACCTCGAACGGTCACGGCGCCGAGGAGCACACCACCCGCGCCGACATCGCCGCGCTGGCGCGCACGATCCTGTCCTATCTGGCGGAGGATTTCGCCCCGGACCTGAACCCCGACACCTGAAGCCCAAGCAAGGAACACCACCATGCCCTTGAATCGCCGTGCTTTCCTGAAGACCACCGTCGCCGGCGCCGCCCTGGCCGCCGCGCTCCCCGCCGCCAGCTTCGCGCAAGCCGCGCCCGAACAGGGCGGCACGCTGCGCGTCGGCGTCGATCAGGCGGTCAGCGTGCTGCACCCGCTGCTCAGCCGGGTGAACCCGGAATACCTGATCGCCGAACTGCTCTATTCCGGCCTGACCCGGCTGGGCACCGACATGCGGGCCGAGCCGGACCTGGCGACCGAATGGGCGCCGAACGAGGACCTGACCGTCTGGACCTTCACCCTGCGCCCGGACCTGAAATTCCACGACGGTTCCCCCTGCACGCCGGCCGATGTGGTGGCCAGCTTCGAGGCGATCCTGAACCCCGATCTCGCCTCGCCCGGCCGCAACAATGTCGGCCCGATCGCCGGCGTCGAGGCGGTGGACGACAGCACCGTGCGCTTCACCCTCTCGACCCCTTACGCCGACTTCCCCGAGGCGATGGCCTATTCCAACGCCCGCATCATCCCGGCCGGCGTGATCGAGGGCGATTTCGAAAGCCTGCGCAGCACCGCGAACGGCACCGGCCCCTTCAAGCTGGTCAGCTACGAACCCGACCGGCTGGTGGTCGTGGAACGCAATCCCGATTTCTACGACCCCGCGCGCCCGCATCTTGACCGGGTGGAGCTGCGGGTGCTGCCCGATGTCGGCTCGCAGGTCTCGGCGCTGATCGCGGGCGAGATCGACATGATCCTGACCCTTGGTCCCAACGACTACATGCGCCTTGACGGGCAGTCGGGGGTGGACGTGCTGCGCACCCCCTCGGGCCAGTTCTGCAACGTCAATTTCGGCACCAAGACCGCGCCCTTCGACGACATCCGCGTGCGCAAGGCGCTGGCGCTGACCATCGACCGCGACGCCATGCTGGACTTCATGACCGAAGGCTTCGGCACCAAGGGCAACGACACGCCCCTGAACGAATCCTATCCGTTCTTCGAGGCGCTGCCGCAGCGCGAGCAGAATATCGAGGAGGCCAAGGCCCTGCTGGCCGAGGCCGGCTTCCCCGACGGCTTCGAGGCCGAGCTGATCGCCTCGGACCGCCCGGCGGTGCGCGAGCAACTGGCGGTGGCCCTGCGCGAGATGGCCAAGCCCGCCGGCATCACCATCAACGTCAACGTGATGCCGCATGCCACTTATCTGGAACAGGTCTGGACCAAGGGTGCGTTCTATATCGGCTTCTACAACATGCAGCCGACGCCGGACGGGATCTTCAAGCTGCTGTTCACCTCGGACGCGGCCTGGAACGAAACCCACTGGAACAATGCGGATTTCGACGTGCTGATCGACAAGGCCCGCACCACCACCGACGCGGCCGAGCGCACGGCGCTGTATACCCAGGCCCAGCAGATGATGTTCGACGAGGTGCCGGCGATCATCCCCTCCTTCTTCGACATGCTGGGGGCCAAGCGCGACTGGTTGCAGGATTACGTGATCCATCCGCGCGGCTCGGTCTTCCGGCTGGACTACGCCTGGCTGACGGCGGACGCGCCGACCCGAGGCTGAGACCTCGGGCCGGGCGGCACCCCCGCCCGGCCCCTTTCGCGGAGACATCGCAATGTCGGCAAACTATCTTCTCAAGCGGATCGTGCTGATCCTTTACACCTTGGTGGTGGTCTCGGTGATCGTGTTCGGCATCACCCAGATCCTGCCGGCCGATGCCGCCGTGGTCATGCTGGGCGAGAACGCCACGCCCGAGGCCCTGGCCGCGCTCCGCGCCCGCATGGGCCTGAACGATCCGATCTGGATGCAGTATCTGCACTGGGCCGGTGGCGCGATCCGGGGCGATTTCGGCACCTCGCTGCGCACCGGCCAGCCGGTCGGGCCGATGGTGCTGGGCGCCTTGGGCACCTCGCTGGTGCTGACGGTGCTGGCGCTGGTGGTGATGCTGATGCTGGCGCTGCCGATGGGGATCATCGCGGCGATCCGGCGCGGGAAACCGGCGGATGTGGCGGTCAGCTTCGTGTCCTATATCGGGGTGTCGCTGCCGGAATTCGTCACCGCCACCCTGTGCGTGATGATCTTCGCCGACTGGCTGGGCTGGCTGCCGCCGACCGGCTATATCCCGCTGTCGGAGGATTTCTGGGGCGGCTTGCAGCGGCTGATCCTGCCGGTGGCCACGGTGTCGGCGATGATGATCGCCCATGTCTCGCGCATGGTGCGATCCGAGCTGATCGACGTGATGCACACGGATTACATCCGCGGCGCGCGGCTGAAGGGGCTGCGCCCGCGCCGGGTGCTGTTCCGCCACGGGCTGCGCAACGCGCTGCTGCCCACCATCACCATCGTGGCGCTGGACGTGGGCTATCTGCTGGGCGGCATCATCGTGGTCGAGGAAATCTTCGCCATTCCCGGCCTTGGCCGCACGCTGCTGTCGGCGATCCAGTCGCGCGACCTGCCGGTGGTGCAGGCCGGCGTGATGCTGATGGCCGCCGCCTATTGCCTGGCCAATTTCGCCGCCGATCTGGCCTATGCCTGGCTCGACAAGAGGATTCAATATGCGTGACCTGCTGCGCCGCCTGCTGCGCACGCCGCAGGGGTTCCTGGGCATGGTGGTCGTGGCCCTGCTGGCCGTGGTGGTGATCGCCGGCCCCTCGCTGACCCCCTATGCCCCCGACGCCATGCAATCGCTGGCCCGCTATCAGCCGCCCTCCGCCGCGCATTGGCTGGGCACCGACCAGTATGGCCGCGACCTGCTGAGCCGCCTGCTGGACGGCGCCCGCTCCACCGTGCTGATGGCGCTGCTCGCGACCTTCATCGGCACGCTGGGCGGGGCGGTGGTCGGCACCGGCTCGGCCTATCTGGGCGGTCGCGCCGACGAGGCGATCATGCGCACGATGGACGCGATCATGGCCATCCCCTCGCTGCTGCTGGCGCTGCTGGTGGTGTCGTTGCTGGGGTCCAGTTCCGCCAACGCGCTGCTGGCCATCGCCATCGCCTTTACCCCCGGCATGGCGCGGATCAGCCGATCCGTCGCGCTGGCGGTGCGCAAGCAGGATTACGTCAGCGCCGCCATCGCGCGCGGCGAGGGCGCGGGCTATATCGTGTTGCGCGAAATGCTGCCCAACGTCATCGCCCCCATCGTGATCGAGATGACCATGCGGGTCTCCTTCGCGGTGATGCTGTTCGCCACGCTCTCCTTCCTGGGTCTCGGCGCACAGCCGCCGGCGACGGATTGGGGCCTGATGGTCTCCGAGGCGCGGCAATACCTGCATCGGTCGTATTGGATATTGCTGTGGCCGGCGCTGGCGATTGCCATCACCGCCATCGGCTTCAACCTGCTGGGCGACGGGCTGCGCGACGCCCTGAACCCGCGGACCGGAGGCTGAGATGACCCATCCCGTCCTTGAAATCCGCGACTATTCGCTGGCCTATCGCCTCGCCGGAGACCGGCGGCTGGAGGTGCTGCGCAAGATCGACCTGACCATCGCGCGGGGCGAAATCCTCGGGCTGGTCGGCGAAAGCGGCTCGGGCAAAAGCTCGATGGCGGGGGCGATCATGCGCGACCTGCCCGGCAATGCGGTGGAGAACGCCGGCACCATCCGGCTGGGCGACACCGACCTGCGCGCGCAGTCCCCGCGTGCGCTGACCGAAATCCACGGCCGCCGCATCGCGATGGTGTTTCAGGACCCCTCGACCTCGCTGAACCCCACGCTGCGGCTGGGCGAGCAATTGGCCGAGGTGCTGATCCGCCATCGCGGCATGACCCGCGCGCAGGCCTGGCGCGAGGGGGTCGAGCGGCTGGCCCATGTCGGCCTGAAAACCCCCGCCGAGATGATGCAGCGCATGCCGCACGAGGTTTCCGGCGGCGAAAAGCAGCGCGTGGCGATTGCGACGGCCTTCGCCTGCAACCCGGAGCTGATCCTGTTCGATGAACCCACCACGGCGCTGGACGTGATCACCTCGCGCCAGATTCTGGACCTGTTCGCGGAATTGCAGGCGGAGACCGGGGTGGCGTCGCTGTATATCTCGCACGATCTGGCGCTGCTGTCGCAGACGGCGGGGCGGGTGGCGGTGCTGGAAAAGGGCAGCATCGTCGAGGAAAACACGGCGCAGGCGCTGTTTGCCAACCCGCAGCACCCCTATACGCAGGCGCTGATCGACGCCGTGCCGAACCCGTCGCGACGGCTGGCCGGGACGGCGCCCGAGGCCGCGCCGCTGGCCAGCCTGCGCGACGTATCGGTCAGCTATGGCCGCCCTTCGCTGCTGGACAGCCTGCTGCGGCGCCCGGCCAAGCGGGTGACGGGCGCGCGAGCGATCAGCCTCGACATCCGCCCCGGCGAAATTCTGGGCATTGTCGGCGAAAGCGGCTCGGGCAAGTCCACCCTGGCCAAGGCGATGACCGGGCTGAACCCGTTCGACGGGCAGGTGGAGTTTGCTGGCCGCCCCATTCGCGGCGCGCAGGACATGGACGCCGCCTATCGCCGCGACGTGCAGCTTATCTTCCAGCATCCCGACGCCAGCCTGAACCCGCGCCAGAAGATCGGGGAGATCCTGCGCCGGCCCCTCGCGCTCTATGGCGGCGAACGGGCCGCGATCCCGGCCATGCTGGAGCGCGTGCGCCTGCCCGCCAGCTATGTGGACCGCTATCCGCACCAGCTATCGGGGGGTGAAAAGCAGCGCATCGCCATTGCGCGGGCGTTCCTGTCCAAGCCCCGGCTGGTGATCTGCGACGAGATCACCTCGGCGCTGGATGTGTCGGTCCAAGCCTCGGTGATCGACTTGCTGATGGAGCTGCACCGCGACACCGGCGCGGCCTATGCGTTTATTACCCACGACATCAACCTGGTGCGCCAGATCGCCCACCGCATCGCCGTGATGTATCGCGGCGATCTGGTGGAAATCGTGCCCACCGACCGCATCACCGCCCCGGACCGCGCGCCCTATACCCGCGCGCTGCTGGCGGCGGTGACGCCCCCCGCCTCTACCCATCGTCAATAGGAGGTCCCGATGGATCGCAAAGCCTTGCTGGAACAGGTCGATGAAAGGGCCTGCCTCGATGTCATCTCGATGATGGTGCAGCACAAAAGCTATTCCGGCACCGAGGGCGAGACCGTGCTGGTCAAGCGCATGGTCGAGGAAATGGCCGGTATCGGCATCGACGCGCAGGTGCATCACTTCGGCGATGCCGGGCGCTGCAATGCCGTGGGCACGATGAAGGGCACCGGCGGCGGCAAAAGCCTGATCTATAACGGCCATCTGGACACCAACCCGGTGACCGAGGGCTGGACCGTGGACCCCTGGGGCGGGCTGGTGGATGACAGGTTCATCTACGGCATCGGCGTGTCGAACATGAAGGCGTCGGATGCGGCCTTCTTCTGCGCCGCGCGGGCGTTGAAGCAGGCCGGGGTGCGGCTGAAGGGCGACGTGATCGTGACCTTTGTGGTCGGCGAGTTGCAGGGCGGCGTCGGCACCGAGGCGCTGCTGCATGACGGGCTGAAGGCCGATTACTTCATCAATGGCGAGCCGAGCGATCTTGTCGCCGTGACCATGCATTCCGAGGCGCTGAAGTTCCAGATCGAGCTGACCGGCGACACCCGCCACCTGTCCAAGCGCGAGGAAGCCGTGGATGCCCTCGTCGCCGGCTGCGATCTGGTCGGGCATCTGAACGCGATGACGTTTTCGGGCGCGGCCAGCCCGGACCATGCAGGCGTCAACCGTTGCCATGTCGGCGTCATCAAGGCCGCCCTGGGCCGCGAGCTGGCCGAATGGCGCCCGCCGCAGGTGGCGGATTTCTGCATGCTGAAAGGCTCGGCCCGCTATGCGCCCGGCCAGACCCGCGACAGCGTGCTGGCGGATATGGAGGTGGAGCTGGCGGCCTTGCGCGACCGCTTCCCCGGCCTCAAGACCAAGCTGATCTCGATGGACACGATGGAGGAAAAGGGCCTGACCATCATGCCCGCCTTCGAGGTCCGCCGCGACAGCCCCATCGTCACCGCCATCAATGCGGCTTACCGCGAGGTGCGCGGCGAGGACCAGCCCACCGGGGCGATCACGCCGACGCGCTTCTATGGCTCGGATGCCGGGCATCTCTACAAGCTGGGCGGGATGGAGGGCATCGTCTGCGGCTGCGGCGGCCGCTATAACACCATGCCGGACGAGCGCGTTGATATCGTTGATTATATCGACATGATCAAGGTCTATATGCTGACCATGATGAACATCTGCGGGGTGGAAGGGGATGCCTGAAATCCCCGCTGAATATGCCTGGCGGGTGGCGAAGGCACGGGCCGAGATGGCACGGGCCGGCTGCGATGTGCTGGTGCTGGACAGTTGCGAGGCTCTGGCCTGGCTCTCGGGCTATACCGTGTCGGAAACCCGCTATCGGGCGGTGTTCCTGCCCTTGCAGGGGGCACCGTGGTGGGTGCTGCGCGACCTCGATACCGCGCCCTGCCGGGAAGGTGGCTGGATCGCGGATGTGGTCGGCTTCGACGATACCGCCACGCCCGAGGCCGTCATGGGCGCGGAATTGCGGCGGCGCGGGTTCGGGGCGGCGCGGATCGGGGCGGATTTCAACTCGATCGGCTGGAATCCGGTGCGGGCTTCGGCTTTGGCCGAGGCCGTGCCCGGCGCGGATTGGGTCAATCTGCCGGGCGTCACGGAAAGCCTGCGCTGGGTGAAATCGGACGCGGAAATCGCGTTGATCGCACAGGCCGCGCAGGCGGCGGATGCGGCGATGGCGGCGGTGGCGGCTGCTGCGGCGCCGGGAACCACCACCCGAGACGCTGCCGCCGTGGCCGCCGCGACCCTGCTGCGGGCCGGCGCCGACAGCGGCGTCACCGGTCCCATCGTCCGCAGCAGCGGCGCACATGAATTCCTGCACGGGTTGTTCCGCGCCGATGCCCTGGCGCCGGGCGACGTGCTGCATGTCGAACTGGTGCCGACCGTGGCCAATTACGGCGCCCGCATCATGCGCCCCATCGTGATCGGCGCGCCCACCCCCCGGCAGCAGGAGGTGGCCGAGGCCCTGCTGGCCCTGCAAGACGCCCAGATCGCCGCCATGCGCCCCGGCGCGGTGGCGCGCGACGTGGACCGGATCATGCGGCAGGGTGCGCTGGATGCCGGGCTGCGGCGGGATTACACCAATGTCACCGCGTATACGCTGGGCCTTTACAGCCGCACGCCGAGGGCCAGCGACTTCTCGCGCGTGCTGCTGCCGGATCAGGACTGGCGGCTGGAGGCGAACATGGTCTTCCACGTCTACACGACGGCGGAAGGGCTGGGGTTCTCCGAGACCGTGGTGGTCACGCCCGAGGGCGGCCGTCGCCTGACCCGGACGCCGCGCGCGATCCTGACCGCCGGCTAGGCGCCGGTGCCGCCCGTGAACAGGTGGCAGGCGACCGCGCGGCCGGTTTCCGGGGCCGCCAGCACCGGGATTTCAACCCGGCAGCGCGGGCCGGCAAAGGGGCAACGCGGGTGGAAGGCGCAGCCCCTAGGCGGGTTCAGGGGCGAGGGGATCTCGCCCTTGATCGGCTGGAAATTGCCCTTGCCCGCGCCCAGCCTCGGCACCGACTCGAACAGCGCCTTGGTATAGGGATGCAGCGGCTGGGCATAAAGCCGGTCCGCCGGGGCCAGTTCGACCATGCGGCCCAGATACATGATCGCCACCCGGTCGCAGACATGGCGCACCACCGAAAGATCGTGGCTGATGAAGATCGCCGTCAGCCCCAGGTCGCGCCGCAAATCCATGAACAGGTTCAGGATTTGCGCCTGGATCGACACATCCAGCGAGGCCACCGCCTCGTCCAGCACCAGAAACTTCGGCTGCATCGCCAGCGCGCGGGCAATGGCGATGCGCTGGCGCTGCCCGCCCGAGAACTGATGCGGCAGACGCTCGGCATAGGCGGGTTCCAGCCCGACCAGCCGCAGCAGCTCCGCCACGCGGGCGCGGATTTCGGCGCGGGTGCCGAGGCGGTGGACCAGCGGCCCCTCGGCGATGGTGTCGCCCACCTTCATGCGCGGGTTGAGGCTGGCGAACGGGTCCTGATGGATCATCTGCACGGCGCCGGTCAGCTTGCGGGCGCCGCGCGGGCCGGGTTCGGCCACCGGCTTGCCGTCCAGAAGCACCTTTCCGGCACTGGGGGCATAGATGCCGGCGACGATGCGGCCCAAAGTGGACTTGCCGCAACCGGATTCGCCGACGATGCCCACGACCTCGCCGCGCGCCACGTCCAGCGTCACGTCGCTGACCGCATGCACGGTCTGCACCGCATCCCGCCCGCGCAGCCGGGCGATCTGGCGCAGGATCAGCCCCGGCTTGCGCGTGAACCGCTTGGACAGGCCGCTTATGGTCAGCATCGGCTCAGTCATCCGTGCCTCCCAGCGGGTGGAAGCAATGCGCGATGCGCCCGTCGCGGGCGATGCGGGGCGGCACGGCGGCGCATTCCGCGGTGGCGCGCGGGCAGCGCGGGCGGAAGGGGCAGCCCGAGGGCAGATCGGCCAGTTGCGGCGCGGCCCCCGGAATCTGCGGCAGGTGCCGGCCCGGCTCGTGCAGGCTGGGCACGGATTCGATCAGCCCGCGCGTATAGGGGTGCCACGGGTCGGCGATCACCTCGGCCGCCGGTCCCTGCTCGACGATGCGGCCGGCATACATGACGCTGACATCATCCGCGAGCGACGAGATCACCGCCAGATCATGCGAGACCCAGACGAAGGCCGTCCCGGTCTCGTCCGCCAGCCGGCGCACCTCGGCCAGGATCTGGCCCTGGATCGACACGTCCAGCGCCGTGGTCGGCTCGTCCGCGATGATGACCGAAGGCGCGTGCAGCAGCGCGGTGGCGATGGCGACGCGCTGGCGCATGCCGCCGGAAAGCTGGTGGGGATAGGCGTCCAGACGCTCGCGCGCGGCGGGGATGCCGACGATCTCCAGCGCCTTGCGGGCGTGGTCCAGCGCGGCGCGCTTGTCCATCGGCTGATGCACCCGCACCGCCATCGCCATCTGGTCGCCCACCTTCAGCACCGGGTTCAGCGTCATCATCGGGTCCTGAAAGACCATCGCGATCCGGCTGCCGCGCATGCGCCGCTGGTCGGCGGGGGACAGGACGCGCATGTCCTGCCCGTCGATCAGCACCTCGCCCGCCGCAACCTCGCCGGGCGGGTCGATCAGGCCGAGGATGGAAAAGCCGGTGACGCTTTTGCCCGAGCCGCTTTCGCCCACCAGCCCCATGATCCGCCCCGGCTGCACGGCAAAGCTGATGCCATCGACGGCCGTGACCCAGCCGGCGCGGGTCTCGAACCGGGTGGTCAGGCCCCGAACCTCCAGCGCCGCCGTCATCGCCGGTTCCTCGGATCGAGGACCATGCGCACCTGATCGCCCACCAGGTTGATGGCCACCACCACGATCATCAGCGCAATGCCCGGATAGATCGACAGCCAATAACGATCCGTGTGTATATATTTGAAACCGTTGGAGATCAGCGTGCCCAGCGAGGGTTCCGTCAGCGGCAGGCCGACGCCGAGGAAGGACAGCGTCGCCTCCAGCGCGATGGCGCTGGCCACCTGCACCGTGGCCACCACGATCAGCGGCGCCATGACGTTGGGCAGCAAATGGCGCAGCAGCACCCGCCGCGCCGGCAAGGGGGTCGAGCGCGCGGCCTCGATATAGTCCTTGCCGCGCTCGACCGTGGCGGCGCCGTGGGTGGTGCGGGCGAAATAGGCGTATTGCGCCACCACCAGCGCCAGGATGATCTGCCCCACCCCCTGCCCCAGCAGGGCGACCAGCACCAGCGCCAGCAGGATCGCCGGCATCGACAGTTGCAGGTCGACGATGCGCATCAGCACGGCCTCGATCCGCCCGCCGGAATAGGCGGCGACCAGCCCCACGCAGATGCCGGCGACCAGCGCCAGCACGCCCGAGGCCAGCCCGATCACGAAGCTGGTGCGCAGCCCGTAGAGGATGGCCGACAGCATGTCGCGGCCCACGTTGTCGGTGCCCAGCACATGCATATAACCGCCGGTGCCCACCGTGCCGGGCCGCAGGAAGGCATCCATCCAGTCCAGCGCGGCCATGTCATAGGGGTCCTGCGGCGTGAACAGGGGCGCGCCGAAGGAGGCCACGGCAAAGCCCGCCACCAGCAGCAGCGACACCACCGCCACGGGCGAGCGGCGATAGTCGCGCCAGAACTCGGCCAGCTTGCGGCCGCGCAGGCGGGTGGCGGTCAGCACGGCCATCACGCCCCGCCCTTCAGCCGGATGCGCGGGTCGAGCTGCGCATAGATCAGGTCCACGACCAGGTTGATGATGACGAACAGCGTCACCACCAGCACCAGATAGGCCACCATCACCGGCCTATCGAGTTGCAGGATCGAATCGATGATCAGCTTGCCGACGCCGGGCCAGTTGAACACGGTTTCCGTGACCACGGCAAAGGCCATCGTGGACCCCAGTTCCAGCCCGAACACGGTGATGACGGGAATCATGATGTTGCGCAGCACATGGCGGCGCACGATCTGGCCGTCGGGCAGCCCCTGGGCGCGGGCGAACTTGACGTAATCCATGCGCATGGCCTCGACCACGCCGGCGCGGGTCAGGCGGATCATCAGACCCATGTTGAACAGCGACAGGTTCAGCGCCGGCAGGATCACATGCGCCCAGCCGTCCCGCGTCGCCAGCGAGGTCGGGATGCCGAACACCGTCCCCACCTGCCCGCGCCCGCCCGAGGGCAGCCAGCCCAGATTGACCGCGAAGGCCATGATCAGCAGCATGCCGATCCAGAAGGTGGGCACCGAGAAGCCCAGCACCGACAGGGCCATGATCGCCTTGGCGCTCTTGCGCTCGGGGCGATAGCCGGCCCAGATGCCCGCCGGGATGCCGACCACGGCGGCGATGGTGACCGAGACCAGCACCAGGTCCAGCGTCGCCGGCAGCCGCGAGAAGATCAGCTTCACCACCGGCACGTTGTAGATCATCGAGGTGCCCAGATCGCCGCGCGCGACGTTCTTCAGGAACATCAGGTATTGCTGCCACAGCGGCAGGTCGAGGCCATAGCGCCGGATCAGCTCCTCGCGCATCGCCTGGGTGGCGGCGGGGTCGATCATCACGTCGATCGGGTTGCCGATGGCAAAGACGCCGACGAAGACGATCACCGACATGGCGAGGATCACCAGCACCGCCTGCGCAAGGCGCTGCATCAGATAGCCGAACATGCGCCCTCCTTGCCGGCTGCTGGGGGGGGCCGGGCGCGGCAGGGGCCGCGCCCGGAGGGGTCGTTACTTCGGCGTGATCGCGTAGGCGCGGGTTTCCTGATCGACGCGCGGGGTGAAATCGAACTTGCCCGCCGGCGCCGCCCAGACGGTTTGCAGGATCACCGTGGGAATCAGCGCCCGGTCCTGCATCGAGATGAAGGAAGCCTGTTCATACAGTTCCCGCCGCGCCTCGTCGTCCAGCGTCTCGGCGCCCTTGGCGAAGATGGCGTCGAATTCCGGGTTGGAATAGCCGGTGCGGTTGAAGTTGCCGAAGCCGGCCTCCGGGTCCTGCGTGTGCACCAGCGCGCCGTAGGTATAGGCGGCCTCGCCGGTCAGGGTGCCCCAGGCGGACATAGACACCGAATATTCCTCGCGCTGGGCGGCGGGGAAGAACACGGTGCCGTTCAGCGCCTGCGCATTCACCTTCAGCCCGGCGCGTGACCACATCTGGGCCAGCGCCTCGCAGACCACGGCATCGCCGGGCACGCGGTTGTTGGTGCATGTGAAATCGAACTCGAACCCGTTGGGGTAGCCGGCCTCGGTCAGCAGTTCCTTGGCCCTGTCCACATCATAGACGGGGGCCGGTATCTCCTCCGAATAGCCGAAGAAACCGGCCGGCATCAACTGGTTGGCCGGGGTTCCCAGACCTTCCAGCACGACATTCACCAGCACGTCGCGGTTGATGGCATAGTCCAGCGCCTCGCGCACGCGCAGGTCCTGGAAGGGGTTCGCGTCGATCACCTGCCCGTCGACCTTGACCGGCTGCGGCAGCACGTCCTTCACCACGGGCTGGATGTTCAGGATATAGACGGAATCGCCCTTGAACACGTCCAGCGACGGGTCGGCCTCGAAGCCCACATAGTCCGAGGCCGGGACATAGTTGATCATGTCCACCTGCCCCGAGCGCAACGCCGCCACGCGGGCCGCGTCGTCGGGGATTTCCTTGCGGGTCACGTTCTCCCAGGCCGGGGCGTCGCCCCAGTAATCGTCATTGCGCACCAGCACCAGGTCGCCCTTCGGCTCCCACGAGACGAAGCGGTAGGGGCCGGTGCCGATGGTCGCCTCGCCCGAGTTGAACTGCTCGTTGCGGGCCTCCATGCCGGTCGAGGCCGGGACCACGAACAGGCGGGTGAAGTCGTTGGGCAGCGACGGCGCGGTGCCCTTGGTGGTGACGCGCAGGGTCAGGTCGTCCACGACCTCGACCGAATCGACGTATTTGGTGTAGAGCGTCATCGGCATCGGGCCGGTGACGACCGGGATGCGCTCGATCGAGAATTTCACGTCCTCGGCGGTGAACGGCTCGCCATTGTGGAAGGTGACGCCCTCGCGCAGCTTGAACTCCCAGGTGGTGTCGTCGATGGGCGTCCATTCGACCGCAAGGCCGGGCTTCAGTTGCAGGTTCTCGTCCACGTCCAGCAGCGTGTCGAAGACATGGCGCAGCGCCTCGGCCTGACCGCCCAGCGTGGACCAGTGCGGGTCCATCGAATCGGGACCGGCGCGCACGCCCAGCACCAGGTCGTCGGCGAAGGCAGCGGGCGCGGCGACCAGCAGCGCCAGCGCGGCGACGGCCGGCTTGAACAGGTTCAGTTTCCCCATGATGACAGCTCCCCGTTATCGTTCGCTGTTACAGTAGGGGCCGGCCTGTCCATGCGTCAACGCAAAAATCCCGGCCTCGCGGCGGGGTGGGCGGCGGGGCAAAGCGCCTTGATGGACCAGATGTTTTCGCCCAATGTGACACCATGACAGACCGACAGGCCCAGCTCGACCGTTCCATCGCGCGCATCACCGGCGCGCTTGACCGCGAGTCGCCGCTGCCGCTGTCGGTGCAGCTGCATGGCGCGCTGAAGTTCGGGGGGGCGCTGGACGACCTGCCGGCGGGGATGCGGATGCCCTCGGTGCGGGAGCTGGCGCGGCGGCTGGGCATCTCGCCGGTGACGGTCACGCAGGTCTATGCCAGCTTGCAGGCCGAGGGGATGCTGGAATCGCGCCCCGGCAGCGGCACCTTCGTGCGCGACATCGTGCGGCATGGCGGCCCGGACGGGCTGCGCGACCTCGACCGCCAGCTTGCGGCGCTGATCCGCAGCGCGCGCCGGCACGGGCTGTCGGCCAGCGACCTCGCCACCCGCATCAGCCTGATGGCGCAGGCCCCGGCCCGCGCGCTGCACCTGCTGATGCTGGGCAATTTCCCCACCACCACCGAGGGCTATGCCGCCGACCTGCGCCCGCACTTGTCCCCCGGCGACCGCATCACCGTCACCACGCTGGGCGCGCTGCGCCACGCCGCGCCGCCCCGCGACATCGACCTGGTGCTGACGCCGGTCACGCTGCTGCAACAGGCGCAGACCCTGTTTCCGCATTGCGACTGCCTGGGCGTGGCGCTGATCCCCGATGCCGCCACCCGCATCGCGCTAGCCGGGCTGGGACCGGATGCGCGGGTGACGGGCCTCTCGTTCTTCCAGGACTTCATCCCCAGCATGCGCGCCGGCATCATGCGCTTTGCCCCGCATGTCGCGCATCTGACGATGGTGGCGCGCGGCGCGCCGGGGATGGAGGCCGCGCTGGCGCAGGCCGATGTGGTGGTCTGGTCCTCCGGCAACGCGGCCCCACCGCCCCGGCCCGGCCAGAGCAGTTTCGAATATCGCCACACCCCGGACGGAAACGCGGTGCGCAACACCCTCCTGCCGCTGCTGGAGGCCCTGCGCACCCGCCCCGTCCCAGACAAGGAGACCGCAAGGTGAGGATTGCCGAAAGCAACTGGCCCGAGATCGAGGCGTATCTTGAAGGCGACGACCGTTGCATCCTGCCCTTGGGCAGCACCGAGCAACATGCCTGGCTGAGCCTCTCGGTGGATTCGATCCTGTCCGAGAAGGTGGCGGCGGATGCGGCCGAACCCCTCGGCATCCCGGTCTTCCCGGCGGTGCCCTACGGGCTGACGCCTTATTTCATGGCCTATCCCGGCACCGTCACCCTGCGGCTGGAGACCTATGCGCGGCTGATCCGCGACATCCTCGACAGCCTTTATGCGACGGGCTTTCGCCGGGTGCTGATCGTCAACGGCCACGGCGGCAACAGCCCGGTGCAGCCGGTGACGATGGAGTGGATGCAGGACCATCCCGGCGCCCGCTGCCGCTTTCACGACTGGTGGCGCGCGCCCCGGACATGGGCCTGCGTGCAGCAGATCGACCCCGTGGCCAGTCATGCAAGCTGGATGGAGAATTTCCCCTGGACCCGCCTGCCCGGCCGCCCCGTGCCGAACCACCAGAAGCCCTATGTCGATTTCGACCGCCTGCGCGACCGCGACGCCGCCGGGGTGCGCGAACTGATCGGCGACGGCAACTATGGCGGCCACTACCAGAAGCCCGACGAGGACATGGCGCGCCTGTGGCAGGTCGCGGTCGAGGAAACCCGCGCCCTGCTGGAAGGTGACTGGGCATGAGCGCGCGCCCCATCCTGATCTGGGGCGCCGGCGCCATCGGCGGCGTGCTGGGCGCCTGTTTCGCCCGCGCCGGCCATGCCGTGCATATGGTGGACGTGGTGGCCGATCACGTCGCCGCCATGCGCAAGACCGGGCTGGCCATCGAAGGCCCGGTCGAGAGTTTCACCCAGATCCTGCCCGCCAGCACGCCCGAGGAACTGACCGGGCAATATGACTGCATCATCCTGGCGGTGAAGGCCCATCACACGCAGGAGGCGCTGGCGATGCTGCGCCCGCATCTGGCGCCGGGGGGGCATGTGGTCTCGGCCCAGAACGGGCTGAACGAGATCGCCATCGCCGAGGCGGTGGGCGCGGCCAATACCATCGGCTGCTTCGTCAATTTCGGCGCCGACTGGCACGGTCCGGGCCGCATCCTGTTCGGCAATCGCGGCGGCATTGCCGTGGGCGAGCTGGACGGCAGCGTGACCCCGCGCGTCCAGCACCTGCACGACCTGCTGCGGCTGGTCGAGGACGACGCGGCGCTGACTGACAATATCTGGGGCTATCTGTGGGGAAAGATGGGTTACGGCGCGCTGCTGTTCGCCACCGCGCTGACGCCGCTGTCCATGTCCGACGCGATGGAACGGCCCTCGGCGCGGCGCTCGTATCATGCGGTCGGCCATGAGGTGATGCGGCTGGCGCAGGCGCTGGACCGGCGGCCGGTGGGCATCTACGGCTTCGAGCCGGCGGCGTTCCTGGCCGGGGACGCGGCGGGGATGGATGCCTCGCTGGCCGAGATGATCGCCCGCAACCGCCGCACGGCGAAAACCCATTCCGGCATCTGGCGCGACCTCGCCGTGCGCCGGCGCAAGACCGAAGTGGACGCGCAACTCGGCATCATGCTCGGGCTGGCGCAGCAGGCCGGGGTGCCGATGCCGGCGCTGTCGCGGCTGATCGACCGCATCCATGCCATCGAGGAAGGGCGCTTGCAGCAGTCCGACGACCTGGCCGACGATCTGGCCGGCGATCTGAACGGGGGCACGGCATGAGGCCCGCATTGCACGGCCCGGCAAGGCCACAACCCGGCGCCCGGCAGGTCATGGAGGACGCGGCATGAAGATCGACCTGCAAGGCCGCGTCTTCGCCGTCACCGGCGCCGCGCAGGGCATCGGCGCCGCCATCGCCCGCGCGCTGATGGGCGCCGGCGCCAGCGTGGCCGCCATCGACATCGACGAGGGCGGCATGGCCCCGCTGGCCGCCGAAGGCGCGCATCCCATCCCCGCCGACCTCGGCGACCGCGCCGCCGCGCATGGCGCCATCGAGGACGTGATCGCGCGGTTCGGCACCATCGACGGGCTGGTGACCTCGGCCGGCGGGGTGCGCGGGCAGGTCGGGCGGCCGGTCGAGGAGATTTCCGAAGCCGACTGGCGCGTCCTCTTCGCCGCCAATGTCGATGCCGCCATGTGGTGCGCGCAGGCCGCCGCGCCGGCGATGAAGGCGCGCGGTTCGGGGCGGATCGTCACCATCGCCTCGGGCGCCGGGCTGCGGCCCAGCCTGACCGGCATCCAGGCCTATGCCAGCGCCAAGCACGCCCTTGTCGGGCTGACGAAACAGCTTGCGCTGGAACTCGGCCCGTTCGGGATCACCGTGAATTCGGTGGCGCCGGGCTTCGTGCTGTCCAACCCCTCGACCCTCCGGCAATGGCAGGCGATGGGCGAGGCCGGGCAGGCCAATGTCCAGAACCGCATCAACATGCGCCGCCTCGGCCGGCCCGAGGACATCGCCCATGCCGTGACCTTCCTGGCCTCGCCGCAAGCGGAGTGGATCAGCGGCCAGATCATTTCCGTGGATGGAGGCCATCAATGACATTCGCACCCGAGACCGAACCGCATAGCTGGGACGAACGGACCTGGCGCGGGCTGGTGGATTTCGTGCGGGCCGGGCGCTCGCTGAAACCCGCCGCCTGGCCGGACGGCAAGCGTTGCGCGGTGGCGCTGTCCTTCGACAGCGACCACGAAACCAACGAGTTGCGCGACGGCGGCAAGTCCATCGGGCGGCTGTCCTGGGGCCAGTACGGCAACCGCCGCGGCGTGCCGCGCATCCGCGAGGTGCTGGACCGCCACGGCGCCAAGGCCAGCTTCTTCGTGCCGGCGGTGGCGGCGATGCTTTATCCCGACGAGCAGCGCTCGCTGGCCGATGACGGGCACGAGATCGGGCTGCATGGCTGGATCCACGAGGTCAACACCAGCGTCCCCCCGGAGGTCGAGCGCGACCTGATGCTGCGCGCCGCCGACCGGCTGGAGGCGATCACCGGCACCCGCCCGGTGGGCATGCGCACGCCGAGCTGGGATTACAGCCCGACGACGCTGGCCGTCGCGCAGGAGCTGGGGCTGATCTATGACAGCTCGCTGTTTGCCGATGACGACCCCTATGAGATCGTGCATCAGGGCCGCCCCACCGGCATCGTGGAGCTGCCGGTGGAATGGATTCGCGACGACGCGCCCTATTTCATGATGAACCGCTTCGGCGCCCAGCGGCCCTATACGCCGCCGGCGGATGTGCTGGACATCTTCCGGCGCGAATTCGACGGCGCCCATGCGGAAGGCGGGCTGTTCCTGCTGACCATGCACCCGCATGTGACCGGCTACCGCTCGCGCATCTTCATCCTGGAGGAGTTGCTGCGCCACATCACCGCCAAGGGCGATTGCTGGATCGCCACCCATGCCGAGATCGCCCGCTATTGCGCCGATCAGGCCGGGCTGGCGCGGGATTGATCCCAAGGGGGCGGCCGGCGGCCCGCCCCCGCACCGCCTCAGGCGGCCGCCAGAATCTCGCCGGTATCGTGGCGCTTGACGAAATCCACCCGCGCGCCGTTCCAGTGATAACAGAAATGCGACCCCTGCACCGGGATCGACACCACGTCGGGCCAGAAGGCACCGATGCAGCGCCCGCCCAGCATCCGCACGCTGTTCCACAGCAGCCCGTCGCTGCCGGCGGCCCGCAACCGCGCGCCTTCCGCCTGCGAAGCCGTGTAATCCGTCGGATGCAGCACGCCCGGCACCGCGTTCACGTCATGCAGGTCGCGGTCGATGGCGCCGATCAGCGCCCGGAAATCCGAGGTCCAGCCCGGCGCCTCGGCCGTCGCCGCCATGAATTTCGCGTGGTGGTGGATGGTCTCGGCCAGCGCGACCTCCTCGCGGTCGCCGGCGTAATAGATGCCATAGCTGCCATCGCTGAACCGGCCCGGCCGCGCGGGCGAGCAATGCACGAAAGGCGCCATGACCAGGCTGGCCCCCGGCCCGCCGACGCGGCGCGCGGGCGGCACCTTGCCCAGGTCGCCGACCTCGTTGCGGATGCGGGGATTGGTCTTGGCCTCGACCGAGACCAGCGCCTCCCAGTCGCGCGGGTCGGCGATGTCCTCGAACAGGTCCACCGGCGGCCAGATCGAGCGGATGATGCGCCATGTCCGGTCCCAGCTGACCCGGCGCGGCACGGCAAGCCCGCTCACCATGCGCCGCGCTCGGCGTCCAGCCATTCCCGCATCAGGGCAAGGTCCGACAACTCGCCCCGCAGCATGATGTCGAGGGCGGAACTGCCGCCGAACGCGGCATTGGGCTTGCGCACCCAGGCGTAGCCGCGCGCGGGGTCGCGGAACAGATAGCGCAGCCCCTTGTGGATGCCCATCAGGTGGGCCATCCGCATGCGCAGGTCGCGGTCGATCCGGCCGATCTCGCTATCCTTCCACCGCGCCCATGTCCGCGCGGCCATGCCGCCCAGCAGCGTCCGGGCCTCGGCATCGGTCAGGCCCCAGGCGCGGAACAGGTTGACGGTGCTGCGCGCCAGCGCGCCGGCCTCTGCCTCGGTGATGGCCGGGCTGTCGGTTCGCGCCGGGGTGGCGGCAATGGGTTGAAGCTGCATCTGCGCCCCCTTTCTTTGGCAATTATATGGGAATTATATGCCAAACGGCAAGAGGCTTGTTCTTGCCAGGAATGTCGGCGTCAAGGCACGCGGCGACCGCCGGCCCAGCAGGAACGTGCGCCATTCCTGCGCGGCCGTTCCCATGCGCCGATCTCAAGCGTGCTGTCGGGGATCGGGAAACAAGGGCCGGCACCGCACAGCATGCACCGCCGGCCATGCCGAAAGGCCGGCGCGGCCCCTACCCCCGCGCGATCGACAGGTCGCGGGCGTCGATCTCGGGCGTGCGGCCGGAGACCAGATCGGCGATCAGCCGGCCCGAGCCGCTGCTCATCGTCCAGCCCAGCGTGCCGTGGCCGGTGTTCAGGTAAAGCCCGCGCACCTTCGTCGGGCCGATTACCGGCGTGCCGTCCGGCGTCATCGGCCGCAGCCCCGACCAGAACGTGCCCCGCGCCAGGTCGCCGCCGGGGAACAGGTCGCTGACCGAATATTCCAGCGTGCGGCGGCGCGCCGGTTCCAGCCGGTTGTTATAGCCCGAAATCTCGGCCATGCCGCCGACGCGGATGCGGTCGCCCAGCCGGGTGATCGCGATCTTGTAGCTTTCATCCATCACCGTGGATTCGGGCGCCAGCGCCGCATCCACGATGGGCAACGTCAGCGAATAGCCCTTCACCGGATAGACCGGCAGGGAAATACCCAGCGGCTTCAGCAGCATCGGGCTGTAGCTGCCCAGCGCCACCACCACCGCATCGGCAGGATGGGTGCCCTTGTCGGTGACGACGCCGGTGACGGTGCCGCCCTCGACCTCCAGCCGCCGGATGGTCTCGCCCCAGCGGAAGGCCACGCCCCGCTCGGCCGCCAGCACCGCCAGCGCGTTGGTGAACTTGAAGCAGTCGCCGGTCTCGTCCAGCGGCGTCAGCAGCCCGCCGACGATCTTGTCGCGGGCGCGGGCCAGCGCCGGCTCCTGCCGGATGCAGCCCTCGGGGTCCAGCACCTCGCAGGGGATGCCGTCGGCGGTCAGCGCCTTCACGTCCTTGGCCGAGGCCTCCAGCTGGGCCTCGGTGCGGAACAGCTGCAAGGTGCCCTGCATGCGCTGGTCATAGGCGATGCCGGTCTCCTGCCGCAAAGCCTCCAGCGAGGTGCGGCTGTAATCGGCGATGCGCAGCATGCGGCTCTTGTTGATAGCATAGCGTTCCGACGTGCAGTTGCGCAGCATCCGCAGCATCCAGGACAGCATGGTCATGTCCACCTTGGGGCGCAGGATCAGGGGCGCATGCTCCATCAGCAGCCACTTGATGGCCTTTTTCGGGATGCCAGGCGCCGCCCAGGGGCTGCAATAGCCGAACGAGACCTCGCCGGCATTGGCAAAGCTGGTCTCCAGCGCCGGGCCGTCCTGGCGGTCGATCACCGTGACCTCGTGCCCGGCCTTGGCCAGATACCATGCCGAGACGGTGCCGACGACACCGCTGCCCAGGACGACGACTTTCATGCTGCACTCCTTCGCGTGGTAGCGATCTGGCGATTCCCTTCCCGGACTATTTCACAGCACATATCCGCCGGACAGGGCAATCCCGAGGCACCCGCCCGCCCCTACCGCCGGCGCTCCAGATTGGCCAGCGAGACGGCGAGGACCGCCAGCAGGACCAGCGCCAGCGCCGGGATAAACACCCCCCAGGGCGCGCGTTCGAGATAGGGCATGCCCTCGGCCAGGACGAGGCCCCATTCCGGCGCGGGCGGGCGGGCGCCGAGGCCGAGGAAGCCGAGCGCGGCCAGCGCCAGCGCGATGCCGGGCAGGCGCAGGGTGGCGTGGCGCAGGACCGGGCCGAAGACGGCGGGCAGGACATAGCGCAGCGCCAGCCGCAGCGGCCCCACCCCCAGCAGGGGCGCCATCTGCACATGCGGCTGCGCGCGGGCCTGCGTGACCAGCGCGGCGACATGGGCGGCCAGCGGCGCCCAGCCCACCGCCAGCACGGCGATCATCGCGCCGATGGAGCTTGGCCCCATCAGCGCGGCCACGATCAGCCCGGCGATCACCGGGGGCGTGGCCTTGGTGATCTCGATGGGACCGGCCATCAGGCGCGGCGCGGACCCGGCCACCAGCCCGATGCAGAGCGCGAGGAAGGTGGTAATCGCCGCCATCGAGATGGTCGAGACCGCGCCATGCGCCACCCGCGCCAGCACGTCGCGGCCCATGCCATCGGCACCGAGCGGCAGGGTGAGGCTGGGCGGTTCAAGCCGCAGATGCGCCGAGGTGAAAGGGTCGCGCGGCAGGCCCAGCAGGACCAGAGCCGCCAGCAGCGTGAAGGCGACGATGGGCACGATCAGCGCGCGCCGGGTCCAGGCGCTTTCCGGCATGGCGACCGGCAGCGCCCCCGTGCGCAGCGCCGGGCCAAGCAGGATGGCACTGGACACGTTGGCAAGGCTGCCCAGAGTGACGGCGATCAGCAGCAGGATCATGATGCCGGTCTGAAGCGCAGGCAGATCCTGCGCCGAGGCCGCCCCCAGCGTCGCGCGGCCCAGGCCGGGGATGGAAAACACCTGCTCGACCGCCACCGCGCCGCCGGTCAGGCCGATCATCACCATGCCCACCTGCGGCAGCAGCCCCGGCAGGGTCCGGCGAAACACCGCAAGGGCGATCTTCGGGCGCGAGAAGCCGGCAACGCTCCATGTCGCGACCCACCGCTCCGAGAACGTCCCGGCCAGCGCGTCCGAGAACAGCCGCCCCAGCAGCCCGCCGGCCGGGATGCCCATCGCGACGGCGGGCAGCACGGCATCGCGCCAATGCGTCCAGCCATAGGGCGCGAACCAGCGCAGCCAGACGGCGAAGACCACCAGCAGCAGCGTCGCCAGCAGGAATTCCGGCAGCGCGGTGAAGGCGGCCGCGACGGCGCCCGAGGAGCGCCGCACCTGCCCCCGCAGGCCAGAGCGGATCACCGGCGCGCAGAATGCCGCGACGACGGGCACCACGACAAGGACCGCCGCACCCATCAGGGTCAGCGACACGCCCGTGGCCTTCAGCATGCCGGGCAGGATCGGCGCGCCGGAAATCCACGACGTGCCGGCATCGCCCCGCAGCAACCCGCCGAACCAGCCCAGCAGATAGCCGACCGGCCCCTGATCGAGGCCCAGTTGCGCGCGGATCGCCGCCAGCGCCTCGGGCGTGGCCTCCTGATCGCCCGAGCGCGCGCGCAGGATCGACAGCGCGGGGTCGCGATCCGTCAGCCAGGGCAGCAGCCCAACCAGCACCAGCACGGCCAGCAGCGTGAGCGCCCGCGACAGGGCAGGGACAAGGGGCGCGATGCGCCGCCCTGCCCCGCGCGGCGTCGAGGCGGCCATGCCGGCCATCACTCGGCCCGGATATGGGTGCGGGCGCCGACCAGTTCGCGCTCGCGCGGGTCGCGAACCGCGTCCGTGATCCCGGCGGCCTCGCCCTGGATCACCCGCTCGTGCAGCATGGGCACGGCCGCATGGGTGGCGAGGATCGCGGCCTCGGCCTCGATGATGGCGCGCTGGCGTTCCTCGCCCGCGGGCGCCTCGGCGGCGCGGCGCAGCGCGGCGTCCACCCCTTCATCGCAAAGTTGCGCGATGTTGAACGACCCCGAGCAAGAGAAGTCGCTGAACATGTAGGCCACCGGATCGCCCGAATCGAGGACGGTCGCCCGCGACAGGATGAAGGCGTCGAAGCGGCCGGCCAGCGCGTCCGCCTCGATATGGGCGTATTGGCGCACCTCCATCGTGACCTTGAAGCCGGCCTGCGTCAGTTGCTGTTCCAGCAGCACGGCGACCTCGGGCAGTTCGGCGCGGTCGGTAAAGGTGGCCAGCACGATCCCGGCCCCGCCCGCATCGCCCGGCTCGGGCGCATCCACCGCCGTCCGCAACCCGTCCGCCCAGGGCAGCGCCGGGCCGAGCAGCCCGCGCGCCACATCGGCGCGGCCCTCATAGACCATGCGCACGATGGTCTCGCGGTCGATGGCGGCGGCGGCGATCCGGCGCATTTCCGGGTCCGCGAAGGTGCCGGTCTCGGTGTTCAGGTAAAGCGTGTTGGTGCGCGGCATCGGCACCTCGTGGATCAGCGCCTGATCCAGCAGCGCGGCCTGCGAGACCGGGATCGCCTCGACGATATGGGCGGTGCCGGTGCGCAGGGCCGCCGCGCGGGCGGTGCCGTCCGGCACATAATCCGCGTCGATCCCGGCGGCCTGCGCGCGCTCGCCCCAATAGTCTTCAAAGCGGTCCAGCCGGGCGCTGGCGGTGCCGTTGATCTCGCGCAACACGAACGGGCCGGTGCCCGCCTCGATCGGGTTCACCCGCCCGTCGGCGCCATAGGCGCGCTCGGCCAGGATCGCGAGTTGCGGGCTGGACAGCCGGTTCGGGATCAAGGGATCGACATCGCGCGAACGCACCAGCACGGCATCCTCGCCGTCGGCGGTGATCTCCAGCTCCACCCCATCAAGGATGCGCGGCTTCGGCGCGGCAAGGGTGGCGGCGGTCAGGGAAGCCACGACCCGCTCCGACGTCAGGTCGGTGCCGTCATGAAACTTGACCCCTTCACGAATGACGAAGCGCCAGGTGTGATCGTCCACCTGCGCCCATTCGGTGGCGAGGAAGGGCTGCGGCAAGCCGTTGGGGTCCAGCCGGATCAGCGTCTCGGCATTGCTCCAGCGCGACAGCTTGAAGGCGTCGTCCGAGAGCGGCGTCAGCCCCGAGCGCGGCGGCTGCAACATGGCCAGCCGGATGCGGGCACTGTCGTCATGCGCCGCCGCATCCTGCGCCCGGGAGGTCATCGTGCCTGCGCCGAACACCCCGGCGGCGATCGCAAGGCCGCCGAGAGCGGACAAGACGAAGGACGGTCTGACTGCGGGCTTTCTGGTTGTGAACATCGGTTGCACTCCGTTTGAAACAGGCGGCTGTCGTCGCCGGATGAGGGGAAAATCGAGGCTGGGAGAGTCACGCCCGACGCGCGGGCAGCTTTGCGGTATCGGTGAAGGGCAGCGCCGCCGCGACCAGTTCACGGGCACGCGGGTGGTGCGGGTCGGCCAGCAATGCGGCGCTGGGTCGGTCCTCGATGATCGCGCCATCGTCCATCACCACCGTGCGGGTGCAGAGCCGCGCCACGTCCACGAGGTCGTGCGACACGATCAGCAGCCCGGTGCCCTGGCTCTCGGACAGGTCGCGCAGCACCGCGGCCACCTGCCGGCGGATCGGCAAATCAAGCCCGCTCATCGGCTCGTCGGCCAGCAGGAAGGCGGGCCTTGTGGCGATGGCGCGGGCGATGGCCACCCGCTGCGCCTGCCCGCCCGACAGTTCGCCCCGGCGGCGCGGCAGGAATTCCGGCCCCAGCCCCACCCGTTCCAGCGATTCCCGCACGCGGGCGTCATGGTCGCAATCGACGCCCAGACGGCGCAGCGGCTCGGCGATCTGCTGATGCACCGTCATGCGCGGGTCCAGCGAGGCCGCCGGGTCCTGCGGGATGTATTGCACCGCCTGCCGATACCAGCGCAGTTCCGTGGCGCCGGCGGGCCTGACCGGCCTGCACTGGCAGAGGATATGCCCGCAATCGGGCGCGTCGATGGCCAGAAGCGAGCGCAGAAGCGTCGTCTTGCCCGAGCCGGAGACCCCGACCAGCGCCACCCGCTCGCCCGGCATCAGGGTGAAATCGACCCCGCGCAGCACCATGCGGCGCGCGGGCCGGCGCCATAGCCCGGCGGGGGCGGAGATGCTGCGCCCCAGCCCGCTGACCGACAGGAAGGAGCCGTTCATCGTTCAGCATCGGCAAGCCTCCCTGCGGGCGGGATATGCAGCGCCTCGCACGCGCAATCGACCAGATCGCAGGTGAAGGGGTGGCGGGGCCGGGTCAGGATGTCCTCGATGGGACCGTCCTCGACGATGCGCCCCTCGGCCAGGATCAGCGCCCGGTCGCAGACCCGCATCGCCGCCCCAAGGTCATGCGTCACCAGCAGCAGGCCGGGGCTGCCGGGCGCGCTGGTCCTGGCCTTCAGCACCTCCAGCACCTGCGCCTGCGTCACCACGTCCAGCGCGGTCGTCGGCTCGTCGGCCAGGATCAGCCCGGTGCGGCAGGCCAGCGCCAGCGCGATGCAGACCCGCTGCCGCTGCCCGCCCGAGATCTCGGCCGGGCTGGTGCGCAGGAAGGCATCGGTGCCCGGCAGGCCGATGGAGGCCAGCAGGTCGCACGCCTCGGCCCGCGCCGCCGCCGCGCCCAGCCCGCCATGCCGCCGCAGCGGTTCCTCAAGCTGCGAGCCGATGGAGACCAGCGGGTTCAGCGCCGACTGCGTGTCCTGAAACACCATCGCCACCCGCGCGCCCACGGGCCTTTGCGGCACGCGGATGTTCAGCACCTCATGCCCGTTCACGCGCACGCTGCCGCTGCATCGCGCGCGCGGCGAGATCAGGCCGAGGATCGCCGCCGCCGTCATCGACTTGCCCGATCCCGAGGCGCCCAGCAGGCAGACCCGTTCCCCCTGCGCGACAGTGAAACTCAGCGGCCCGACGATCTCCCGCCGGCCGATGGCGATGCGCAGCCCCTCGACCTCAAGCATGGCTGTCCCGTTCATTCCGCATGTCCCGAATCCCTGCCATCGGGGAAGCCCCGATGCCCTGCAAAATACGTAATGATATTACATGTCAAGATGGAGTTGCGACAGGCCGGGCCGGGCTGTCGGCAAACACCCCGCCGCCAGGCGCTGCCGGAACGATGCGCCGCGCCACCACGGAAAGGGGCTGCGGCAGGCCGCCCGGCCTGCCGGGATAGTCCTCGCCCCAGATCTTCGGCGCGTCCCTGGCCAGCATCCGCCTTTCGGCCCGATCCAGCCCTTGCAGGACCAGCGCGGTATCGCCGCCGGTCTCGCGATGCAGCCGGGTCCACAGGCGCAGGACCGAATGCGGACTCCAGGGCAGGGCCGCACGGGCCAGCCAGCGGCGCAGCTCCGGCGGCAGGCGGTCATAACGCTCCATCGGGCGCGGGCGATGGCGCCGGCCCAGCGAGGTGGCCAGATTGCGCGCCATCAAGGCACCGGCTCCCGCAGGGGGGCATCGACAATCCGATATTTCATGCAGGAAGATATTTCAGAACAAAACATTACAGCCATAAACCGGAAAGATTGCAGGACATGCCCCGCGCCCGCGCCGATGGGGCGTCCCCCGCCCCTCGGGCCGGGCGGGTCGACCTTTTCGATTTCGGGCGAGCGGTCCGGTTGGCACGGGATGGCGGCGCGGGCTTTCATGCCGGTTCCTCCGGTGGAATGGCGGGCCGCTTACGCGACCCGCCGCTGACCCCATTGCGGGAAGGGGTCGGGCAGTTTCGCCCATGCCTCCGGGGTAAAGTCCTGCGCCTCGACCAGCGCCGCATCCAGCCGCGCGGTGATGGCCGCCCTGTCCATGCCCGCGCCGATGAAGACCAGTTCCTGCCGCCGGTCGCCCCAAGGCTCCACCCAGTTCTTCGCCACTTCGGCAAGGCTGTCGGGATGGGTGGGCCAACGCTCGCGCGGCACCGAGGCCCACCAGCCGCCCAGAGGCGTGACGCTGGACATGGCGCCGGCAAGGCTGAACTCCACCGCCCAGTTGGGGCGGGAGGCGATCCAGAAATGCCCCTTCGCACGGATCACGCCGGGCAAGTCGCCGTTCAGAACCGCGTGGATGCGCTGGGGATGGAAGGGCCGCCGGGCACGATAGACGAAGGAGGAAATGCCGTATTCCTCGGTCTCCGGCACGTGATCCTCGAAACCGTAAAGCTCTTTCGCCCACATCGGATTCAGATGGGCCTTGTCGAAATCGAACAGGCCGGTGTCGAAGATCGCATCCGGCTCCACCCGACTGAAATCGGTCTCGATCAGGCGGGCGTCGGGGTTCAGGGCACGGACGATCCTGCGGGCCTGATCCAGCCGCAGCGGCCCGGCCTCGGTCGCCTTGTTCAGCACGATGACATCGGCGAATTCCATCTGGTCGGTCAGCAGATCGACCAGCGTGCGCTGATCGCCATCGCCAAGGCTCTCGCCCCGGTCGGCGATGAAGTCGTGGCTGGAGAAATCCCTGGTCAGGTTCACCGCATCGACCACCGTGACCATCGTATCCAGCCGCGCCACGTCCGAGAGGCTTTCGCCGCTGGAGTCGCGAAAGTCGAAGGTGGCGGCGACCGGAAGCGGCTCCGCGATGCCGGTGGATTCGATCAGCAGATAGTCGAAGCGCCCCTCGCCGGCCAGCCGCCGGACCTCCACCAGCAGGTCGTCGCGCAGGGTGCAGCAGATGCAGCCATTGGTCATCTCGACCAGCTTTTCCTCGGAGCGCGACAGTTCCGCCCCGTCGCGCACCAGATCGGCGTCGATATTCACCTCGGACATGTCGTTGACGATCACCGCCACCCGCCGGCCCTCGCGGTTGTTCAGGATATGGTTCAGAAGCGTGGTCTTGCCCGCCCCCAGAAAGCCGGACAGGACGGTGACGGGCAGGCGCTTGTCGCGCCCTTGCTGGCTGGTCGGCATGGCACCCTCAAAAAGTAATGTTATTACATCTCTCAATTAGCGGAGATCGCCGAGGCCCGCAATGCCGTTTTCCTGCGAAGCCCCTGGCGGGCGGTCTCAGGCGATGCGGAAGCCACCTTTCCGCCGGCCTGTCTTGCGGGCCTCAGTGCGTTATGTCATAACATCACAAAATAGCGAGTCCCCTCCCCATGACACCGGATTCGGCCCGGCCACGACCCCCCGCGCCGGACGGACCCGCGCCCCTGCATCGCGATGATGCGCCATCGCCGCGGCTCCGGCCGCGCACCGACCACGGGACCAGCCCGCGCCAGTCCCCGTCCCCCGATCCAGACCAAGGAGACCACCATGATCGGACATCTCGCCAGCGCCACGGCCCTGACGCTCACCCTCGCCGGGGCGGCCATCGCCCAGGACCACGATCACGACCATCAGGACGTGACCCTCTACCGCGTCTTCGTGGGCGACCATGCGGCCGGGCGCGTCACCGCCTTCGACCTGACCGAACCCGATCACCGCTGGACCTTCGAGACCGCGGGCCAGCCGCGCCTCTATCCCATCGCCGGCGGCGCGGCGGTGGCGGCGGTGCAGACGAATGACGATACGGTGCAGTTCCTTACCAGCGGCATCGCGTTCCACGACCACGGCGACCATGCGGATATCGAGGTCACCGACCCCGCCGCCGTCCCCACCGCCCTGGCCGGTCCCGTGCCCGGCCATCTGATCGACCATGACGGCAAGGTGGTCATCACCTATGACGGCGGCGGCTATGCCGAGATCATCGACGGCCACGACCTGTCCCACGGCCATGTCGAGGCCACCCGCTTCCCGCAGGCCCGCGCCCATCACGGCTTCGTCACCCCGCTGGGCGGGCACTGGCTCAGCACCGTGGCCTCCGACGAGGCGGTGGAGGAAGGCGCCTCGATCCCGCGCCTCGGCTTGCAGGAATTCACCAGCGAGGGCAGCCCGCTGGGCGAGCTGGCCACCTGCACGGCGATCCACGGCGAGGCGTTCTCGGGCGCCTATCTCGCCGCCGGCTGCCGCGAGGGCGTGCTGACCGCCACCGCCGGCGCCGAGGGTGTGGCGTTCAACCTGCTGGACTACCCCGCCGACCTGCCGCAGGGCGTCAGCACCGGCACCCTCCTCGGCGCGAAGGGCATCCAGATGTTTCTGGGCAATTACGGTCCCGACGGGCTGGTGGTGATCGACCCGGCCGACGCGCCGCATTTCCAGCATATCGCCCTGCCCTTCCGGCGCATCGATTTCGTGCTGGACCCGGCACGCCCCGCGCAGGGCTATGTGCTGACCGAGGACGGCACCCTGCACCGCATTGACCTGCTGAAGGCCGAGATCGCGGCCAGCGCCCGCGTGACCGAGCCTTACTCGATGGACGGCCATTGGAACGACCCGCGCCCGCGCCTTGCGATGGCCGGCGACGAGATCGTGCTGACCGATCCCCGCGCCGCGCTGGTGCGGCGGATTTCCACGGAGACGCTGGCGGAGGTCGGGACCATCCCCGTCGAGGGCATCCCCTACAACATCGCCGTGACCGGGGGCAGCGGCCTGACGCACTGACCGCCTCGGGGCGGTCCCGGCATCAGGGGGCGGCGAGGCAGGATCGGGCCTCGCCGCCCCCGCCGGTTCGTGGTGGCCCCCGGTTGTGGTCGCATGCGGTTATACCTATCGTCCGGGAAAGGCGCGACACAGGCATAAGGAACAGCCCATGAAACTTTCGACCACGCTGGCTTTGGCGGCCATCCTCGGCAGCACGGCGCTGGCCGCGCAGGCCGCCAGCCTGCGCATCGGGCTGGAGGCCGACCCGGACATGCTGGACCCGGCGAAAAGCCGCACCTTCGTCGGCCGCATCGTGTTCAGCGCGCTGTGCGACAAGCTGATCGACGTGACCCCCGACCTGACGCTGGTGCCGCAGCTTGCCACCGGATGGACGGTCTCCGAGGACGGGCTGGCCATCGACCTGACCCTGCGCGAGGGCGTGAAATTCCATGACGGCACCGATTTCGACGCCGGGGCGGTCAAGGCCAATATCGAACGCGCCCTGACGCTGGAGGACGGCGCAAGGAAGTCGGAACTGGCCTCCATCGATTCGGTCGAGGTGGTCGGCCCGCTGCATGCGCGGCTGCACCTCAAGACCCCCGACGCGCCGCTGCTGGCGCAGCTTGCCGACCGGGGCGGCATGATGCTGTCGCCCGCCAGCTTCGACACGGACGTGGCGGCGCATCCGGTCTGCTCCGGTCCCTTCGCGTTCCGGTCCCGCGTCTCGCAGGACCGGATCGAGCTGGTGAAATTCGCCGATTACTGGAATGCCGACGCGATCCATCTGGACGGCGTGACCTATCTGCCGATCCCCGATTCCACCGTGCGGCTGGCCAACCTTCAGGCGGGCGACCTGGACCTGATCACCCGGCTGGGCGCCACCGACGTGCCCACGGTCGAGGGTGCCGCCAACCTCGCCTTCGCCAGCGTCGAGGGGCTGGGCTATCAGCGGCTGGTGTTCAACACCGGCAACGGCCCGCATTCGGAGACACCCTTCGGGCAGGATGCCCGGCTGCGCAAGGCGGTGTCGCTGGCCATCGACCGCGAGGCGATCAACCAGGTGGTCTTCGCCGGGCTGAACGCCCCGGCCAGCCAATACGTGCCGGCCTCCAGCCCCTGGTTCGACCCCGCCTTCCCGCCGCAGCCGCGCGACATCGAGGCCGCGAAGGCCCTTGTCGCCGAGGCCGGCTTTGCCGACGGGGTGGAGATGGAACTGCATGTCTCCAACAACCCGGAACTGCTTCAGGTCGCGCAGATGATCCAGGCGATGGTGGCCGAGGCCGGCATCAACGCGAACATCGTGTCGATGGAGAACGCCACCCTGATCGCCACCAGCGTCAAGGGCGAGTTCGAGGCCGAGATCATCGCCTGGTCGGGCCGCGTCGACCCCGACGGCAACCTCTATCCCTTCGTGCGCACCGGCAGCGGCAACAACAATTCCAACTACAGCAACCCCGCGCTGGACGAGGTGATCGACGCGGCGCGGGCGACCTCGGACCCCGACCAGCGCCGCGAACTGTATCATCAGGCCAACGTGCTGCTGAACGAGGATGCGCCGGTCCTCTACCTCTATAACGAGGCGTGGCTCTATGGGCTGTCGGACAGGGTGCAGGGCTTTGTCCCCAGCCCCGACGGCATGATCCGCCTGCAAGGCGTCTCGCTGGCCGAGTGACGGCCGGCCAAGGCGGGCGCGCCCTTGCGGGGGCGCCCCGCCAATGGATGCGGACATGGCACAGAACATCTACGACGATCCCGATTTCTTCGCCGGCTACAGCCGGTTGCCCCGGCAGGTGCACGGGCTGGAGGGGGCGCCGGAATGGCCCGCCATCCGCGCCCTGCTGCCCGATCCGCGCGGCCGGCATGTGGCCGATCTGGGTTGCGGCTTCGGCTGGGCGGCGCGGTGGTTTCGCGAAGCGGGCGCGGTCTCGGTGCTGGGCGTGGACCTGTCCCGGAACATGATCGCGCGCGCGCAGGCAATGACGCGGGATGCCGCCATCACCTATCGCCGCGCCGACCTGGAAACGCTGGACCTGCCCGAAGGTGGCTTCGATCTGGTCTATAGCGCGCTGGCCTTCCATTACCTGCGCGACTTCGGGCGGCTGGCCCGCATGATCCACGCGGCGCTGGTGCCCGGCGGCGATCTGGTCTTCACCATCGAGCATCCCGTCTACATGGCCGCCGCCCGCCCGCGCTGGACCCTCGACGAGGACGGCCGCAAGACATGGCCGGTCAATTCCTACGCCATCGAGGGCGAGCGCCGCACCGACTGGTTCGCCGCCGGCGTGGTGAAATACCACCGCACGCTGGCCACCACGGTCAACACACTGACCGACGCCGGCTTCACGCTGGGCCGGATCGAGGAATTCGCCCCCACGCCCGACCAGATCGCCGCCATACCGGAACTGGCCGAGGAGATGGAGCGGCCGATGATGCTGCTGGTCTCGGCACACAGGGCCTGACCGCGGGCCGGGCGCCGGCCGCCGATCCCTTGCCGGTCCCGCGGCCCTCCCGATCCAGGGCGAACGGGCGTTGCGCCGCATGACGGGGACGGATCGCCGGCCAACCCCGCCGGCGAGGCCGGCACAAGGCCCTGCCGCCACGCGGCCGCGCCCCGCACCACGTTCAGACCGTGGCCGCGTCCAGCGCCGCCAGCGCGGCCTCCGGGTCGAACCCCTCGCGCTCTCCGATCAGCACCATCCGGCAACAGCCATCCGGCGGCGGCGCCACGGGCGCAAAGCTCGCCCGCCGCCCGACCAGCTGGAACAGGACCACCTCGCCCGCCCGCTCCCGCAGCGCCAGATAGCCCTTGGCGCGCAGCAGGCCCGGCGCGATGCGCGGCAGCGCCGCCTGGAACGCCGCCAGCGAGACAGGGGCCTCCGACCGCCATTCGACGGTAACGAAGCGATCCGCCGTCACCCGCCCCGGTCCGGGCGCGGCATGCCGGAAATCCCCGCCGCCCAGCAGCAGACCGGCCGGCAGCCCCTCGGCGCCGATGTCGAAAGCGGGCTTGCGCTCGACCGCCAGCAGGGTGCGCAGGCGGGCCATCGCCGCCTCCGGCGCCGCGCCGGTCTTGGCCAGCAGCGCGAAATCCGCATGCCGCACCTGCGCCAGCCACAGCGGATCGTGCATCCGCTCCGGTGCCTCGGCCACATCCTGCGCGTCGATCACGCAGGCCACGGCATCCAGCCGCACGGCATCCCACAGAACCGGGTCCATCACCGCCTCCATGATGCCGCGCGGATCGGCGGCACCCGAAGCCTCGATCACGATGCGCTCGGGCGGCGGCTCATGGGCCAGCACCAGCCGCAGCGTCCGCAGCAGGTCGCCTTGCAGCGAGCAGCAGATGCAGCCGTTCTTCAGCCCGATCACCGAGTCCGCCGCGCCCTCCAGCAGTTCGGCGTCGATATTGATGGCGCCGAAATCGTTGACGATGGCGGCGATGCGATGGCCGTGCCCGCCGGTCAGCAGCGCATTGATCGCCGTGGTCTTGCCGGCGCCCAGAAAGCCGGTGACCAGCAGGACCGGGGTGCTCATGCCGGGGCCTCACTGCGGATCGGCCAGCCAAGGCAGCCCGCAATCGCCAAGGCATCCGCAATCACAGGCCGGTCGCTGGCCGGCAGGCCGTGATCGCCCTGCCACAACGCATTGATCGCCGGCTGCTTGCCGGCGCCCGGACAGCCCGTGACCGGCAGGACCGGCCCGCTCATGCCCGCCCCTCGCCCCGGATCGGCCGGCCGGGGCGGGCCGCGACCGCCAGCACGCCGCCCGCGATCACCGGCTGGCCATTGACCAGCAGGTCATGCACGCCCTTCGCCGGGCGGTTCATGTGCTGGAAGGTGGCCTGCTCGCCGATCTCCCCGGCATCGAAGACCACGATGTCGGCATCGCAGCCCACCTGCATCCGGGCCTTGCGGCGCATCGCCGGCGCGCAATCCTCGATGATCCGGCAGGGGATCAGGGTGCTTTTGGCGATGGCCTCCATCAGCCCGACCAGAGGCCGCTCGCGCACATATTGGCGGAAGAAGCGCGTAAAGGTGCCCGAGGAGCGCGGATGCGAGAACACGGTCTCCGGCAAAGGCCAGTCCTCGCCGGTATAGATCGCGCCCGCCGCATCCACCCAGGGCATCGCGTCCGAGGCGATGGCGCCGCCCGGATACATCACCGACAGGTCCAGCAGCGGCTGATGCGGGCCGTAACCCTCGGTGTTCAGGAAATGGGTCAGGATCAGCTCGCCGGGATTGCGCGCGGCGGCGGCGATCACGTCCTCGCGGCTTTGAAAGCGGTAGCCGGTGGCGACGGTCTGAAGGCTGTCATAGCTGCGCCCGGTGCGGCGCGGAAAGTCGGGGTCCTGATAGAAGGCGGCCGAGATCACGGTCGAGCCGGTGCCGTAGGGATAGGCCTCGACGGTGATCGGCAGGCCCTGCGCCTGCGCCTTTTGCAGGATCTCCACCGCGCGCCCCACATCGGTGCCGGAGGTCGAATTCAGGTGACAGATATGCATATGCGCCCCGGTGGCGCCGGCATAGCCGATCAGGCGGATATAGGCCTCGATCGAGGATTGCGGGTCGATGTCGGCGGTATAGGCCACATGCGTGAAGGTCGGCGTGCCGGTCGCGGCGGCCAGCTGGCAGACCGCGACCATCTCCTTGACGCCGGCGCCGTCGGCATAGGCGTTGGGGATGCCGATGCCGATGGCGCCCTCCGCGATGCCGTCGCGAATCAGGGCGGTGATGCGGGCGACCTGCTCGTCGGTGGCGATGTCGCGGACCCAGCGCGGATCGTTCGCGCCCGCGCCCATCATCTCCAGCGGCGCGCCGCCGGTGAGGTTCATGCCGATGATCACCGCCTTGCGCGCCAGGATCCAGGCGGCAGCGGTGCCATAGTTCAGCACCCGCCCGGTTTCGGCCTGCATGTCATACCAGGGCGCGACCGGCAGGGTGCCGACCTCCAGTTCCAGCGATGTGGTCACGCCGTCGAAGGCCTGCATGCGGTCGGCGGGTATGGATTGGCCATGCGCATGAATGTCGATGAAGCCCGGCGCGACCACGCGGCCGGCGGCGTCGATGGTCCGCGCCGCCGTGCCGAGGCCGTGGCCGATGGCCGCGATACGGTCGCCGCGGATCGCCAGGTCGGCGAATTCGTCGCGCCCGGTCTCGGGGTCCATCACCCGCCCGCCTCGGATCAGGATGTCGAAATCGGTCTGGGACATGGGTTCGCTCATCTGAAGGATGCGGGCAGGTTAGCAGGGCGGGCGGCGGGGGAAAGGGCGGAATGCGGACGCGCGCCCTGTCGCCGGAACGGCCTGAGGCGCATAGCGGCAGCCGAGGCTTCGCCGGCGGCACGACTGCCGCCCTGCGCGACAAGGCTCCATCGGCAGCCAACGCCGCGCCGCCGATACGGCTACGGCCTCGCATGATCGAGGCGACGGGGCGGATTGCGGGCTGGACGGCCGAAGCTGTGCCGGCCCATCGGGCGCCTGCCGGAGGTCCCATCCGATCGGCACATATGCCGCCCCGCACGACCGGAGGCACCCCATCGGAGGCCAAGGCCGCGCCGCCGATACCGGGAACGCCTCGCACGACCGGGATGGCATGCGGGGGCCGGGCGGCCGAAGCCGTGCCAGACGGACCATCGGGCGCCTGCCGGAGGTCCCATCCAATCGGCACATATGCCGCCCCGCACCACCGGGCGCATCCCGTCGGGCGCCAAGGCCGTGCCGCCGATATGGGCAACGCCTCGCATGACCGGGATGCGGGACGGGCGGCCTAATCCCGCTGCCAGACGAAGGACCGGGCCGCGCCCTGCACCAGCAGCCACGGCTCCAGCGCCGAGAACACCTCGCTGAGCACCACGCCGACGCGGGTGCCGTCCTGAATGACCGGAGTGCCGGCATAGATCGCCGTGATGCGGGGCCGGCCCCCCGCATAGGCGGGATCGGCGGAATGCAGCGCCGCCACCGCACCGGAGGCGTCCAGTTCCACCGCCTCCGCCCCTGCCGGATGGACGGGAAGGCGGTCGGGCAATTCGGCCAGCACATGGGCGGCGCGGCCCTGCCCCATCACCGCCAGCGCCATGCCGCCCAGCGCCGCCGCCAGCGCGTCGCCATGCAGCCGGGCCGCATGGATCGAGTTGTGCAGGATGGCGCAGGTCGCCGCGCCGTCATGCAGGAAACGGCCCAGATCGTCGCGCATCCCGACCCGTGGCGCATTGGCGGCCAGGCACGGTCCCGCCAGCGGCAGGCAGATCAGCCCGGCCCAGCCCCGGCGCCGAGGCCAGCAGCGCCTCCAGCCCCGCCTGATCCAGCCCCTCCGCCATCCGCGCCAGCGCATGGGCATTCAGCGCCTCGCCCCCCGGCAGGGCCGAGTTCGGCAGCCGATGGCCCGTCACCAGCCCCACCCCGCCATCGGCGGGCAGGAATTGCAGCAGCGGCTCGGGCCGGTTCGGGCCGCTGGAGATGATCGCGGCATGGCGCGCCGCCGCCCAGCCCTCGGGCAGCGTCAGGCCCAGCGTGCCGCCGTCCTGCGTGACGGCGTGGTGCAGGCCGCCGCCCGCATCGCGCCAGACGAGGACCGCGAAGCCGCCGATGGCACCGGCGCCCAGGGCCTCGGCGGCCCGCAGGGCGTGAAAGGCGGCCAGCCCGGCGCGCGGGCCGCGCGTGGCGATGCCGATGGTCATGGCGAGGGCGCCCCGCCACGGTCCCGGCGGTCGCCGCGATCCCGCCGCGCCGGTGGCGGCCCGGCCGGGCGCCCTCGCCCATGCAGGGGATTGCCGATGCAGGGATTGCCCCGCATCGGGCGAAGGGCATGCGGGTCGCCGGCGGCGGCGGTCATGGCGAAGGCTCCCCTGGTTACCCGGCCACGTTTCACCGCGCATCCGGGGCTGTCAATGCCCGGACGGTGCCCGCCCCGGCCAGCCCGGCGGCGGCGCCCCCCGCCCCCGCACGCCATGCCCCGGAAAGGCACCGCCCCCTGAAACTATGCACGATATAACTGGAATCTTTCCAAAGCTTCGCTGGAACTCGGCCGCGCGATCAGGCTCAATCCCACGCATCCGCGACGAACCGGCAGACAGGAGACAGGCGATGACATCGCAAGCCCGCCCCGGCAGCACCCCGACCATCGCAGACTATATTGCCCTGCCCGAGGCCGGCAAGCCGGTGCTTTCGGCCGATGGCGGGCTGCTGGCCTTCCTGTCCAACCGATCCGGCAGCAACCAGATCTGGACCTGCCCGATGCAGGACGGGCGCCCGGCGGGCCAGCCCCGGCAACTGACCGACCTGCCCGAGCGCGTGATCACCATCGCCTTCGCCCCCAAGGGCCGCGACCTGATCTTCACCACCGACCGCGGCATGGACGAACGCTTCCAGATCTGGCTGATCCCGGATGGCGAAGGCATCCCCCGCCCGCTGACCCATGCGCCCGGCCGCGTGCATCAATGGGGCGCATGGGGACCGGAGGCCGACCGCATCGCCTTCACCGCCAACATCCGCGACGCGCGGCTGATGGACCTCTACGTGCTGGACCTCGCGGGCGGCGAGGCGCGGCAGGTCTGGCAGGGCGAGGGCTTTGCCGAGGCGCTGGCCTTCGCCCCCGACGGCCGCATCCTCATGCGCGATTCGCGGCGCTCGATGCGCGATCAGGACCTGCTCTGGGTCGATCCCGCCACCGGCGACGCCCAGCCGATCCTGCCCCATGACGGGCCGGTGCAATACCTTCAGGTGCGGCTGGACAAGGACGGCGCCGGCGCCGTCGTGCTGACCGATCAGGGCAGCGACGTGACCCGGCCCTGCCGGCTGGACTTCGCCACCGGCCGGCTTGCGCCGATCCACGAAGTGCCTGGATGCGAGATCGACAAGATCGTGCTCTCGCCCGCCCGCGACCGCATCGCCTGCCTGGTCAACCGCGAGGGGCTGATGGGGATCGAGATGGTCGATGCCGCCACCGGCGCCGCCACCCCCATCGGCGCGCCGGGCGAGGGGCAGATCAACGACCTGATCTTCGCCGGCGACAGCGGGCGGCTGATCTTCGACTTCGCCGGCCCGTCGCAGCCGGGCGACCTGTGGTCGTGGCATGCGGCGGAGGGATTCGCGCGCCTCGGCATGACCCCGGCGCAGGCCACGCCGACCGATCACGTCGCGGCCGAACTGCACCGCATCGAAAGCTTCGACGGGCTGTCGGTGCCGTTCTTCCTGTATACGCCGCAAGGCCCGCGCCCCGAAGCCGGCTGGCCGGTGCTGTTTCTGGTGCATGGCGGGCCGGAACAGCAATGGAAGGGCCAGTTCCGCCCGGATATATGCTGGTATCTGGACCGGGGCATCATGGTGGTGGCGCCGAACATCCGCGGCTCGTCGGGCTATGGGCGGGCCTATTGCGCGCTGGACGACCGCGAGAAGCGCATGGATTCGGTGCGCGACCTGCTGGCGATCCGCGATCATGTCGCCGCGCGCCCCGATACCGACGCCGCGCGCATCGGCGTGATGGGACAGAGCTATGGCGGCTTCATGGTGCTGGCGGCACTGGTCGAGGCGCCCGAGGCCTGGGCCTGCGGCGTCGATCTTTACGGCGTGTCCAACTTCACCACGATGATGGTGACCACGGGGCCGTGGCGCATGGTGCTGCGTGCCGCCGAATACGGCGATCCGGTCACGCAGGCCGCCATGCTGCACGACCTGTCCCCGATGACCCGGATCGAGCGCATCACCCGGCCGCTGCTGCTGGTGCATTGCACCGAGGACCCCCGCGTCGCCCCCGAGCAGAGCGAGCAGGTCTATGCCACCCTGCGCGGCCATGACCGCCCGGTCGAGATCCTGCGCATCGAGAACGAGGGCCACGGCTTTTCGCGCAAGCCCGCCAAGACCCGCGCCTTCCAGGCCATCACCGACTTCATTTCCCGCAACCTCTAGCCCGCCCTACGCAGACCCGACAGGAGGAGACCCACGTGACATTCCGCACCCTCGCCGCCACCGGCGCCATCATCGCCGCGCTCGGCGCCCCGGCCCTGGCCGAGACGCCGCCGAACGCGATGATCATGGCGTTCAACATCGACGCCATCACCACCTTCGACCCGGCCCAGATCGCCGAGGCCGTCACCGACGAGTTCATCACCAACACCTGCGATTCGCTGGCGAATTTCGCGCCGGACGACGAATCGACCTCGGTCCCCGCGCTGGCCGAAAGCTGGGAGGTGTCCGAGGACGGGCTGACCGTCACCTTCCACCTGCGCGAGGGCATCGTGTTCCCGGACGGCACGCCCGGCACCGCCGGCGATCTGGTCTGGTCGATGGCGCGCGTGGTCAAGCTGGGCTTCGGCAATGCCGCGCAGCTGACCGAATTCGGCTTTACCGCCGACAATATCGAGCAGCGCATCACCGCCCCCGACGACCGCACCGTGGTGATGACCCTCGACAAGCCCTATCCGATCAGCCTGATCCTGTCCTCGATCGCGGCGAACCGGGTGGCCGCCATGCTGCACCGCACCGTGCTGGAGGCCAACGAGAAGGACGGCGACCTGGGCAATGCCTACCTGCAATCCGCCACCGCCTGCGTCGGCCCCTACAGCCTGCGCCAGTGGAACCCCGGCGAGGTCGTGGTGCTGGAAGCCAACGAGCATTATCACGGCGAGAAGCCCAAGCTGCAACGCATCCTGATCCGCCACGTGGCCGAGCCGGGCACCCAGCGCCTGCTGCTGGAAAAGGGCGATATCGACGTGGCCCGCAACCTGGGCGCCGAGGACCTGCTGGCGCTGGAGGCCGTGGACGGGATCGAGATCGTCTCGACGCTGATCCCCTCGCAATTCTATCTGGGCATGAACGCCGCGAAGGAACCCTTCGACGATCCGAAGGTGCGTCTGGCGATGCGCTGGCTGGTGGATTACCAGGGCCTCGCCGATTCGGTGATGAAGGGCGTGGGCGTGCCGCGCGCGGCGCCGGTGCCGCTTGGCTCCTTCGGGGCGCTGGACGAGGCCGAGGGCCAGCCCTTCCATGCCGATCTGGACAAGGCGCGGGAATTGCTGGCGGAAGCCGGCTACCCGGACGGGTTCACGGCGACGATGATCATCGGCTCGCATCCCTATGCCGACCCGATCGCGCAGTCGATCCAGCAGAACGCCGCCCAGATCGGCGTGACCCTGAACATCGAGCGCATGGCCAATGCGCAACTGTTCGCCCGCCACCGCTCGCGCGATTTCCAGGCGGCGATGCTGGGCTTCCGCGCCTCGGTGCCGGATGCGCATGGCATGCTGTCGCGCTTCGTCTACAACCCCGACAACTCGCTTGAGGCGCAGCTGACGCAATACCCCTCCTGGCGGTCGGACTATTACGACGAGGCGATGAACGCCCGCGTCGACGAGGCCCTGTTCGAGCGCGACCCCGAAAAGCGCGCCGAGCTTTACCACCAGTTGCAGCGCGACATCATGCAGGAAGGCCCGATGGCCTATGTGATGCAGTCGATCAACGTGGCGGCCAAGCGCGACACGCTGAAGGATTGGACCTGGAACGGCTTCCGCATCTATTACGGCAAGGCCAGCAAATAGGCCCTTGCGGCGATAACATGGGCCGGCCCCCTCCGCGGGGACCGGCCGTTTGACGAAAGGCAGGACCCCGACGGGGGCGATCCCCGACGGCCTCACGGCGGCAGGCCGGCATCCGCACCGGAGCCGCGCATTCGGCAGGGGCGGGGCGGTCGCCGGCGGCCCCGAGGCGGCAGGCCGGCACCCGCGCCAGCAGGGCCGCGCATTCGGCAAGGACAGGAACAGGACATGAGCAGCGACACCAATCCCGGCAGCGACTGGGTGATCCTCGACGACCCGGAGCAAGCGGGCTGGAAGCCGGAGGCCACCGCCCGCCTGCGCGACGTGCTGGCGGCGCAGAATTCCGATTGCATGATGGTGGTGCAGGCCGGGCGCGTGGTGTTCACGCATGGCGACATCACCCACAAGTATCTGTGCCACTCGATGCGCAAGAGCTTTCTGGCCGCGCTGATCGGGCAGGACGTGGCCGAGGGCCGCATCCGCCTGGAGGCCACGATGGCCGAGCTGGGCATCGACGACCACGACCCGCTGAGCGAGACCGAGCGTCAGGCCACCGTCCACGACCTGCTGATGGCGCGCTCGGGCGTCTATCATCCGGCGGGGTATGAAACCGACTTCATGCGGCTGATCAAGGAAAAGCGCCACAGCCACGCGCCGGGCACCTTCTGGTGCTATAACAACTGGGATTTCAACGCGCTGGGGACGATCTTCGTGCAGCAAACGGGGCTGAGCGTGGCCGAGGCCTTCGCGCGGCGCATCGCCGGGCCGCTGGGGATGCAGGATTTCACGCTGGCGGGCGAGGCGCCGGATGCCTGGGTGGACGCCTTCACGGTCTCGCGCCATCCGGCTTACCCGTTCCGCCTGTCCAGCCGCGACCTGGCGCGCTTCGGGCAGCTGTTCCTGCAAGGCGGCCGCTGGTCGGGGCGGATGGTCCTGCCCGAGGGCTGGGCGGCCGAGAACGTGATGCCCTATTCCCATGCCGGCCATCGCGGCGCCTATGGCTATTGCTGGTGGCTGGAACGCGACGGCGTGTTCGCGCCGGGGGTGCGCACGCCCTCGGGCGCCTATGCGGCGGTGGGTGCGGGCGGGCATTACTGCATGGTGATCCCGTCCCTGGACATGGTGCTGGTGCATCGCGTCGATACCGACATCACGGGCCGCGCGATCACCAAGCACGAATTCGGACGGCTGCTGAAGGCGTTGCTGGCCGCCGCGGCCTGAGGGACCGCCGAGCCGCCGGCCGGACCCGCATCGGACCGGCCGTCGAGGCCGCCCCGATGCGCCGCGCCTTGCGGCGGCGCGGAGCGGCCCGGCGCCCTGCCGCTGCCTGTCCGTGGGCAGATTGCCGGATGGATGCCGAAAAGACGGGCTGAGCCGCCGCCGGCCTCGAAGGGCAAGTCGGGCAATGCGGCCAATCCGCATCGCCCGGATGCATGCCTTGCCCCATGCCGTCACTGGCCCAAGTCACGCCACCAGCCGAATACGCCTGCAATCCTCTCGGCCCCCCGCTTCCCCTGCCGAAGACGGAGGCGACGCCCACCCGGTCGCTTGCCAGCCCCCGCCCCCTGCGCCATGCGATCGCGGCAAACTGGTGCTCCGTGCAGCCGCCGGATGCCTTCCGCACCCCGCCCCATCGCTGGCCCAAGTCACGCCACCAGCCGAATGGGCCTACGGTCCCCCGCTTCCCGTGCCGGAGACGGAGACCGAGACGACGCCCTCCCGATTGCGTCCCGGACCGCTGCGCCCCGCCGAACAGGGTCAGGCACTCGCGGCAAGTCCGTGCTCCACGCATCCGCCGGGCGCGCCTGCCTCCTGCACATCGTCGCACCTTCAGCCAGACGGGCTTGCGACCCGTCCCGCGCATCCTCCCCGGTCGGGGATACAGCCGCCTTCCCGGACCGCATCCCGCCCTGCCGCCCATGTCCCGCATGCCGCCGGCCGGACCCGTTCGACGGGTCGGCGCTCGCCGGCCCCATCTTCTCCGGCCCGAAAGCAGGCCCCCTTCGCACCCATGCCCCCGGCCCGGCAAGCTTGACGCGCACGGCATTTTTGCCCCACATGTCCCCCTGCCGGGCACGACCCCGCGACGGGGGACAGGGGGCATCATGGATCTCAACCTGCTGGAGGATTTCGTCTGTCTCAGCGACGTGCGCAACTTTTCCCGCGCCGCCGAGATGCGCAATATCAGCCAGTCCACCCTCTCCAAGCATATCCGCAGCCTGGAGCACTGGGTGGGCACGCCGCTGATCGACCGATCCAGCTATCCGGTGCGGCTGACCGCCGAGGGGCAGATCCTCATCCGGCAGGCCCGCGACCTGGTGCAGCAGTTCCACAACCTGCGCAACGGGTTGCGCAGCGTCTCGTCCCAGCCGCGCAACCAGATCACCATCCTGGCCCAGCACACGCTACGGCTGACCTTCCTGCCGCGATGGCTGCACGACATCAGGGCGGCGATCGGCAGCATCGAGGAAACCCCGGTGCCCGCCCTGTCCTCCTATGGCGACACGGTGCGGATGTTCCGCAACGACGAAAGCGACCTTCTGGTCACCTATGTCCACCCCTCGGTGCGCCTGAAGCTGGAGATGGACGAGCTGGATCACCTGACCCTGGGGACCGAGCGCGTGCTGCCGATCAGCGCCCCGGATGCCGATGGCCGCCCGATCCACGACCTCGACCGGGGCGACGTGGTGCGCTATCTCAGCTATGGCACCGAAAGCTTCTTCGCCCAGGTGCTGGCGCCTCTGCTGCGCAGCCGCACGGTGGCGGTGAACGTCGTGGCCAGCAACCCGATGAGCGTGGCGCTGCTGTCGCTGGTGCGGGTGGGATCGGGCCTCGCCTGGGTGCCCGAAAGCCTGTGCGGCGAGGATCTGGCCGCCGGGCGGGTAGTGCTGGCCGGCAAATGCGGCTGGATCATCGACACCGAGATCGCCATCTATCGCAAGAAAGCCAACAACCGCGCCATCGTGCAAAGGGTCTGGCAGGCGGCGCAGGCCAGCCAGGGCGAGGCCGCGCAGGCCCCGCCGCCGACAGCCCCCGCGCGCTGACGCCCCGCCCGCAGCCCCTGCCGCGATCGGCGCGGGGTTGGGGCGCGAAGGGCGCCATCCGGCCCCGCATCCAGCCCCCCGCCGGGGCCGGCGCGAGGCTGGATGATGAGGCGGCTCGTCCCGGCATGGCCGTCCCTGGATCGTTCCGCCGGTGGTCATGGCCCGCGCCCCCCGGAGGCCGAGGGGGCGGTTTCGCCAATCCTGAACCAAGGGCAGCCCCGCCCAGCGCGGTGATCGGTGCGGGACCCGTTGGCCCGCCCCGGATCGCCCTCCCGGTAGCATGGGGTCTCGGCCTGCCGGAGGCCGAACGATGCGCAGGCTTCCAGTGTCACCGACGCCGAACCAGGGACGGCCTCGTCCGGCGCGGTGATCGGCACGGGGCGAGGCCACCCCGGATCACCCTGCCGGTGACTATGCGGCCCAGCCCGCCGGGCAGCGCGTCGGGCCGCCGTGCCTAGCCCGCCGCCGGCCCGGTGATCAGCGCCGCCAGCGGCGCGAGACCCGGCAGCGCATCGATCCCCTCCAGCGTGGCCAGCCCCGAATCGTCCAGCCGCCGCCCGGCATAGGCAAAGCAGTCGCGCAGCTTGGCGATGCGGGTGGCCTCGTCCAGCGGATCGGCGAGACTGCCCCGCGCATGGGCCAGCGCGGCGCGCAATTCGCGCCCGTCGCGCAGGCGGATCAGCGCCCGATGCGGCGGCCGCGCCTCGGCCTTCTCCTCCGCCAGCGGCATGACCTCCATCGCGATGCGGGGAAACAGCGCGCGGATATGCGGGCGTGCCACCGCCTCGGGCGTGAAATCCGACAGCGACAGCAGGTCCTGCACCAGCGCCAGCGCCACGCAATACTGCATCGAGAACCGCGCCTCCATCGGCGTGACCGGCTGCGGATAGGCGAGGTTCAGGTAATTCGCTCGGCCCACGGTCAGCACGACTTCGGCCACGTCCTGCGCCGTGAAGCCATGCTGCCGGCGCAGGGCCAGCACCATGTCCACCGCGTTATGGGTCGAGCCGCAGCAGGGATGAATCTTCGGCAGCAGCCCGGCGGTGGCGATGACATGCGGCGCGTCCGGGCCGGGAAGGGTCCAATGCGCAGGCTCGCCGCCGCTCATCAGCTCGCCAAGTCCTTGCGAGCGTTCCAGAATATCCTCGCGCCCGGTCAGCCCGGCCTGCGCCAGCAGCGCGGCATCCACGGCGTTGCGCGCCGCCATGCCGGCATGGAAGGGCTTGGCCGGCGTGCCGAATTGCCCCTTCATGCCCGAGGCCATGCTGACCGCCAGCGACATGGCTTGCGCGATGCCCGCATGGTCCAGCCCCAGCAGGTGCGCGCAGCCCGCCGCCGTGCCGATGGTGCCGATGGTCGAGGTGCCATGCCAGCCGGCCACGTAATGCTCGGGCGCGACGCCCTGCCCGACAAGGGCCTGCGCCTCCAGCCCCGCCAGATAGGCCGCGACCAGATCGGCGCCGCTGGCCCCCGCCGCCTGCCCCAGTGCCAGCAGGGCCGGCACCAGCACGGCGGAGGCATGGCTCATCCCCGGCAGGAAGTTGTCGTCGAAATCCAGCGCATGCGCGGCGGTGCCGTTGATCAGCGCCGCCACGGGGACCGGCGCGCGACCGCCGCCGACCAGATCGGCCGCCCCCTGCGGCCCTGCCAGCGCGCGGCGCACCGCAGCGGTGGCGATGTCGCCCTGCCCGGCCACCATGCAGGCCAGCGTGTCGGCTATGGCCTGCTCGGCGGCACGGCGGTCGGCGGCGCTCACGCTTACCCCGCCCGCGGCCCGGCGGGCGATCTGGTTCAACAACGTCATGATACTCGTCCCCTTATCCGGCCCGCTGCACCGCCGGGGCGGATGCGGCCACGAAATCGCGCGTATAGTCCTCGGTCAAGGCACCGCTGCGCAACTGGTCCGGGGTCAGCCGTTCGAGGATGCGGCCGTCCTTCATGATGGCGATGCGCTCGCACATATGGGCGATCACGGCGAGGTCGTGGCTGACCATCAGATAGGTCAGCCCACGCTCGCGCCGCAAGCGGTTCAGAAGGTTCAGGATCTCCGCCTGCACCGAGACATCCAGCGCCGAGGTCGGCTCGTCCAGCAGCAGCAGTTGCGGCTCGACGATCAGCGCGCGGGCGATGGCGATGCGCTGGCGCTGGCCGCCAGACAACTCGTGCGGGTAGCGAAAGCGGAACGTGGCATCCAGGCCCACGTCGCGCAGCACCCGGTCGATGCGCCCCTGACGGTCGTCGAGGCCCATGATCGCCAGCGGCTCGGCCAGCACGGCCTGCACCATCTTGCGCGGATGCAGCGAGCCATAGGGGTCCTGAAACACCATCTGCACCTGCCGGAAGAACCGCTTGTCGCGGCGCTTGGGCAGTTCCTGCCCGTCCAGAACGATGCGCCCGTCATAATCGCTGTTCAGCCCGGCCACCGCCCGCAGCACGGTGGACTTGCCGCAGCCGGATTCGCCGATCAGCCCATAGCTTTCGCCCTTGGGGATGGAAAACTCGGCCTGCTTGACCACCCGCACCCGCGAACGGCCCTGACCGAAGGCGATGTTCAGCCCGGAAACCGCCAGAAAATCGCTGTTCATCACGCTCCTCCCGCCGCGGGCGCGTCCAGCCAGGCCGGGTCACGCTTGGGCACCACCAGTTCCGCCACCGGATGATCCAGCCGCGGCAGGCTGTCCAGCAGCCCGCGCGTATAGGGATGCGTGGCCGCGCCCAGCTTCGCCGCCGGCAGGTCCTCCAGCACCCGGCCGCGATACATCACCAGCACCCGGTCGCAGAAATCCGCCACAAGGTTCAGGTCGTGGCTGATGAAGATCAGGCTGGCCCCGGCCCGGTCCACCAGTTCCTGCAACACCGCCAGCACCTGCCG